>CAZZZL010000098.1:0-2032 GCA_964658655.1 uncultured Acetobacteraceae bacterium | reverse complement strand
CTTAGCCCGGATGGCAGCCAAATCAATTGGTCGAACGGCACCTTTTGGGCCAGGTGTGATAACGGCGGAGGCGGCCACAACCGCCATCGCCTGAATCTCACCGGAACCTGGTATGCCCAGGGCAATCGCGCTCAGACCTGCTCGATCAGCCAGCAGGGAAGAAATTTGCAGCTCAGCAACGAATCAGGGAATAGCGCGAGCGGACAAATGAATGGCAAGCGGACGCTGACCACCAACTGGAATGGAAATACTATCGGCGGAACCGTAAGCAATAACGGCAACCGCATCAACTGGGACAACGGAACGTACTGGATTCGCTATCGTTTGTACGGCTCGCAGAATAATTAGGGGAGAAAATTGCGCCTATTTTCCGTGGGATGTCTCGCTTGGCTGGTTCTGAGTCATGCTGCTGTCAACGCGGCCGAAGGACCAGCCGAAACCTACGTACAGGCAGGGAAATTGCTGGACGTTCGTTCCGGAAAAATGCTGAGCAACCAGGTGATTGTGCTTCGCGGCGATCACATCGAACGCATTGCGGCCAGCAGCGAATTGAAGATTCCGACCGGGGCGACGAGGGTCGATCTGAGCGGCGCCACTGTGCTGCCGGGATTGATCGATTGCCATACCCACATCATGCTGTCGGATACAGATAACTCGCACTACGACGAGATCTTACTCAAACAGTCGTGGCAATACAGAACTATCCTCGCGACACTGAACGTCAAGCGCGATCTTGAAGCCGGCTTCACCTCGATGCGCGACGTTGAGACCGAAGGGGCGATGTACAGCGATGTCGACGTGCGCAATGCAATCAATCAGGGCCTGATACCCGGACCACGTCTGAAGGTGGCGACTCGGGGCATTTCGACAACGGGAGGTTATGGCCTGGAGGGATATTCGCCCGAAGTCAGTGTGCCTATCGGAGTGCAGACGATTGATAGTCCCGAAGAGGCGCGAAAGGCTGTTCGCGAGCAGTTCAACTATGGCGCGGACCTTATTAAGATTTACGGAACCGATCGCTACAGCTTCCGGCCGGACGGGACTGAGGTCAGCGTGGCGGATTTCAGCCTGGAAGAAGTGCAGGCCATTGTCGATGAGGCGCGGCTCAAAGGGCTGAAAGTCGCCTGCCATGCGTATGACGGACCTGGCCTTCACTATTGCATTGACGCCGGCGTAGCTTCGATCGAGCACGGGATTCAGCTTGATGATGAAGCGATTCGCAAGATGGTGGCCAAGGGGATCTACCTGGTTCCAACCCTCTGCGTTTACTGTTGTGCGCTTGAGAAAAGTGATTTAGTGATGTCTGGAGGGAAGACCAGCCGTCTCGCTATCCACGAAGCCAGTTTCAAGAAAGCTTTGGCTGCGGGAGTAAAAGTTGCATTTGGCACGGATGCAGGTCCCTTTCCTCATGGCACCCAGGCGATTGAATTTGAATGGATGACTCGATACGGCATGTCACCGATGCAGGCGATCCAGGCGGCTACTATTAATGCCGCGGATTTGATGGGCTGGGCTGACCAGGTGGGAGCGATCGAACCGGGTAAGTTTGCCGACATCATCGCTGTAGATCAAAGCCCACTGGCCGACATCAAGCAACTAGAGCATGTGCGCTTCGTCATGAAAGGCGGCGAGGTGGTTCGCAACGAATACCGAAAATAAACAGCAGGTCCCTCCACTTCGCTACCCCGGATTTCCCGTGCAGACCCGTGGCGCTGATGGACTGCATGCGGCTCGCCTTAAAGCGAGTCGCACACGTGGTCGTTGCCAGCAGAGCGAAGTGGGAAATCCGGGTACGCTCCGGTCGGAGGTTGTGACTTAATTGCTTTCGCAAAAAAGGTGCTGCTCAAATTGGGCCTAAGACCAGTGATCTTGGAAGGGCACGGCTTTCAGCCGTGCCGTATACATCGTTACCATGCTCGGCTTTAGCCGCTGAGGTACGGTTCTTTTCCGCCGGAATCGCGGTGCGCTCGGACAAAGAGCCGTACCTCAGGGGCTGAAGAGGGTGTGTGAGAACTCACTTGTTTTCCTCAGG
>CAZZZL010000097.1:0-2210 GCA_964658655.1 uncultured Acetobacteraceae bacterium | reverse complement strand
ATAGTAGAGCTTCTCGATCAGGCTGTTGAAGTAGCGGCCCATCCCGCTTACACGCATGTCGTAGACAAATCGTGCAAGCGCCGGAATCTTCTCTCGGTGCTGATAACGAACGATGAGAGCGCTGCCTTCTTCCGCGTGACGCAACGCAGCCGTCACGCCATTTCCGGTAATCGGATCTGACTGCGACGCAGCCTCACCGATGATGATCCAGTTGGAACCACAGACACCACTGTAGGTCCGGCAGAGAAATGACGTAGCCGCAACGTGCCCTGCGGGAGACTGCTCGGCGATCTTCGATAAGCGTGCGAACCGGCTCATCTGCTCCCAAAGTATTTGGGCGTTGCTCAGCCCCGCTGCCCGCTGCTGCTTGGCCTTTGAACCGGGTGCGACATAGCCGATGCTGCTTACGCCGGGGCTGACTGGAATCTCCCAGATCCATTCCATGTACTCGTCCCCGGAGCTGAGCGTATAGAGGGTGGTACCTTCGACCCATTCGTCGGTAGGAAAGTGGGACCACAGCGCAACCTTTCTCGGCCCGTAAGATGCCGATCGAAGGTTGAACTCTCGTCCAAGTAGACTTGCGGCCGCGCCAGACGCATCCACCACCCAGCGAGGACGAAGAGATTGTCCGCCCGAGGTCTGCACGCAAAGAATCCTGCCATCGCGGACCTCGAACCCGATGGCGCGTTCGTGCAGTGTCACCGTTCCCTGGGCCCGTACCTGCGCCTGCAACAATTCGTGGATCTGGAGACGGTCCAGGTGTAGCGTGCGAGTCTCAACGTTCCAGGGACGCTCGGAGAGCCATGCCCCGGGAAGAAACTCCTGCTGTGTGCCTTCTACAGCCGTCACGGTAATGTGACGCTTGAAGGTGGCTGCCCCGGTCGCGACAAGCTCTTCCATCGAAAGCCCAAGCTGTGCGAACAGCAGAGGTGCCGACCAGTCGAGAGACTCGCCGATGATTCTGGTAAAGTTCTCGCGCGGCTCAAGGCAGATCACCTTCAGGCCTGCGCGGGTCAGATGAATGGCTGCGGCGAGCCCGGACAGGCCGCCGCCAATGACGACAGCGTCCGCCTGACCTTCCGTATTGATCTCTTGTAGCGAGTCTGGCATGTCTTTTGGAATGTGCGGAGCAGCCCGCACAGTTGCAGGAATCAAGCTACAAGACAGCTCTTGGTTGAGCAACCATCGAAAGATTGAGGCGCGCGACGGAATCGAAGCCGTCGGCGTCTATTCTCTCAGCGTCAGGACGATGGAAAATTCTCCGGCAGGTATCGTCGCGCTCGGCTCATGGCGAAATCGATGGAGCCGCAAATGATCAACGTTGCCAGCGAGACCCAAAGCACCGCAGGCGGCAGCGGCACCAGGACGACTGTGCTGATGAACTCTAAGGCGATCAGGAACAGCAGAAGATGCACGATGGCATGCCGCTCCATACGGGAACAAATCAACGCCCCGAGCGGCGCCGCTACGACGGCTATCGGGACAGCCGCAAGCCAGTACCCCATCACGGCCGGACAGAAATCCTTCAGCAGGAAGAGATGGAGCAGGAAGCCGGGAACCGTCACCATCGTCATAAGGACCACGGTTGTAGGTGTCACGATCTTTTCGTCGACGCGAAACAGAAGCACCATGACCATAAAGACAATTGAATTTTCGCCGATCCCGACCAGTGCGCTGACCACGCCGCCCAGCAAACCAGCGAGCACAAGAATCATCTTCTCTCGCGCTCCGAAGATCGGCATCCATCGGTTGCGAAGAACATTTTTCTCTCGATTCACAAGTAAGAGCGCCACGGCCATGCTGCTCACCAGCACGGTGAACGAAGTCCGCACAAAGATCGGAGGGATGCGAGGCGCAACGAAAATGGCTCCGAGTGCGACTCCCAGAATCCCGGGTAGTCCCGCATAAAGCAGAGCTCTGCGCTCAATCGGGATGCGGAGGTACAGGATACTCACAGTGGCGGCACCCATCCCGATGCTCTGGATGGCAAGCGAAAAGTTTCGCGCATCGCGCGGCGCAATGTGAAGCAGCTTGGTGAAGATCGGAAAAGCAATGGCTCCGCCGCCTTCGCTAGTTCCGCCCCCGACTAGCGAGCCGAAGACCATTGTGAGCGCAACCCGCCAATCCACAAGCAGGTGGTGAATTGCAAAACGCCCTCCAAAGACGAGCCACGCAACCCAGACGATCAATGCGACCAGAAGATTAAATTG
>CAZZZL010000096.1:0-2895 GCA_964658655.1 uncultured Acetobacteraceae bacterium | reverse complement strand
TCGAGACCATCAACAAGCTCATCCGCACCTCGCGTCAGCTGGTGCAGGAGCTTGGGCGCGAACCTACCTCGGAAGAGATAGCGAAGCGCATGGATATCCCGGTGGCTAAAGTCCGCAAGGTACTTAAGATTGCCCAGGAGCCGATCTCGCTTGAAACGCCGATCGGCGAAGAAGAGGATTCTCACCTTGGGGACTTCATCGAAGATCGCCAGGCAGTCTCGCCTTCTGAAGCCGTCATCAGCGTCAATCTGAAGGAATATACGTCACAGGTACTGCGCACGTTGACGCCGCGGGAAGAGCGGGTCATCAAGATGCGGTTCGGTCTTGAGGACGGCTCCGAGCATACGCTTGAAGAGGTGGGCCAGAGCTTCCAGGTGACGCGTGAGCGCATCCGGCAGATCGAGGCCAAGGCCCTGCGCAAGCTGCGTCATCCGTCGCGTTCGCGGAAGCTAAAGGCGTTTGTCGATGGTGTTCGCGAAGCGTAGTCTTAGCCCTGAGCAGTCTCAAAGCCGCGAGCAATCGCGGCTTTTCTTTGGTTGCGAAATGCCCAGCGACGGGACCCCGCGCCGGCTTTCGAAGGTGCTCTCGTTGCTCCTGTTTATGTTTCCTGCCGAAATTCTCCATCTTGTCAAAAGCGGCGCATTTGCTGCCGAAAAGCTCCTCTCGCAGTCAGAAGAACAGCGCATTTTCTGCGTCCTACGTGTAGAACGGACGGAGACATAAGCACATGGCTGATGAGCAGAAGCACCCGGCGGCAACGCCGATTCCTGTAGATCCCGATGTAGTCGAGCACCTGATCGAGGACACAAAAATTGGGGCGCGCATCAAGCGGCTTCGCCTGCGCAAGTCCATGGGACTGGTCGAACTGGGCAAGCAGACCGGACTTTCCGCCAGCTTCCTTTCGCAACTGGAAACGGGCCGCGTGGTGCCGACGCTGCGCAATCTTGCGCGCATCTCGATGATTTTCGGAAAAGATCTCTCGTATTTTTTCCAGGCGGATTCAGACGCACTCTTTCGCATCTCGCGTCACCAGAACCGCGCGCGCCTGCCCCAGGGAGAACGGGACACGCCGACCCATATCGCGGAAAGCTTCGGCATCCTGGTGCCGAATGACGGACTGCGTCCGTGCCTGGCCGAGTTTCTGCCGGCGAGCCGCGACGACAAGTTTCGTCCGCAGGTGTTTGTCGGTTCGGAGATCATTATCGTGATGGGCGGCACGCTGGAAGTACAGTACGGCGAGGCGCTCCATGTTCTTGAAGACGGTGACGCTGCCTACCTGGATGCGCGCACGGCTAGGAGCATTTGCTGCTCCGCTGACGGGCCGGCGAAGGCGCTGATTATTACCTCGAAGCATCGCCAGCCACTGCGTCCGGAAGGTGCGGATATGCCGACGCGCGGCAAACTTCGTAGTGCGTTGATTGCCGACTTCGCCAAGGCGCAGCAGGCGGAGAATGGCGTCGAGCCACAGACGAAGAACGCGAAGGCGTCGTAGGTAGTTGAGCAGTTTTTATGGCGTGATTCTGGATGACCATAAGCCCGGCAGAAGGCATGCCGGGCTTTTTTGCGTGGCCGCACGCCGCGGTCAGACCGTATCGCGCAAAGTAGCGCGTGACGTGGGCCAGGATTGTCGTTAGACTCACGCTCATCCATATGCCTACCGCAAACGATGCTGGTTCAGGGCCCCAGGATCCAATTAGCGTTGAGGACTATCCTCTACCCATTCAGCCCGCGAGTCGGCGGCTTGAATCGATCGACCTGCTGCGCGGATTTTTGATGATCGTGATGGCAATCGATCATACGCGGGACTTCTTCAGTTCTGCGCACGTGGATCCTACGGACCCTGTTCACTCCTGGCCAGCGCTTTACTTCACACGCTGGATTACCAATCTCTGTGCGCCCGGCTTTATTGCACTGGCCGGGGCATCGGTGTATCTGCAGAGGTTGCGCGGTAAAAGCTCTTCACAGCTGGGCAGACTTCTGCTGACCCGCGGACTGTGGCTTATTTTTCTTGAAGCTACTGTGATTGCGCTTGCGTGGGGCTTTCGATTGCCGCCGATCCTGCTGCAGGTGATATGGACGATCGGCGTCTGCATGATCGTCCTGGCTGGATTGCAGTGGCTGCCACGCTGGGCAGTCGGCACAATAGGCGCAGTGATTGTGACGTTGCAGAATTTACTTGATCCATTAGATGAAAAGTGGGGAGAGAACCCGGCGTGGAAACTGCTGCACATCCGCGGTCCATGGTTTTCTCACGGACGGCCCATTCTCTTTGAGCTCTACCCGTTGCTGCCGTGGATTGGCGTCATCTGTCTCGGGTATGCATTTGGACCGATCGCGGCTGCGGCACCGGCGTTCCGGCAGAAGTGGAGCGCTTTGACCGGTTTCGCCATGCTGGCCGTGTTTTCAGTATTGCGTCTGCACCATGGTTATGGCGACAGCAACATTGCTGAGCATCTTGCCACTGCGACACAGACGGCAATGTCTTTCTTTCAGGTGCAAAAATATCCGCCGTCACTGGACTATATTCTCGCGACCTTCGGATTTCTCCTGCTTCTCTATGCTGCCTTTGACTGGGCTGTTGAGCACAGGTGGCTGCCGCACCTGCGCAGTTTTGTCGTGACCTATGGGCGTGTGCCTTTTTTCTACTACGTGCTGCATATCTATCTGATCCACGGAACAGCGCTCCTGCTGGCAATGGCAGAACATCGGGACTGGCGTTTTTTCCTGAACCTTCCCATGTTCCGGAGCGGGGATCTTCCCGGCTGGGGTTTCGATTTGTGGGGCGTGTATGCGCTTTGGATTGGTTTCGTCGTGACACTCTATCCGCTGTGCCTCTGGTTCAGCCGCTTGAAAAGCCGGCGCCAGGACTGGTGGCTCAGCTATCTATAGACAAAA
>CAZZZL010000095.1:0-2904 GCA_964658655.1 uncultured Acetobacteraceae bacterium | reverse complement strand
CGCAAAGTCATGACCGAGTTCGGCACCATGGCCGACTTCGATCGCATGCTCGCCGGCATCAAGCATCGCCATATGCGCCTCATCATCGACCTGGTCGTCAATCACACGTCAGACGAACACAAATGGTTCGTCGAATCTTCAAAGTCTAAGACCAATCCTTATCGCGATTACTACATCTGGCGCGACGGCAAGCCGAACCCATCTGCGCCCAACGGATTCGATCCGCCGAATAATTATCCAAGCTTCTTCTCCGGCTCGGCCTGGCAGTTCGAGCCGCGCACGCAGCAGTTTTACCTGCACCTGTTTGCCGTCAAGCAGCCCGACCTCAACTGGGACAATCCGAAGGTCAGGCAGGAGGTCTACAGCCTGATGCGTTTCTGGCTCGATAAGGGCGTCGACGGATTCCGTATGGATGTGATCCCATTGATCTCAAAGCAGCCCGGCCTGCCGGACCTCACGTCCCAACAACTTCGCAGTGGCGGCTTCGTCGCACTGTTTGCCAATGGTCCGCATCGCGATGAATACCTGCAGGAGATGAACCGCGAGGTGCTCTCGAAGTATGACGACACTTCCGTCGGCGAGGCCCTCGGCATCTCCCTGCAGCAGGAATCGCAGCTTATCGACAACCGTCGGCATGAACTCGACATGATCTTCAACTTCGATGCCGTGCGACTCGATCGTGACGGCAGCAAGTGGAAGGACTGGACGCTCCCCGACCTCAAAGCGATTTACGACGACCACGCCCGCGATCTTGACACACACTCGTGGGACACGGTTTTCCTCTCAAACCATGACAATCCGCGTGTCGTGTCCAGCTTCGGCGACGATTCGACACCCGAATTTCGTGTGCGCTCAGCCAAGCTGATCGCCGCCATGCTGCTTACCCTGCGCGGCACGCCGTTCCTCTACCAGGGGGATGAACTGGGCATGACCAACTATCCCTTCAAGGCCATCACCGATTTCAATGACATTGAAGTCAAGAACGCCTACCAGGCAAATGTCGTCACAGGCAAGGTTTCTGTCGATGATTTCATCGCGAACCTGCGTCGCACCAGCCGTGATAACGCCCGCACTCCCATGCAGTGGAGCGATGCGCCAAACGGCGGCTTCACGACATCCGCAAAGGCATGGCTGGCCGTCAACCCGAACTTCTCCACGATCAATGCAGCAGAAGAGTTGAAGGATCCTGAATCCGTTTACCACTTTCACCAGCAGGTCATCGCTCTACGCAAGGCCCATCCTGCCCTCGTCTTCGGCAACTATAAGGACCTTGACCCGGCCAACTCGCAGATTTACGCCTACACCCGTACCCTTGGCAGCGCGCGTTTCCTGGTGCTGCTGAATTTCAGCCGGACTGCTGTGGACTACACCCTCCCTGCGGACATCAAACCGGGCGAGCTCGTCCTTGGAAACCTGCCGGAAGGTGGTTCAGCAACACACCTGCAACCCTGGGAGGCCAGGATTTATCGATTCTGATCGTGTGATTTCGACCGGAGCGAAGTGATCTGCGTCACCCTGTCGCAAAACCTTCAACGATGTGTCATCAAGAGCGGAGTCCGTAAAACCCGCATCTTGCAAGTCAGCCACAAACGCCCCGGAACAGCCAAAGTTGTAAAATAGCTTTGAGGGCGTTATGTCAGAAATAGTGCGCAGGAAGACAGTTACGGTTCGAGTAGGCCAGGTCCGCGTCGGCTCGGATGCACCCGTCGTGGTGCAATCCATGACCAATACCGACACGGCAAATGTGCAGGGCACGATTGACCAGGTTGCCGCACTTGCCGCCGCAGGTTCAGAACTCGTCCGCGTCACCGTCAACAACGACGCCGCCGCCAAGGCTGTTCCCTACATCGTTGAAGGCCTGGACAAACTCGGCCTCCAGACACCGATCATCGGTGACTTCCACTACAACGGCCACCAGTTGCTGCGCAAGTATCCTGACTGCGCCCGGACCCTCGCCAAGTACCGCATTAATCCTGGCAACGCGTCGATCGGACTCAAGGGAGACGAGAATTTCCGCACGATGATCGAGTGCGCCATTGAGAACGACAAGCCGGTGCGTATCGGTGTCAACTGGGGGTCGCTTGACCAGGCGCTGCTCACCCGCATGATGGATGAAAACTCGCGCCTGCCCGAACCGAAGGAAGCTCGCGACGTCATGATGGAAGCCATGATGGTCAGCGCGCTCAGCTCAGCCGAAACAGCTGAGCGCATCGGCCTGAGCCACGACAAAATCATCCTCAGTGCCAAGGTGTCCGGTGTCCGCGACCTGCTCGATGCATATGACATGCTGGCCAGCCGCTGCGACTATCCGCTGCACCTTGGACTTACCGAAGCCGGCATGAGCATGAAGGGCATCGTCGCTTCAACTGCCGGCCTGGCGCCATTATTGCTGCGCGGTATCGGCGATACGATCCGTGTCTCACTGACGCCGAAACCGAATGGCGATCGCACCGAAGAAGTACAGTGCGCGCAGCAGATCCTGCAGTCGCTGTCGATCCGCAGCTTCACGCCGCAGGTCACGGCCTGCCCCGGTTGCGGCCGCACCACCAGCACATTTTTCCAGGAGCTCGCGCAACAGATCCAGGGCTACGTCCGCGAGAGCATGCCGCAGTGGCGTGAGCGCTATCCCGGCGTCGAAGAGATGAAGCTTGCGGTGATGGGCTGTATCGTCAATGGCCCCGGCGAATCGAAGCACGCCAACATTGGCATCTCGCTGCCCGGAACGGCGGAAGACCCGAAGGCGCCAGTGTATGTCGATGGCAAATTGATGACGACGCTCAAGGGTGATTCCATCGTCGCCGACTTCAATCGAATCCTGCTCGACTATGTTGATTCCCGTTACGGAACTGGCTCGAAACAGGCCGAAAACGAGCTGGTAGAGGTACATTAAACGCACTTTCCGGG
>CAZZZL010000094.1:0-3513 GCA_964658655.1 uncultured Acetobacteraceae bacterium | reverse complement strand
TTCATCAGGCCGATGTTGCCTTCCTGGATTAGGTCAAGAAACTGCAGTCCGCGGTTGGTGTACTTCTTCGCAATCGAGACCACCAGTCGCAGGTTGGCTTCAATCAGTTCGCGCTTCGCCTGCTCGGCATCCATATCGCCCTGCACCATCTCGCGCTGGGTGCGCTTCAGGTCGGCGATAGGAATACCAATTTCGACTTCCAGCTTTTCCAGGTCCGTCTTGCAATTCTTCTGCTGGCGACGGTATTCCTTCTTCAGCTCTTCGCTCTTCGACTGGTCATGCTTCACATCAAGCGACTTGATCTGCCGCTCGAGCACGCGCATGGAATCGACTGTCTTGTTCACCTTGTCGAGCAGCCGTTTGCGCTCGGCATTGGTGTACTTCAGTTCGCGGACAATGCGTGAGACGAGAATCTTCTCGCGGTTAATCGCCCACTTGGTCTTGCGATATTCCTTTGCCTTCGTCTTCGGGTTCAGCGTATCCAGCTTTTCCTGGTGAACCGCGCCCTTCTTCTGGTGCTTGATCAATGCATCGACGCGGCCGACTGTCTGCTTGATGCGCGCATGCAGGATCTCTTCCGTGACTTCTTCTTCATCGAAGATCACGACTTCCTTGATATTGCGCACACCGCGCTTCAGGTCATCGCCGAGAGCGACAACTTCGCGGATAACGATTGGCGACCGTGAGATTGCCTTCAGAACACGCAGTTGCCCGCGCTCGATACGTTTGGCGATTTCGACTTCGCCTTCGCGCGTAAGCAGCGGCACGGTTCCCATCTCGCGCAGGTACATGCGAACGGGGTCATTGGTCTTTTCGAGTGTGCCCGGGGTCAGGTCGAGTTCTACGTCTTCCCCGTCTTCACTCTCACTCTCGAACTTGTCGCCGCCAAACTTGGGGCCGCCTTCGAGTACATCGATGCCCTGCGTACCGATCGTCGTCAGAAGGTCGTCAAGATCCTCAGGCGAGTGCATGTCGCCGGGAATCAGATCATTGACCTCGCCATAGGTGAGGTAACCCTTCTCCTTACCTGTATCGATAAGCTTCTGGATATCGTCTTCGTATTTGTCTTCTTTTTCTTCGTCTAATGCCAAGCGAGTTTCATCTCCCGCGGAAATTTTCATAATGCCAGCTTCCTGCCAGCAACCCGGCAACCAGGTTGGCCGTGGTCGTACGTGTACAAGCTATAGTTCGCGATAGGATTGACGGCGCGCCTGTGTGGCCCCTGAATGGGCATGTCCCGAGTCCTTATGTGGAAGGGAAGGTAGACGCACTCCGCCTAAGCTCCTAGAATATCACGGAAAAAGCCCCTTCCACCCGCAGCATTTGCGCCGAAATGACCGCTCCGCACTGCGGTTAGACGGGCCACCCTCACAGAGTTAGATGTGCCAAACTCAATTTTGTTTCGTCCCGATGGGAGAGACGGTCAGAATGTGGAACAGGCGTCAAATTTGGCGCAGTCGCAGGAAAACGTTCACCGATTCGCAGGCAGCCGGCGCGAGCCAGACCCCGAATTCTGGAGTTTTGTGATGCTACGATGTATCACATGAACAGTGTATCGGTCCGAGACCTGCGCTACGACTTCAAGAAGGTGGAGCAACTCCTGAGTCAGGGCGAGGAGATTCAGGTGACCAAGCGCCGGCGTGTCATCGCCCGCCTGATCCCGGAAAAGCCTGCCGAACGGCCACCCATGCCCGATTTCCTGGGTCGGCTCAACGCCATATACGGGGACAGAGTGCTTGACGTCACCGGCGCTGATCTGTTGGCAGAAGATCGAAATCGATTGTGACGATCTATTTTGACGCGAGCTTCCTTGTCTCCCTCTACAGCTCAGACACCAATTCAGCGGCCGCCGTTGTTGCCATTCAAAAGGATCCAGGAGAGTTCTGGACAACGACGTTTGGTCAGTTCGAATTCATCAACACCTTAGGGCTGCGCGTGTTCCGCAGGCACGATACTCCTCGCCAGTCACGGTCCGCACTCGATCTGTTCGATCGTGACCTGCGCTCTGGCGTATTTCGGCTGATGCCTCTTCACGACAACATTTTTTCGCGCGCCGCCCAGTTATCACGCGACACCACGGCACGTTCAGGGACGCGCGCTTCCGATAGTCTGCACGTCGCCGCAGCGCTCGAGCTGGGCGCAGACCTCTTCTATACCTTCGACCGGCAGCAGGCGAAACTGGCCAAGGAAATGAAGCTCCAAACCAACCCCATCTCCTGAACGATCTGGCCATCAGGCTTCGCGCAGCGCCCGGTCCAGCGCAAGTTTGGCTGAAGTCAGCGTCAACACCTGCTGCTGATCCCCTCGCCGTTCGGCTTCCGCGATCTCTGCTCGCAGGCTGCGCTGTTTCTGCTGCAGATGATGGTGTTTCAGAGTCGCGACAGCAGCTTCCAGGTCGTGCGCGGCGAGCGCGTCATGCTCCTTCATCAGGATGTCGGCCAGCATCGCGCGGCCTGAACCCGCTTCCAGGGCGTCAAGAGCGTCATGCGACGGCCGCAGCCGCAGCGGTTCGATCATGTGCGCAATGCCAATCGCGGCGAAGCATTCCGGGTGTGCTTCAAGCGCGGCGACAGCCTGGGCGAAGATCCCGTCATCCAGTGGTGAAGCCAGCGCGCGCAACAGGACGCGCTCTGCTTCGCTGCAACTGGTCGCGCGCATGGGCGCAACAGTATCGCGGCGTTTTGCGGCCGCCAGTCTTAATTCTTCACGCATCACGGCAGAATCAATGCCGAGTTTCTGCGCTGCATCTGCAGCAAATTCATCCCGCCCAATCAGGCTCGGCATCTTGCGTATGTACGGCAGCAGATAGTTGACGGCGGCGACCTTGGCATCCGCACTGCGCGGCGGGAAGAGGATGCGAGCGCGGTCAATCAAATAATCCGAGTGCCGCCTTGCCTTGCTCAGCGCCTCGCCATACGCCCGGATGCCGCGTTCGCGGATATACCGGTCGGGGTCTAGGCCGTCTTCCAATGTCACGACGCGTACTTCAAAACCTTCCTCGGTCAGCATGGAGATAGATTTTTCAGCCGCATTCGCACCGGCTGTATCAGGATCAAAGTTGATGACGACGCGCGTAACGTAGCGGCGCAGCAGCCGCACCTGGTGCTCGGTAAAAGCAGTCCCGCTGGTTGCCAGCACATTCGTGATCCCAGCCGTAAAGACAGAGATGCAGTCCATCTGGCCCTCGACCAGCAGCGCGAAGTTCTGCTGGCGGATGGCAGTCTTCGCCTTGTCGAGATTGAACAGTACCTGGCCCTTGGAATAAAGCGGCGTCTCCGGCGAGTTGAGATATTTAGGCCCGGCTTTCTCGTTCTGTGTCGCGACGGCACCGGCATCGAGCGCGCGGGCAGTGAAGGCGATCACCCGTCCGCCCTCGTTCGCGATAGGAAACGTGATGCGCTTCCGAAAACGGTCATAGAGCGGTCCGGGGGCGCCGTTTTCCTGTTCTTTGAACGAAAAAAGACCCGAAATGCGCAGATTTTCGACAGTTTCTACACGTTCCAGCACGTTTCT
>CAZZZL010000093.1:0-3907 GCA_964658655.1 uncultured Acetobacteraceae bacterium | reverse complement strand
ACGTAGAGGTTATTGGCCGAGTCTGTTGCGATGCCGAGGGTGATGTGAGAACCAACAGTGATTCGGCCTGTGACGACACGGTCGGGGACGGACGAACCAGTAGCTGTGGGTCCGAAGACAGCAACTGACCCCTCAGCAGCGTTTACCACGTATAAATTGCCCAAGCTGTCAACGGCGATCTGCCCCGGCGTTATCCCGGCCGGCAGGATATAGCGTGTTGGGCCGGCATCGCCTGTGGCTGCCGAATCGAAGACCGCGATTCCCTTGCCATCGGAGACATAGATCTGACCGCTTGCGGAGACAGCCATGTCGTTTACCGCTGAGATCTTGGTGCCAGGACCGACGGGCAGGAATCTCGCCGCCGAGCCGCTGGACAAAGCAGAGGGATATTCGACGATGCAAGAGCCCGTCAGAACAAACATATCGCCGGCACCATCGAGCGAGACCAAAGTGCCCGGAATCTCTGCTGTCGGTGCAGTAGCTCCACTCGCACTCTGAGGAAAGACAAGGACAGAGTAAGGTTCATGGCCGGCTTGCACCAGGTAGATGCTCGGCCCGGCGATATTCAGAACAGTCCCGCCGGAACAGTTCTCGTTTGCCGTTACGCCAGTCGTTCCGCCAGCCGAAAGGACCGGGGCAGATGTGCTGCCAGCCGGAACGGACGGGCCTGGTGCGCATCCGATCAAGAGCAGCGTTGCCGAGAGCCAGAACTTGGGCTTCTGGGGAGAGATGGCTCGCTTGGCGGGCGCAAGCGCATTTCGGCTTACTTTAGCGATGTTCACGATCGGTTTCATTTGATCCTCCGCTGCGAGACACGCAATCTGTCAGTTCGAAGGATGCCGCGAGAACCTACGCCGCACGGAGGTCGCCAGCATGAGTACCGGAAGGCCTGTGCCGATCAGGATTAGCGAATCCGGCTCGGGAGTGGCCACCAGGTCAGGAGCCGCAATTGTGCCCTGGAACGTGTAGTTCGCAATTGCCGAAACGCCAGTGCTAACGGCCGAGCCAGTCTCGTCGATCTGTCCTGTTGCGTTGAGAAAGGCGCCTGTGCCGCCTGTGACGACATAGGTCTCGTTGATGGTCAGGAGATGACCGCCGCCAGGCAGGTTTACCCTCGTGTCTAGGCCGGACCAGGTGCCGTCCAGTGTATCGCCGTCGTCGAAGGTCCAGGTAAAGATCCCATCTGTGATCGGCGCCGGAAAGGGAACATTGAGGCAGGCGCTCATGTCGGGCAGAAAGTTTCCGAGGTTGGAAGTGCCCGTGGCAATCCCGATCTGGTTGTTGACGTATAGAGTCGCTGCTGCGGGATAGCACCGCCCGCTCGACACGGCAGCTGGCAGGTCTTCATAACGCGCGCCGGTGATGGGCACACTGTTGGCTCTGGCGAGAGCTACCGTGCAAACGTAGAGCATGAAGCTAAAAGCAAGGGTCAGGATTTTGCGTAGACTCGTCACCTAGAACCTCCCAATGCCGCCGTATGAGTTCATCCATGCAGCGTGCTTTCACCCAAGCTGCTCCCAAACGTGGGACCCGGTCATGATGAAACTCGGAGGAAATTCATACTTTTCACAGATTTGCGCCTTATCATCGGCTTTGCGTGCAGTTCGCCGACTCAGATCACGGAGAACCGAATGATTTATCAGGTCGGCGGATTTCAGGTCGATGAGGATGACTTTCGTTTGAGCGCGGACGGAGCAACGGTGCCGCTCGAGCCGAAGACTATGAGCGTACTTCTTTTCCTGATCCGTCATCGAAGCCGCGTCATCCGCAAAGGCGAAATCCTGGACGACGTGTGGAAGGACTCGAATGTCACTGAGGGCACGCTGACTCGGAGCATCGGCCTGCTACGACGAGCGCTTCAGGACGACAGCCGCGAACCCCGATACATCGAGACAGTGCCGACCGTGGGCTATCGTTTCGTCGCGCAGGTCAGAGTGTTGGAAGCGCCGGACACACCAGCCCTCACCGGAGCTTCGCCATCGGCGGAACCGCAGCCGCGGATGCAGTCTGCACTGCATTCCCAAATACTGTCACATTCCCAAAGTTCGTGGCGAGTGACAGGAATCCTCGCCGTCTTCATGATTCTGGTTCCGGTGGCTTGGCTAGTGCACAGACATTCTGAGGTTCCGACGCCGATCCGATCCCTTGCTGTGCTTCCCCTGCAGAACCTTTCCAGCGACCCGGACGAAGAATACTTCGCGGAGGGAATGACGGAAGAGCTGATCACCGATCTGGCCTATGCAAAGTCTCTACGGGTGATCTCACGAGCATCGACGGCGGGATTCAAGAACTCGCAGTTACCCCTGTCTCAAGTTGCGGAGCGCCTACATGTAGACGGAGTGATCGAAGGAACTGTGCTGCGATCCAATCACACCGTCCGAGTCACCATCCGGTTGACGGCAGCCAACCCCGAACGGCAGTTGTGGGCGGCATCGTACGAGCGTGATGCTAAAGATACGATCATCTTGCAGAATCAGATCGCCGCTGAAGCTGTGGCACAGATTCGTTCTCAGCTAACTCCGGAGGAGAAGTCCCGGCTCGGCGCCAAGGGCCGCATAGATCCGCAAGCCTATGACGATTACCAGCGGGGTCGTTTCTTTCTCGATCAGGAGACCGGGCAGCAGGGCAAAGCTATTCCACACTTGGAACACGCCATCCAGATCGACCCGCACTTTGCAGCAGCTTATGCGCTGCTCGGCGAGGCCTGGGGCATGTCCGGCATTTGGGGTGGCATCAGCAACCAGGAGGCATCGGCTAAAGCCCTGCCGTACTCACAGCAGGCGGTGAGCCTCGACCCGTCTTCTTCGGAGGCGTTTTCGTCCCTTGGTTACTCGTTGATGCAGTCTCGCAGATGGAACGGGGGAGAGGTTGCTCTTCGGCGGGCCATCGAACTGGATCCAAACAATCTCCACGCGCGAGCGCACCTCGCGCTGCTGCTGGCACAGAAAGGCCGCATGGATGAGAGTGTCCAGATCAGTCACGACGTCGCGGCAGCGGAACCCGTCGCAGTAGAGTTTCAACGCTTGTACGCGGACATGCTCTACAGGGCACACCGCTACGACGAAGCGATCGATCAGTGTCAACGCGTTCTCGAGCTTGACCCAAACCATCAGGCGACCTACAGCACGCTCGCGAACGCATTATTGGAGGCAGGCCGCTACAAGGAGGCCGAAGTTGCCTTCGTCGAAGGACACTTCATGGGTGCGGGCATCCAAGCTTGGCTCAACGTGCGCGCCGGCAACCCTGCTGGCGCGCGTCGGCTTCTTGACCAGCATCCCGGCCTGGTCGATGTGCACTCTGCCGTGGCGCGCTACTTGCTCGGCAAGCAGGAGGTCGGGCTCTCGCAACTGGACTATCTTGCCAATGAGAAATGGGCTGTCAAGACATATCACCTGCTCAACGATCCAACCTTCGACCCCATGCGCAGCGACCCCCGTTTCACCACCATTGTGAAGAAAACGGGGCTGCTCGACGAGTGACTCAATCTTGAATATGAAAAGTACATAGGATCCGAACCCTCGCCTCACGGGCTCATTGCTGGCATTTAAGGTTGTTTAGCCTTACTCGTAAGTGCTTAATCGTCAAAGCACTCATCGACAACAATCACGACGAACATTTCCTTCAGAGTACGGCCCATTGGGCTGGTCGATGTAGCTGTAAACCCAGCGTGGCCCGGCGAAAAGCAGGCCATGGAAATGACAGAGTATGGAAAGCATGGAAAGCCAAGAAGCCGGCTTCCCACTCTTCCCACACTCTCTGGAAATCCCTTCGGGATTCCCACATTCCCACGGCCTCGACGACTAGATAGTTGTCTTCTCATACCCGCTCAACTCGAGAGCATTGCCGCCGCAAGGGGCTTGTAACGGATGTCTCAGGTCCACAGCGTAACGCATGTCCCGGTACACTC
>CAZZZL010000092.1:0-4938 GCA_964658655.1 uncultured Acetobacteraceae bacterium | reverse complement strand
AACTGTCGGTCTCCAAAACCGAACTTCTCGGTTCGAATCCGAGCGCCCCTGCCAACAGTTTTACAGAGTTGTATCAGAGATAGTGTCGTTAGGAATCAGGAATGGGGTTGACGCCTCATTTTCAGAATTGAAGGAAGCATTATGGCGAAGGCGATCGCAGTAGCTGGCGACAGGTCCGACCAGCAAAAGGCTCCAAACCAGCTGACGGGTTTTGTCGACCGGAGCAGCAACTTCCTGAAGGACGTGCGCAATGAAATGCGCAAGGTCGTCACCCCGTCGCGCCAGGAAGTGCAGACCACGACTATTGTGGTCATCTTTACCGTCTTCGCCTTTGCTGCCTTTTTCTGGGTAGTTGACGAGATTCTCACCAAGCTCATGCAGGTCCTGCTGCACTGGCTGGGAAGCGCACAGTAGGAACCGGAGGGGTATCCCATGACAGAAGAAGCAGGGTCCGAGCTTCCGGAGCAGTCCACGCCGGTGGCCGTAGCAGAAGTCGAAGGCGAAACAGCAGTCCCAGAAACACTGACGCCGCCTGTCAATGAGAATTACAAGTGGTACATCATCCATGCCTATTCCGGCTTTGAGCGCAAGGTGAAAGAGTCGCTCGAAGGCCGCATCCAGGCCTATGGATTGCAGAACAAGATTGGCCGCATCATGATCCCGACCGAACCGGTCACCGAGATCGTGAACGGCAAGAAAAAGACCACTGAAAAAGTTTTTCTTCCCGGCTATGTACTGGTGGAGATGGAACTTGACAACGATCTCTGGCACATCATCAAGAACACGCCAAGGGTCACTGGATTTCTGGGTACCGGCGACAAGCCGGTCTCGCTGACAGAAGAGGAAGTAGGATCCATCCTCTTCCGTACGGACGTCTCCAGCGAGAAGCCGCGGATGAAGATCAAGTTCGAAAAGAACGAATCGGTTCGCATTACCGAAGGACCGTTCGCCAACTTCAATGGCGTGGTCGACGAGATCAACGAAGATCGCGAGACCCTGAAGGTCATGGTCACGATTTTCGGACGTTCGACGCCGGTCGAGCTCGAGTTTGGCAAGGTTGAGAAGGTCGTTTAAGGGTTTGGTTTAAGTTTGGCGCGGTCATCCGATGGTTGACAGGCGCATGAAGACAAGAGAAGGGAAACACTATGGCACCGCCGAAGAAAATTCAAACACAGGTTAAGCTACAGATTATTGCCGGCAAGGCCACACCAGCGCCGCCGGTCGGCCCCGCGCTCGGCCAGGCGCAGGTCAACATCATGGAGTTCTGCAAGCAGTTCAACGCGCGCACGCAGACCAAGGACATGGAAGGCCTTGTGATCCCCGTAGTCATCACCGTCTACGTCGATCGCAGCTTCACATTCGTGACCAAGACGCCCCCAGCCGCCGTTCTTCTGAAGAAGGCAGCGGGTGTGGCTAAGGGTGCCGGCGCTCCGAACAAGGACAAAGTCGGCAAAGTGACCGAGAAGCAGGTTCGCGACATCGCGACCCAGAAGATGCCCGATCTAAACGCGGCTTCCATTGACGCGGCAATCAAGAGCATCAAGGGAACGGCGCGGTCGATGGGCATCGAAGTCACCGCCTAAACCGTGTTTTTATTGGTTGCTTGCCGGGGTTAACAAACTCCGGCATACTAATGATTGTGCCTGGCGCTTGAATACCAGCTGCAGGTACTGACTCACGTTGCATACACCACGGTCTGCCGGAGCGATGGCAGCACGGTGGGAGACAAGAGGAATAGATGGCTAAAAAGTTAAGCAAGAATGTCACGCAGGCGCGCGCTCAGGTCGAAGACCGGCCCTATAACCTTCAGGACGCCGTGCCCCTCCTTCAGAAAGTCAAGTTTGCCAAGTTCGACGAGACTGTCGACCTGACGCTGCGCCTTGGCGTAGACCCGAAGCATGCGGACCAGATGGTTCGCGGCACAGTCGTCCTCCCCCATGGCCTGGGTAAAACCAAAAAGGTAGCCGTTATCGCCTCTGGCGATCGCCTCAAGGAAGCCGAAGCAGCTGGTGCTGACTTCGTCGGCGGCGAAGACATGGTTGAGCGAATCCAGAAAGAAGGCTGGACGGATTTCGATGCGCTGATCGCCACGCCCGACATGATGAAATCAGTCGGCCGTCTCGGTAAGGTGCTGGGACCCCGCGGCCTGATGCCGAATCCGAAGACGGGAACCGTCACGAATGATGTCGCCGGAGCGATCCGCGAGATCAAGGCTGGTAAGGTCGAATTCCGCACAGACAAGACCGCACTCGTGCATGTGCCGGTGGGAAAGCTTTCGTTCTCGGCTGACAAGCTGGTCGACAACGCCATGACGGTCATTTCCAGTGTCATGCGCGCCAAGCCGTCGGCGGCGAAGGGCAAGTATGTACGCGGTATTACGCTGAGTTCCACCATGGGCCCCGGTGTGCCGCTGGATACCGCCATCGCTGACGCGATCGCGAAGGCCTAAGACGCCATAAGCATTCCCCGCGGCTAGAATGCAAGCCCGGGCACTAGAATTCGAGCGCATGAGCGCGGAAGCAGGCCGGTGACAATATCCCCGGCAAGAGGCTGAATCATGGCAATATCCAGAGCGAAGAAGCACGAAAAAGTAGCGCAGCTGACCAAGGAACTCGCCGGTTCGACCAGCGCGATTGTCGGTACCTTTGCCAAGCTGACCGTGGCGCAGGATTTCGCGTTACGCAGCGTCGTCCGCACCGCAGGCGGCAACTACCGCGTCCTGAAGAATAAGCTGGCAGCCCGCGCCTCCAAGGGCAGCAGCATTGAGGGCGCACTGCAGGGCCTGAAAGGTGTTTCATCTGTTGCCTACACCAGCGGCGATCCGGTAGCACTGGCCAAGGCGCTGTCGACCTGGGTAAAGGACAACGCAGAGTTCACCTTCAAACTGGGCATAATTGACGGCAAGGTGATCACGGTTGAGGAAGTCAACCAACTGGCGACCATGCCGGGCAAGGAAGAGCTGTACGCGAAGCTGCTGTTCCTTATCAGCTCGCCGGCACAGCGTCTCGCAACTGTCGTCAATGCCACCGGCCGCGATCTAGCGGTGGTCCTGAACCACGGTGTCGAGAAGGAAAAATTTGCTGCGGGCGCAGCTCCGGCGGCGAAGGCCGAAGCAGCGACGCCAGCGGCCGAATCCGCTCCGGCAGCCGAAGCGCCGGCGACCCCGGTCGAGGGCGCAGTTTCAGCCGAGGAGCCGACCGCTTCCACCGACTCTGCGCAGACCGAAGCAGCAGCTACAGAAGCACCGGCAGAAGGTTCAACGGAAGAACGCGGCGCCGAATAGTAATCCAAGTTTCGCTGTCACGCGCAGGGGGGTGCTGGTCTGGGCACAACGGAAACCCCGGTGCAGGCGGCAATCGGTCGAAGTACGGCCGGGCAGCACAAATCTAAGTAATCAAGTTCAGTGGAGACAAACATGGCGGATTTACAGCAGTTGGAAGAATCAATCGTTGGCCTGACCCTGCTCGAAGCAGCCGGCCTGGTAAAGAAGCTCGAAGAGCGTCTTGGCGTGTCAGCAGCAGCAGCCGCACCGGTTGCGGCCGCCGGCGGCGGAGCGGCAGCAGCCGCTCCAGTCGAAGAGAAGACCGAGTTCACCGTCATTCTGAAGGATGCCGGCGCGAACAAGATCAACACCATCAAGGCCGTACGCGAAGTCACCGCTCTTGGTTTGAAGGAAGCCAAGGATCTGGTCGACGGAGCACCCAAGCCGTTGAAGGAGAACATCAGCAAGGACGAGGCAGAAACCATCCGCAAGAAGTTCGATGGAATCGCCGGAGTCGAAGTCAAGTAACTGCAGTTCTAGTAAGCAAGTTGCATGCCAAAGCGGAACGGGTTAGTATAAAGACTCGTTCCGCTTATGCAAATTGTTTTCCGAGACTGCCTTAGGCGGAAAGTACCAGCGCGTGTCCGGCACTCAGCACCGGAATCCTCCGCTGGCTTACGCCGTCTCGGCCTTTACGCCGTTTTTTTGCGCAGGGAAGTGGGCATGGTTCTGGAATCCCGGTGAAAACCGGGCTAACGCAGTGAAATCGCGGCTGTTGCTCGGCTGCGGGGATAAAAGAAACCTGATTTTTTCAAGTGCACAATCCGCTTGTGGCGCTCGTGGGACTTCCTGTCCTCACGGGCTTTTTGCGTTCCCAGGCCCACCCTTTTGCCAACGCAAAGATAGTTGACCAGTGCATTCTGGCAGTCGCGCTCTGTTGTGCGCAACGGCTTTGCCGCTTTTTTCTGCGGCCGCAGTAAGTGATCGGCTCCCAGTCTGACGCAAGAGGGCGCAGGCAGGGTTGCACGATCAGCAATCAGCAACAACCCGGCAGCCAGCCGAACGGGGCGACAGGTTGCAGTAGTTGGGTAGATGAATCAGCCCTCCGGACGAACTGCTTGACTCGGGCAGTTTGACGTACCCCGGTACCACGAGAGCGCACTGCCGACAGCAGTGCGAGAGCCAGGAGTGAAGCATGCCGAACGAGAATCGCGCCATTCGCAGCCGTCTCGATTTTTCCAAAATTCCAACCGCTATCCAGATCCCTAACCTGATTGAAGTGCAGCGCCGCTCGTACGAGCGTTTCCTGCAGATGGACAAACTGCCCGCAGAGCGCGAAGACAATGGACTCCAGTCCGTTTTCACGTCCGTGTTTCCCATTACGGATTTTCGTAACATCTCGCAGCTTGATTTTGTTGACTTCTCCATCGGCAACTGGGAATGCAAGTGCGGTCACCTCAAGGGTCTTCATCACCTGCGTACTGCCTGCGTCAGCTGCGGTTCCATGGTTATTACAGATCCGTTTCATCCCGGCGACGTACTCTGCCAGCACTGCGGTACTTACAACAAGAACACCCCTGACTTCTGCAATAAGTGCGGCGATCCAGTCGGTTTGCAGCTGAAGTACGACCAGGCAGAGTGCGAAGAGCGCGGCATGACCTACTCGGCTCCGCTGA
>CAZZZL010000091.1:0-5182 GCA_964658655.1 uncultured Acetobacteraceae bacterium | reverse complement strand
CAGTTTGGCAGGATGCGTTGAGTGACTGGCGCATCGTTTCGGCCGGTGGCGCATGAAAGCAGACGGGCAGTCCGACAGGCTGGCGTCAGAGTGGTTGCCTCTGCGGCAAATCTCGCCTAGAATAGAAGGATTGCAGGAAAGGTAATACGTGCTCTATGCCTAAAGCAGACATTCACCCGAAGTACGACGAGATCAGCGTTCATTGCGCCTGTGGGTCGGTGTTCCAGACACACTCAACGCATAAGGGCGATATTCACGTTGAAATTTGCTCGGCCTGCCACCCATACTTTACGGGTAAGCAGAAGCTGATCGACACGGCTGGCCGCGTCGAGCGCTTCCGCCGCAAGTATGCGAAGTCCGATGCCGGTGTTGCGGCAGCGGCTGCAGCAGGAAAATAATAGTTTATCCTTAGGCCGGACTGGCTTGCAGACTAGCGAAGGCCTCCAATGTGGAGGCCTTTCGTGTTATCTCCATCGAGATTCAACCCTAGACTCGAAATGCAGAAACACTGGGACAATCCGCTGGAACACGCCATGCCGGGCGAGGCACGGGTGCCTGCCGGCTTCCGAATCGATCATATCGATGTGGCGCCGGCGACGGTGCTCGCACCCATGGTGGGGGTGACGGATACGGTCTTTCGGCGGTTTATTCGCAATGCCAGTATGTTCACGGCGGCGGAAACAAGGTCACGAGATGAGGATGTAACAGTAGACGCGACCGTCACCAATCGACAGTCCGGGTGCGGGCTGATCATGACAGAATTTACCTCCGCTGATGGCCTTTCGCGGATGCGTGAGTCGAAGCGCAAGCGCTACCTGACGTACTACGACGATGAACATCCCATCTCGGCACAGCTCTTCGGCTCCGACCCGAATACGCTGGCCGAAGCAGCGCGCATTGTCGAGGACGCGGGGTTCGATATCGTCGACCTCAACCTAGGGTGCCCGGCGAAACGGGTCGTGGCCTGCAATGGCGGCAGCGGTTTGTTGAAAGATTTGCCGTTGATTGCGCGGATCTTCGAACAGGTGCGCGCTGCGGTGACGATTCCGTTTACAGTGAAAATTCGCATGGGCTGGAATGATCAGAACATTGTCTGCGTGCCGCTTGCGAAGATTGCGCAGGAGAGCGGCCTGGCAGCGATTGCCCTGCATGCGCGAACGCGCGAAGACGGCTATTCCGGCCAGGCGCGGTGGGAGTATATCGCAGCAGTTAAGGCCGCGGTTGGCATCCCGGTGATTGGCAACGGGGATGTGCGGACGCCTGAAGATGCTGCGGCGATGGTTGAGCAGACAGGCTGCGACGCGGTGATGATCGGCCGCGCGGCGCCGGCGAATCCCTGGATTTTCCGCCAGATTGCCCAGTACACGGCTACCGGTACCTATGACCGGCCAACTGAGTTCGATCGCTACCGGATGATCCGCGCGTATTTCGAGATGCTGCTGGCTGAGATCGCACTCGAAGAAGCGAGTGCAGCGGCGAAAGCCAACCTGAACGCGGGCACAGCGAAAGCGCAGGTCCATCGCGAGGCTGCCGGAAAGATGAAGCAGTTTGCGGCCTGGTTCACGCACGGGGTGCCCGGCGGCGCAGGACTGCGCAGGAATATTTTCGAGGCGAAGACCGGCGCCGCGATTCTGGATGCCGTCGATGCCTTCTTTGAACCGCGGGTGCGTGCTTCTGAGAATATTGCTGCCGAGGCTGCTGAACTGAACTCTGAGATTGAAGAGAGCTGCCCGCTCGCCGAAGCTTAGAGGACGCGGATCCTTTGACTTCTCCCAGGACGACAGGTGCACTATGGACGGCACTACCGGTAGTCGACAGACGGACAGAGCGTGGCTGGGTCGTCTGCGGGCCGTCGGCAGTTCAGCCGGGCGAGAACGTACGCCAGCCTAGATTTTCTTCGAATGCTTTCTGAAGATGACCTTGCGTTCTGTGCGCCAGTCCTCATTAAGCGCGAGGAGAGTCCATTCGATCTCTTCTGCAAAGTACTTCAGCACAACCTCATTTGCGGGATGGATACGCAGCGCCGGCGCGACGAAGTACAGCAGCGGCGGCGCGGGTGACAACTCGATGTCCGGGAAATAGCCGCTGCTCTGCAGTTCGGATCTCACCCTGTCACCACTGGCGTGTAACTGGTGGACGCGAAGCCAGTAGTCGAGACCCTGCAGCGGCAGATGGAGATCATCGTCTGCCTTCAACTCCAGCACGGCGAGGCGACCGGTGCGGCTGACTGTCAGTAGGTCGAGCATGCCGCGATCACCGGCTGCGAATGCCGGTACCTGGCTGTAGATATATTTGAGGTTCAGGGCGGGTTCAATCTCCGCGAGATCTGTTCGAAGTGCGGCTTCGAGCCAGCGCTCGGATTGCAGACGGTAGAGCGGATCGTGGTCGACGCAGTCCGGACGGCGACTGGCAAAGAGCCGCTCCACGAGGGTGCGCAGCATTGGTTCGGTGTCTTCGTTCAGTTCCGTCTCGTTGGGGCCGGCACCGAACGTGATTGAATTCTGGCGAGCGAAGCTGCCTGGTGCGAGACCAAACCGGACGCGCGCAAATTCCAGCCCGTGCAGCGAAAGGGTCACTTCAGAGGTGCTGCGGGCACGAATCTCAACGACACCCTGATCAGCCTTTGGCACCAGTGCGAGGATGCGCTCCGTGTCCTCGGCAAAGCGTTCGAGAATGTTCTCCGGGTTGAAGGCACGCACGAGCCGTGTGCGGAGGTTGCCCTGGCGCGAGGTTTCCACCTGCACGAGTCCATCGCCCTGTGGCTCCATCTCCCATAGCTGCCACTTGGCGAGCGAAGGATTCAGCCAGGCCATGCGCGATGCGGTGACTTCGGCCGTGCCCGCGGGCACCAGGATGCGCAGGCCTTCGACCACGCGCCGGGCGCCATACTGCTCGCGGCATTGATGCAGCCAGAGGATGCCGAGGGTCAGAATGCCGTCGATGGTCGCAGGCGTCTCGCCCGCATTAACGGCTATGAGGGCCCAGGCGCTCTGGCCACGCGCCAGCAGGCCGCGCACGTAGGCCGGTCCAAAGCTGTGTTCCAGGTCCATGGCGGAACGCATGCCGACCAGCTTCCACTCACTCCACTCGCGAGCCAGCAGACGCTCGACTGCATAGAGGAAACGAGTGCGAGCGGCCTGACGGGTGGTGGGGGTGCGGGTGTCGCGATCGGCGACGAATTGCAGGGTCTGCGGCTCGGCGCGGCCGAAGCGGCGGACTTTCACACTGAGAGAATCCTTGCGCGAATGGACACTAAGGACGGTCCGCATGCAGTTCTGATTCTCTGACCAGATCTGCAGAACGCAGCGGCCGTGCTCGCTCGAAATCGAATAGCTGGAGCGCGACATTTCAAAAGCAACGCGCCCTTCTTCGAGCACGACGGCTTTGGGAAAGTCAACGAGATACTGCTCGATCAGACGCGTGAGCGCTTCGGCCGACAGACCGGACTGACCCACTAAAGCTGTTGCTGACATTTGCTCTGAGCATGCGCGAGCTTACAGCACAATACAAGTTACGAAAGACAAACCGTTTCATAAGGAACGAAAATTGCGCTGAAAATAAAGCCTGGGTTACAAGCCTTCCCTCTGGCGACAATTTGAGATATGCGCGAGGTGGTGCCGCGTATGCCATGCATAGCTGGCCAGCACCGTGTCCAATCGCTGGGGTCCATTCGCGGGATGATGATAGCCCCGCGCCCAGTCTGTTTCAGCAAGCGCCCGCAGCGTAGTGACCCAGCGCAGGTGAATGCTCTCCAGAAGTTTGACTGAGACGGCGGGCGGCAGCTGCGCATCTGCGAGCTTCGCCCACGCGGCTTCATCATAGGCAAATACCGTTGGCCAGTCTTCGGTGAGGGCAAGCCGCATCCGCGCGTAAGCATTGAGGTGGCTGTCGGCTACATGATGCACCAGCTGGCGGATGGTCCAGCCGCCGGGTCGATAGGGCGTATCAAGCTGGAGATCGTCCAGGCCGCTGAGTGCTTCGGCGAGTTGCTGCGGGAAGCCGGCGAGTACGTCGATCGCTGCATCGCGCGCAGGCGCTGTCAGTTGCGCGGGCGCAACGAATCGGCCAATTGGATATTGCAGTTCCTCAAGCTCTGACATAAGCGCCCATGATAGCCCAGCCGCGTTGTGCCTCCGTGTAAAAGGCGTCGAACACGCTTAACGCACGCAGTCAGGCTGAAAGTAAATTGCAACCTCGGGAGGTGTTTTATCACGCGTGTGATTTTTTTTGTTGTAGCTGAACTACCGTCATGCTAACTTCCGCATATGTTCTATCCCACCTACTCGTACCAGTGTCCATGCGCTTTCTGCGCTTGTTGACTCATAGCGCTGCCTTCCCATCCCAATCACTCTGACTAGGAAGATCACCCGGGTTGCTGTTCCCTGGTACCGGCCGTTCTGCGCTTGGAAGCGTAGGCTCGCCTGCACCTCGATCAGCTTGAACTCGTGGTGCGCGGGGACCAGCAGGCCAGGTGTCCGCGAACTCATCGCGCATTAACAACCAGCCGTTGCTCAATTTCGCCGTCAGCGGAACATTGCTCATGTACATACCTGTGCTTGTTGCGTATTGCGGGGTATGTCCTGAACACCGTCGACGAAGGCAGTGAGACACAGGCTGACTTGAATGATTCAGGAGAAATCATGAACTTGCAGAAGTTTACTTCGAAAGCGACATTGGCAATCCTGGCTGTATCCGCGTTAGGCGCGTACCAGGCCAATGCCCTCTCCACGCAGAACGTAGCCAAGGGACTGCAGCGTGCGGCCGACCAGGGGCCGGTTGCTGCCAACACCCACCAGACACTCACTGTTGTCCTGAAGCTGCACAACCGTGCGGCCTTCGATGCAGCAGTCAAGGACCTTTACGATCCGGCCTCTCCCAGCTACCACAAATGGTTCACCGAAACAGATTTCGCCAAGTATTCGCCGTCTGCTGCCGATGTGAAAACAGTGCAGCAGGAACTCATCAAGCAGGGACTCAGCGTCGTATCAGTCGATCCGCAGAATTTCTCCATCCGCGTACAAGGCAATACCAGCACGGTGGAGAAGGCATTTCAGACCGAACTGCATACCTTCAACTACAACAAATCGACCTTCCAGGCACACATCCGCGAGGCACAGCTGCCGGGTGCGGCTGGAGAACTGGTGGATTCCGTCGTTGGACTCGATCGTCACCAGGTGCAGCC
>CAZZZL010000090.1:0-5300 GCA_964658655.1 uncultured Acetobacteraceae bacterium | reverse complement strand
GGAACGCGCAGTACCGTACGCGGAGTACCAGTGCTTTAGACTGAAGCCAGACTTATGTTGGCAACAGTTGTCGCGGCAGTCACGACCTTCCTGGCGATTGCAGGATTTTTCTTTTACCTACTCGCGCTGTTGAGTGCCCGTTCCTTCGGCCGGGCGGCGCGGCGTGCGCTGCCGGTGTTTATGCCGCCGGTCAGTATCCTGAAGCCGGTGAAAGGGCTCGATCCGGAGACGTATGCGAGCTTCGCGAGCCACTGCCGGCAGCAGTATGGCGCGGAGTATGAACTGATCTTCGGCGTCAGCAGCCTGGACGATGCAGTTGTTGCTGCTGTTGAAAAGCTGAAGCTGGATTTTCCCCAGCAACGGATCGTACTGGTGGTGTGTCCTGAAGTGCTGGGCACCAATGGCAAGGTGAGCAACCTGTCGCAGATGCTGCCGCATGCGCAGTTCGGCTACATAGTAATCAATGACAGTGACATATTGGTATCGCCGCAGTATCTGCAGAGGATCATGGCTGCTTTCAAGTCTTTGAACGGTAAGCAGAAGGCGGGTCGCAAAGGCCTGGTGGGGCTGGTTACGGCGCCCTATCGCGGTAAGTCACACGGGACAATCGGCTCGAAGATGGAAGCGCTGGGCATATCGACTGACTTCATGGCCGGGGTGCTGACCGCGCGGATGCTCGAAGGGGGCATCCGATTTGGGCTGGGATCGACACTGGCATTTTCGCGCGAGGCGCTGGAGGCGATTGGCGGGCTGCGGCCGCTCGTTGACCATCTTGCCGATGACTATGAATGCGGTGCCCGCGTCTATGCCGCGGGATATGAAGTGGCGCTGAGTACAGAGGTGGTCGAGACATATGTGCCGCCGTATCGTTTCGCGGATTTTCTGGCGCACCAGATCCGCTGGAGCCGGTCTACGCGCGATTCGCGGAAATGGGGCTATGCAGGACTGATCTTCACTTTCGGATTACCCTGGGCGTTTCTGAACCTGGTTGCGTCAGGCTTCAGTCTGCCGAGCTTTGCGCTGTTTGTGCTGACGCTGGTGGCGAGAATCGCCCTGGCACTGAGTGTTGGCGTGGGGATTATCGGGGACGTGCAGGTGCTGCGGGATATCTGGCTGCTGCTGCCGAGGGACCTGGTGGCGCTGGGATTGTGGGTGTGGAGCTTTGCGGGGGACACGGTGGTGTGGCGGGGTGACCGGTTTACGTTGAAGGATGGGAAGTTGAGTCGGGATGCCGGTTGACCGCTCTTCACTTCTTCAGGCGCAGCCTGGGAAGCAATCGTGAATCATATAGCGCGCTGGTGCTCTTGACGATGGTTATGTCAGCCATGCGCGGGTGGAGCGGGTTGAGGAGATAGTTCCAGGTCTCCGGCAGGATAGCGGACGGTACCCTGGCGAGTGCCGCGGTACGGGAACGAAGCCACGCGTCGCCGAGTGAGCGAGTGTACGGCAGGTCAAGCTTCCACTCGGCCTGGTTCATGCGGGATTCCGGCTTCAGTTCTTCAATTGTCAAGTCGTCGGGAACAGCGACTTCGAGCAACTGGTAGTGCAGAGGGATATTGTCTTCGTGCAACTCGAGATGAACGAGAATCTCGATCATTGCACCGGCCGGAGAACCTGCCAGGTATACAACAGGAAAACCGGAAGTATGCCAGCGTGCACTGTACCGAAGGCCACCTTCTCCTGACAGGTCGGCGTGGTTGCTGATCCGCCAGAGCAGCGGCATCAGGCGAACATGCCGTATTCGATCTGACCCAGCATCTCTTCCACCATGCGGCCGCCGATTTCGGTGCGGAGCATCTGGATGGGCGTGCGGTCGGAGAAGCGTTTTTTGGGTGCACTGAGCCACAGACGGGCTTTGTCAGAGGCGCCGAAGGTACGCACAGCCTGGTTGAATACACGCACCAGCCTTGCCAACTTGTCGGACTCGTCAAGGCTGAGCGGCTCGTTCCGGGCCTTGCGATGTTTCAGGGTGCGTGCCGGGAGGACCACCTCGTAGATATCAGCCGGCCGCAGACCGGATTCGCCGATGAACTGGCTCAGGGTTGAAAGGGCAACCCCGCTTTCGACGGAGGAAAGATCTTGGTCGAGTGCTGTCCAGAGGATCGCGTGGTGTGCCATATGGACATTATGCCATATGCGAGGTGGCAAAGTGTCGGTTAACTTTTCCAGCGTAACGTTACTGGGGAGGAGAGCGGGTGCTTGAACGGCTTGCCTGCTGCGGCATCCAGGCGGGCCTGCTTGAGCGCAAAATACCATTTGGCCGGGCGATCGGCGTCATCGATGAGCATCAGGCTGGGGTTGTACTTGAGTCCCTCTGCCTGCTGAATCATGGTTTCCTGGTCCTGCCGGACGAAGCGCGCGCCAAAAAACTTTGCGATCGTTGTCACAAAGGGGACGGCATGGAAGACGTTCCAGGCAGCTGCGACATCGATGCGGCAGGCGTTGGGCGTGGTCGGCGTTACCGTAGTGAGGCTGGCAAACCATTTCGGGCCGCAGCGGATGCTTTCAAACCGGCGGTTGGGCAAAACAAAATCGATGGTGGTGGTGATGGGTTCGCCGTAAACACCGAGGAGTTTATAAGGAGCCGAGTTTCCGGAGGGTGCATGCGCAGACATGCGAAAGCCCTCAGGAATGGGCTCGAAATTCTTTACTTTCTCGTGGATGGAATGCTTGCTGCGCCACCACCAGGACTGGTGGACGAAGGGACCGTGGGCCGGATCCATGAGGCCGATGATGCCGTGATCGACGTTACAGGGCAGATCGGCGGTCAGGTGGGCGCTGCGAAAACGGCCGCCAAATTTGGGGATCTCGGGCACCGGCGGCAGGGCGTCTTCTGTCTTCAGGCGACCTCGGCCGGAAGAGGGCACATAGACCCAGGCGTAGCCGTCGCGCTCCACACAGGGGAAGGCTGCGGCATAAATTTTGCTGGGATCGAGTGTGTCGGAAGTGGTGAGCGAGGGAATCTCCCTGCACTGGCCGGAGCCGGCGTCAAATGCCCAGCCGTGATATTTGCAGGTGACGTTGTTACCGTCGAACCAGCCGCAGGACAGCGGAATGCCGCGGTGCGGACAGCTGTCACGCAGTGCGAAGAGTGTGCCGTCCTGTTTCCGGCCCAATACGACCGGAATACCGAGCAGTATTGTGGTGACCATGCTGATTCCCCGCAACTGTTCGCTGCGCAGGGCGGGATACCAGTCGTCAAATAGAAGGGTGGTCGCCGGCGAGGCGAGCAGGCTATCGTTCGACTGGGATGAAGCTGCGGGCGTGATGGTAATGATGCTGTCGGTCATGAAATCTGCACCTTAGTATCGCAGAGCACATCTGTAGAGGGGCGTGTCTGCGACCAGGGCGACCGTTTCCGCACCTTGAAGAGGTAAATTACCTGTCTTTCAGTGATGATTTGAAGCATATTTCCGCCGAGTTGCTCCCCAGGAGTTCGCCGGTCAAGCGGTTCCTGCTGGTGATTCTTGGCGTCTGGGTGCTCCTTTACGGCAGCTTCACCCTGTTCAACCCGCCGCTTCTTGACGATGCGGACTCGGTGCATGCCGAAGTGGCCCGTGAGATGCTCTTCCGTCATGATTACGTGACGTTGTATGCCAACGGCATTCGCTACCTCGAAAAGGCGCCGGTGCTCTATTGGAGCATGGCGGCCACTTACAAGATTTTCGGTGTCTCGGATTCCGCTGCGCGCGTACCGCTGGCACTGGCGACACTGGGACTGGTGCTGGCGGTTTTTGTCTTTGGCCGCCGACTCTTTGCCGATGCGACCGCAGGCTTTTACGCGTCGCTGATCCTGCTGACCTCTTTCGGCGTGTTCATCTTTACGCGCATTGTTATTCCGGATGCTATGGTCTGCCTGTGGACGACGGTCGCCGTGGCATTCTTCTGGTTTTCGCTCAGGGAAGGTTTGCGGAGGTCGGGGCCATCCCTGGTCACGGCACTCGGCTTTGCTGCCGCCTGTGCGCTCAATGTTTTGACCAAGGGACTGATTGGGGTGTTGTTCCCGGTAGCCATAGTGTTGATCTTCCTGACCGTCACCAGGAACCTGCGGCACCTGAAACGCTGGCATCCGCTTGCGGGATTCTGCTTTTTCCTCCTGATTGCGGCGCCCTGGCATATCCTGGCCGGGCTGCATAACCCGACGCAGGGGTCGCCGATCGGCTTTCTTCAGCCGGCGACGCCGACGGTCGGAAATGTTCATGGATTTTTCTGGTTCTACTTCATCAATGAACACCTGCTCCGCTATCTGAATCAGCGGATCCCGCGCGACTATGACACGGTGCCGCTGCTGCTGTTCTGGGGATTACTGCTGGTCTGGCTGATGCCGTGGGCAGCGTTCCTGTTGAAGGCCCTGGGCAGCGTGCCGTGGCGGCTTGCTTCGCGTCGGCAGGCACTTACCAGGCAGCAGCAGGCGACGACGTTGCTGGCGATCTGGGCGCTGGTGCCTCTTGTGTTCTTCAGCTTCTCGACAAGGCAGGAATACTACGTGCTGCCTGCGCTCCCACCCCTCGCCTTGTTGATTGGCGCGTGGCTCGCTCAGGACGAGCGTGCTGTGCCGCCGGCGAAAGCAGGACGCACCATTGCCTGGGTGCTGCTGGTGCTGGGCATTGTTGGCGCAGCGATCGCGGCAGGACTGGCGCTGAAGAGTGGAAAGGCTGCGCCCGGCTCCAGCCTGGCAAGTGCGCTCATTCAAAACCCTTCTGACTACGCACTGTCCTTTGGACACTTCCTCGACCTGAGCACGCGGGCGATGAGTTTCTTCCACGGACCGCTGCTCGATACGGCGGCAGCTCTTTTTGTGGGCGTGATCGGAAATCTTTTTTATCGGCTGCGGGGAAACGCGCGCACTGCCAACTTCTTTCTTGCAGGCATGGCCGGCACATTTCTTCTTGCCGCGCATATCGCCTTGCAGACCTTCGCGCCGGTGCTTTCTTCGCAGACACTTGCGATGGCCATTCATCGCGATCTCGAACCAAGCGACATCCTTGAGATCAATGGCGAGTACGAATCCGGCTCTACACTTGGCTTTTATCTGAAGCGGCAGGTACGCATCCTGAATGGGCGCAGCTCGAACCTCTGGTATGGTTCGTTTTTCGCGGACGCTCCGGAAATCTTCGATGATACGGCCAGCTTTGAGCGCCTGTGGACCGGCCCGCAACGTGTCTTTCTCTGGACGGAGACGGACCACCTGCCGGCCCTTCCGAACGGGACCTATGTGATCGCAGCGCGCGGTGGTAAAGAGATCGTCTCCAACCAGCCAAACAACAGCGGCGCCTCCTTCTAGGCACTCCCCTGCGGGC
>CAZZZL010000089.1:0-5599 GCA_964658655.1 uncultured Acetobacteraceae bacterium | reverse complement strand
AAAGCGACCGGTATACCGCTGGCGAAGATTGCGGCACGGCTCATGACCGGTCGCACACTGCAAGAGCTTTTGCCTGACCAGGTCGAGAGCCGCAAAGAACTCGAAACGGGCAAACATTTCTATGTGAAATCTCCAGTCTTCCCGTGGAACAAGTTCCCCGGCACCGACACAGTTCTTGGTCCGGAGATGAAATCGACTGGCGAAGTCATGGGCGTCGCGGACAACTTTGGCGAAGCATTCGCCAAGGCGCAACTTGCCGCCGGGCAGAAACTTCCGACCAGCGGCACTGTCTTCTTCAGTGTGAACGAACGTGACAAGGCTGCATTGCCTGCGCTGGCGAAACAGTATGTCGAGATGGGCTTCAAACTTGTCGCGACCCACGGAACTGCTGACATCCTTGAACGCTCGGGCTTCATCGTCGAGCGCGTCTTCAAGGTGAAAGAGGGTCGCCCCAATGTCGTCGATCTCATCAAGGGCGAGCGCATTCAACTGATTGTGAATACTCCGTATGGCCCTGATACATTTTTTGATGAACGCGCCATCCGTCGCGCGGCAGTCACGCAGCGCCTGCCGACCATCACTACGATCGCCGCAGCCCGGGCTGCTGCAGAAGGCATTGCTGCACTGCAACGAGATGCCATGACTGTCTTCGCATTGCAGGAACTGCATCGGGCCCTGAGTCTCGCGAGATAGCCATGGCTAATGTACTACTTGAAGGAATTCTGACCGCCGCCACTACCCCTTTTACTGGAGACGGCAAGCTCTTTCTGCACAAGCTCGAGCGCAACATTGAGCGCCTGTCACGCACTGCAATCTCCGGCATAGTTTTGCTCGGCTCAACCGGAGAAGCGGTCATGCTCAGCGATAGCGAATCACGCGAGGTGCTCAAAGCTGCGAGCCAGGCCGCATCAGTTGAAAAAGTCCTTATCGCTGGCATTGGCCGCGAAAGCCTGATCGAAACGCTGCGCCTCGCGGATTTCGCCGCTGAACACGGCTATGACGCGGTGCTGGTGCGGACACCGCATTTTTATCGGCCGCAGCTGAAACCGGCTGTGATGCTCAACTACTACCGGATGGTCGCGGACCAGTCGCCGCTTCCCGTGCTTCTCTACAGCATCCCCGCGTACACACTCTACGACTTGCCGATCGACGTGGTCGCCGAGCTCGCGCAACATCCCAACATCGTCGGTATCAAGGATTCCAGCGGGAATATTGAGCGCATCCAGGGGCTCGTCAATGCCACAAAGTCTGCGCGGCGGAGAAACGTAACTGTAACGCAGACGTTTGCACCGGTCACGATCCGCATGTCCACTGCCAGCGCAGAATCTTCCGCCATGGTCTCGACAAACTTTGTTTCACTCTCCAGCTTTACGGGCTCCGAAGCCTCCGTCGCGCTGCCGGTAATCCCAACAGTCAAAACGCGCACCAAAGAAATCGGCTTCCAGGTCATCGGCGGCTCCGCACAGACCATGCTCGCCTCATTTCACGCCGGTGCCACCGCTGCCATCTTGGCAATGGCGGCTTTTGCTCCACAGTCCTGTGCAGAAGTGCACATGGCATTCAAGGACCGCGACCAGGTTCTCGAAAATGAAAAGCAGGAACGCCTCATCGCTGCAGGCAATCGCATAATCGGTGTCATGGGAATACCCGGAATCAAATACGCTTGCGACCTCAATGGCTATTTCGGCGGCGTGCCCCGATTGCCGTTGCTGCCGATCACTGCTGAGGAGCAGCAGGAAGTCGCTTCGCTTCTCGCGCCCATCCACAGTTGACGCCATCGACACAGAAGCCTGACAGCCACGGGCCTATATCCTGCGCCTGCATTCTGCTCGCTGCCGGTGCTTCTTCGCGTCTCGGCTATCCCAAGCAGCTTCTTCTGGTCGATGGCGAGACACTTCTCCATCGCACGGCGCGGATCGCAATTGCTGCCGGCGTTCAATCTCTCTATGTTGTTCTTGGTTATGCTGCAAATGAAGTGCGGCCGGCACTTCTTGATCTGCCGGCGACCGTGCTCATCAATGAAGATTGGCGGAGTGGCATGGCGTCATCGCTGAAGGCAGGGCTTCAAGCGCTTTCCTCCGACACAACCCATGCGCTTGTGCTGGTTTGCGACCAGGTAGGCCTTTCAATCGACCAGCTCAACAAACTCCTGGCTGCCGGATGCGCTTATCCGCAAAACATCGTCGCGTCCTCTTACCAGGGGAAGAACGGCGTCCCGGCGATCTTTCCCGTCGACTGCTTCCATGCGCTCAAGGCAATCGATGGCGACCGAGGTGCGCGAGACTTGCTTCAAAGCCATTCTGACCGTGTCATCCCGGTACCATTCGATCAAGGCTCACTGGACATCGATACTTCCGAAGACGTTACCAGAGCCGGGCTGGCACAGGGCGATCATGTGCATATCGGTGACAAACAAGCAGAAAGTCGTAAGAATTGACTAAAACCGGCGGCTGAGGGGCCGACCGTTGTCTAAAGTGGAAGAGTGAACCTCTATTCGCTGGGAAGAGACGCGTCGAAAAGTGCTTCGTCTACGTCTATAAAAGGCGCCGCGTCCGACTGCAATCCTTTGAAACCCTTGGAGTTTATAAGTTTGATGCCCGTTGATGTACATCGTCCCGAAGAACCGAGCGTCAAGTCAGCACCGGTCGCCCCACGCCTGCGCCTGCATGCTCCGCTGAGCGCGGTCATGCTCAGCCTGCTCGTCCTCTTCAGCTCGGGTTGCGAGAAGAAATCTGATCCTGCCGCTGAGGCACCCCCATCGCCACAGGTGATCGCGGCACCCAGCGCAAGTCTTGTCAGGGTCGATCATCCCGACCAGTTTCCGTTAGCGTCAGCTGACGCCTACGAGGCGACCACGACTCTTAATGTCACGGGAGCCGTCAACCCCGATGTTTCGCGCACCATCCCGGTTATCTCGCTGGCTTCGGGCCGTGTCGTCGCCATTCATGTGCATGTAGGCGACTTCGTTAAAAAAGGCCAGCTGCTCATGGAAGTGGCCAGCGATGACATTTCCGGCGCTTACTCTACCTATCACAAGGCAGTAGCCGACGAAGTCCTGGCGAATACACAACTCAAGCGTGCCAGGCTGCTTTACGACAAGGGCGCCATCCCGAAGAGTCAGCTCGAAATCGCACAGGATACGGAAGACAAGGCTGTCATCGACGTCCAGACGGCCCGCGAGCATCTTCGGCTCCTCGGCGTCAAAAATCCCGACGGGCCGCAGGTTCAGATCGTCGATATTTACGCACCTGCAACCGGAGTCATCATCCAGCAGAACGTCACTCCGGGAGCGCCGGCCGTGAATTCATTGAACAACGCGCCTACACCGCTCTCCGTCAGCTCACTCAACTCTTCGCCGAATCTGTTCACTATCGCCGACCTGTCGCATGTCTGGATCATCTGCGATGTCTACGAGAATGATCTTGCGAAGGTCCACACCGGGCAGTCTGCCGACATCCGCCTGAATGCCTATCCTGATCGCAAAGTTACCGGCACCATCAGTGAGATCGACGCCGTTCTGGATCCGACTATACGCACCGGTAAGGTGCGTATCCAGGTTGAAAATCCCGGCTACTTCATGCGCGTCGGCATGTTCGCCACCGCAACGTTTCACGGCAAGCAGGTGGAGACACATGCATCGATCCCGGCTGCTGCTGTGCTGCACCTGCACGATCGCGCCTGGGTCTACACGCCGGACAACAGCAATTCAGGCGACAGCAAGAGTGGCGGCCAGTTCCGACGTCTCGAGGTTCACACTGGTGCGACCCTGCCGAACGGCATGATTGAAGTTGTCAGTGGTCTTGCCCCGGGTCAGAAGGTCGTCACCAACGCGCTCGAGCTGCAGGACACGGTGGACCAGTAAATGATCCGTGGTCTTGTAGATTTTGCGCTGAACAATCGTTTGATGGTGCTGGTTCTCGCCATCATTCTTTTTGGCTGGGGCATCGTATCGTTTCATAACCTGCCGGTCGAAGCCTATCCGGACGTCGCCAATAACTACGTCCAGGTGATTACGCAATGGCCGGGTCGCGCAGCAGAAGAAGTCGAGCAGCAGGTGACCGTGCCCCTCGAAATTTCGATGGCCGGCATCCCGCATCTCCAGCATCTGCGATCCACTTCGCTCGCCGGCCTCTCCAGCCTGAGCCTGATTTTCGACGACGATTCGTCCGACGAGTGGAACCGCGAGAAGGTGCTCGAGCGCCTTTCTCAGGTCACACTGCCGCAGGGGCTTCAACCTCAGATTGGTACCGACTGGAGCCCGGTAGGCCAGATCTACTGGTACACCCTCAAGAGCACTAACCCTTCCTACGACAACATGGAGTTGAAATCCATTGAGGACTGGCAGCTCGAGAAACAGTTCAAGCAGGTTCCCGGCGTCGTCGATGTCTCGAGTTTCGGCGGCATCACGCGTGAATACCAGATCCGCATCGACCCTGACAAACTCATCGCTTATGGCCTGACCATCGGCAGCGTCGAGCAGCAGCTCGCCAACAACAACACCAACGCAGGCGGGAGCTTCATCGAGTCCGGGCAACAGCAGATCAATGTCCGGGAGGTCGGTCTTTTCACGAATGTTTCTGACATCGAGAATACTGTTCTGAAAGCCCAGAACGGCACAGCCCTGCGTGTCCGTGATATCGCGACTGTAGTTCAAGGCCCGAAGATACGCCTCGGTCAGATCGGACGAGCCATCCATCGGAAGGACGGCAAGATCGTCGACGACCCTGATGTGGTCGAAGGCATAGTCCTTCTGCAGAAGGGCGACAACGCAGACTCGACCATTGCCGGTATCCGCGCCAAGGTCAAAGAGCTCAACGAGCACATCCTGCCGAAGGGTGTCACCATCGTTCCATTTCTCGATCGCGGCGACCTGCTGCAACTCACCACCAGCACCGTACTTGATAACCTGACGAAGGGGATCATCCTGGTGGTGATCATCCTCTTTCTCTTCCTCGGCAACGCACGCGGCGCGCTCATCGTCGCGCTGACGATCCCGTTTTCGCTCCTGTTCGCCTCCATTTGTCTTGACCTGGTGCATATCCCGGCGAACCTGCTGTCGCTCGGCGCGCTCGACTTCGGCATGGTCGTCGACGGCGCTGTTGTGATGGTCGAAAACATCGTCCGTCGCATTGGCATCCGCAAAGAGGGCGAGTCGATTCTCGAGGTCTCGCGCTCAGCTGCGCATGAAGTCCAAAGGCCGGTCTTCTATGCCATTGGCATCATCATCACGGCCTATCTGCCTATCTTCACATTGCAGGCAGTCGAGGGCCGGCTCTTTCGGCCAATGGCATGGACGGTCGCCTTTGCGCTCCTTGGCGCACTGCTTTTCTCACTCGTCATTGCGCCCGGTCTCTCCAGCCTGCTCTTCACCAAAGGCGCCAAGGAGTGGCATAACCCCGTCCTCATCTGGATCACGGCGCGCTACCGAACCCTCGCCCACTACGCCATTCACAACCGGTTGCTGACGATCAGCCTCGCCGGTGTGATGCTGATGCTGGCGCTCTTCCTCGGCGAGAGCGGCGTCATCGGCTCAGAGTTTCTGCCTCATCTCGACGAAGGCGCCATCTGGGTCCGCGGCTCCCTCGCCCCCAGCACCGGA
>CAZZZL010000088.1:0-6791 GCA_964658655.1 uncultured Acetobacteraceae bacterium | reverse complement strand
TGTGCGGTATCGCGGCGATACAGGGAGAACACCACGTCGCCCAAAATTCCACTACAACGACACGGCCACGCAGACTGGCCCATGAGCATTAAAGCCAGCCGGAGCTTGCAGCCACTGCGAGACCTGTAGCGGCGGCGGTTGCGCTGCGGGTCTTAGCGCCTGCTGAGCCCGGGCCTGATACTTTCCACAGGAAAGAATGCAGACCGCTGCACAGAGCGACAGAAGAGTCGAACTTCTGGAGGAAGCGCCGAATCTGCTAAGAGGAAGGTCAGGCATGGTCTGCTCGCGGAGCGCTGACAGCCAACGATAACGTTGACGATCCTAGCAATCCGCTCGGTATCTGAGAAGTCGTATTTGAGACATTGCCTCCGAGTAGGCTGATGGCCTCGCGACGTTCGCAGGTTCCGCTTTCGCGGCTCCTTCGATACGCTGGATTTACATGATCGGGAGCAGGAATCATTGCTTGTCCTCCGGGCACCTGTTCCCTCAAATCCACTGCATCGACTTGAGCCCCGTCGAAGACCTGCACTACGGCACAGTGCTTCACCTGCCTAGCCGAAATAAGCTCCGCACACACAATACGCCCGCAAAACCGTGTCGCCAACGATCAACGGCATGGCACGGCAAAAGACCCGCCGTCACCTAACAAGTAACAGAAGCTAGACCATATCCTTCCGCAACCGCCCAAGGAAAGCCCGCAACACCTCGCGCCGCAGCTGGTAATGCGCAAACCTCCCCTTCCGTTCCACCTTCACCAGCCCGGCTGTCTCCAGCTCCTTCATGTGGTGCGACAGCGTCGCCGCGCTGACGCCGATGCATCCCAGCACCGAGCTGCACTGCAGTCCGTCGCTCTGCCGTCCAAGCCGGGCCAGTATCTCGTAGCGCCGCGGATCGCCGAGGGCTTTCGCGATCGCCTGCACCTGTTCTGCATCGAGTTCCTGTCGCTTCGCCATACCCTCTACTCTCATCTCTATCAGCAATTGCATGGGATGCGCGACTTTATCTCTGCGACCCGTTTCAATTTGGGACCGAACTGTGCGCCTCTGCCAAATCAGGAGCAGACAAGGCTCAGACAACTTTATGCCGTAGCCGAAAGGTCCCACTCTTTTACACTGATCCCATGGCTCCCCCGCAGAGTACCCGCTTTGTCACCATTCACGGTCACTTTTACCAGCCTCCCCGCGAAAATCCCTGGCTGGAGGCGGTGGAGACGCAGGACTCCGCGGCTCCCTATCACGATTGGAACGAGCGCATCACGGCCGAGTGCTATGCGACCAACGGCGCCGCCCGTATGGTCGACAGTGAGAACCGCATCATCCGCATCATGAACAACTATGCGGGCATCAGCTTCAACTTCGGGCCCACGCTGCTCTCCTGGCTTGAAGACAACGCGCCGCGCGTCTACGCCATGATTCGCGCCGCTGACCGTCTCAGCCAGAAGCGTTTTGGCGGCCACGGTTCGGCCATCGCGCAGGTCTACAACCACATCATCATGCCGCTTGCGAACACCCGCGACCGCATTACCCAGATCCGCTGGGGAATTGCGGATTTTGAATCCCGCTTCGATCGCAAGCCGGAAGGTATGTGGCTCGCCGAGACTGCCGTAGATTTCGAGACCCTCGACCTGCTCGCGCAGCACGGCATTCGCTTCACCATCCTTGCGCCCAATCAGTGCAGCCGCGTTCGCCTGCTCGCAGATCCGGAAGACGCATGGCATGACACGCCGGACGCATCGGTCGACCCCACCCAGCCATACCTCGTGCGTCTGAATGAAGGCCGGACCATCGCGGTGTTCTTCTACGATGGCCCCACCTCGCGCGCCATTGCCTTCGAGAAACTTTTGAACAGCGGCGAAGTGTTTGCCAGCCGTCTCGCCGGCGCTTTTCGCGCAGACATCGGCCGCCCGCAGCTGGTGCATGTAGCGACCGACGGTGAGAGCTACGGCCACCATCATCGACACGGTGAAATGGCGCTCGCCTTTGCTTTGAAATCGATCGACGCGAATCCGGATCTTCGGCTCACGAATTACGGCGAGTTTCTGTCACTATTCCCGCCGCAGGCCGAAGCCATCGTCAGCAATGACACGTCGTGGAGCTGCTTCCATGGAGTCGAGCGCTGGCGCTCGGACTGCGGCTGTTCCGGCGGCAAGGAAGGCTGGCACCAGCGCTGGCGCGGCCCGCTGCGGGACGCGCTCGACTGGCTGCGCGACAGTGTCGCCACTGCAGCCGCAGAGTTCGGCGCCACCCTTTTCAAAGACGTAGAGGAAGCCCGCAACAGTTACATCAGCGTGATCCTGGATCGCTCAAAGGAAGCGGTCGACACCTTTTTCGAAGGCCATGCGACACACGCACTCGAACCCGCTGAGCGTGAGCAGGCCCTGCAACTGCTCGAGCTTGAGCGCCATGCCCAGCTGATGTACACCAGTTGCGGCTGGTTCTTTGACGAGATCTCCGGCATAGAAACCACCCAGATCATCGCTTACGCCTGCCGTGTTATCGAACTTGCGACGACTCTTTTCGGCCCCGGAGTTACCGGCTCTCCCCTGGCGAGACCGACCGGCACCGATGTACTGCCCGGCGGCATTTCGCTCGAAGATGGATTCATCGCCCGTCTCGCGCTCGCGCACAGCAACGTGCCAGATCTTGAGGACGGCGGAGTCATCTACGCCCGGCTGGTCAGGACCTTCCAGGTCGGCCTGGAACAGGTGCTGGCCCACTACGCCATCAGCTCTGTCTTTGCCGGCACCCCACTCGACGCCATTAGCCCCGACCACGAACTGTATTGCTATTGCATCGAGAATCTCGAGCGGCGCACGCATCGATACGGCGCCGGCCAGGTCACGCTCGGACGCTCACGCATCAGCTCGCAGCTCACAGAAACCGCCGATACCTTCGCCTATGCCGTCCTGCATTTTGGTGACCAGAACCTGACCGCCGCCGTCAAACGCTACACCCCGGCCAACGAGACTGCGCTCAACTGGCTCAAGCATGCCATCGACCGCGCCGTGTCGGCGGCCGATCTGCCGGAAGTTGTGCGGCTCATCGATGGCTACTTCGGCGAGAGCGCCTATTCGCTCACATCGCTCTTCAACGACGAGCAGCGGCGCATCCTGCACCGCATCCTCATGCCGACCCTCGACGAAGTGGAGTTCGCCATGACGGATATTCATCGCGAGCATGCGTCCCTGATGCACTTTCTCAGCCGCGCCGGCCTTCCCAAACCCGCGCCCCTTGCCATCGCCGCGCAGCTCGCGATCAACTCCGGCATGCGCAGGGCGCTGGAGAGTGAACCCATCGATGCCGAGCGCATCCTCGAACTGCTTGAAACCTCCCGTACTGACATGGTTGTGCTCGAGACCGACAAGCTGGGTTTCCTTGCCGATCAGCGGATGAAGCACGCCATGGTGCGCCTGCAGAAGGATCCTGCAGACGTCGCGGCGCTCAACTACGCCCTGTCGCTCGCCCGCACCCTCCACGCACTGCCCTTCGGTCTGAACCTGTGGCAGGCGCAGAACATCTGGTACGACCTTCACCTGCAGGGCGATGCCGTGTTTGCTCTGTCCAGCCGTCCGGCCAGTACCCGCAAAGCCGCGCGCGACCACTGGCGTCAGCTGTTCCCCGAACTTGGCCGGCAGCTTTCAATCAATGTCGATCACCTGGCACTCGAGAACAGCGCAGCCGAAAGCCTGCAGGAGACGCGTATTCTGACCGAGTCTACCGCCCGAAATCGCCGCTGGGATGACGTCTGATCGCCATGCAGACCGCGTTGGAAACACACACCGGAGCTGTAGGGGCTTCTGAAATGATTGACCTGGACGTCTCCGCCGCAATCCATCGGTCACCCCACCCTTGCTATCCGTAACGCCTCCGCGATGCTATGAATCTGCCGGCATCCCCGTTTCTAACGCTAAAATGACCCATGCGCGCCTTAACACGAGCTGTCCTGGCCGGGCTTTCCCTGGTAATTCTGTCGACCGGAAGTTTCGTTTCTCCCGGGAGCCTCGTCGCACAATCGAGCCTGGCCGCCCAGGCAGACCGTCCCAACGCCACCGGCTCCCCGGTCACCGCCGGCCAGCTCCGTAAAATGACGGCCGCGCAGTTCCAGGCGGGCATCGAAAAGGAAGGCGCTCAGTCATTTACCGCAAGGCTCACCAGGGAAACGGATCCGCATAACTGGGACGAACCGAATTACGACATTATTCTGAACCACATTGCTTCAGGCCAGGATGCTTGGCTCAAAATCGCCAGCGAGATCGGGCCCTTTGCCTCGGACCCCAGCTTCAGCAAGGGACTGAATGTCGCGCTTGCCTACGCGCTGGTCGAGAATCCATCCGGCGTCCTGCGGATGCGTCGCGATATCAATCACGCCGCCGCCCATGACGACGACCACTTCATGAACGCCTGCATGTATCCCTTCCCGCAGCCCAGCCAGACCTTCGTGCACAACTACCAGCACCGCGCCCTGCTTGCCCTGAAGCGCGTCCGCGAACCCGACCTGAAAGCCCAGGCCGAAGACTGCCGTAAGGAACTTCTCTCCCCACCCACCGAAAAAGCCTCCAACTAATACTGCGCGCACGGCGGAACGCGCCGGCGGCGCAAAGGCATGCTCTCGTTGGTCGCACTCGCTCTCGGTGATCTATGCATCTTCGCCTTCCTCAGGCACTGCAGCCATGTAACCGGTGTCCGATGTCTCGCACATGAAAGCCGGAAACTTTGCAGGCCGGCCGTGCTCATGTCTAAATCAGCAGCAAGCATGAAGGCCCTACTGCCAGTGGACCCCGCACATGCGCGAAACGACCTTCGCCGTACCGGAGGACTAGGACAGCACCGGCTGTTTCTTCTCGGGAATCTTGTCGATCTCCCCGGCATCGAGTTTCAGATGCTCTTCAACCATTAACTTCGGCAGCTTGCGAATCCACTGGTTCAGCGACACATCTACGAATTCCCTGCTCTTAAACATTTCCAGGAATACAACATCTTCAGTGCCGGTATTTTCGATGTAGTGACCTGCAACAATCGGAACGAAGCCGACATCGTTTTCGTTAAAGCTCATCGTCCGTGCCTTGCCTGCAGAATTGAAGACCGTCATCCGCCCCGAGCCCTTTATCCAGTATTGCCACTCGGCAGCGTTCGGGTGCCAGTGCATTTCACGCATCGCTCCCGGCCTCAGAATCACAAGTGCCGCAGCCACTGTTTTAGACGCCGGGAACTTGCTGGCGTCGACGATCCGTGCACTCCCACCGGCATCTTCAAAGTCCGGCTTCATCGAGTGCATATGGAAGCTGTAGGAAATCTTTGACGCAACTGCCGCGCCGCCGACAGCTTTCCTGTCCTCCTCGAGCGGACCCGGTACAGTTCCCGGAAAAATGTATTCCTCCTCTTTCGGCAGTTTCGAGATGGCATTCGGCGGCAACTTGAAATTCTTGGCGAGCACATCAGGCGGCGTATGCGCGACCCAGTCGGAAATCAGGAAGGTCTGATACTCGGAAAATTTGCCATCGTCGAAGACCAGCAGGAATTCGCAGCCATCCGGCCCCAGGCCCTGGATCGAATGGGGAAAGCCCGCCGGAAAATACCACAGGTCCCCCTCGGCCACATCATCGATAAAAATCGTGCCATCCGGATTCATCAAGGTGATGCGCGCTGAGCCATACAGCATGTATGCCCATTCGTTCGCCGTGTGCCAGTGCAGTTCGCGATAGCTCCCGGCAGTCAGACGCATATTCACGCCAGCCAGATCATGCGATTCGGGAATGTCTTTTTCCGTCACCTGCCGCGTCCAGCCGCCCTCCTGGATCCGGCGATGGGCCAGTTCGAAGGAATACCAGAAAGGCGAGACATCTCCATGGTCGGTGGCCGGCGGAGTATTTGAGCTGGCATTCAGCCCCTGTAATTGCTTATCAACTGGTCCTGGGTTATCTGCAGAATGATCAGCCGAGCCTTTCTCGACGATGCTCCGGCTCTGTGCGAACGCCATCGGCGCAAAGAGCGCGCCTGCGCTGAGTGCCGCCGCCGCCGCTCCCAGGAACGACCGCCTGTTCACACCTTCAGTATCCGTGTTGTCTTTACGAATGGTCGTTTCGTCGGGACCTGGCCTGCCCATCGTAATCATCCTGGACCTCATCTCTATTGTCTCTTCAGTATTAGAGGCTAGATTTGACTTAGAGGCCTGACTGTATGTTTTGACCACGGTGATTGAAAAAACAGATCAGCAAATCTACCCCGCTTAAGCGTTTTTCATCGATAGCTTTTCGCGATGCCAACCAGGTTTGCTGCGAGTAAATTTTCCCAGTCAAGCGCGAAGGCCATGCCGCTCGGCGACCTTGCTTTCTATCTTGAAAGACCTTTCATCGGCAGTGCCGGTCGATAGTGCCGCGCGACTCCCTCCGGCAGAATGGCCACTCCCATTCCTGCCGCGACGAGTGCCAGCGCGGTGTCCATCTCGCCGCCTTCATTCGACGATTGCGGTCCAGCAGCCGTACGCCAAGGTCGGCCTCCAGCGCCATGATCTGCGCACTCAACACTGGTTGGGAGAGATGCAGCTCAACCGCGGCCCGGCTGAAGCTCAGCGTACGCGCCACAACGGCAAACGAGCGAAGCTGCTTCAACTCCATAGGCAAGTATCCCCGCTTCCACTCAGGATGCAACATCAGCAATAATCCGATGACGGATCAAGAGTAAGGCCCGCCCTCCCATCCAGACCGGAGTCGTTCCTGGAAAATGGCAGACCCAGGAGAGCTCCGCAGACATGCAAAGCGTGATTCGCCGCACGGGCAGTACCCGAACGGGCAG
>CAZZZL010000087.1:0-7627 GCA_964658655.1 uncultured Acetobacteraceae bacterium | reverse complement strand
TTCTTATCGGGCGACATTTCGGGTTCATACACCTGCGGCGGAGACGTCCGGAAGCGCACTGGCCGAAACCGGAGCGACGGCGATAGAGGCCGCGCCGGTTCTGCCCGCGGAGCAGCTCCCGGCGCGCAGAACATGGAGTAATGCCACCGCGGCTGTGGTACTTGGACTGTTTGCCTTATTGGTGGCTGCGATGCTGGCGCCGAGGTGGTCACATCGGGGCGGACCGAAGGAGGCGACCGGTTTCGACCAGTTCTGGGCACCATTCTTCACGAGTACACAGCCGGTGCTGCTTTGCCTGGGGTCGAATGCCGTCTATACACTTTCGGACAGTTACATGAAGACCTACCGGGTGGCCCACGGCATTCCTGCCGATGGAGCCGAGACCTATGTCGATCTGTCGCCAAAAAGTGAGATTCCGGCGAACGCTCTTGTTCCAGTTCCGAATACGTTTGTAGGCGACGCAGACGTAGTGGCTGCGAGCGACGTGGTGGCCATGTTAGCCGGCCGAAGCAGAAACTACGCTGAACGTTTTTCCGGCGATCTCACCTTTGCGGAATTGCGACATACCCCTGCTGTGCTGGTCGGCGGATTCAATAATCGATGGACGCTGGAGATGACAGGAGACCTGCGATATCGCATGGCGGATGGCCATAGCATTATCGATACACAGACAAAGCAGATGTGGTCGACCGCAGGTGCTCGCCCGGAGCATCCTACTGACGACTACGCATTGATATCGCGCCTGCTGGATGCCAAGACAGGCGCTCCACTGCTGGTGATTGCGGGCGTAGGCGCTTATGGCACGCAGGCTGCCGGAGAATTTGTAAGCAGCCGCTCCGCGCTGGCAGCCTTCGCGCGGAGTGCTCCCGCGGGGTGGGCACAGAAAAATACGCAGATCGTGCTGCACGTGCGCGTGGTGGAGTTCGCACCTTCAACTACGGAGGTTGTGGCGGAGCAATCCTGGTGACGCCGTCACTCACGTGCAGAAGGTTTTCGAAGCCTTTATGAGTCCGGGCTCTGTCACTGAACGGCTCTACTTTTTTGTTACTGAGTATGACAGTGGAACAAAATCAAAGCTCGGCGGTGGCAACCACGACGAGGCAGAAGATATTGAGGCACTCGAACTTTCTCTCGAAGCCGCGATGGAAGCTATTGCCAAGGGTGAGATTCGGGATGGTAAAACGATCATGCTTCTGCAATATGCATTCATACATCTTTTCCCCGCTAAGAAAGCTGTCTCCTGATCAGGACTAGTCTAGGCATCTTTGCGGTCAGGCCAGGCGTAGAGAACGCCTCCAGCGGCGTTAACACGACAGATGAACTCGAATGGTGGCGCGCTGAAGTTCCAGGTGGATTGACGTTACAATCTGTTGAGTCCGAACATCGATCGTTTCGGCTTCGCAAACTATATGTCGCCTAAACTTCCCCGCCCCCAGGGCCATCCAGATCCGTCAGTGTCTCCATTACCGGCGTTGCGCCTGCTCTGCGTAGCGACAGTGTTTGCAGTTGCAGGCTGTTCAAAGCCAGCACCTGCGCCGGCCGCAGCGCCCTCACAGGCCATGCAGGTCCAGGTGAGTACGGTTGTGCTCAAGGCGGTGCCCACATCTGACACATATGTCGCGACGATCAAGAGCCGTCGTTCGGCAACGATGCAGTCACAGGTGGAAGGAAAGCTCGTGCGTATTCTCGTGCGGTCCGGACAGCGGGTGACGGCTAACCAGCTGCTGATGGACGTCGATCCGCTCCGCCAGACTGCGATCGTGCGGCAGCAGGAGGGCGCTGAGGCGCAGCAGAAAGCCGTATACGAGTACAACAAGAGCGAGGTGGAGAGGCAGCGCCAGCTGTTTGAAGCTGGTCTGATTTCACGCCAGGCTTACGATCAGTCCGTGCAATCGTTTCAGAATGCAAGCGGTGCGTATAACTCCTCGACTGCGCAGACGGTCTCTGAGCGGCAGCAACTGGCGTACTACCAGATCCGGGCGCCGTTTGCGGGAGTGATCGGTGACATTCCGGTGCACCTGGGTGACTATGTGACAGGCTCGACCGCACTTACAACCGTGGACGAGGGCGGCGAACTTGAAGCTTATATCTATATCCCGACCGAGCGGGCGAGCCAGATACGGATGGGATTGCCGGTGGATTTGTTCGGCACGGATGGCAGGGCACTGGCACATTCCACGATCAATTTTATTTCGCCGCAGGTGGACAACGGGCTGCAAAGTATCCTTGCCAAAGCCGCTGTGCCGCGCTCAGCGGAAGTGTTGCGCACGGCCCAATTGGTAAAGGCGCGCGTGACCTGGTCGACCAGTCCAGCACCAACTGTGCCGGTATTGGCAGTGACTCGCGTCAGCGGACAGGCGTTTGTCTTTGTGGCCTCCCCGAATGGAAGCGCATATTCCGCCCACCAGGTACCGGTAACTCTCGGCGATACCATTGGCAACGATTACCCGGTGCTCAGCGGACTTAAGCAGGGCGACAAGGTGATCCTCTCAAGCATTCAGTACCTGCAGGAAGGCATGCCTGTAAATCCGGCAAGCTAGTTTGCGAAGCAGGTTCCCCTAAACACGCATCATCGAGCACGCATGATTCTTTCCGGGGCGTAACAGTGTTCGTAGATTTTTTCATCCGTCGGCCGGTCTTTGCGACGGTCTGTACATTGCTCATTATCCTGGCGGGAGCGGTTGTCATTCCCGGCCTGCCGGTCTCGCTCTATCCGGAGCTTGCTCCTCCGCAGGTGTCTGTCGATAGTGCGTACATTGGGGCGAACGCGCAAACTGTCGAGCATGATGTCACTACGCCGCTTGAGGAATCCATCAACGGCGTTGAAGGCATGCGCTACATGACTTCGTCGAGCGGCAACGATGGCAGCAGCAATATTACGGTGACATTCAAGACGGGCTATGACCTGAATATTGCAGCCGTCGACGTGCAGAATCGAGTGCAGTCCGCGCAGGGTGTGTTGCCGCAGACGGTGAAGAACACAGGCGTCACCATTACCAAGGCAAATTCGAATTTTGTGTTCGCTGCGGGATTTTATGCGGACAATGATCGGTACTCACAGGATTTCATTTCCAACTACATCGATCTGTATGTAAAAGATCCGCTCAAACGCATCAAGGGTGTCGGTGACGCGCAGGTGTTCGGGGCTCGCAAATATGCGATGCGGCTGTGGCTGGACCCGGTGAGGCTCGCGGCTCGGCAACTTACTGCGACGGATGTATTGAACGCACTGCAGGAACAGAATGTTGAAGTTGCTGCCGGTGCTATCGGCCAGCCGCCGTCTGACCCGAAGCAGAATTTCCAAATCTCCGTGCGTGCTGTCGGACGCTTAACAACTCCGGCAGAGTTTGAAAATATCATTCTGAAAAACACTTCCGCTGGAGTTATTCAGCTGAAGGATGTTGGACGTGCGGAGGTCGGTGCCGAGTCCTATTCCAGCTCGCTCAAATTTTCCGGCAAGCCCGCGATCGGTATCGGCGTTCAGCAGTTGTCAAATGCAAACGCGCTCGACGTAGATCGACAGGGCAAAGCGGTATTGGCCGAGCTGTCGAAGTCATTTCCTCCAGGCCTGCACTACGCAATTGCATTCGACACAACGACTGTTGTTGGAGACTCGATTCACGAAGTGCTAACCACGCTGGTCGAAGCTGTCGTGATCGTCATCGTCGTCATCTTTCTGTTTCTGCTCGACTGGCGCGCAACGATTATTCCAGCAGTTACTATCCCGGTCTCGCTGATTGGCACATTCGCGTTCATCAAGATTTTCGGATTCTCGATCAACTCGCTCACACTTTTCGGAATCACGCTGGCAACGGGCCTTGTTGTTGATGACGCAATCGTCGTCATCGAAAATGTACAGCGGCACATATCGGAAGGCGACAGCAATCCGCATCACGCTACTTCTATTGCGATGGGCGAGGTGACGAGCGCGGTCATTGCCACTTCGCTGGTCTTGATCAGTGTGTTCATTCCGGTTAGTTTTTTTCCCGGCACCACCGGAATTCTGTATAAACAGTTTTCGCTGACGATCGCCTTCGCTATTGCCATCTCTGCATTCAATGCCTTGACGCTGTCGCCCGCGCTTGCTGCGATGCTGCTGCGCGGAGAGGAAGCAAAATATCGTCAGCTGGACTGGACGCGCAGCCGCCTGCTTGCGAATCTCTGGTCAAAAACCGCGCATGCGATCGAGTACGCGCTGGAGCGCGTGTCTTATGGCTACGGCCGGCTCATCCATTTTGTCCTTCATATCCGCTATGCAGTGCTGCTGTTATTTGTAGTGTTATTGGGGCTTACTGCGTTTATCTATCGAACTGTGCCGACTGCCTTTGTGCCGCAGGAAGACCAGGGTTTCTTCATCATCCAGGTGCAGGCACCGCAGGGTGCTTCGCTTAATTACACCAGCAATCTGGCTGACCAGGCAGACGTGATTCTTTCGGAAGACCATGACATCGCCGGCGCCTTTGCCGTGATGGGATTTGGCTTCTCCGGCAATGCTCCTAACCAGGGACTGATCTTCGTCAACATGCAACCGCAGGATCAACGTAAAGGAGTGGGACATAGCGCATCCGAAGTGGTTGCAAGACTATCGCCGAAGTTTATGGGTATTCCCGGCGGCGTGGTTGCAGCCTTCGAGCCACCGGCGATAAATGGGATTGGCAGCTTTGGCGGCTTCCAGTTTGAACTGCAGGATGAGGGTCGCAACACGCTGACCGACCTTGATCGCGTAGCCCACACCATCGCCGGCCAGAGTATGCTTCCTGGCTCCGGCGTGACGGGTCTCTTCACATCGTTCACGGCAAATGATCCGCAGCTGCTGGTTAAAATTGATCGCGAGAAAGCCAAAGCGATCGGCGTTCCATTCACCGAGATATCCAATGCGCTCGGTATTTACATGGGATCGTCCTATGTCAATGACTTCGATTTTAATAATCGCTCTTATCGCGTGTATATCCAGGCGGATGCACCCTTCCGCCAGACGGCGCGAGATATTCGCCAGTTTTATGTGCGGACAAATGCCGGCCAGATGATCAGCCTCGATAATCTGGTAACGGTTGAGCAAAGTGCGGGGCCCCAGACCATTGCGCATTTCAATCTGTTCCGGTCCGCCGAAATTGTTGGATCGGCAGCGCCGGGACTTTCATCATCCGAGGGACTGGCGCGCATGGAAGCCCTGGCAAAGAAAAATATGCTGCAGGGCATGCGGTTTGAATGGGCCGGGCTGGCGCTTGAAGAGATCGAATCATCCGGTCAATCCATCATTATTTTCGGGCTCGGCCTGCTCGTCGTTTTCCTGACGCTGTCCGCGCAGTACGAGTCATTCGCGCTGCCGTTTATTATTCTGCTGGCCGTGCCCATGGCCGTACTCGGAGCGCTGAGTGCTATTGCTATGCGCGGTCTTGCCAATGATGTCTATGTGCAGATCGGCCTCGTAATGCTGATTGGTCTGTCTGCAAAAAACTCTATTTTGATCGTCGAATTTGCAGAGCAAATACGAGCAAAAGGTTTGTCGATAGAAGAAGCAGCCATTCAGGCGGGTGAGCTTCGTCTGCGTCCCATACTGATGACCAGCTTTGCTTTTATCCTCGGCGTGATGCCACTGGTCTTTGCGACGGGCGCGGGTAAACTTGGGCGCCATTCAGTGGGGACAGCAATCGTTGGTGGCATGGTGCTCTCGACCATCCTCAACCTGGTATTTATCCCGGTTCTCTACGTGATCCTGAAAGGCCTGCAGCATTCGCTGTCAAGAAAAGGACCGTCGACGGCGACAGCAGGCTGAACGAGCGACACTCAAGGCAGTAGAATGGCTCGTCTGTATGCAACAGGAATGCATGCGCCCTGGGGGAATCGTGTTTCTTCCTTAGCCGAATGCCTATTAGGTATTGGGATTGAGCGAGCAGGCCGTTGCCGAGAGGTCTGAATGCATAGCCGTCGCTTGATCGGACTTACCTGCTTAGTGTCATTTGTTGGCGTCCTGCTTGCTGCAAGCCGTCCAGCGGATATTGCCTTTCGTATCCACATGATCGACCCCGGCTATAACGAAACTGTTGCAGTAGCAGATATTAACCGCGACGGAAAGCCCGATATTGTCTCCGGCGAAAGCTGGTATGAAGCTCCGCATTGTATCAAACATCCTCTGCGTCAGATTAATTACAGCCACGGCTATATTGACAACTTTACCGACCTACCCATCGATGTCGACGGCGATGGCTGGACAGATATTGTGCAGTTCAGCTACTTTTCGCACAACATTGTCTGGCTGAAAAACCCGGGCAAAAATACCGGCGCTGCATGGAAGGTCACAGAGATAGATAATAGCGGCCCGACCGAATTTGCATTTCTCGTTGATTTGAATAATGACGGGAAGGCGCAGGAGATACTTCCTGAATTCGATAACCCCAACGTTCCGCTAGCCTGGTTTGAATTCAGAGATCATAAGTGGATTAAGCATATAGTTTCGGACCGCAGCTACGGTCATGGGATAGGAGTTGGTGATGTGAACGGCGACGGGCGCAATGACATTCTGACACCGAAAGGGTGGCTGGAAGCGCCGGTGGATATACAAGCTTCCGGAAATTGGACATTCCATGCGACTGACTGGGACCAGCATCCCATTTCTCCGGCCGGAACATCGGTGTCTGCAACGGTAGACAAATCTCATGGGACGCAATTCGGCTATATGTACTTGGTCGATATAAACGGTGATGGCCGCAAGGATTTACTTGCCGGCATGGCTCATGATTACGGTCTTGCGTGGTATGAGCAAACGGCCGATGGGCAGTGGATTCAGCATGTGATAGATAACAGCTGGTCGCAGGCACACGCATCGGCGCTCGTCGATATGAATGGCGATGGTCAACTCGACCTTGTCACGGGAAAGCGCTACTTCGCGCACAATGGCAATGACCCTGGCGAGCGCGAGCCTATTGGTCTCTATTGGTATGAATACAAAAAGACGGCGCCGACGCCGGCAAGCGACCATGGTCCGGGCAACGGCGGCGTTGAGTGGATCCGTCATATCGTCGACTATGGCGGCCGCATGGGCGGTGGCATGCAGATTGCCATCGCGGACATGGATGGCGATGGCGATCTCGACATCGTGAGTGGCGGCAAGGCCGGGCTTTTTCTCGCGGAGAATATGACGAAGGCTCGAAATAAAAGTGGTCATCATGGCGCCAATTCACCAGTTCGCTGAGATACGTGGGACCGCGGCTTAATTATCGAAGGCCCAATCATCTCGGAAACATACATCTGCATATAGATACATGAAGATTCGTGGTAACGGCTTCCGCTGTATCGTACAAAGCATGTCCTTTCCCATTGCTAATCGACGCTGCAAACTTCTGGTCGCGGCACTTTTGCTTGCACAGTTCGCCTCCTTATCGGCCCTTGCTGCTCCTGCGCCCACACTGGAGCAAATGTTGGCTTACCCCTATGTAAGTGGACTGGTCGGATCCGCAAGCGGCGACTACTTTGCATGGGTAGAGGACGTACGCGGTGTGCGGAATATCTGGATAGCGAGTGTGTCGAGTGCCACTCCTCGACAGTTGACTCAGTACACGTCAGACGATGGCCAGGAATTAACAGGCCTAACATTTTCTGCGGATGCCTCGCAACTTTTGTATGTGCG
>CAZZZL010000086.1:0-8842 GCA_964658655.1 uncultured Acetobacteraceae bacterium | reverse complement strand
ACCCCCGACATCCTGCTTGTAAGGCAGGCGCTCTAACCAACTGAGCTAGCCGCCCTTTTATGGAGTCACTCTCCGCAGTGTAAGAGACCTTCTTGATCGGGTCAATGGCGCAGGCGATCAGCCTCGGTCGTGGAGTGCTGCGTCTGTATGGCAGGTGACTAAATTTCTGCTGCGGGGCGGGGCGGTAAGGGTCGGATTTTTCCAACAGAAAAGATCGCGGCGCGGCGGTCCGTCCGGCGTGCGACGGTCACTACGTTGCGCGCCGTGCCGAGCAGTTCGTCTTTCCGGCACACTATAAAAAAGACGATCAGCAATGAGAACTGGTTACCGTAACTGAACAAATAGCGGGTGGTGACGTTGTTGATGAAGTAAATAATCATCATGCTCCACAGGACGACGCGGTAGCGCCACCATCCCGGGGACTGCATGGTTTTCGTGTTTCCCCACAGCCAGAAGAAGACGCGCAGCATGCTGCCGAGGATCACCGATCCACCGACCAGGCCATTGTCGAAAAGGATCGTTACATAGCCGCTGTCAATGATGTAGCCCTGGCGATAACCCCTGCCGAAGAGCCATTGGAGGCCCGAGAGTCGACTGATGGCGAGCATCCAGAGATTGGTTCTGCCCGAGAAGCCGGAATGGATGCCGCGCTGCTTGCTGTCAAGCTGCAGGGCAGTGACGATGAATTTACCCGCCCGGGCCAGGTCGGAGCCATGGAGGATGGCGTAGATCGCGACGGCGATGCCGAGCAGCGCCATCACAATCTGCAGACCGCTCAGGCGCAGACGCCCGATGAGGCGGTTGAACACGGTGAACCGAAGGGTGGTCACGGTCAGCGCGATGAGGACCGCGCCGAGCGATCCGCGAGAGCCCGTGGTGAAAAGCAGGACTGGTGTTATGAGCGCCAGGCCAGTGATGAAGAGGCGCTTCTTGCCGCGAGGGAGATCGAGGGCCATGCCAACGAACAGCGGAAAATAACTCGCCAGCGTGAAGCCGATCAGGTTGGGATGGATGCCAGAGCCGCCGGTGAACCGGGTTTCGCCGGCGCCGTAGTCACTTAGCTCTTTGCGGCCGGAGATGAGAATCGTCAGGGCGCAAAAGATAGCGGAATAGGTGTAACAGCGGACGATTTGGACCAGGCCGATGTCCATCACGATGAGGCGCGCTGACAGAAACAGCCCAAGGAGAATCAAGCCGTAGTAGACCGAAAAAAGCTCGCCTGTGTAATACGAAACGACCTCGGAGAGGATGAGGAACAGAAACAGTACCGAGCCGCCGCTTAATATCTGCGAGAGCTTCTGTCCCCGGTCAGGCCCAAGCAGCGTGCAGAAAGCCGCCACGTAGAGCATGATGATGGGAATGAGGCCGGCCTGGGGAAGCGTTGTCCAGTATTGCAACAGCGTCATTAGAAACGACAGGGTAACCAGGACGCGAACGACCAGTGCCGGCGTCAGGACGGATGTCTGCAGGTTGGCGGCGGCAGGGCGGCCAGCCGCGCGTGGCACGAATTTGGTCGAGGTCGACATGCAGACGGCGGGTGCGGCGCTAAGCGACGGATGCGCTGAAAGCACAGTCCGGCGAGGCGCCGACAAGGGGATTGTAACGTGGGTGCGGCAGCAGTTGCGCATGATCCTGTTCCCGCTTAAGCTAGGGCGGGGCGCTTACGATACGCGCCAGGAGAAATCATGTCTCGGCTTACCAAGCTTCGTCTTCCCGTCCTGGCGGTATTAGCACTCGGGGTACTGGCAACTGGTTGTGAAACAGGAAGCACCCACGAAAACGTGACGACGACGGGTGTCGGCGGACAGAATGTCGGCGAGAACAGTGGCAAGTCCGGACCGGTACCGGGTTCGTCGACAGGTACGCAGGTGACGGCCAATTCTGACCAGCCGGCTGCCGCAACTCCACCTCCTGCGAACGCTTCGTCGACTCCTACGAAATAGCCTTTGCGCGGACGACCTCCGTCGCAGGGCATTGGATTGACACAGTGCCCTGCGTTTCGTCCGAAACACTAAGTCGCTCAGGATCGACTAGGCGAGTTTGGATTCCAGTTCAGCCCAACGCGCGTACAGTGTGTCCAGGGCAGCCTGCGTTTCGTCAACCTTGGCGAGAGCGTCCTGCAGGCGAACGGAGTCCGTGGCGATGGCGGGATCTTCAGCGGCCTCGCGCGCAGCCTGCGCTGCCTCTTCTGCTGCCGTCACCTTGTCTTCCATGCTCGAATATTCGCGCGCTTCCATGTAGGACAGCTTTTTCTTGACGCGTGCTTTCAGTTGCTCTGCTTCAGGACTGGACGGCTTGTTCGCGTCGGATGCGCCGCCAGAGCCGTTTGTAGATCCCAGTCCTTTGGCTTCAGCCTGCCGGATGCGGTCGCGCGTCCACTGATCCCATTGCTGATAGTCGGCGAACTGGCCGGCGGAGCCCAGCCCGTCGAGACCAACGACAACAGTCGAGACGCGATCGAGCAGGTAGCGGTCGTGGGTGACGAGTACAAGCGCGCCCTTGAAGTCAAGCAGACTTTCTTCAAGGATCTCGAGTGTCTCGATGTCGAGGTCGTTGGTGGGCTCGTCGAGGAGCAGCAGATCGGCTTCCTCCAACATGAGTTTGGCAATCAGCACTCGTGCGCGCTCACCACCGGAGAGCCGGCCGACCTGCTGGTTGAGTTGCTCACTCGTGAAGAGGAAACGTGTGGCCCAGGACGCGACATGGATGACGCGACCCTGGTAAACGACCGAGTCGCTGTCCGGCGCAAGGGCGCGGCGCAATGTGACGTCAGCAGGGAGCTCGCGCTTCTGATCGAAATAAACGACGCGGAGGTTGTTGGCGAGCTTGATTGCGCCCCCGGTCGGCTGATATTCACCACGCAGTAGACGCAGCAGGGTAGTCTTGCCGCTGCCGTTTGCGCCGACCAGTCCGACCCGCATGCCTGCAGTGAGATGGAAGGTGAGACCACTGAAGAGTTCTCGCTTTCCGGCGTCGATGCTGTAATGCATATTTTCCAGCGAGACGAGACGCTTGGTTTCGCGGCCGCTTTCGACGAAGGCGATGCCGGCAGATTCGGTGCGGCTGCGACTCTTCATTTCTTTCAATTCACCGATCAGTTCGCCGGCGCTGTCGATGCGCGCCTTTGACTTCGTCGTGCGGGCCTTGGGGCCTCGGCGGAGCCAGTCGATTTCGGTCTTGACGCGATTTTCGAGCGACTCCTGGCGGCGCTGCTGGGCTTCAAGGAAGAGTTCTTTCTCGACCAGGAATTCGCTGTAGTTGCCGGTCCGGCGCAGGATGCCGTCGGGATAGCGTCGGTTGAGTTCAGCCATCTCGGTGGCGACGTTTTCGAGGAAGTAGCGATCGTGGCTGATGACGACGCAGGCGGAGCGCGACTGGGCCAGCGTGGTCTCGAGCCACTCGATTCCTGCAAGATCGAGATGGTTCGTAGGTTCGTCGAGCAGGAGAATGTCCGGATCGCCGACCATGGCTTCGACGATAGCGAGACGTTTCCGCCAGCCGCCGGAAAGGGCTGCTGTTTCGGTTTCGAAGTCCTCAAAGCTTGCGCGGCCGAGGAGTCCGCGGGCGCGGCCTTCCCGATCGCTCTCGGCGAGACCGGCGCGGGTAGCGGCTTCGGTCATGACCGACCAGATGGTCGATCTTTTTACAAATTGCGAGTCCTGCGCAACGTATGCCATGCGCGTGCGCTTGCGGGCAGACACTTCGCCGGAGTCCGGATCGACTTCACCTGCAAGGATCTTCAGCAGGGTGGATTTGCCGGAGCCATTCGGGCCGATGAGGCCGATGCGTGCGCCTTCTTCGACGGTAAAGGAGACGTTGCGGAAGAGTTGTTCTGCGCCGAAGGCCTTGGCGATCGATTGCGCGTTGAGAATGGCTGCCAAAAGTTGTTCCTTGTTTTGATTAAGCGGTCGTTTTAGAAACAGCGCCGAGTTTTGCGGTTGTCATCCCGGCCGGAGCGAACCCTAGTGCAAGGATCTGCAACTCTTTACAGCTTCCACGATGCCGGCGACGATCTTGCGAGATCCACCAACATGCAGGTCCCTCCGCTTCGGTCGGGATGACAAATGAAGAGTTTTGGACTTACCTCGCAATCGAGAAGGCGTCCTCTCTACTTCTGCGAAGGCGAGAAGCCCACGTCTCAGAAGCGAGACATGGGGCATCCAGGTCGCACTACCGCGAAGCAGTCGTTGTAGTAGCGGCCATGTATTCCGCATACGGCCCCTTGAAGTCGACGATACCCTTTTCTTCAAAATGCCAGATGCGGGTCGCTACTTCGTCGATTAAATCGAAGTCATGCGTGACCAGCAAGACCGTGCCTTCGAATTTCTGCAACGCCTGGTTCAAAGCGTTGATTGATTCGAGGTCAAGATGGTTGGTCGGTTCGTCGAACACCAGGAAGTTAGGCTTCTGCATCATTAACCGGCAGAATACAAGGCGTGCAGCTTCGCCACCTGACAATGCGTCGGTCGGTTTGACGCCTTCTTCACCGCGGAAAAGCATCTGGCCGAGCACGCCGCGAATTTCTTCCTTGGTCTTCTGTGTATCGAAGCTGTGCAGCCATTCCTGGACGGTCGTGCCCTTGTCGATAATCCCGTGAATGTCCTGCGGGAAGTATCCGACCTGGGCCTCATGACCCCACTTGGTGGTGCCCTTGTCGAGCTTGAATTCCTTGTCTTCCGGCATGCCAAGGATGGGCGTATTGGCGAGAAGAGACCGGATCATCGTCGTCTTGCCCTGGCCGTTGCGGCCCATGAGCGCGATGCGTTCGCCGCGCATGATGGAGCCGGAAAAATCCTTGATGACGGGGACGCCGTCGTAGGCCTTGCTGATGTGCTCGAACTCCAGCACGTGCTTGCCCGATGGCCGGTTCATATCGAATCGGATGTAGGGACGGGCGATGTTCGAGCGTGCCAGTTCGCTGGTCTGCAGACGTTCAACTTCCTTCTTACGCGACGTCACCTGGCTTGAGCGGGTACCGGCCGAGAAGCGCGCAATGAACTCGTTGAGCTGGGCAATCTTCTTTTCGCGCTGCTCGTTCTGCGACTCGAGGCGCGAGCGAACCTGAGTCTTTGCGAGCACCATGTCGTCGTAGCCGCCGGTGTAGATGATGATGTCTTCGTAATCGATGTCGGCGATATGGGTGCAGACACTGTTCAGGAAATGGCGATCATGCGAGATGGTGATCAGTGTGCCTTCGAAATGGAGGAGGAAATCCTGTAGCCATTCGATGGACTCGAGATCCAGGTAGTTGGTGGGCTCGTCGAGCAGCAGCGCCTGCGGCTTGCCAAAGAGTGCCTGGGCCAGCAGTGCGCGGACCTTCTGGCCGCCCTGCAATTCGCCCATCTTGCGCTCGTGCAGTTCGTCCGGAATGTCGAGGCCCTGCAGCAGGATGGCGGCGTCGCTCTCGGCGGTATAGCCGTCTTCTTCGCCGACAATGCCTTCGAGTTCGCCGAGGCGCATGCCGTCCTCGTCGGTCATTTCCGGCTTGTTGTAGATTTTTTCACGTTCTTCGAGCGCCGCCCACAGGCCCTTGTTGCCCATGATGACGGTGTCGATCAGGCGGTAGTTGTCGAAGGCGTACTGGTCCTGGCGAAGGACGGAAACCTTTTTGGGACGGACGACCGTGCCCTTTTGCGGGTCCAGGTCGGCGGCCAGAATCTTCATGAATGTAGATTTGCCGGCGCCATTCGGCCCGGTCAAGCCATAGCGGCGACCAGGGATGAACTGGACGGAAACATCTTCGAATAGAACTTTTGCGCCGTAGCGCATGCTTACATTGCTGACGGAAATCATGCAGGGGTCTCTTTAATTGTTAGGGGCTCCTGCTATTTTCTCACACCGAGTGCTGGCCGCACAGGCAAGAGCGCCCTTGGCGCAAAGGCATGCTCCCGTTGGTCGCATTGAGTGCAGGCTCTCTGCCGTTGCGATGCTGAGAGGAGTTGCGGAAGATGGTCAGACCCAAAGCTTCGCAGGTGATTCGCGGAGTTTCCAAAAACCCGACTTTTCAGGCTCGATAATTTTTACCTGCTGGGCAAACGTTGATTACAAAGTATTGTTTTTGGGAGGAAAACGCTGCTGCTGACTTTACGCTCTTGGTCAGCTTGTCAATCTCTGTCGCCTTCTTGATCACATCGGCGGGGAGCGTGCTCCCGTTGGCTTTGTCTACTTCTTCTTTCAATTGTTTCGCTAATTGAAGCAATCTGGTCGTGTCCTGCATAAGTTGCTTCTGCCAGTAGACACTCTGCGCCTTTTGCACTTGAACCTGCTCCACAGTCTTGATGTCATCGTTTCGATGTCCAAAGGGACGCGGCTCGGGAGGCAGATTCCGAGACAGCTGATTTTGAGGCGGAGGCTGCGACTGGGACATAGACTCAGCGGCGAAAACAGCGCGAAGGCCGGGGTGTACGGGCCGAAACCCATGCACTGTCACCAGTATCACGGTCAGTGCACCTGCTTGCCAGGGTTTAACACTGGAACTTTTCATCCGCTTGGCCCTCTAGAGCCGTTGCAACAACCTGACGTTCCATTTGAAGTGACGGCTTGTAAGGATGGCAAGTTTCATTTGAGTCTGGAAGCCGTGTCAAAGGCCAGACTGCACAACGAAGTGCCTGGTAAACGGGTATTCGGCGACTTCATTATAAGAGCACCGGAGAACGCATGTTCCGGGCTCACGGCGTTTAGAAAATGTGCAGGAATAGCTGGTTGGTCACCAGCGCGGCCAGGTAGGCCAGGCCGCTCATGTAGCAGAACTGGACCAGGGGCCATTTCCAGCTGTTGGTCTCACGCCGGACGACGGCCAGTGTCGAGGTGCACTGCATGGCAAATGCGAAGAAGACGACGAGGGCGATGGCGCCGCCGAGGGTCATGTCATGCCGGAGCGCCGCCTGCAAACCACCTGAGTGGGTGAGCGGGTCGGCGCCGTACAGCGTACCTAATGTGCCGACGATGACCTCGCGGGCAATGATGGAACTGAGCAGGCCGATCCCAATTTTCCAGTTAAAGCCCAGCGGGTGAATCAGCGGCTCGATGAAATGCCCAAGCCGACCAATGACACTGTCGGCAAGATCAGAGAAATTGCCATTGTGTGTGGGGATGATGCTGAGTACCCACAGAAGGAAGGTCACGCCAAGGATGATGGTCCCGGCCTTCTTGAGAAACAGCATGCCGCGGTCATAGAGGCGCAGACCGAGTGAACGCAGGGTCGGCCAGCGATATTGTGGCAGCTCCAGAATGAACGGTGCGGACGAAGCCTTCAGCACGGATGATTTGAGCAGGCGGGCGGTGCCGAGTGCCGCGAGAAAACCTAAGACATACAGGCCGAGCATGACGCAGGCGCGGAGGCCGATGATGTCCCCGATGACGTGCTTGTTGGGAATGAAGGCGGCAATGATCAGCGTGTAGATCGGCAGGCGGGCCGAGCAGGTCATGAAAGGCGCGACAAGAATGGTCGCCAGGCGATCGCGGCGATTCTCGATCGTGCGCGTGGCCATGATGGCCGGCACTGCGCAGGCATATGCCGACAGCAGAGGTATAAAGGCCTTTCCGTTAAGACCGATTGACCGCATCAGGCGATCGGCGATCAGTGCTGCCCGGGCCAGATAGCCTGAATCTTCAAGTATTCCTATGAAAAGGAACAGCAACAGAATCTGCGGCAGGAAGACCAGGACCGCCTGTACGCCGTTCCACAGGCCGTCGCGCAGCAGAAGGCGCATCCAGTTATCGGGCAGAAGATTGGCGACATGGGCGCCGGCACTGGTCAGAATTTCGCCGAGACCGTCATTCAACGGCTGACCTATGCCGAAGACCACCTGGAAGACGCCGACGACGACCAGCAGGAAAACGAGTGGTCCCCAGACGCGGTGAAGAAGGATCTTGTCCAGCCGAATTGTCCAGATCGGCGAAGATGGCTGTTTGTAGCTGGCCGCCTCGCTGACGAGGGCAGACCACTTTCGACAGGACACGGGATTTTGCAGAACTGGCAACGTCACGACCGGTGCATGTGCCTGTGCGGCTGCCGGCTCTTCAGCACGCTGCAGAAAGGCCGGGATTGTATCGATATTTGTCCCGTGCGAGGCGCTGATGAGGGCGACGGGGCAACGCAGCTCCTGGGCGAGAGCGAGTGAATCGACCTTGCCGCCGCGCGCTGCCATCACGTCCGCCATATTCAAAAGCACCAGAGTCGGAAGGCCGAGAGCCAGGATGGGTGATGCGAGCATCAGTTGCCGTTGCAGATGCAGTGCATCGATCACCAGCAGCACAGCGTCCGGGGGTGGCGTGCCAGGCATGCGGCCGTGCAGGACATCAACTGCCACGCGCGCGTCTTCTGAGGTGCTGTTGAGGCTGTAAACGCCGGGAAGGTCAATCAGGGTGAGGTCGCGGCGGCCAATGCCGTTCATCCGGCCGGAATGCTGCTCTACCGTAACGCCGGGGTAGTTGGCGACTTTCTGCCGCAGGCCGGTGAGCCGGTTGAAGAGGGTCGACTTGCCGCAGTTGGGCGGCCCGATGAGGACGACAGTCCGGATCTTGCCCCGGACTTTGTGGCCTGGGCCACCCGCATCGACCGGGTCCAGCTCGGCGATGGAGCCAAGCCCTGTGTCGTGACAGCTCACGCTGAAAGCTCCACTGGATTGGGCTCGCCTGGTGTCACGAAGATAAGGCTGGCGGTTTCGCGGCGAAGGGCCACTTCGGACCCGTCAATCGCATAGACAGTCGGATCTCCGGCAGGGGCGCGGCGCAATGCCTGAACAGGCGCACCCGGCATAAACCCCATATGCATCAGCTGATTCTGCACTTCCGCCGCCATTTCGAGACTTTGGATCACACCCCAGCCCTGCTCGGGCAG
>CAZZZL010000085.1:0-9396 GCA_964658655.1 uncultured Acetobacteraceae bacterium | reverse complement strand
CTTCTACTGACAGCATCTCCGGAATTGCCAGCCAGGCTGCGCACGGCAAAGCCCAGTCTTCCGGCAGTGATGAAACCGCTGCACCACCGCAGGCTGCGCCAGCCGAGCCCGGCCAGAATGCTGCGCCCAATCCCGACGGCCCACCCCAGGCCGAAGAGCCTTACACTCCAAAGAATGCAGAAGAGGCCCAGCAATTCCTGATCCGGGTACCTGTGAACTACGTCCAGATCCCGGTGCTGGTACTCGACAAGAATCATGGCGAAGTCCCGGGACTTACCTCGCGCGACTTCCGTATTTACGAAAATGGCCAGCGGCAGCATATTTCGTTCTTCAGCGTCGATCCTGCCCCGCTTTCTGTGGCTTTTGTCATCGATCAGAGCCTGCCGCGCGATGTGATGAGCGCTGTCAACAATTCGCTCAACGCCATCGTTGGGGCACTGACGCCGCAGGATGAAGTGGCTGTCTTTACCTACGCGGACGGTGTTACGGAGCAGACCACGTTTACCGCCGCAACCGGCGATCGTCTGCCCGCCGTGCTGAGCCGCGCCAAGCGCGCCGGCGAAGACATGGGTACGCCGCAGGATATGGGCGGCCCGTTTGGACAGGGCCCGACTATCAATGATATTCCGATCGATCCCAACCTCACCCCCCAGCGTTCAGGGAATGGCATGGTGATCCTGCCGAAAGAGATTCACACGCTTAATGACGCTATTCTCGCAGCCGGCCAGGCCCTGGCGCGTGCCAAGAAAGGCCGCCGCCGCGTAATCTACGTCATAAGTGACGGTAAGGAAGCCCGTTCCAAGGCCCATCTCTCGGAAGTTGTCCGCTTCCTGCAGACCAACCAGGAATCAGTTTATGCCACGCTGGTCGGCGAGTCTGCGCTGCCGATCGAAGGCTACATCGACAAGTTCCACATCCCGCTGCTGCCATTTGACAACATCCTGCCGCGCTACACCGGTGCGACCGGCGGCGAACTGGCGCATGAACTTTCCAGCGCCGGCATGCAGCGCTCCTTCGGCCACATCTTCGACCAGGTGCGCACACAGTACACCCTCGGCTACAACACGCATCTGCAGGTCCTGGACAGCCGCTACCGCAAGTGGGATGTCCATGTCGAACGGCCCGGCCTGGACGTGATTGCGCCTCCCGGCTACTACCCGACGGCGACCGCACTGGAACGATGAACCCCACAATCATCGCCCTGGCCTCGGCAGCATGCTGGGGCTCGAGCGACTTCCTGGGCGGCGTCACTGCCCGGCGCATCTCTCCATACCTGGCAGTCGCCATTGCCCACGCCATCAGTCTGACGATCATCGGGCTGGTGATTGCGATCCACGGCCTGCACGCTCCTACGCATTCCCTGCTGATCCTGGGACTGGTCGGCGGCCTTTTCGGTGGCGGCGGCCTGATGCTGTTTTACCAGGCACTCTCCACCGGCAGCATGGGCATCACGGCGGCAGCAGCAGGTGTGTTAACGGCAGCAGTCCCAATGCTTTTCGGCCTTCACGCAGAGGGACTGCCGACTGTTCATCAACTCGTCGGATTTGCGCTCGCCGTCAGCGCCATCTGGCTGATCGCATCAGCTCCCGGGCGCGTGAATATGCGGACCCTGTGGCTGGGCTGTATCAGCGGCGTGTGCTTCGGCATCTACTTTGTGCTGCTCAAGCTGGCCACATCGAGCGGACCTGCCGGCAATGTTGCATGGGCAATGGCCATGTCGCGCGTCACCAGTACATCACTGGCACTGGTCTTCTGCCTGTGGTCCGCGGTCAAAGCGAATCCGGGCGGGATGGTCAATCGATGGGGCGCTCGGACGATTGTTCTCGCCGCGGCTGTGGGCCTGCTCGACACCGGCGGCAACATGCTCTACATGTTCGCCACACGGCTGGGCAGAATGGATGTCGCGGCTATTCTGTCGTCGCTTTACCCGGCAGCGACCATCCTGCTCGCCGCGTGGCTGCTGAAAGAACGCACGACGCGTACGCAGACCATCGGCATGGTGCTGGCGATCGGGGCCGTCGCGCTCATTGCAGGCTAAGCCGTGATCCTCTGAAATTCGAACTGGGGCGCGCAATATCCGCAGCGTCGCCTGCTATTGTCTGAGACATGTCTTCGGCGATGGCCCCCGAATCAATCAGCGCCCGCACCTGCACCATCGTCGTGCCCTGTTATAACGAGGCCTTGCGCCTGCAGCCCCATCGATTCCACGAATTCCTGGCGCAGGATGAGCATGTCAATTTCCTGCTGGTCAACGATGGCAGCCGCGACAGCACACTTTCAGTTCTGCGCCAACTCGAGATACAGCACCCCGAGCGCATCCACGTACTTGATCAGCAGCCGAACCAGGGCAAGGCTGCGGCGGTGCGCAATGGCCTGCTGACCGCCATCGCCCGCAGCGACAGTGCCTACGTGGGCTTCTGGGACGCCGACCTGGCTACCCCGCTCTGGGTGATTCCGCAGCTGCTCGACAAGATGCTCGAAGACCCGCACCTCGAAATGGTCTTCGGCTCGCGCGTCCGTCTGCTGGGCCACGCGATTCATCGCAAACCGGTCCGCCATTATCTCGGCCGCATTTTCGCGACAGTCGTGTCGACACTGCTGCGTATGCCGATCTATGACACGCAGTGCGGCGCCAAGCTGTTTCGGATTACGCTACAGTTTCGCCAGATCCTTGAAGTCCCGTTCCAGTCACGCTGGATTTTCGATGTCGAAATCATCGCGCGGTTTCTTGCCATCCATCATCGCGACACAGCGTATGTGTGCAACGTGATCTACGAAAAGGCACTCCCTGTCTGGGAGGATGTGGCTGGCTCGAAAGTTGGCCCGCTCGATTTCTTCAAAGCGTTCTATGAACTGATGCGGATAGAAAAAGCCTACCTGCGGACGCCTCGCAGATAACAGGAGCCGCCGCTACGCGCCGGATGCCGTAACGTGACGCAGAATTTCCCCCTCATGCCCCGCCACCCCTGAGCCGATAACACCACTGAAGCGCATCGTTGTTTAACACGCGCGTGCCCGGCATGGAGGCACCATGGGGAGAGTATCGGTGCAGGGTTGGCGCGCAGACTTCTGGATGAAAGCCTCGAGGTCTGCAAACGCGGGGAGCCCCCCATGAGCAGTACGGTGGCTCTAGAACAGCGATCAAAGGATGCGCGCATCCTGTTTCGCAAGGAGCATGGTCGTATCTGCGAACGAACCGACCGGCTGATTGCGTTCATCATGTGCCTGCAGTGGCCGGCCGCCATCGCGAGTGCCGTCTGGATGTCGCCATCCAGAATGGCGGGAAACGAGATGGCTCCGCATCCCCACCTGCTGGCGGCTATCTACCTGGGAGGCCTGATCACTCTGCCGCCGGTAGCGCTCGCCTGGCTACGGCCGGGCATGATTTCCACGCGGCACATTCTCGCGGCATGCCAGATGCTGATGTCCGGATTGTTGATTCATATCTCGGGCGGCCATCTTGAAACTCACTTCCACGTCTTCGGATCGCTCGCTTTTCTTGCGTTTTATCTTGACTGGCCGGTACTGGTGACCGCCACTCTCGTCACCCTGCTCAACCATGGGCTGATGGGATACTTCATGCCCGTTTCGCTCTTCGGCACGGCGGTCGATGCAGCGTGGCGCTTTGCCGAACATATTTTATGGGTCATCTTCTGTGACGTATTCCTGGTGACCTCCTGTGTGCGCAGTATCGCCGGTCTGAAGGCGTCTGCAACGCGCGAAGCGGACCAGGAAGTCCTGCTGCAACAGGCGTATCACGATGCGCTGACCGGTCTTGGCAACCGTCTGTGCATGCAGGAGGTGCTGACCGAGCTGCTCAACCGCTCCCCCATGCAGAGCACTACCTTCACCTTCCTGTCGATTGATCTGGACGGTTTCAGAGAAGTGAACGACAGTCTCGGGCGGCAGGCCGGCGATGCCGTGCTGACCGAGGTGGCGACACGACTGCGCGGGGAGATCCGCACCCATGACACGCTGGTGCGCATTGGCGGCGATGAATTTGCTTTGGTGCTTCCGCAATGCTGCGAGGCCGCGGGTGCAGAAAGGATCAGCGCCCGGATTGTGGCGTGCCTCGGCCAGCCGATCTACTACGAGTCGCACACGATCAAGATCGGTGCAAGCGTGGGCATCTGCCTCTATCCGGAGGCCGGCACAAACATCGCGGACCTCTTCCACCATGCCGACCTGGCCCTCTACAAGGCAAGGGAGAGTGGCCGCGGTGGCTATCATCTTTTCGACAGGAGTATGCGTGACGAGGTGCTGCTGCAGATGAGCCTCGAACACCGTCTGCGCACAGCCGTGGAGGACGAGACGCTCGAAGTCCACTACCAGCCGCTGGTCAGTACGCATGGCGCGCTGCTTGGCTTCGAGGCACTCCTGCGCTGGAACGATGCCGTGCACGGTTTCGTTTCGCCGGCCACGTTTATCCCACTGGCAGAGAAGACTGCGCTCATTATCCCGCTGGGCAGATGGGTGCTGCGGCAGGCGTGCCTGCAGGCTGCGCAGTGGCATCGTTCAGGCAATCGACTCGTCAAAATCTCGGTGAATGTTTCAGCAGTCCAGCTGGCGGATGCCGACTTCGTGGCAATGGTCTGCGCAACCCTGCGGGAAACCGATCTGCCGCCTGAACTGCTTGATCTCGAACTGACGGAAAGCATACTGATCAAGGACCATCAGAACACCCTGCTGACCCTTGGACTGCTGCGCAATCTCGGGGTACAGCTTTCGATAGATGATTTCGGGACCGGCTACTCTTCGCTAAGCTACCTGCGCAACCTGCCTGTCAACAGGCTCAAGATTGATCGGTGCTTTGTCGCCGACATCGAATCGTCAACCGATGCACGCGTGCTGATCGAGGGCATGATCGACATGGCGCGATCTCTGCACCTGCGCGTGGTCGCCGAGGGCGTCGAGACTGCCGGCCAGATGGCCATCCTGGCCGATGCCGGCTGTGATGAAATCCAGGGCTACTACATCTCGAAAGCCATCCGTCCGGATGCTGCCACCCGCCTCGTCGTCAACAGCCAGGCGCTTGCCCTGGGTGCGACCCCATCGCGGAATCTTGCCTTGCTGGAGCCGCTGGCAGGCTGATCCCACCTGCTTGGAGCGCTGCGTCGTTTAGCCTGTAGTGGCGAGGGCCGCCATGTACATTCCCAGAGCCAACGAAGAAAACCGCGTTCCCGTGATGCATGACCTTATCCGCGCGCAGCCGTTTGGATCGCTCGTCACCATGAGCGTTTCCGGAGGCGCTCCAGGCCTCGTCGCCTCGCATCTGCCGATGGTCCTCGAAATCCACGATGACAGCGCTCTCGGCACGCTGAAAGCGCATGTCGCGCGTGGCAACGCCCAGTGGCGAGACTTCACCTCGACTATCGACGCGCTCGCCATCTTTGCAGGGCCGCATCACTATATCTCCGCGTCGTGGTATCCCAACGCACACCAGACCGGCGCCGAGGTTCCGACCTGGAACTATGCTGTCGTCCATGCCTACGGTCCACTGCGCGCAATCGAAGACCCGGGGTGGCTGCTCGCTCATCTACAGAGCCTTACCCAGCAGCATGAAGCGGGATTTCCTGGAGCCTGGGACCCTACCGACGCACCTGACGGTTACATCGCGCAGCAGATGCGCGGCATTGTTGGCCTGGAACTGCCGATCCGGCGTCTTGAGGGAAAGTGGAAAGCGAGCCAGAATCGCAATGAGGTCGACCGTGAAGCAGTCATCCATGGTCTGTCGGTGCTGAATACACCTGCAAGCCTGGAGATGAAGCAGCTCATCGAAGAGCGGAGACCTGCTGCGCGGCGCCCGGTCGATCCTCCGCTTGACGCCGAATGAGCGTTAGCCCAGGCGTATCGCCGCTTACCCTGACCAACGGGGACACAATGGAAAAAGCCGCACACGTGTGCGGCTCTCCTGATCCTTAAAAATATTGATGACTTCCCCGGGCAAACCAGCCTGGCGGCCGGGACGCGGGGCTTACTTTACTTCTGGTGTCGGCGTTGGCTTCGGTGTGACCGAGACGTTTGCAGCGTCCTCATTCTTCACCGCATCCGGCGAGCCCTTAATGCCGTCTTTAAATCCGCGGAGACCTTCGCCGAGGCCCTTGCCTAAACCTGGCAGCTTGCTCGGTCCAAAAATAATGAGCGCGATTGCGAGAACAACAAGTAGATGTGTCGGCTGTAGAAGTTCACCCATAATCAAAATCCTCCCGGCTTCAGCTGTCAAAGCGAAACCCGGATTCGCATCCGTGGGTTCCATTGTCGCACAAAGGCCTGTCTATAGGATGTACGGAATGATTGCCGCGGCGGATGCAAGTGCAAGAATCATTCGCGTTTTGAACAGGATGCGCGTCTGCTGCCTGACATTCGACTGTATGCCTTACTGCACCGCAGTGCTGGCGCCCAGCCGCTGCTGAATCAGCGCCAGAAAAGCGATCAGGCTCTCCGACTCACCCATGGTAAGCCGCCGGTAGACCTTCATGAGGGGATAGAGACGCGATCCGGCAATCTCCAGTGTGGGAACAGCCGCGACCGCCTCGGGATACTGAGTCAGCGACCAGTCGCCACCCCACTGACGACGCAGCACTTCACCGAAATAGCCGCCCCAGGTGCGCGTCTGGTACTCCAGATCGACGGCGGCCTGGCCTTCCAGCAGCGCTTCCAGCTTCGCGACCGAGGCGACGGAGAAGTCCAGCTTCACCCGATGGTCCGCAGCGGCGACACGGACAGCTTCAGCGGCATAGGCCGCAATCATTGCATCCAGCGATTCGAACTGCGTCTCAGCCAGTTTTTCCTTTTGACTATTCACCCGATGCACTCCTGCCATTCCAGACTACCGTTTTGGGAAGCCGGGAGGAAATCTGCGGCCATTCAGCTGGAAAGATTTGCTGGCCTCATCTGCAGAAAATCCAATCGGCATGCACGCTGGCTGGCGTCCATGTATCTTTGAAAGGAGCCTTGTATCTAGGCGATCGAAGACGGAACAGGCTGCACCTGCCGGAAACGCTTCGGCCTGCAGCCAAGTGGAGGCACGTAGTTTGCTGCTGAAGGAAAAGTCAAGTATCACCGCGGTCAAAAAGGTCGCGTCCCTTATCGCCCTGGGTCTCACCCTCATGGCACTCGCGTCAGGCCAGCACCAGGCCATGGCCCAGGCCCCGACGCCTCCTCCCGGCAACCAGACTGGCGGGCAGAACAGTACATCCACCGAAAAACTGCCGCCTCCGCCGGTAATCGATGCCAACGTCAACCGCAACCTGACCCTTGCGGACGTGCGCTACGACAATAAATACGACATCTACGGCGGCATCGGCTATCAGCACATCAATGCGGGCCCAAGCCTGCTCGAAGGCGCGCACCTCGGCGGCTTTGATGTCCAGGGAACACGCTGGCTCACCTCCCGCCTCGGCGCGACTGCCACTGTCCGCGGGTATTACGGAACCAGCGGCGTGCACGTAAATCCGTATGGCGTGCGCGGGCCGTTCGTGATGGAACACTACGGAATGGGCGGCGTTTCCTACCGTCTGAAGCAGGGCCATCCGGCAGCACTCACGCTTCATGGCCTGTTTGGCGGCGCTTATGGCAGCTTCGACCGGGATCTCGGCACGCTGCCGCCTCCCGGCAGCGGACCGGTTCCGCCCGCAGCCCTTGGCCTGTTCAACAATGGCGCTGCCTTCGCGATGGCCCTGGGTGGTTCGATTGACCTGAACCGCTCTCCCCAGCTCGCCTTCCGTATCTCGCCCGATTACGTGTACACCCGCTTCGGCGGTTACACCCAGAACGAACTGGGCATCTCGGTCGGCATTGTTTACCGACTGAAATTCCCCAAAGGCGCGTTCAAGCCGCGTCCCCAGTAAGTATTGCTGCAGAGACAAAAAATCCCACCAGTCACCGGTGGGATTTTTGCTGCCTCTCATTTTCCGCAAGGACAGCCTCTAGACAATCCGTCGGTATGGTGCGTGACCAAAACAGACCGTTTGCCAGCGGCAAGTCGCACATTCTCATCATCATTTCCCACGAAAGTTGTAGCAGCGTAGGTTAGAATCTCGGCAGACCTGACTCGTGCCTCTCCGAGCTGGCCTCGCAATCGGGCCAGGATATCAGGCGTTTCTGTTCCCTATTGCCTGGCAACGGGCCATCGCAGCCCCTTGGCGCTGTGCAAAATTTAAAACGGAGTTCACATTTTGACACAAACATACCTGGCCTCTCCCTCCTTGGAGCGTGACTTACTCGCCCTGACACGCAGCAGCCGTTTCGCTCTCCTGCTGACCTTATGCCTGCTCAGCCTGAGTTTTCTCGCGATCTCGAGCACCGCGCATGCTGCCGACGCTGCAGGCACAGACACCCTCGTCTTCGCGAATGGGGACACGCTCAAGGGCAAACTCGTCAGCGCTACCGGCGCCGGTGTCTCCTTCCATAGCGACATGGCCGGCGACCTGACCATCACCTGGGACAAGATCAAGACCATCGACGCGGCAGAGAAATTCGCTGTCATCAAGAATGGCGTCAAGCTCAACCGGAAGACACCGGAGAGCGACGTACCGCAGGGTTCGCTCGCCATTGCCGACAAGAACATCCAGGTACAAACGCCTTCCGGCACCAGCACTGTTTCGACCAGCGACACACAGGCTGTTGTTGCCGATGACGAATTTCAGAAGACGCTGTATCACGAGCCCGGCCTGACCCATGGCTACACCGGCGGTCTGACCCTCGGCGCCGCACTGGTTGAATCGACCCAGAATGCACGAACATTTAACGGCGCATTGACCCTTGTCCGCACCGTGCCGAACGCCGCATGGGTTGCACCCCGCAACAAGACCACCCTGGATGCAAATGCAATCTACGGCTCAACCAAGCAGAGCGCGACCAGTACGCAGGCCGCGAGCAGCGTGAAGACAGACATCCTGCATGGCGACTTCGAGCGCGACCAGTATCTATCGACGCGCTTCTACTACCTTGGCTATATCAGCGCAGACCACGATTACTCACAGGGCCTTGCCGTGCAGCAGATTTACGGCGGCGGCTTCGGTTACACCGTCATCAAGAACAAGGTGCAGGAACTCGACGTCAAGACGGACGTGCACTACGAACAGCAGAGCTTTATTCCGACAGGCACACCCAACAAAAACCTGATCGGCATGGATTTCGGCGAGACGTACATGCGCAAGCTGCCCAAGGGCCTGGCGCTGAATGAAACGGGCGTCGTGACGCCTGCCTTCAATCAGCCCAGCGCTTTCTCGGCGGATTTCACCGCGGCTCTCCTCTTCCCTGTCTACAAGAACATCGGCTTCAACGCCGGCTTTGTGGACAACTACCTGAACGATCCCCCACCGACGTTCAACCAGAACTCGTTCCAGTTCACCGCCGGCCTCACCTATACCTTTAAGTAGACTGATGGCTTCA
>CAZZZL010000084.1:6041-10229 GCA_964658655.1 uncultured Acetobacteraceae bacterium | reverse complement strand
AGGCTCGTTGCGGGAAGTCGTGCTAGGCGCCGACATTTGCGGTCGTGACAGCATCCGCAATTTCACGCTTCTTCTTGGCAACAACCTTGTTACGCTGCGCGCGCAGCTTCATGAATGAAACCGACTCATGATAGAGGCGCTTCAGGTCGCGGTTGACAATGGCCTTGCTGACCACCCGCCATGCTGCCTTCGGACGGAAATAGTATTCGTCGTAGAAGCGATGCACCATCTCGAGTACATACTCGGTCGGCAGACCCGGGTACTCGATGTGCGCCAGCTGGTGGCCCTCTTCGTCAACCATGGCGCCGTTGTTCACGATGAAGCCGTTCTCCTTGGCGTAATCATAAAACTCCGTGCCCGGGTAAGCGTGCGCAATCGAAACCTGGATTGTCTCAACATCAAGCTGCTTGGCAAAGTTGATGGTGTTGCGAATGGACTCTTTCGTCTCGCCGGGAAGGCCAAGAATAAAGTCGCCATGGATCGTCAGGCCGAGGTCGTGGCAATCCTTGGTGAAGGCGCGCGCACGTTCAACCGTTGCGCCCTTCTTGATGTTCTTCAGGATCTGCGGATCGCCTGATTCAAATCCAACGATCAGCAAACGACAGCCGGCTTCGCGCATGGCTTTGAGAGTGTCGCGATCCGTGGTCACACGCGACGTGCAGGACCAGGTCAACTTCAAAGGCTTCAGCTTTTCGCACAGCTCGATCGTCCGGGCCTTCTGAATGTTGAATGTATCGTCGTCGAAGAAGAACTCCTTCACTTCCGGAAAGATCTCCTTCGCGTGCGCCATCTCGGCAGCAACGTCATCAGTTGAGCGCTTGCGCCAGGCATGCCCTGAGAGCGTCTGTGGCCAGAGGCAGAACGTGCACTGCGCTGGGCAGCCGCGCGTCGAGTATAGCGACACGTACGGGTGCAACAGGAACGGCACGTTGTATTTGGTCACATCGACGTCGCGCTTGTAGATGTCGGTCGCCCAGGGCATATCAGGCTTGTCGAGCTTCTCGACCTGCGGACGGTCCGGGTTATGGACGATCGTGCCCTGATCGTTGCGGAAGCTGATACCGAGAATGTCCTCACGCGGGCTGCCATTCGCGTATTCGACAACGGAGTAGTCAAACTCGCGGCGGCAGACAAAATCGAGAACTTCGCACTCGTTCAGAGCCTTGTCCGGCGAGGTAGTGACCGGTGGTCCCACGAAGGCGATCCTGATTCGCGGATTGGCCTTCTTGATGGCCTCCGCCAGGCGCTGATCGCCCGTCCACCCCGGTGTGCTGGTAAACAGCACGAGGAAGTCATAGTCCTTCGCGATCTCGATCGTTTCTGTCGCAGAGACATGGTGAGGCGGCGCATCGAGCAGCCGCGAGCCTTCGAGCATCCCCGCGGGATAGGTCAACCAGACGGGATACCAATACGACTCGATTTCACGTGTGGCAGGCCAACGGGAGCTGGCGCCACCATCAAAGTTTTCAAAGGACGGCGGGTTCAGGAACAGCGTTTTTAATGGCATGGCGTATATCAAAGTGTACCAGTTTCGACCCGCCTCTGCGCCTGTTGGGGGCTGCCAAACCAGGTAACACTTTGCCCCACAAAAAGTGCAATAAAACTGAGTCTAAGGCTTGGCAGATTGCATCGCCCAGGTGACCATCTGCCCATTGGCGCGGAGCAGGTTCAATTCCGCCTGCAGCAGCTGAAACTTGGCCTCGAGCACTTCAATCGTGTACCGGCGCTGATCGATCCTTGCCATCTGCTGCTCTTTAGGAGTCACCGGCGGGCTCCCTGGCCTACCCGTGCCGTTCTGCATCTGCAGGGTCACTGCGTCCAGCTGGTCCTGAGCGAGTTCCTGCTGCAGTTCGGCCACTTTCTGCTGTGCCGCCAGCGTTTGCAGGTTCTTTGAAAGCTCGAGTTTCTGCTCAGTCTCCGTATTGCGCTGCTGCTCAGCCTGTGCGGTGGCATGGGTCGCGTCCGCTGCAGAGCCGCGTGCGTGCGCCCGCCGCGATTCGTCAAAGACAGGGATCGTGATATTCACGCCCACTTCGAAGTTATTGTGCTGAAAGCGCAGGTAATACGACTGATAATTGTTGAATTCTGCGTATCGGCTGTACTGCGCGCCCAGGGCGAAACTTGGCCGGAAATTCTGCCGTGCATCGCCAAAGGCAACATACTGCTTCGATTTGGCTGAAGCAAAAGCAGCCTGCAGGCCCGCACTCTGGTGTACCGTCTCCACCAGTTGGCTGGTAGGAGGCGGTGCCGGGATACTCGCCGCATCAGCCGCAATCGACTCGAGTGGCAGACCGGTCAGGTTAGCCAGCTTCTCGGTAAGCACCTCGGCATGCCCCTGCAGTTGGATCAACCGCAGCTCCAGCCGCGCATTGGTCAGCCTCGCCTGGGTCTCGTCCACGTGGCTGTCCAGACCAGCGGCAAAGCGCTCTTCTTCAATCTGGATCAGGTGCTCGCCAAGCGCCTGCTGGTCCTTGAGCGTCGCGATTTCCTGCGTATCGGTGCTGAGCTCGATATAGTCTGTCGCCGTTTCGAGAGCGACCTTCTCCCGGGTGTCGACCAGGGCAAACCGCGCCGCATCCGTCGCCGCGCGCGCTGACCGGATGTAGTCCGGCTGCGAAAATGAAAAGACGAGGGAGTTTGACTGTGCGTTGGCAACCGAAGGCTGGCCGACCGGGAATCCATAGGAATACCCGAGATTCGACGAGAAGGCGAAGTTAGGCAGGTAGGCGTCGCGCTGTTCCGCCAGTCCCGCCGCTGCCCGGCGAATCTCCGCTTCCGCCATGTGGATCTCCGGCGAATTGCGCAGCGCCAGATCGACCACCGTGCTCAGAGAAACACTGGCCGGAGTCTGCGCATGTGCACACACAGCGATCAGGCTGACCGCCATCGTCATTGCGACGCGCCATCTCGCCGTCTCTCTCTCTCTGAGCATGTCCAGTCGCATCATGGATTGGTCGGACCGCGCACTTATTGAATGATGCGTATGGGTACGCCCTCGGCGAGCGGCTCGCCATTCGTTGTGCCGAGAGCAACCTCGTCCCCTTCGTTCAGTCCGGAAACAATCTGCTCAAACGCAAGGTTGATCGCACCCGTCTTCACGTCTTTCCGCCGAACGGAATTGCCATGCACCAGGAAAACGTAGTCGATTCCCGCTTCGCGATGGACCGCGTCGCGCGGCAGGCTCAGCACATCTTTAACATCCTGCGTCGTTACCAGCACCGTCACGTTTGCATTCGGCGGCAGCGTCTGGTCTGACGGATCGATACTGATCAGTGTCTCGCCCACATTGCGGGTCGACTGGTAGTTGATGATAGTAGACGGCACAGCGATTACGCGGCCGCTCCACAGGTGCGCGGGCCTCGCGTCCCACTTGATGCTGGCCTTCTGACCCACGGCAAGCGCTCCAATATCCGGCTCGTCAAAGTAGGCACGGACCTGCATCTTTGACAGGTCTGCGATCTGCAGAAGCAACTGGCCCTGCTGCACAAATTCGGTCTGCGATACGGGCAGGGAATACACCGTTCCCGCAAATGGCGCGCGCACATTCGACTGCTGCACCACCACCTGCGCCGCATGATAACTTGCCTGAGCGTCGGCCAGCGATGATTGCGCGTGGATCACGTCACCCTTGGCATAACGGTCCGTCTTGCGTTTCTGCAACGATTGCAGGTTGAGCATCGCCGAATTGTACGTCTGTTGCGCATTGGTGACTTCGCTGGCGGATGCTGACCCCTGTGCCTGCAGCGTCTGCAGCGTAGCAAGATTCCTTCGGGCCGTATCAACGTCCGTCTGCGCCTTGGTCAGGTTCTCCGTCAGGTTGAGCTGCTCTTCCTGCGTGCCGCCAGCGCGTATCGCGTCCAGATTAGCCTGGGCGCCGCGGACTGCGCTCAGCGCCGTCGCCTCACGCGAAGCAGCGTCAGCGTCATCGAGGGACAGCAACAGTTGTCCCGCCTTCACCTGCTCGCCCGCGTGTACATACAATTTGCGGACGATCCCTGGTGCCGGTGCGTGGGCCTCGTAATTACTCTGCGGTTCGACCCGGCCATTGGTGCTGTCGGGCTTCGTCAGGTCATGCCGCGCCACCCGGGCCACGCGCACCGGCAGCTGCGGCCGCGTCACTCGGCGCACGAAAATGAAGACGCCGATGAGCAGGAGAATGGCAGGGACCCACAGCCAGCGGGCATCGAG
>CAZZZL010000084.1:0-6031 GCA_964658655.1 uncultured Acetobacteraceae bacterium | reverse complement strand
GCCTCGTCATCCGTCGAACACTGAAAAAAATCACCACCAGCAGCAGGACCGCAGGAACCCACAACCATCGCACATCGAGTTTTCTTTTACTTGCGTCGGACATTCACCAAACCGGAGGTCAGTATATAAGAGGCGGCATGCCCCATGCGGGAGTCAAAAAGTTCGGCGCAGGCCCTGTAGATGCAAATGGATGGCCCCACTTGGGTACAATAACAGCATGGCAACCATTGCACGCTATACCGACGAACACGCGAAGGCTGGCCTGGACACGCGCTTTCCCGAAATCGAGACCTGGCAGAACCAGTTTCCGGCCTATGAGATCCTCATCGACGATCCGGAGTTCACCTCCGTCTGTCCCAAAACCGGCCTGCCCGACTTTGGCGCGATCACCATCCGCTACATGCCGCGCGAAACCTGCCTCGAGCTCAAGTCGCTCAAGGAATATCTGTTCTGCTACCGCAACCTCGGTATCTTCCAGGAAAACATCGTCAACCAGGTGCTCGGCGACATCGTCAAGGCCTGTGACCCGGTCTGGGCCATGGTCAGGGGCGAGTTCCGTCCCCGCGGCGGCATCGCCACCATCGTCGAAGCCCGCTTCCCCTTACCGGACGCCTCCGCTCGATCCACCACCATCACTGGCTAGGGACCGCCCCCACCCGTTCGATGACAAAAGTCGAAACGCATGCAAGACCCGCTGACCTTCATCGACGCATGACCTGGTTGGCGGGTCTTTCTGCGTTGCTTCCTTTGCTTCTGACCGTCGGAGCAGCCCTGGGCCAGTCGGCGTCCGGAACGAAAGCGACGGGCTCGGTAGAGGGCCACGTCATCTGCGACGATGGCGGCGTTCCCGGTCGTGCGGCAAGTATCCGGCTGGTGCCTCGGGCGAGCCTGCTGACAAACGACAGTAAAAGCACGGGCAGCGAGAATACAGCGGAAACAACTGCCGACTTCAGCGGCTACTATGTGTTTCCCTCTGTGCCCGCCGGAACCTACATCGTGGACGCGCGCAAGGATGGCTACAGCTCAGGCGGCAGCTACGATCTCGAATTACTGCTCAAAGTGCTAAGCCGTTTCCCCGTTGACCAGCAAAAGAAGCTAATTGCGGCGTTTCCTCAGGTGACGGTCGCAGCTGGAACCATACTTCGAGAGGATGTCGGCGTTCATCGGGCCGGAGCCATCTCAGGGCGTTTAACTGTCGATGGCGGAGGTGTTCCAGGCAACACCACGATTACTGCGACGCTGGTCTCCAGCAAGCTGACGCAGGGACTCGATACGAAAGCTGGTCAGTCCATCGTTTATTCGCAGAGCAGTATGATCGATGACCGCGGAGTTTACCGGATCGCAGGCCTGCCGGCAGGTAAGTACAGGATTTCAGCGCGAATTTCAGAGGTTTTCTTCTCGCCAATTCCGCTCGCGAACGGTGGTGGCACCTTGACATCGCCACGTACCGGGACTGCCTCCCTCATCGTTTATGCGCCGGAAGCGTTAGGCGCCGGTGATGCGCGCCTTGTTCTAACAGGTGATGGCGATGACATTTCAGATGTGGACGTGAATATCCCTCTGCGGTTGCTCCATTCCATAAGTGGAACAATAACCGCGGGTGGAGCTGCCATGCCGGGAGTTGCCATCAGTGCCCAGGGCGAACACTCAGACCCAGAGGGCTCTGACGCGATGTCTACTTTGGAGGGAAGCTATCGATTCGATCTGCTTCCTGCCGGAACCTATACGATTGCCGCCACAGTCTACGACAACTCCAAGTCGCAGCCCGAACCTGCCATCGTCCGAAAGATCACGGTACAGCTGGGCGACAACGATCTCACCGATGCAAATCTTGAAATGCTTCCCGCTCAAGGCAAGTAGCCGCCGCAAACCTCTGTCCGAAATCGCTGCAACCACGCCGACAGGCCTGATTTGAACCGCTCATCCTGACCGCAACCTGCCATCCGCATCGAAGCCGAAAAATCTGCGTTTCCTCGACCAGCCGCCATTCAGAACTTGACCCGTACTGATATGGCCCCCTCTGCAAACAGTTTTCAGCACACACCACCGCTCGTTCAAATCGACCAAGGAGACTTATCGTTTCCTGGCTTGATTGATGCCTCTCCCGGCAGACCGGGGCTTCCTGGAAGAACCCTCTCCTTCAGGTTTCTCCGGTGTCGCCGTCGATACGCCGCACATCCAGCTCCTGCGGCGTCCCGTTTCTACTTGCAAGGTTCGCCCATCTGCCCATATCGAGCGAACTTGTCATACACAAATTTGCCTGCATCCACATCCACGATGAGGTCGCTTGACGCGAAGCGTCCCCACCAGACCTCGACGAACAACAGCTGATCATTGATCCACTGTGCGGAGAGAGTATCGCCATGCTGTAGAAGGCGCATCGTAAGAAACGCTTGATTCGAAGTGTTTTTCCCGATGAAAAGAGTCGTATTCCAGGGACCTGTCTTGGTGTAGTCCGGGTCGAGTTCTCTCAGCCATCGCGTACCTTGTGGCGACCCTACCTTGGCGAGTGCAGGAGTCTCTTCGTCGGCGTTGATAAGTTCGATCTGTTTCTCCCCTTCTGCGGGCTCCGCAGTGTACTGGACGGACTGGCCGTTGCAGGGTTTCAGTGCCTGCCCGTGACCCGTTAACAGGCTTAGCAAGACGATAGCGGCGCCGGTCCAAAGGGAGTTCATGTTGCTCGCATTATCCTCTCCGATGTACCAGGGCGCCAGTCTGATTCCAAAAGCCCCCTGGAAGCTGCTCTAAAATAAGAAAGTGAGCCTCCGGTGCTAAAGCAGAACGAGCGTATCTCCCCGCCAGTCGTAGCCCTCCTGCTGCTGACGGCGCTCAACCTGGTCAACTTCATCGATCGCTATGTCCTCCCGGGCGTGCAGCCACTCGTGCAGCATGAGTTTCGCGTCACTGATGAACGCATGGGCGCGCTCACCACCGCATTCTTTTTCACCTACATGATCGCGGCCCCGCTGACCGGCTGGCTGGGCGACCGTCTGCCTCGCAAACCACTCATCATCGGCGGCGTACTACTGTGGAGCCTCGCGACACTTACGACGGCTTACGTCCACACCTACAGCCAGCTGTTCTGGCGGCATGCCGCAGTCGGCATAGGTGAGGCTACCTTCAGTATTTTCGCGCCGGCCATGCTGGCAGATTTTTATCCCGAGGCTGAGCGCAACCGTATCTTCAGCATCTTCTATATCGCCATCCCCGTCGGCGCGGCCCTGGGTTATCTGCTGGCCGGCGCCATCGGGCCGCACTACGGTTGGCGCGCGCCCTTTATGGTCGGTGCAGTGCCCGGCATCCTCATCGCTGTCCTGCTCTACTTTTTCGTGAGTGAGCCAGAGCGGGGAGGTGCCGACCATCTGTCCCCCACCCTCGATCGCAGCACCATCTGCGGGCTCTTCCGCAACCCCGCGTTCTGGTTCGCCACGCTTGGGCTAGCCACGCTGACATTTTCGATGGGCGGCATTTCGGTCTGGCTGCCGACGTTTTATGCGCGCTTCGGTGGCTACTCATTACTCGAAGCAAATCAGCGGATCGGCGCCATTACCGTCATCGATGGACTGGCAGGAACCATCATCGGCGGGTGGCTTGCCCAGCGCTGGCTGCGCACCAATCACCGCGCACTGTACCTCGTTTCCGCATTGAGCGCGCTGCTGGCGATCCCCGGCGCGCTCGTCGTCTTCTTCGGACCGAAGTCGCTCATGCTGCCGGCAACACTGGTCGCGGAATTCTTTCTCTTCCTCGGCACCGGCCCGATCAATGCCGCCATCGTGAATTCGATCGCTGCACGTATCCGGGCGAGCGCCGTCGCTATCAACCTGTTCATGATTCACGCGCTGGGAGACGCACCGTCACCGCGCATCATTGGCTGGGTATCGGACAACCATGGTCTGCGCATCGGCCTCGGCCTGACACTGCTGACCATGCTTCTGTCCGCGATCATCCTGTTTACCGGCGCGCGATTCGCACCACATCTCGCCCAGCCGGAAGTACGCGGTGCGCGTACTTGATCCCGTCTCCAGCGGCTGTGTTGCGCGCTGTTCTGCTCGGTATCGACTGGCTCGTAGCCTGCGTCTGGATGGGCCGCAGTGTGCAATGGCTGCGCGGTCTTTCGCTTGTCCCCGATCTGCATAATGCGCAGTATGCGACAGGAGAAAACGAAGACAAGGCAACGCTGACAGTCATTGTGCCGGCGAGGAATGAAGGCAAAGCGGTCGAAGCCTGCCTGCGTTCCTTGCTCGCCACCGTTGGAGTGCGGCTCGAGATCCTCGCAGTCGATGATCGTTCGACCGATGCGACCGGGCAGATCATGGACCACGTCGCAGAAACGGCCGCGACTCATCCGCATTCGATACGTGTCCTGCATATCTCCGAGCTGCCCGACGGATGGATGGGCAAAACGCATGCCATGAGCCTGGCCGCTGACGGGGCAACAGGGGACTGGCTGCTGTTCACCGATGGCGACATGCTCTTCGCGCCGGATGCGCTCGCGCGTGCACTGCGCTTTGCGGCGATAGAGCACGCCGACCACGTCGTGCTGTATCCCACGATGATTTTCAAGACCTTCGGCGAGCGTATGATGCTTGCTTTTCTGCATGCCATCTCCATCTGGGGCCCGCGTCCATGGAAGATCGGCGATCCCAATGCCAAGCATGATTTCATCGGTGTCGGCGCCTTCAACCTGGTACGCCGGACAACCTACGACGCCGTGGGCGGCTGGACCGCGCAGAGACTGGAAGTGCTTGAAGATCTACGCATGGGCTTCACCATCAAGCGGGCCGGGTATCGACAACGCGCCGTCTTTGGCCGAGACCTGGCGAGGATCCGCTGGGCCGAGGGCGCGATGGGCGTCGTCAACAACATGACGAAGAATCTTTTCGCCATCTTCCGCTTCAGGCTGGTGCTGGCGGTCGCTGCACTTGGCTCGATTTTCTTCCTGTGCCTGCTGCCGTTCGTCGGCCTGGCCCTGGGCCGCGCTGCTGTCGGGCCGCTGGTTTTAACGCTGCTCGCATTGATTGCCCTGTACTCGCGGTATCACCGCTTCGGTCTCCCGCGACTGGCCTATGTGCTCACCTTTCCAGTGGGCGCCGTACTCTTTCTGTTCGCACTGGGGCAGTCGATCACCAGGACAATCCTGCAGCAGGGCGTCACCTGGCGCGGCACGTTTTACCCGCTGGCAGAGCTGCGCAAACACGCCGGTCCGCTGCGCTGACTCCAAATCATCCGGTCTGCGACCGCTCGAATATTGTCCTCCCCCTCGGCGATAACTTAACACTGTCATCCCCTGTGCGATGACTCAATGCATCTTCAATCCCCGCGTCACTCCCTCTCGAGCTTCTTCCCGCGATGATGAAAGTTCACCCGCAGCTCCGGTGATTTATCTTCGCCACTTTCCGCGGATGTGCCGCGCAGCAGTCGTGGATCAGGAGTAAAGTGCGCGGCACCTCCGCGAAGCTGCCGCTCGTCATTCAGAACCAGAACGTAATGGCCGTTGTAGTTCTGCAATGCGCCGCGAATGGAAATGTCTTTGCCACGCACTGCTTCGATATCTCCCACCTGCTTGCGATCCTTTGCATAACTGACGACGCTGACATGACATGCGTCGTCAGAAGTGTCGGGACTGCAGAGATCAAGGAAGCGTGTGCCGCCCGCCACTGTGACGATATCGAAAACATGCGCCTGCAGGCAGATGTCCTCGCTCGAATGCAGCCTGGCGTCATCCGCCGGTGAACATGCCGGCGTGCGTGCGTGTGCGATAGCCGCCGGCATAAGTGCCGACAGCAGAAAGAGAGCAGAGTAGCGCATCTGCATCACCCCTGGACTTCCTGTATGTGCTTGTTCTTGTTACAGAAAATAGGCTGAGTGTCGCCTTCAGGCTAGAGTACGGAAGGTCCGTGTCGAGGAGGCTAATGCTGCACTGCGCAAACTTCTGCTCGTTGGTAGAGAAAACAGGTGCTGAAAAGTGTCGGTTTCGATACGAAAACGGCACCTTTCGGCTCGGAAAGTGCGTTTAATGCACCTCTACCAG
>CAZZZL010000083.1:0-10371 GCA_964658655.1 uncultured Acetobacteraceae bacterium | reverse complement strand
GGATGGATGGGGCGAAACAGGTCGAGTGCAGTGCCGTTCGGCATGGCCGCGGTTATTGCTACAACCTTGTCATTCCTGGTCGCTAGCCTTGAGAGGCTCTCTGCAAAAACTTCTGAATAGGTCTTTTGCGGGGAAGGCTTCGTCTCCCCCGTAGCGGCGTCATACGGGCCCAGGCCATGAAACTTCTTCTGCTGCTCGATTGCAGGTTGGAAGCCTCGGCTCTTCTGGGTAATGGCATGCAGGATTACCGGCCGGTTCTGTTGCTTGAGGAACTTAAAGGTTTCGATCAGCAGCCCTAAGTTGTGACCGTCAATCGGGCCGTAATACGTCAGGCCGAACTCCTCGAACAGCATGCCTGGACCGATCAAGCCCTTTGCGGCTTCTTCCGCTTTTCGCTGCAGGTGCTGGGCGGTCTTGCCGCCGATGCGACCGATCAGCCCGCTCGCTCGCTCGTGCAACCCCGCGATGGTGGGATTGGTGACGATGCGATGGAAGTATTCGGCGATCGCACCGACATTTTTATCGATTGACCAGGCATTGTCATTCAGCACGACGATAAGCCGTTTCGTCTGCGCCGCGATGTTGTTCAGCGCTTCGAACGAGATGCCGTTGGTGAATGCCGCATCGCCGGCGAGCGCGACGATGTGCTCACTGCCGCCAGACATATCGCGAGCTACAGCCATCCCGAGGGCAGCCGAAAGGGCCGTTCCCGCATGGCCTGCGCCATAGCTGTCATGGGCACTTTCGGTTCGCAGCATGAAGCCGTTCAGGCCGCCCGGCTGGCGTATTGTGTGGAAGAGCTTTTCGCGGCCAGTGAGGAGCTTATGGACGTAGGCCTGATGGCTCACATCGAAGACGAAGCTGTCAGCAGGCGTGTCGAAGACGTAGTGCATGGCGATGGTGAGTTCCACCACGCCCAGGTTTGGCCCGATGTGGCCGCCCGTCTTCGAAACGCTATGTATCAGTCGCGCGCGGATTTCGGCGGCAAGTGCCTCAAGCTCGGAGAGCGATAGCTTCTTGATGTCTGCAGGTGACTCGATCGTCGAAAGAATGTCGATCATTCAGGTACCAGTCTGCCCAACCAGAACGCGGCTTGCGCTCTTCGAGCTGCCGGGACGGTGTGTGCGCCGCCTGCCGTAGAGTTCAAGTATATCAACCCATTAGACGGCGCGATGATCGATTTAGAGAGGGGAAGATTGCTCGCGTTGACCGTCGTGGGACCTTGGCGAAGATGGTCTGTTAAGCCTCTGCGTGGGGGTGCCGTGAGACCGTTCGGCACGGTTATGTGGGGAGCTACCAACTTGGATTCGCCAATTGGATGCTTACAACAGGACCGCCCATGTACAGCGGCCCATCTACCCTGACGATGGCCGGAACCTTGCCGGATGAGACCCACACGTCGATGTCCGAGGGCTGCTTGCCGACGATCGGGGCGATGACGCCCGCGATGCGTCCGAGTTCTACCTTGATGACGTAATGCTCGACAGGAAAAGAGTGCCCGCCAACTCGGAACGACTGCTGCCCCACATCGGAGATGGCCAGCTGAACGACCCGCCCCTTTGGCGAGAACGCCACGTATGACACCTTTGCTTCCTTCCGATCAGCCTGCAGGTTCTTGATGAGCACCAGAACGATGCCGTTAGACAGGTCCTCAGGCAACTCCATGTGTTCGACAACGGCGGAATCCTTTCCCTTATCGAGTGCGACGCTTCTCACCTGCTGTGAGGTCATGTCGATCGATGCATCAATCGGGTGCGGGAAGAAAGGTCCGCGCTGAATATGATGATCGCGGATCACATGGAAGGTCCCAGCCTGGGAGTACTCTGTGGTCTCGTCATCGACAGAGCCATCCTTGAACCGAAAGATCAGCCGGGCAGTCATACGGCTTCCGTGAGCGACCTGGATCAGTTCGCCGGAGCCGATGGTAGTACCGGCCTGATCGCGAACGACAAGGAAGCCGTGATTGGCGCTTTCGCGTTGATGCACAGGTATCGTCTGTGCCAGCCCCCGAGTGCTCACGTACAGCAAAGTCGATACGGCAAGGGTCAGGGCGAGACAGGTCCTTAGCGGGCCTGATATCTCTTTAAAGCTCATGTTTTTTCGGATCTCCGTGACGTACGGATCGGGCGGGGAGTAGCGTTCTCTTCTTTACAACACAAATGAGCCGCAGAAGTAGCGGCGGCCTATCGGGAAAATACATCGAAATAGGTGCTTGCAGCGAGCCCGGAGAAGAGTTCGACCGGCGCGAGGTACATCGAGCCGAAAGGCTGCAAACGAATGCGGATGATATCCGGGTAGACTAGAGCGCGGGACCGCAGGCGGCCATTGGGTTCCCTAGCGCAATGGAAAGGCGTCCGTACCGCCCCACATGGTTCGCTTCATAAAGCGCCAAGAGTCGCCGTCTCATCAGGTAGTAGGCGCTGGCCGCTTCCTGAACGCGGAACGGCCCGGTTGCCCCGCCGTACCCGAAGACTAACCCCATTTGAATCTTCTTGATCGCCCGCCGGAGCGTAACACCTTCGCGGCGCATACGCTCAGCGACGATGATGCTTTCTTCGAGGTTCCACTGCTGGGCAAAGGCGGCAAGCTGCACCAGCACCTCAGCGTTCGCCTGCATTCTTTTCAGACCCTCGCTGCCGCCGATCAACAGCCACATCTCGTCGGTCTGGATTGCCAATTGTCCCTTTGCTGGCTGCAGATAGTCGAGAGCAACCCTGGTTATGCCAGACATCGGCACTTCCTCAAGCTGGCGAACCAGTTCTTCCCAGGTAACACTGGCGAGGCGGTTCTTCTTTCGCAAGGCCAACGCATAGAGCAGGCCAACGGTCAGGGCAACGGCGAGAAGTGTGAGTACGAAGCTCATAGTTGGTGGCGCTCTACACTGTCGAGATCGTAGTCCAGACGTCTCCGTGTGGCAAGTAGATATGCGCGAATCTCTGGAGAAAGTTCGGCCCGCGCCTTCTCCGGAAACCAGAAGGTAACACTCCAATACCCGATCACGATCAAATAAGTGAACATGAGGATGTGATCGAGAGTAATGAACTCACGGGTCCAACCGAGGGCAACATGAGCCACATCAATCAGTAAGGAGATGAACGCCCACAGGAACAAGCCCTGACCCACGGCAAAGACCTGGCTGCGCCATCGGAGCCCAAGACGATTTGCGGCCACGACCATCGCCAGAAACAGGCCGCACGTCATCAGAGCGGTGAAGACGGTAACTCGAGCATCCCAGAGATCCAGGCCCTTTGCCTCTTTGGGTCCAATCTCCAGGGCCAACAGTGCGGCCACACCCAAGCCACCGACCGCCAGAAGGAGGAAGGACTTACGGGCCTCTAGAATCCAGCGGCCGGTTGGCCGCAGGACGATGAAAGCAATCTCCACGATTAGAGCGACCTGGAAGAGGTAATTGGCGAACCCCGTGATCCAGTAGGCCAGGAAGTACTCATGCTTCGTACTGTGTCGAAATACCAGGAATAAGACAACTGTGCGGAAGACTTCAGAGCCAATGAAAAGCGTAAAGACGGGAAATGCTCGCGCGCGCCGCCGCACTATCATTATGCACAGGAGGGCGGCGTGCCCGAACAGCGACGCCGCCCATAGAGCATTGTCCAAGGCAGAAAGGTTCATAGAACCGACCGATTGTTCGTCTCAATTATGCTCCCAAGAGGCTAAGCGCAACATAGATATAGGTAAGGACCGGGCTCTGAACCTGAGTCTTCGGCGGCGGCGGCGGCGGGTCCTGCGGGTGCGGGTTGCAGCCGGTCTGATTGGCCAGTGCCGCGGGAGCAACGGAGAGGGTGAAAGCAGCGGCTAGGGCGAGGGAACGAAGGGACTTCTGCATGGTGAACTCCTGAAAGCGCAGTTGCGCTAGCTCAAAGATTAGTTCACTGGTGCACAATCTTTGTGACATTTATCTGGGAAGAATGCTCATGCCGGTGGAGCTTCGTCCAGGATTGTGAGCACACGACGCTTTTTGCCTTCCTGCTCGGATTGCCTTCCATCCATCTCGAACGCGCCTTCCCATCGCGCGATGACGACCGAGGCCAGGCAATTACCAGTGACGTTGAGGGCGGTGCGGGCCATGTCCAACAAAGCGTCGATACCGAGGATCACAAAGATCGGCTCAGTCGGCAGGCCGAAGGTCGCAGCCGTCGCGAGCAGAACGACCAGGGTCGCACGCGGGACGCCAGCCACCCCCTTGCTGGTCAGAACCAGGGTGGCCATCATAACAAGTTGCGTTGAGACAGGCATATGGATGCCGGCCGCCTGCGCGACGAAGATGCTGGCAACGGCAAGGTAGAGGGTTGAGCCGTCAAGATTGAAGCTGTAGCCAGCCGGGATCACAAAGGCCACGATCCGGCGTGGAACACCGAAGTCCTCCATACACTCCATTGCCCGAGGAAGCGCGGCTTCGCTGGTGGAAGTCGCAAAGGCGATCGTGGCCGGCTCCGCAACGGCTGCCAAGAAGCGGCGAACCGGGACCTTGAATAGCAAAGCAGCGGGCAGCAGAACCAGCAGCGTGAACGCGGCGACGGCGGCGTAGAAGGTGAGCGCAAGTTTGCCCAGGCCAACTACCACACCAACCCCCATGTTGCCGACCGTGAACGCCATGGCCGCACCGACCCCAATCGGAGCGAAGTACATGACCACGTTGGTGAATCGGAACATGACCGCGGAGAGTGCTTCCGTGAAGCGGAGGACGGGGGCACGCTTGTCGTCCGGCAGCGTCGCCAGGGCAATACCGAAAAATACGGCGAAGACAGCGACCTGAAGGATTTGTCCCTCAGCAATGGACTTTGCAATATTCTCCGGAAAGACGTGGAGAAGGAAGTCGTCCCAGCGGAGGGCGGGCGCAGCAACAACCTCGCTATGCGCTGCAGGACGAACGCTTATGCCCACGCCAGCGCGGGTGATGTTGATGGCGATAAGCCCGATGACAAGCGCGAGAGTGGTGACGACTTCGAAGTAGATGAGGCTGCGCACGCCCATGCGGCCAACCCGTTTGAGATCTCCATGGCCAGCCACTCCTGTAATCAGGGTGCAGAGAATAAGCGGGGCCACAATGGTCTTGATAAGGCGAAGGAAGATGTCTGAAAACACGCGGAGGTGAACTGCAATGGTCGGCGCATCAAAGCCGATCTCCGCCCCGGCAAGCATGGCAGCAAAGATCCAAGGAGTGATGCTGCGCCGACGCAGCGCGAAGACGCAGACAAGGAGAACGGCAAACCAGCGTACAGCTTCAGCACCGGCGGGAGTGCGATTGCCGACCGACAAGGCTGTGCCCGCAGCGAAACAGATGGAGGCTGGGAGCAGGAGGACCATGTCTCCGGCAGAGTTCCTGGATGTGGCCATCTTTGCGCAGGATATCAGCGGCGAAGCTCAAGGATGGACCGAACAGTCTGCTGGGCGCTCAGCTTTTTGCGATGCCCGGCGGCAGGGGCAGTTCAGCCCATCGCGCCTGACAGTTTCTTGTACTAGAACAGCGTTCGAGACTTTTTAGCGATACAAGCGCGGACGCTCCGCGGCAGGCGTTAGATCTCCAAAATCACCGGCATGATGAGCGGCCTGCGACTGGTACTCTTCTGGATGAAGCGCTTCAGGTCGTTCCGAACTTTTTCTTTCATCACGCCGTAGTCTTGCTTCTCTTCCGTGCTGGAGCTGTCGAGGGTGCGCTGAACGATGCTGCGGGCCTCGGCGAAGACCTGTTCGTCATCGACGGCGAAGCCGCGGGTGACGAGTTCGGGCATGCCTTCGACGCGGCCTGTGGCTTTGTTAATCGCGATGATTGGAAGCAGGATGCCGTCTTCGGAGAGGTGCTTGCGGTCGCGGACGACGACGTCTTCGACGACTTCGATGGAGCCGCCGGAGTCAATGCAGACGCGACCTGTCGTGACTTTGCCATTCTTCACGGCGGAGGTCTTATCGAGATCGAGGATGTCGCCGTCTTCAAGCAGAAGTACTTTCTCGACGATTCCCGTGGCGACCGCAAGTTCGGCGTGGCGCTTGAGGTGGCGATAGTCGCCATGGACGGGAATGAAGAACTTCGGTCGGACGAGGTTGATCATCAGGCGCAGCTCTTCCTGGCTGCCGTGCCCGCTGACGTGGATGAGGCCGTTCGTGCCGTCGTCGTGGATCACCTTGGCGTCGCGGCGTTCGAGGTGGTCAATCATCCGGTAGATCGACTTCTCGTTGCCGGGAATGACGCGGGAACTGAGCAGGACCGTATCGCCGGCGTCGATGTGGGCGAACTTGTGGTTGTTTACGGCTGCGCGGCTTAGAGCGGACATGGGCTCGCCCTGAGTGCCGGAGATCATGATGCAGAGCTTTTCGGGCGGCAGTTCCTTGATCTGGCCGGGATTGATAACGAGGCCCTTAGGCAGGTCAAGATAGCCCAGGTCCTGCGCGATCTCGGTCGAGTTATCGAGCGACCGGCCGATGATAGCGACTTTACGGCCATGAGAGTGAGCAAGTTCCATCGCTAATCGAATGCGATGGATTGAAGAAGAGAAACAGCTGAAGAAGAGCTTCTTCTTAGTCTGCGCGAAGATCTCGTCGAGGCGAGGTCGGACGGCGCGCTCCGAGGGCGTGTAACCAGGGCGATCGACGTTGGTGGAGTCCTGCAGGAGAGCAAGAACGCCCTGCTTGCCGAGTTCAGCGAAGGCGTGGAGATCGAACGGCTTGTTATCGGGCGGCGATAGGTCGACCTTGAAGTCCCCGGTATGGAGGACTACGCCGACGGGCGTGTGGATGGCGAGCGCAACGCAGTCCACGAGCGAGTGCGTGACCCGGATGGGCATGATGGAGAACGGCCCCAGGGTGAAGCGGCTGCCCGGCAGCATCTCGATCAGGTCGGCGTCGTCAAGCAGGCGATGCTCCTCGAGCTTGCCCTCCACGTAGGCAAGCGTGAACTCGGTGCCGTAAACGGGGACGTTCAGTTCAGAGAGAATCCACGGAAGGCCGCCGATGTGGTCCTCGTGCCCGTGAGTGAGGATGATTGCGCGGACTTTCGAGCGGTTTTCGGTGAGGTAGCTGATGTCGGGGACGACAATGTCGACGCCAAGCAGCTCTTCTTCAGGAAACATAAGGCCGGCGTCGATGACGATGATGTCGTCTTGCCAGCGAAGGGCCATGCAATTCATGCCGAACTCGCCGAGGCCCCCCAGGGGGATCATGCGTAATTTATCTTGAGCCATCAATCCTTGAGTTTAGCATCGCAAACAAACCCAGCTGCATTTCTGTGACGGCTTTATCATGGGGAATGGAGAGACTTCTGCGGAGGAGCAATGCAAATTTTGATAGAAATTCCGGATGAAGTTGGCAAGACCCTTTGCGCGGAGCGGACCGATCTGCCTCAAGCGGCCATCGAGGCGCTTGCCATCGAAGGCTATCGCAAAGGTCTGCTGACGGAACATCAGGTCCAGGAAATGCTTCGCCTGAAGACCCGCATGCAGGTTCACTCCTTTTTGAAGGAGAATAGGGTTTCGCTGAACTATTCGCTCGCCGACCTGGACCAGGACGTGAAGTCTTTGGCATCGTTTGAAGAGAGAATGCCGGTCTAGGCAGGCTTCATGGTCGTCGTTGCCGATACTTCTCCCATCAACTATCTTGTGCTGCTCGGATGTGTGGATATTCTGGCCGTCATCTATCATCAAGTGGTTGTCCCCCGGGCCGTCTTCGAAGAACTGAATGCGGCAGAAGCCTCAGATGAGGTTCGAGCGTGGCTTGTACAAGCGCCTCCGTGGTTCGAAGTCAGAGGCCACGAACTTACTTCGGATGCGGCGCTGGATTATCTCGGTCGAGGAGAGCGGGATGCAATCGCCCTCGCTGGATTTATTAAAGCAGACCGGCTAGTTGTTGACGATGGGGATGCTCGGCTACAGGCCGCCCTGCGCGGCATCCCCGTCATTGGGCTTCCTGGCGTCCTTCTGGAAGCCTCCCGCCGTGAGCTGCTCGACCTCCCAGAGACGATGGAGAAACTTCGCCAGACTACCTTCTACGTCTCTGAGGATTTGATCGCTCGCCTGCTTGAAGTTGACCGTCGCAGATCGTGTTGAGTTGTGCGTGATAGGCTGCCTATTAATTTCGCGATCCAAACTTGTGGCGCTCGTCGAAAGTTAGACACATGCACTATCAGGGATAAGAGTGTTGCACAAGGTGAATCGGCGTTCTTTCATGCAGCTTGGCGCGGGCGCGGTTCTGACGGCGGGAGCGAGTCCTTTGCTGGCTGACGCGAAGGCGCCGCAGATCGCAAGCTATGACGATGTGGTGCGCGTCACCGGAGCGAACTACATCTGGGAGTATGTGCAGCGCGAGGACAGGTTCACGCTGCGCGATTCGCAGAAGCGGGTCGTCGTCAGTGGAAGGCATCAGCCGGCGGTGGTGGTTGCTTCGGTGGATCGGCCTACGCAGAGGCTGTGCGTGCCGGGCAAGGTTTCGACCACTCGAATTGATGGGTCGCGTGTCGTGATTGAGTATGAAGGCGTGAACGCTGCGGCCCGGCTTACTTGCGTCTGGCGATTCGACAGTGATGGCATCTGGATGGAGCCGCTGCGTTATGACACGCCCGCGGCGCAGGATGTCGTGAGCGTGCATTACTTTGCGGCGGTCGAGGATGGCAAGCCCCTGCCGGCAATGCGAGCGTCGTTCCTGGTGGTCCCGGGAGTCAGTGAGAGCGAATCGATAAGCCCGGTGCAGCATAACGGCGTACATCTGGATGCGAGCATCCAGCTTGGGCGGGGAAGCGTTCTGCCAGGGCTGGCGCAGCAGTGGGGGCTGCCGGTGCATTACTTTGCCGGATTCACTACGCCGTATCCGGTGCCAGAGCGAGATCTTTACACCAAGGCGCAGTCCGACGCGTTCGTTTGCGGGCTGGCAGACTTGCCCGGCGGAGACCTCTTCCTGCAGTTCCACGAAGGCGCGTGCGGGCCGTGGATCGACTACCGCAGCGACATCTGGAAGCATCTGCGCGGGCCGGGCGCGATCAGTCTGGGCGCGACGCTGCTGTGGACGGTTGCACCGGGTTACTACGAGGGCATTGCGGCCTACTACGACAGTCTGGCCGGGGCAGGCGTCATCGAGCGAAAACAGATGTCGCCGGCGAAGGCCGCCGTGGCGCTTACGCCGGAGTTCTGCACCTGGGGAGCCCAGCGGGAGCGTGACAAGACCAGCCCAAAGCTCGACGAGGCGTTCCTCAATGACATCTATGGCGACCTGAAGGCGTCGGGCATGAAGGCAGGGCTGTTCTCGATCGACGATAAGTGGGAGGGAAGCTACGGCACGCTGGAGCACTCCAGCAGCAGGCTGCCGCACTTTGAGAAATTTCTGGCGCAGATCCGTGCCGATGGGAGAAAGATCGGCATGTGGGCGGCGGTGATGCGGTGCGAGAAGCCGTCGGAGCTTGGCCTGACGCTCGACCACATGCTGAAGAAGCATGACGGAACACCGTTTACGGCGGGCGATCCCACACCGTACTATCTGCTCGATTTTACGCAGCCGATCGTGGCCGACGTCCTCGACAAGGCTGTACGCAAGTTCATTCGGCGCTACAACCCGGATGTCTTCAAGTTCGACTTCGGGTATGAGCTGCCGGCGCTGGGCGTGGCCGCTCCCAAAGACATGACCTTCGCTGGAGAACGGCTGATGAAGCGCGGCCTGGATGTCGTGATCAATGCGATGAAGGAGGAGAAGCCGGACCTGGTGGTGATGTACTACAATCTGTCGCCGCTTTTCCTGAAGTACTTCGATCTGCACAGCGTCGATGACCTGGTGCTGAACTTCGGGGACTACGATGTCGAGGCAAACCGCCGCATGTTCTTTTCGAGCCTGATGGGGCGAATCGGTGTGCCGACGTATGGATCGACGGGCTATGACTGGGCTAGCGCGCCGAACATCTGGTTCGACTCGGCCGCTTTAGGGACGATCGGGTCGCTGAATGATTTTCAGGGCGATGAGCAGGGCGAGACGGGCACTCCGGATCTTATTGCGCGCTACAACGGAGTGGCCAAAGTGCTGCGGTCTGCAACTACCTTCGAGATTGTGCCGCTGGGCGGGATTCCGATCGCCGCGACTATGGGCGCGCATGCCCGGTCCTGGGCGCGGTTTGAGGGCGGGAGCCTGGTGCTGCTTGCCTACCGGCCCTACGGTGTCGATGAGGAGAGCCCGCTTGCGGTCGGCTCGAAGGATGTACGGATCAGAGACGTCGTGCGTTCTGCGGGGCCGGTTATTGTAGCGTCGCGCGACAGCTATGCGATTACGCGGAGCTCATCCCTGCGAATCGTGCTTTATGGCGGCGGAATGGTCGATATTCGCCGCAGTCATGGCAGCGAGGCGGAGATCGTGAGCCACTACTTCGGCGGGGGAACGAGTTCG
>CAZZZL010000082.1:0-10557 GCA_964658655.1 uncultured Acetobacteraceae bacterium | reverse complement strand
GTGACAAATATCCGCTCATCCTTATGCTGGAGCCCTTGTTCCGCTGCAACCTGGCATGTGCCGGCTGCGGCAAAATTCAGTATCCCGCGCACATCCTTAAGCAGGAATTGACGCCTGAAGAATGCTTCGCGGCGGTCGATGAATGCGGCACCCCCATGGTCTCCATCCCCGGTGGCGAGCCGCTGCTGCACCCTCGCATCGTCGAAATTGTCGAAGGCCTGGTCGCGCGGAAAAAGTACATCTACCTCTGCACCAATGCATTGCTGCTTAAAGAAAAGATCGCCAACTTCAAGCCGAGCAAGTACCTTACCTTCTCCGTGCATCTCGACGGACAAAAACAGCACCACGATCTCTCTGTCTGTCGCGAAGGCGGTTACGAGCAGGCAGTCGAGGGCATTCGTGAAGCCGTGAAGCGCGGCTTCCGCGTCACCACCAACACCACCCTCTTTGACGGTACAGACCCGAACAGCGTCCGCGCCTTCTTCGATGAGGTCATGTCGATGGGTGTCGAAGGAATGGTCCTTTCGCCCGGCTACACCTATGACAAGGCGCCGGACCAGAAGCACTTCATGGGCCGCGCCCGTTCGCGCCGCTTGTTCCGCGCCATCCTTTCCAATCGTAAGAAGGAGTGGAAGTTCAACATGTCGCCGCTCTTCCTCGAGTTCCTGATGGGCAAGCGCGACTACCAGTGCACCCCCTGGGGATCACCTGCCTACAACGTCTTCGGCTGGCAGAAGCCCTGCTACCTGCTCCAGGATGGTTACGCTGACAGCTACAACGAACTGCTGGCGACAACCGACTGGAAGAACTACGGCACCGAATCCGGCAATCCCAAATGTGCCAACTGCATGGTCAGCTGCGGGTATGAGCCAACCACCGTCAACCACGGCTTTGGTTCACTCGGCGGCTTCATAGGTATGGTGAAGGCAACACTCTTCAACAAGTATGAAGACCGCGGTGCGCTCGATCTTTTGAACCAGCCGATCGAAACGCGCCACGCACCGCTTGTGCAGCTTGACACCAAGGTATCCAGCAAGGAAACGGTGGGCGTATGACAACAGCTGCGCACGAAATTCCCAAGCAGCAGGCCGACACACTCGAAGTAGCCGAAGGATTTGAACACGAGAATCTCGAGGGCTGGGTACCCGCACTGGCCTCGGCCGACGAGATCCGTGAGGCCCTCGAAAAGGCCTTTGACTATCGAGGCGACGTGACCATCACCCGCAAGGACGGCGGAGTCGTTGAAGGGTACATCTTCGACCGCCGTACCGGAACCACTCTGGAGGACTCTTCAGTCCGTATTATCCCAGCGAAAGAGCGCCTCAAGATGTCCATCCCTTACAGTGACATCGCCGGACTCAAATTCACCGGTCGCGACACGGCTGCAGGAAAAAGCTTCGAAGCCTGGATGAAAAAGTACTGGGAGAAAAAGGCAGCAGGCGAGAAGAACATCGGCATTGAAGCAGAAGCTCTCGACTAACCTTCACTTTTATCCGCACCATCTGCTTAACTCTAAGGTAATTTCCCAGCAGCAAGGCGCCGCATGAAGGTTTTTCTTACCGGATCGACTGGATTTGTCGGCGGCCATGTCGCGCGCCAGTTTGCAGCGAATGGCGCTGACCTGCGACTGCTCGTCCGCACCACCAGCAAACTTAATAATCTCGAAGGCCTGCCGGGTGAGCGGGTCACGGGTGATCTCCGTCAGCCCGAACAACTGCGCAGCGCGATCGCAGGCTGTGAAATCGTTGCCCATGTTGCAGCCGATTACCGCCTATGGGTCCGCGACCCCGACGCCATGCTTGCCGCGAACGTCAACGGGACCCGAGACCTTCTGCGCATTGCGCGCGAAGAAAACGTCCGCCGCGTTGTCTATACCTCGAGTGTCGCGACCATGGGCTTCAAGAGCGATGGCACCATTGTCGATGAGCAAACGCCGGTCTTTCTGACCGACATGATCGGCCACTACAAGCGTTCGAAATATTTGGCCGAACAGGAAGCTCTGCAGGCAGCCGCGAATGGCCAGGAGGTGATGATCCTCAACCCGACGAGTCCCATCGGCACAGACGATCTGAAGCCCACGCCGACCGGGCAGATCATCGTTGACTTCCTCAACAGAAAATTTCCCGCGTACATGGACACCGGGTTGAATCTGGTCGACGTCAATGAAGTCGCACGCATGCACGTCGCGGCAACTTCTGTCGGACGTCCAGGCGAGCGGTATATCCTGGGCGGCGAGAATCTGACGCTGAAGCAGATCCTGGATAAAATGTCCGCCATCACCGGTCTGCCTTCGCCGACCGTAAAAGTTCCGCACGCGGTCGCCATGGCCTTTGCCTGTTTCGACGAAACGCTGAAAGGTCGCATACTGGGTAAGGAGCCGCGCGCGACGGTTGAATCCGTGCGCATGGGAAAGAAGAAAATGTACGCTTCCTCCGCAAAGGCAGAACGGGAACTCGGCTTCAAAGTGCTGCCCGTCTACAGCGCACTGCGCTCCGCCATCGAGTGGTTTCGCGCCCGCGGATACGCCCCCTCATGATGGCAACAACTTCCACAAAGGTCGCGATCATTGCAGCCCTGGCCGGCGAATTAAAGCCGCTCGTCCAGGGCTGGGAGCACACAGCGGCCGATGGCGGCACTGTCTACCGGTCGCGCGTGGAAGATCTGGAAGTCGTGGCTGTCCACTGCGGGATCGGCCGCGAACCGGCGGCCCGTGCCTGTCAACTCGCATTTGAAGGTCGCAAGCCCGATGCTATCGTCTCCATGGGCTGGGCTGGCGCGCTTTCCTGTGGCATGAAGCCCGCGTTGGCCCACACCGTCCACCTGGTAGTGGACGCAGCCACCGGTGAGCGTTACCGCACTGCCGCCACCCAGGATGGCCCGGCCGTGATCCGCCTCGTGACCACCAAACGGATTGCCCTGAAGGCGGACAAGCGCCCGCTATGGGACAGCTACGAAGCCGTGCTCGTTGACATGGAAGCCGCAACGGTCGCGCGACTTGCACGGGTGCATGACATTCCCTTCTACTGTCTGAAGGCAGTGTCAGATGAGACAACGGAGCTTCTGCCGGACATGAATCCTTACCTGACGCGATCGGGACATTTTAGAATGGCGGCATTCGTCGCAAGTGTGATGGCGCGACCGAAATACTGGCCAGCCTTGATGAGAATGGGGAAAAATAGCAGCAGCGGTGCCGTGGCCCTCTCGAAAGGTGTCCACGCACTGCTGCATGGGCTCAGGTATGCAAACGATCAGCAGAGTGCTTAGTGAAAACGTGATCACCGGTACCATTCCCGCGACCATGCAAGCCGCGGTCTACCGTGGCGTCAATGACATTCGCCTCGAAATCGTGCCCGTACCCGCGATAGGAGCAGGCGAGATCCTGATCCGCGTCGCAACCTGCGGTATCTGCGGCACCGACCTGAAGAAAATCCACACCGGTTCGCACACGGCTCCGCGCATCTTCGGCCATGAAACTGCCGGCACGGTCGCCGCTGTCGGCGAAGGTGTTACCAGCTTCAAGGTCGGCGATCGCGTCATGGTCTTTCATCACATTCCATGCGGCCATTGCTACTACTGCCGCAAAAAGACTTTCGCCCAATGCCCGGTGTATAAGAAGGTCGGCGTCACTGCGGGGTTTGAACCATCGGGTGGCGGCTATGCTGAATATGTGCGCGCGATGGACTGGATTGTCGATCGTGGCGTTGTGAAAATTCCTGACGATATTCCCTTCGAACAAGCCGCCTTTATCGAGCCGCTGAACACCTGTCTGAAAGCTATTCTGAATCTGAAGCTCGAAGCCGACGAGACCGTGCTGGTGATTGGTCAGGGCCCCATTGGCATCCTTCTGGCTTCGCTCGCGCTGCGCTCCGGCGCCAAGGTTCTCACGTCTGACCTCTATGCAGAGCGGCACAAAACAGCAGCAGCGTTTGGATTGAAATATCCGATCGATGCCTCGATCGAAGACGTCGTCAAGGCGGCGCATGCTGCGAGCGAGGGTCGCGGTGCCGACGCAGTCATTCTCGCAGTCGGTGGCGATGCGCTCATCAAGGTCGCCATGGATGCGGCGCGGCCCGGCGGTCGCATACTGCTCTTTGCCCAGACCCAGCGTGGTGCCGCGACGATCGATCCGGCTGCAGTATGCGTGGACGAGAAGACGCTCATGGGCTCCTACAGCGCGTCGGTCGATGTGCAGGAGGAAGGAGTCCGTCTCGCATTTGAGGGATATCGCAAGGGCTATGATCTGACCAGGCTGATTTCTCACCGCTTTCCGCTGGAGCGCGCAGCGGAAGCCATCGACTTTGCTTCGCATCCGAAAGCTGATTCGATGAAAATCATGATTGAGGCGTAGTAGCTGCGGACCGGTATAACAATGGCGACAAGCACACAGGCGCAAACCACAAACGATCAGCTGCTCGCGGCTGGATGGGCAGCTCTGCCCGCCGCCTATCGCATGCCGGCGACCACGCCGACGCTGGAAGAAGCACGCGCCTATTGCAAACACCTCACCGAGACTCACTACGAGAACTTCACAGTAGCCTCGTGGTTCCTTCCCAGGCAGCTGCGACCTCACTTCAACAGCATCTACGCCTACTGCCGCATCTCGGATGATCTTGGCGATGAAGTCGGCGACACGCAGCAGTCGCTGGCGTTGCTCGATGACTGGGGTCACCAGCTCGACGATTGCTACGCCGGGGTGGCGCAGCATCCGGTATTCGTCGCATTGTCTGAGACGATTCGGATCTGCGACATTCCTAAAAAGCCTTTCGCAGACCTCTTGGTCGCCTTCAGGCAGGATCAGGGTGTAACTCGCTACGAGACGCGCGAACAACTGCTGGCCTACTGCGAAAACTCGGCGAACCCGGTCGGCAGGCTTGTCCTCTATGCCTGTGGCTATCGGGATGCCGAGCGCTTCACGCTGTCCGACCACACCTGCACCGCACTGCAACTGGCAAATTTCTGGCAGGATGTTTCGGTCGACTGGAAGAAGGACCGCGTCTACATTCCACAGGAAGATCTTCGCCGATTTGACTTGACCGAGGCGACCATCGAAACTGGCGTCGCAGACAACAACTTTCGCGCACTCATCAAGGACGAGGTGCAATGGACGCGCGATCTCTTCACGCAGGGAATGCCGCTCATCAAAATGGTCGACAATGAGCTGGCCCTCGATCTCGATCTCTTCACTCGCGGTGGTCTTGAAATACTGTCGGCCATCGAGAAGCAGCATTACGACGTACTCACGAGCCGCCCCTCTCTCTCAAAGAGCCGCAAGGTAAGCCTTATGCTGCGCGCACTCGCGACAAAGTTTGTGCCGGGAATGAGCCTCGGGGCAGGGAAGCAGGCATGAGCAGCGAGACACAGGATCATCTACTCGAAGCCGCCCCCGTGCTCATCGATGTGAGTGTCGCAGAATCGTACGCAGCCTGCCGCGAGATCGCCCGGCGCGAGGCGAAGAATTTCTACTACTCTTTTGTCGCGCTCCCGAAACACAAGTCGGACGCGATGTGCGCCGTCTATGCCTTCATGCGCAAGGCAGATGACCTTTCTGATGATGAATCCAAACCGCATGCACAGCGCCGGCACGAACTTGCTGCATGGGTCGATGAATGGCACCGCGCCGAGGCCGGCGAGCCGGCCACGGATATCGTTTTCCCCGCCCTGCTTGATGCCAAGGTTCGCTTTGGGATAACGTCACAGTTACTGGATCAATTGATTGCGGGCACAGCGATGGACCTCGAGACGCCGGTCCGTCCGCCAGGCTATTTCGACACTTACCAGACCTTCGAAGAACTCTACCGGTATTGCTACCTTGTTGCATCGGTCGTCGGCCTGGTGTGCATCCGCATCTTTGGCTATAGCGATCCGCGCGCAGAGCAATTGGCCGAGCTGACCGGCATTGCCTTCCAGTTAACGAATATCCTGCGCGACGTGAAAGAAGATGCGGAGCGCGGACGTATCTATCTCCCGCTCGATCAGCTGGCCCGCTACGATGTCTCCGTCGACCAGATCGCCATCCTCGCCCGATCGAGCGGCAAGCTGCAACAGCATCACAAGGCACTGCTCGCGGAGACGGCGCAGCAGGCAGAGCGCTATTACCAATCCGCCAATCAACTTCTGACCCTCATCGAGCCGGACAGCCGACCCGCCCTCTGGGTACTGGTCACGATCTACCATCGACTCCTCCTCCGCATCGAAAGCAAGGACTACGACGTCTTCACCGAACGCGTGAGTGTGCCTTCATTCGAGAAGGTCGCCCTGTTGATCCAGGGAATTCTGAAGGTTGTCTGGTATCGCATCGCCTTCTGGAAGCACCTGTCGAGCAGACGCGTTTGAGCGACCCGGCAACTCCAACCCGGCCTATCGAAAGCGTTGTGATCGTCGGCGCCGGCGTTGCAGGACTCGCCGCGGCAACGGCCCTTTCCGGCACTGGGCGATATAAAGTAACAGTGTTAGAACGTAAACCGTTTATCGGTGGCCGCGCCTCTTCCTACGAGCATCCCGCTTTGCACGAAGTTGTCGATTGCCAGCATGTTTTGCTGGGCTGCTGCACCAACCTCATTGACCTGCTTGACCGGGCGGACGCAAGTGATGCGGTGCGATGGTACGACACAATCGCCTTCCTCGAGCCAGGCGGAAGGCTCAGCGAGATCACGCCATCCTCTCTCCCGGCGCCATTTCACGCATCGGGGAGCTTCCTCCGCGCGAAGATGCTCGACGCCCGCGACAAACTCGGCATCGCCCGCGGAATGGCGGAGTTTTTAAAAGGCATGCCGATCGATGACAGTGAGAGCGTAGCGAGTTGGCTCGCACGCTCCGGCCAGACCGATCGCGCCATTCGTCATTTCTGGGAACCGACGCTTATCGTGACCCTCAATGACACGATGGCGAACTGCTCCCTGCGCTATGCGGCAAAGGTCTTTCGCGAGTTGTTTCTGAAAACGACCACCGGCAGCCGTCTCGGTATTCCGAACATTCCGCTCAGCGATCTGTACGGAAAAGCATCGCACCACCTCTTGGCGAAAGGCAATGCCGTCCACGAACGTGTGACGATCGACGGTTTGACACAGACACCCGATGGCCGGTGGAGCGTCCATGCAGGCCAAACAGCCTACATCGCCGATGCCGTCATACTCGCGCTCTCCATCGACCAGGTCCAACGCCTGCTGCCCCAGCTTCCCGCGACTGTCGAATCGAATTTGCTGCTCTCCAGGCTTGAACAATTCGTGCTCTCCCCGTATCTCACGACGCACCTATGGTTCGAGGAGTCGTTCACCGATCTGCACCATGCTGCGCTGCTCGACTCAAAGTATCAGTGGCTGTTTCATAAGTCGAAAATCCGCAACTGGCCCGTGGCTCGCGGCAGCTATATAGAGATGGTCATCGGCGGCTCGCGCGAGCTGCTGCCCGCCGGACGACCCGAGCTGGTACAACTGGCCATTGATGAACTGGCGATGTTTTTTCCCGAGTCCCGGCAGGCGAATCTGGTGAAATCCGGTGTGTTGAAGGAGGCGCGCGCCACGTTTTCAGTCACGCCCGGCATGGACGCGAACAGGCCATCCCAGGCCAGTCCCTGGCCCAACTTATTTCTTGCCGGAGACTGGACTGCGACCGATTGGCCATCCACCATGGAGAGCGCCGCCCGCAGCGGCTACCTCGCTGCCGAGGCTCTTACACTGGCTACCGGCAAACCGGAAAAATTTCTGCGCCGGGACCTTACTCCGACCGGTCTCATGAAATTGTTCCCGCACTGAAATTTGTTCTGCACCAGCGATTACAGAAGTCAATCAGGCATATTGAGTAACTCCCGGCCATTCCTGACATCCAAACATTGCGAGGTGTTGATGGAGTACCAGGCAATCGAGAATTACGCGGCGATCGGCAATATGAAATCACTTGCCCTTGTAGGCAAGGCAGGCTCGATCGACTTTTTTTGCTTTCCCAACTTTGACTCTCCATCTATTTTTGTCGCTCTGCTAGATCCGGACAAGGGTGGTTATTTCTGTATTCGCCCGCAGCTCGACGGCGAGAATACCAAGCAGATTTATCTACCGGATACGAACATCGTGCTGACTCGTTTCCTTGCTGAAAGCGGACTGGCAGAGGTCACAGATTTCATGCCGGTGACTGGAGACGACGGCAAAAACCAGATCGTGCGCATCGTGAGAGTGATCAGCGGAAATGTGAAATTTCAGATGGACTGTTTTCCCCGCTTCGATTACGCTCGCCGCTCTCATGAGTCGCGACTGGTGGATGAAAACAGGGCAGTCCTTTTTGAACCCGTGGAGGTTGGAAACGCGCCGACAGCTTTGGACCCGGTGCTCCTGCAATCGAATGTGCCGCTCTCGTTAAAAGAGAATGGAGCCGTCGCGGAATTCACACTGCATCCGGGCGAAGCTGCCTATTTCATTTTCGGCTCGCACGACACGAACCAGCCGGTTGAGCCTCTCGATACAGCTCAGGTGGATGAATGCCTTGCGGCGACTTCGCAATTCTGGCGCGACTGGCTCAAAAAGTCGAAATACAAAGGGCGCTGGCGGGAGATGGTGGAGCGGTCTGCTCTTGTGCTTAAGCTGTTAACCAGTCAGAAGGAAGGCTCGCTGATCGCGGCGCCGACCTTTGGCCTGCCTGAACAAATTGGTGGCGACCGCAACTGGGACTATCGCTACACCTGGCTGCGCGATTCGGCCTTCACCCTTTACGCATTCATGCGCCTGGGCTTTACGGAAGAGGCGGAAAACTTTCGCGGCTGGCTGCGCACTCGTTTTGAATTCGAATCAGAAGAGGGCCCGCTCCAGGTACTATATGCGCTCGATGGCAACCAGCAGGTGGATGAGGTAGAGCTTTCGCACCTGCGCGGTTATCGCGATTCGAAGCCGGTGCGCATCGGCAATGCAGCGTACGGCCAGCTCCAGCTGGATATTTATGGAGAGATGTTTGACGCGATTTATCTTTCCAATAAATACGGCAATGCCATCTCACATCGCGGCTGGGTAGCGATGAAAAAAGTCCTCGAGTGGCTGGCGAAAAATTGGAACCGGCCAGACGAGGGAATCTGGGAAGTCCGCGGTGGGCGTAAGCACTTTCTTCATTCACGGCTCATGTGTTGGGTAGCGTTTGATCGCGCGATTCGCCTGGGACAGAAGCGCTCGCTCGCTGGCCCGTTTGGCTGGATGGAAGAAGCGCGCGACGCCATCACAGCAGACATCTATGACAATTTCTGGAATGAGGAGCTCGGTGCATTCGTCCAATACAAGGGCAGCGAGTCCCTCGACGCATCTGCTCTTCTGATGCCACTGGTGCGTTTCCTCAGCGCCACTGACGACCAGTTTGTCTCCACACTGACGGCAATCGAAAAGGCCTTGACCATTGACACGCTGGTCTATCGCTATCGTAATGAGCCGAAGCTGGAAGGTCTCATCGGGAATGAGGGCGGCTTTACCGCGTGCTCGTTCTGGTATATCGAGTGCCTGGCGAGGGCGCACCAGGTTGACAAGGCTCGACTGCTGTTTGAAAAAATGATGGCCTTCGCAAACCACGTTGGCCTCTACGCAGAAGAGCTAAGCCCGAGCGGTCAGCATCTCGGAAATTTTCCCCAGGCACTCACGCATCTGGCATTCATCAGTGCCGCGACTTACCTCGACCGCGCTGTTTCTGGAGATGCCCAGACTGAGTGGAGCTAGTCTGTCTTGCGATAGAAATTTAATGCTTCAGCAGCACGACACCGCAGCACACGAGGATAGCGGCAATCCACCGCCGCTTATCGACGCGCTCTTTGAGGAACAGCTTGGCCGCCGCAGCATTGCTCACAAAGGTAAGTGAACCTGTTGCGGGCGCGACCAGGCTTACATCCGCATGGCTGAGCGTGAACAGCAGGGAGAAGAAACTCAGCGTCATCGAAAGCACGCCGATGATGAAATGCACATTCGTCATGACAGCAAGAATCGTTCGCGGCAGGCCACGTTCAGCTTTCAGTGTGTCCAGGTCGCCAAGCTGTCGCATTGACGACGCGGTCATGACGTCTCCCGTCGTGGCCGTCAACACGACCACAGCGATGCCGGCAATAGCGATGGCAGGTGTGGACATCACCTTTGCCCCACGTGCTCTGCAGTTTTTTCGGAGGGCCCCGGCTCTTTTGGTATTTCCGTATAAGACGGTCCCTGCGTCACGAAGCCGACCCCGGCAGTGATCACCAGCACACCCATCCATCGCGACAAAGACACATGCTCATGTAGCCAGAAGCGCGACAGCAGCGCTACGATCACGTAGCCGAAGGACGTCGCCGGCAGCACGAAAGTTAAGTCTGCCCACGAGAGTGCCGTCAGGTACGACGCAAAAAATCCGAGCAGCAGCAGAATGCCGACGGCGACCCATGGCGTTTTAAGTGCGGCCAGCAGTGTACTCAAATGCAGCAGCGACACCGGGCCAACGCGTTTCATGCCAACGCTCAGGCATGTGTCGCCACACGATGAACACAGCATTACGACCAGGAGAATGATCCAGCGCCGGAATGTCATGGTCGACTTGTGCATAGGACTTCACGAAAAAGCGGCCAGTCAG
>CAZZZL010000081.1:0-11079 GCA_964658655.1 uncultured Acetobacteraceae bacterium | reverse complement strand
CATGCTGGGTTCCCTTCGGCCGGGATTGGGTCAGGAGGCGGTGGCGGCGGGCACCGCTAAACAGCGGGCTTTTTACTTCAAACAAACGGCTGACATCAACTGTCAGCCGTTTTTCATTTTGCCGGCAAGACTTATGACCATCTCGGCAATCCTGCTCGCGGCGTCCGGGTGTGCCAGCTTTCTTGCCCGTTCGCCCATCGAGCGCAGGCGCTGCGGGTCCGCGAGGACGGACACGATTTCGCCCAGCAGCTTCTCTTCCGACATCTGATTTTCCGGCAGCAGGATGGCCGCATCGGCGGCTGCCAGTACTTCAGCGTTCCGCGTCTGATGATCATCCGCCGCAGCAGGAAATGGCACGAGCAGCGACGGCTTGCCGGCTGCAGCAAGTTCCGCGACCGTGCTGGCACCACTGCGCGCGAGGACCAGGTCTGCATCTGCAAAACGCCTGCCCATCTCGTCGAGAAATGCACTGACCGTCCATCGATCTGCAGGCGCGCCGGTCGCTGCGTATGCCGCCTGCACCGTCTCCACATGGCGTGCCCCGGCCTGGTGAAGAATTGTCAGACCCGGCACCGCTTCGAGCAGTCGCACCAGGATCTGCGGCATGCGGTCGTTCAAAGCTCGCGCCCCCTGGCTGCCGCCGAAGACCAGCAGGTGAGGCTTGCTCCCTTCCGCTTTCGGTGCGATGGCAAAAAACTCGGGCCGCACAGGAATGCCGGTGACCACGGCATTGCGGAAGAAGGCTGCAGCCGGAGGAAAGTTCACCGCAGCCGCGCTCACTCGTTTGCCCACGATGCGGTTCGCAAGTCCCGGCGCAGCATTCGGCTCAAAGGCAAGTGTCGGAACGCCGCTGAGGACAGCCGCCATCATCGCCGGCCCGGACGCGTAGCCTCCGACGCCAATGACCACTGCAGGCTTCCATTCACGCAGCAGGCGGCGGCAATGCAGGATCGATCGCGGCAGATCGGTTATGGTTTTGAGGCGTGTCAGCAGGCTCACGTTTTTCAACTGGCCCACGGCAATCAGTTCCAGCGGATAGCCCGCCTGGGGGACGAGTCTCGACTCCAGTCCACGCGGGGTGCCGACGAAGCGGATCTCGGCACCATACTTTTTCCTGAGTTCGTCCGCGATTGCAAGTGCGGGAATGATGTGTCCGCCGGTCCCGCCGCCTGCGATCAGAATGCGCAGTACTGCCATCGTCAGTCGATCTCACGCGTCAGGTTCAGCAGCACGCCAAGGCTCGCCAGCGTGAAGAAGACCGATGTGCCGCCGTACGAGATGAGCGGCAGGGTAATGCCTTTTGTCGGCACCAGCGCAAGCACCACACTGATGTTGAAGAACGCCTGGATCAACACGGTCGCAGTGATACCAAAGGCCAGGAAACGCGCAAATGGATCCTGTGAAAGGCTCGCGGCACGCAGTCCCCGATACCCCAGCACCACGAACAAAACAATGATGATGATGCCACCGAACAGCCCAAGCTCCTCTGCGACATTGGCAAAGATAAAATCTGTGTGCGCTTCCGGAAGATAGAAAAGTTTCTGCCGCCCTTCCATGAAGCCGAGACCATGAAAGCCGCCGGTACCGACAGCGATGAGCGACTGGATCGTGTGGAATCCAGTCCCCTTCGGATCTCGCCATGGATCGAGAAAAGCCAGGATGCGTTCGCGGCGCCAGGGAACACGAAAAAGCATCCAGTACAAGACCGGTGCCGAGGCAACGGCAGCGACGCCGAACCACTTCATCTGCGCGCCTGCCAGGTAGAGCATCATAAATGTAACAGCTGCGCATACCAATGCAGTACCCAGGTCCGGCTGTTTCAGAATCAGCGCGACGAAGAGCAGGCTCGGCAGAGCTGCCGGCAGAAGCGTGTTGCGAATATCTTCAATGTTCTGGAGGCGATTCTGCAGGAACCACGCCAGGAAGAGCACGATGGTTGGCTTGGCAAACTCTGACGGCTGCAGTGAAAATGACCCGATCTTGATCCAGCGATGCGTGTTGTGCGAACCCGGCATGGCAAAGGCCGCGAGCAGCATCACCATGGTGATAGCGACGGCCGGGAAAACCACATTCGGCCGGTTGAACTTTCGATAGTCCACCCGCATCAGGATGGTCATGGTGACGAGTCCCAGCGCTGCCCAGCCCGCTTCGCGATTTAGAAAAAAGTAGGCCGAGTGATATTTTTCAAGCGCCATAATGGCCGACGCAGAGAACACCATCGCCAGTCCAAACAGGACGAGCAGAAGGATGACGCCGTACAGCCACTTGTCCACACCTACGCGCTTCGCCATGGTCTAGCTCCCATCCGCGGGTAAAGCTGCCAGTTGCTGTTGATGCACCAGTTCCTTGAAGACCCGACCGCGATGTTCATAGCTGTCGAACTGATCGAAACTGGCGCAGGCCGGGGCCAGCAGGACGACGTCGCCCGGTTGAGCATCATCGGCTGCTGCGGCCACAGCCGACGCGAGCGTCTTCGATGCAACGATGCTGGTCGCACCGGCAATCTCGCGCTCGATCTTTTCCGCCGCGGCGCCAATTGTGTAGACCGACTTGACTCGCTCCTGCAACAGCGGCCGCAGCAAGGTGTAGTCGGAATTTTTATCCTTGCCGCCAAGGATCAGGCGAACACTGCCGCTGAATGCTGCAATGGCTTTCATGGTCGCGTCCACGTTGGTCGCCTTCGAGTCGTTGAAATAATGAACGCCCTTGATCTCTGCTACAAACTCAAGGCGATGTTCGACCGCCCGGAAGTGGCGCACCGCGTCGGCAATTGTATTTGCATCGACACCGGCAAGCCGCGCAGCACACACAGCGGCCAGCACATTTTCAATATTGTGGTCGCCCTTCAGAGGGATATCGCTGACCGCAACGATGGGCTCAAAAGAGGCCTGCTCCGTGGCCCGAAACGCAACGACGCCGTTCACGACAGACGCTCCCTGGCGCACCATTTTGGTTCGGCTGAACCAGTAGACCTGTGCCTTCGCACGACTGGCTGCCTGCTGCACGCGTGGGTCATCGCCATTCAGCACCAGGAAATCTTCCGGGGTCTGTGCAGCGAAGATGCGCTCCTTCGCCTTCGCATAATTTTCGAAGGTGCCGTGACGGTCCAGATGGTCCGGCGTGATGTTCAGAATGACCGCGATCTTCGGCTGGAAGGTGTCCGTCGTCTCCAGCTGGAAGCTGGAAACTTCAAGCACGGACCAGGCATCCGCGGCATGCGCGCCCTGGTTCTCCGGCGACTCGACCAGTTCGATGACCGGGATACCGATGTTGCCGCCAACCTGCGTTTCGAGGCCGGCCGCTTTTAGAATCTCGCCGCAGAGAGTCGTGGTCGTGGTCTTGCCATTCGACCCCGTAATGGCCAGAATTTTTGTGTTGAGAAACCGCGAGGCCAATTCGACTTCGCCGGTGATGGGCAGTCCGAGATTACGCACCTGCTGCAATTCGGGAGTCGTGAGCGGCACGCCCGGGCTCACAACAATCAGATCCTGGCGGCGAAAGGTGAAGAGACCATGGCCGCCGGTCTCAACAGCAATGCCCTCATCCAGCAGCGCGGGCAACTCCTTACCCAGCGCCTCTGCACTGCGAATGTCGGATACAGTCACGTTTGCGCCGAGCCTGCGCAGAAACAGGGCGGCTGAGTGCCCGGACTTCCCGAGACCCACGACCAGTACTTTTTTTCCTTTTAATTCCATACGACCATCTGACCAAAAGCTTTGCGGTGATTGCTGAAATACGTGCGCAGAGAAAAATGATGCGCGTCAACAGGCGATTGTCCCATGCGCCCTGAAGACACGCGAAGCACCTATCGAAGTTTTAGCGTGGTGAGTGCTAAGAGTGCAAACACCAGTGCGCCAATCCAGAAACGGGTAATCACTTTCGACTCGGACCAGCCGCTCAATTCGAAGTGATGATGTAGTGGTGCCATCTTGAAAATGCGCTTGCCCTTGCGCAGTTTGTAGCTGCCAACCTGCAGAATGACCGACAGCGTTTCCAGCACAAAGATGCCGCCGATGAACGGCAAGAGCAGTTCCTGCTTGATGACTACGGCCACCGTGCCGATGGCGCCGCCAAGCGCCAGCGATCCCACGTCCCCCATAAATACTTCCGCAGGGTGCGCGTTGTACCAGAGGAAGCCGATGCTCGCACCGACCATCGACCCGCAGAAGACAGTGACCTCGCCGACCATCGGCATGCGCTGCATTTCGAGATAGTCAGAGAAGACTGCATGGCCGCTCACATACGTCAGAACGGTCAGCGCAGCGGCGGCGATGATCGTGCAGCCGATCGCCAGGCCATCGAGACCATCGGTCAGGTTAACTGCGTTGCTCGATGCGACGAGGATCAGCACTACGAAAACGATGAACGGCAGAAAGGCGAGCAGAGCTAGGTGCGGTATGTGCTGAAACGCGCCAATCGCCAGATCCGGCCTGAAGCGTTTGACGAAGGGCACGACGAGACGCGTCGAATAGCTGCCCTGCTGATCGAGCATGACCAGCGTAATCGCGATCGCCACACTCACAAGGATTTGCAGACTCATCTTAGCGCGTGACGTGAGACCGAGGTTGCGCCGGTTCACTACCTTGATGTAGTCGTCGGCGAACCCAATGCCGCCGAAAGCAAGGGTCGACAGCATCACCATCCACACAAACGGATTCGACAGGTCACTCCACAATAGCGTCGGCAGAAGGATAGACACGCAGATCAACACGCCACCCATAGTCGGCGTGCCGGCTTTTTTCTGGTGGTCCTTCGGTCCCTCTTCGCGAATGTACTGGCTGATCTGAAACTCGCGCAGCTTTTCGATCACGTACGGACCAACCACCAGCCCGATCAACATGGCTGTCAGGGTCGCAAACGCTGTCCGGAACGTGAGGAAGCGGAAGATGCGGAATGGTCGGAAATAAGGAAAAAGCTTCTGATACAGGAGCCAGTAAAGCAAACTTCCTCCGCTAAGCGTATCGAGTCGACTGAGGCTTATCTTACAGCTGCAAAATCAATGGACGTGATGCCGAACAAAGATGTATAGGAACTAGTGAGGTGCGGGGGGTCGGCTTGCATCGTTCCCGCTCTGCGACTCTTTCAGACTTTCCAAAGCGCGCTCAAGGCGGACTCCACGCGATGCCTTGAGCAGCACTACATCGCCTTCACGCAGCGTTGCTTTTAACCACACACCAGCTGCTCCAGCATCCTCGAGGAACACGGTCTCGGCCCCTTCTGCGCCGGCGCCATCGACTATGGCCTGGCCATTGCCACGCACACCGGCCACGATATCGATGCCCGCCCTCGCTGCAGCTTCACCACACGCATGATGCAGCGCGACCGCTTCTGGTCCGAGCTCAAGCATCTCTCCGGCAACCAGGATGCGCCGCTTCGCAGGAATGGAGGCCAGGGTTGCAATCATCGACCGCAGCGCTTCAGGATTTGAATTGTAACAATCATTGATGATTTGGGCGCCGGCATAGAACTGCATCTCGCCACGCCGGCTGTCGGGTCGCAGTTCCTCCACAGCAGCCGCACAAGCCGCCAGCGTCATGCCTGCCTCGAGACCCACTGAGATTGCCGCAAGCGCATTCGTGACATTGTGTCGACCGAGCAGTGCCAGGTGAACGTCAGCTTTCTGTCCGTCCAGGTGTGCCTCAAATCGCGTACCTTCTGCACCCAACTCCTGTATGTTTTCAGCACGGACAATCGCCCTTATGTCCGTGCCGAAACAGATCACCCGACCGCTGAAATCCCGTCCGAACTGTCCCACATAACGATCATCTGCGTTCAGAAATGCAACGCGATGCTGCCCATGCAGGCCAGCTATCAATTCATACTTTGCTCGCGCTATGCCGGCGATGCCATCTGAAAAATTCTCGGCATGCGCATTGCCGACATTCGTAATCACACCCCACTCCGGCATGGCGATACGAGCAAGCAATGCGATTTCACCAGCATGCGACATCCCCATCTCAATCACAGCCATTTCGTCTTCGGGCTCCAGGCGCAGCAACTGCAGCGGAACGCCGAAGTGGTTGTTGAGATTTCCCTGCGATCGCAGCACGCGGAACTTCGCGCTCAACACAGTCGCGATCGCTTCCTTGGTCGTCGTCTTACCCGCGCTGCCGGTCACTCCGATCACACGCTTTCCCCAATGGCGGCGAACGGCGGTCGCGAGCGTCTGCATCGCGATCAGCGGATCATCCACAACCAGCAACGTGTGCTGATGCGCCTCGACCAGCATGCGTGACAGATGCGTCTTGGCAACCACCGCAGCCCGTGCACCTTTCTGCAACGCAGCAGGTACGAAATCGTGCGCGTCATAAACATCGCCACGAATAGCGAAAAATAAATCACCCGGCGCGAGTGTCCGGGTATCGATGGAATATCCTGTGGCAGGCCCACGGGCTTGCTCCGCATGGCCCACCGTGATGCCGGCGCCGCACCACTGCGCGATCTGTTCGAGATCAAGTTTCATGGCGTGCCCTTTTGCGCGAGTTCCGTCAGGATGCGCGCCGCAATGGCGGCGTCGTCAAACGGTAACACCTGCGCGCCAATCGTCTGCGTTTTTTCATGACCTTTTCCGGCAATGAGTACCAGGTCGCCTGCGCGTGCCTGCTCCAGTGCGGCGCGGATAGCCTTCTCCCTGTCGGACTCGACAACAATTTCAGCGCTTGTACCTCTTAGGCCGGGCACGATTTCCTGGATGATGGCTTCCGGATCTTCGCCACGCGGATTGTCTGATGTGACGACCACGACGTCGCTTCCCTCACCCGCGGCTTTACCCATGAGAGGACGCTTGGTGGTGTCACGATCTCCGCCGCAGCCGAAGACAGTAATGACTCGTCCGGCCTGCGGCCCGGTAATTTCGCGAGCCAGCTTCGTAACATTTCGCAAGGCATCGTCGGTATGCGCATAGTCGACTACGACGGCAAAGCCCTGTCCACCATCGATCGTCTGAAAGCGTCCGGGAGGAGCCTGCAAGGCAGTCGCGGCACCAGCTATGTCGTCGAGCGAAAGACCCCGTGCATAGGCGGCTGCAGCCGCAGCCAGCAGGTTGTAGACGTTAATTCTGCCAACCAGCCGGCTGTTGATCTCCGTCGAGCCAATGGGCGTCTGCATGCTGAAACTTGTTCCGGCTGCAGACATGCGGATTGCACTCGCACGGAAGTCTCCGCTGTCGATGCCGTAGGAAAACAATTGTGCTCCCGCATGCACCGCGGCGGCGGCAATTTGCTGTCCGGCCGCGTCATCAAGATTTACAACTGCAAAATCTGGTGCCTGCGAGCATGTTCCGTCGAACAGTCGCTGCTTGGCTTGAAGATAGTTTTCGAACGTACCGTGATAGTCCAGATGATCGCGCGTCAGGTTTGTAAAAATGGCGACATCAAAAGCCACCTGCCACACGCGCCCCTGGTCAAGTGCGTGTGAAGAGACTTCCATCACCGCTTCGGACGCTCCCTCTTCGAGTCCCTTGGCGAGCAGAGCCAGCAGGTCGCGCGATTCCGGGGTGGTGTGCGGCGACGGCAACACGCGATCGCCGATCCGGTATTCAATGGTGCCGATCAGGATCGTCCTGCAGCCCTGTTGCCGCAGCATCTGCTCGAGCAGGTACGCGGTCGTGGTCTTGCCGTTGGTCCCGGTGACGCCTGTCAGTCCGAGCCGTTCATCCGGATATTGATAGAAGCTGCGCGCAAGCCCGGAGAGTGCCCGGCGACCATGCTCGACCTGTGCGACTGCCAGTTCAGGGTGCTCGATGCGCAGCGTGTCATAGACAGACGCAGTGTCCGTCACGATTGCTGCGGCGCCTCCGGCTATTGCCTGGCCTATAAAGCGATTGCCGTCTGTTGCGCCACCTTTCATGGCCACGAACAGTGTGCCGTTCTTCACACGACGCGAATCATACTCTACGCCGCCGATCTCAGCATCAGGCCCGTCGCGCCTCTGCACTTCGACATCCGCCTGTAATTTCGAAAGCATCATGTCAGCGTTTGAATCGCACGACGACCTCTGTGCCAAGAGGAACGAGCGTGCCGGCTGCGGGCATCTGTTCGCGAGCGATCCCGCTGCCAATCAGTTCCACTTCCAACCCTGCGACTCCAGCAGTCTCTACCACCTGTCGCAGCGGTTCGCCCACAAACGACGGCACGGCAATGCGATGTTTTTCATCCGTGACGATGGGAGCATCCGGTCGCGCATTTGCTCCGACAGGCGCCTGCGGAATGTCGGCGCGCTCCTGCATCGGACGACTCGCTGGCAATGGAGACGGGAGAGCGGAAGGTGACGCCGACGCAATCTGAGCCTGTGCGCCTGCTGATGGCCGCGATGGATGAATAGACTTGCCGACTGCATCCTGCGGAACACCAACCTGGGCTGGCACCGTAGGTTTCGACGATACGGCGTGGTCGTTGCCATCAGATGCAGTTACTAAGGGCGCCTGCGCGTTTGACTGCGTGTGCAGAGGGTCATCGGCAGGAAGATTATTGGCTTCATCGAACAGTGCCGTAAGATCGCCGCCGTCATTCACATCATCTTCGGAAGCTGCCGCCTGCTTGCTGGCTTCATCGATGTCTTTCTGAGGTTTCAGAGGCTCGTCATTCGGCACGCCCAGGTACTCGAGTACCTGCTGCGCCACCTCGGCAAATACCGGAGCCGAAACGAACGCGCCGTGATGCTCGCCCTGCGGTGAATCGATAATCACAGCAACGCTGATCGCTGGATTATTCACCGGCGCGAAGCCGGCAAACGATGCAACGACGGCGGTTTTCGAATACGCATGCGTCGCGACATCAATCTTCTGTGCTGTTCCAGTTTTGCCCGCAGCAGAGTAGCCATTGAGTGCTGCGGTCCGGCCCGTGCCGTACAACACGATGCCTTCCATCATCTTGCGCATTTCCGCAGAGACGAGCGGGGAGATCACGCGATGCGCACCCTCCGGCAATTTCGCCGGCACTTCCAAACCAGGGTGAAAGGGCTGCGCCTGCAGGTTGTCATTGGTAGAAGAGGCTGTATTAAGCAGCATGCGCGGCGGCAGATACGTGCCGCCATTCGCAATGGTGGATACCATGCTGACCAGCTGCACCGGCGTTACGCCTACCTCCTGGCCAATCGCAAGCGAAGCGATGCTCGTAGCGCCCCAGCGATGGGTGGGCCGCAGAATCCCGCGCGTTTCCGCAGGCAATTCGATACCGCTGCGTGCGCCAAATCCATAGGCTCGCATGTAGCTGTAAAATTTCTCGCGTCCCATGCCCAGGGCCACTTTCACCGCACCCACGTTGCTTGAATGCCATAGCGCTTCCGAAGCAGTCAGGCGTCCGAAGTGGTCGCCATGGTCATCGTGAATCGTGCGGCCGAAGAGGGTCATGATGCTGCCCTGACAATCGATGACCGAGTCCGGTGTAATGGTGCCTGCATCGAGCGCAGCAGAGTACGTCACCAGCTTGAAGGTCGATCCGGGCTCATAGACATCACTGACCGCGTGGTTACGCAGCAGGCCATTCGTCGCATGGCGGAAATCATTTGGATTGAAAGTCGGGCGGATCGCGAGTGCCAGAATCTGGCCCGTATGCGCGTCCTGCACAACAACCGTGCCGTTCAGCGCCTTGTACTTTTCCATGGCGTGGTCGAGCGCTTTTTCGGCAACGTATTGAATTTTTTCGTCGATCGTCAGCTGCAGGTTCTCGCCGGGCAGCGGCTCCTGCAGAGTGCTGGCGAGCGCATGACGCTTGGCGTCGAGGTCACTGAGCATATGGCCAGGAGTTCCGTGCAGATCATCGTCGTACTGACGTTCCAGTCCGCCCAGGCCGGTGTCATCCGTGCCCACATAGCCCAGAACCTGTGCCGCCAGATCTTCATTCGGATAGACGCGCTTGAACTCCTTCTCAAAATAAATGCCCTTCAGGTTCAGTGCCTTTACGTTCGCAATGACATTCGCATCGAGTTTGCGCGCGACCCACGCAAAGCTGCGCGAGGCCTGCATGCGCGCTGCGATCTGCTTGCTGGTCGTGAAATTTTCGGTGGGGTCAAGATGCACGACTTTAGCAAGAGCCGCTGCCGTCGCAGCTTTGTCGGCAATCTCCGTGGGCACGGCAAACACCGAGTCAACGGAGATAGTCATCGCAAGCTCATGCATGTTGCGGTCGTACAAGAAGCCACGACGCGGCGAGATATCAAAGCCGTGCAACTGCTCCCGGGCCGCCATTGAAACGAACTTATTGTGATCGACCAGCTGCAGCCATGCGAGCCGCAAAACAATGACGGTTACCCATAGGATGAAGATGCCGGCGAGAATAACAAAGCGCAGCCGCCGCGGAGCACCTACTACGCTCCGCGTCGACTGCGCTGTTGGAGTAAATCGAAACTCTTTCACGGCCAGACCATTTCTTTATTGCATGTCAAACCTTTAGACGAGCCGTGTTCTCAAGCCTCTTGACGAGTCTTAGTACACCCTCGGCATCTTTGCTTCTGCCATCACGGCGCCATCGTTTGCCTCAGGCGTCAGATCAGGCCGAATGACCTGGCCAGGTGCCGGTGCGGCCATGCCAAGCCTGCGGGCTTCGCGATCGAGACGGCTCAGGTCACTCAACTGCGCCTGTCGCACACTCAGATCGCGGTGCACTTCGCGCAACTGCTCCAGCTGCTGTTTCTTGGCTTCCACCTTGTAGCCATATTCGATAGCGCTGAAATGCTGCCATCCGTAGACCATTACCATCGCAAACAGGATCGACATCGCCATCGCGAAGGTGCGCATCTCTTTTTTGCGCACGGGGTCATCTGCCTTCACCAGGCGGGTGTTGTCGACATGCTTCACAAAGAAAACTTCCGGCGTCGGGCCACGGCGGGCACGCTGCTGCGCGTGGAACAGGATAGTATTGCGCTCCTGCGCGTTGTGCTCTGCGTGTGTGTTGCCGAAGGATGCGGACTCGTCAAACCATCCAGTCCGTCCGCCGAGTGCTGCCGTGATTGTTTGCGTCGCCATATCGCTCTTCCTGTTCTCCTCGCCTCAACGACCGGGCCAGAACCGTTAGGGGAGGAGGGTATTACGCAGATTTTGAATCGCACTACTTTCGCCTTGGAAAACGGTAGGACGATTCT
>CAZZZL010000080.1:0-11461 GCA_964658655.1 uncultured Acetobacteraceae bacterium | reverse complement strand
ATCAGCCGACGATGTATTTACTTCCCGGCAGCAGTGAAAGCAACTTCACTGCGAGATATGTAATGACGAAGGTCGTGATGGCGATGATCGGGATGCGCAGAAACGCATTCGCGAGCAGGGGTGCCAGGTGCGCGTGAACGACACCCAGGACAATGATGTGCGCAAGGTACATGCCATAGCTCATGCGCGAAAGATCCGCTATCCATCGCCAGGCCACGCTGTTGCTGCGCTCTCCGTGAAGGTTGCGGAAGAGCAGGAATAATCCTGCGGTCATGACCGCCACATTCAGCGACGTAAAGTTCCAGGTCAGTTCGAGGCTCTTCACTTCATTCACGAAGCGCAGTCTGTAGAGAAACCCTGCGGCCGTCACGGCGTAACCGGCAATGACCATGAGGATTGCGACGAGATCGACGCGCAGGGAGGGCGCCATAAGGAATCGCTTGATGTAGACGGCGGCGACCACGTAGCCGATGAACCCTGAGAAGTAGTAGAGGGTCGGCGTCGCATTCCAGTAGCACTCACCCCAGACCTCAGGAAAATACAGGTGAATGAACGGAAGCAGCAGCGTGATGCCCCAGAGCGCAAGGAAAAGGTCCATGCTTCTGCGGCTGGCTGAGACGATCCACGGCGAGAGCACAGGCGCGATGAGGTAAATCGCCATCAGCATATAGACAAACCACAGGTGGCCGACCTCGGTGCCATAGTTGACGGGGATCTTCGCAATGTTGAGCAGGGTGGTGTGGAGAGTGGCTAATCCCCGTGCGAAGTCATAGAACGCATAGACGACGCACCAGACGACGAACGGAATGAGGACGCGGGTGAATCGCTTGCGAAAGAATGCGCGCTCATCGCCGACAGGGAAAAGGAAGAACCCGCTGATCATGACGAAGAGCGGCACGCAGACGCGCAGGAGAGAGTTCGTCCATCCCACGGCCCAGGCGCCTGCCGTGTGGAGGACGGTCCCGGCAGGTGAGATGTATTCGAATTCACCGGTGTGAATCTGCATGACCATGTAAATGGCGATGACACGCAAGAGGTCGAAGCCACGATGCCGGCTATGGGTGAGAGGAGTTGAGATATTCACGACGCGCCACTTCCAGTCATTCCGAGATGATAGCGAATGCTGGGTTTTGCATAGCGGGGGATGATGGCAGATATGCTCCACGACAAGGGATTTGTTCAAAACAAAGTCACCGAAAAGCTGGAAGTCAGAGTGCATCGTTGCGCGACGAGTGAACCGGTAATTTGGTGCCATCAGCAGGTCTACGGCAGATGGGGCCGGCTGAACTGAATTCCTTCCTTTCAGCTGATTTTCATCGTGAGATCGCCGACTTCGCTTGAAGTCAAGTGCGGGCGCCGTCTCTCTCGAGAGTTTCTGATGACATTATTTAGAATGTTGTTAGAATTCTAAGTATATTAAGGAAATCATCCAAAGGAGAGTTCCATGCCGACCGTCCCACCTCGTTTCTCGCCCACCGACAGCATCATCCTGCTTGTCGATCACCAGACCATGACCATCGACTGGGTCAAGAGCCTGCCAAAGACCACGGTCATCGCCAGCTGCCGCGTCCTCGCCCGTATGGGCGTCACGTTTTCCATCCCGCTCTTCTTCACTACTACCATGGAGGAGTATGTAGGCCCGACGCTGCCTGAGATCCAGGAGGTCGCTCCGGACGCCTTCGCCGCCCGCTTCAAACGCGGTGGCATTCTCAGCTGCTTTGACCAGCCTGAACTCGTCACGGCTCTCAAGGCCACAGGCCGCACGAACCTCATCCTCGCAGGTCTCACCACCGACATCTGCCTGTTCTGGGCTGCGCGGGATGCGGTTCGACTCGGGTACACCGTCAACGTGATTGCTGACGCTTGCGGAACCATGTCCACCATCGGCGATGACACGACGTTCGACCGTCTCCGTTCGCTCGGTGTGACGGTCAGCGTCGTCAACCAGATCGTGACTGAGCTCGAAAATGATTTTGGCAGTCCTGCAGGTCTGCAGGCTCAACAGATTCTAGCCGACGAAGTCATCTCCAAGCTCACCTAGCATTGCTGCGCCGCGCCCGGAGCAAAATCACCTCGGGCGCGGATCCTTTTTTGAAAGGTAAAGCCTTGAGGATTCAAAACACTCATCGACTTATGGTGGCGATCCCTCTGCTGTTGCTCTCTGCCGTTCGGGGCATGGCCCAGGCTGTCATGCCCCCGCCATACACACCCCTGGTCTGGGACATGGACTGGACCTATCTAGCGCCGGCCGCCGCTACGCAGAGCGGCACTGACTGGACAGACCGCTTTCACTACATTCCGATCGGGGAGCACAATTTCCTTTCGCTTGGCGGCCAGGTGCGCGAGCGTGGCGAGTACCAGGACCATCCGGCCTTTGGCGCACAGCCACCTGACAACGGCTACTTTCTGCAGCGCTATCTACTAAGCGCTGACCTCCACAGCGGCCAGCGTTTCCGCGGTTTCGTCCAGCTCAACAGCGGGCTGGTGGATGGTCGCGATGGAGGCCCGCGGCCCGGCATCGATAAAGATACGTTCGACGTCAACCAGGGCTTCATCGATCTGCAACCATGGAAATCGCCAGCGCATAACCTCACAGTGCGTGCCGGCCGCCAGCTCATCTCCCTCGGTTCTACCCGGCTGATCGCGACCGGCGCCGGCCTCAACGTCGAGCAGCCATTCGACGGATTTCGCCTCACGCTCCACTACGGTCCGTGGACTGCCGACGGTCTGGCCGTTCGCCCTACCGAAATCAAGACAGGTGCTTTCGACAACGAACCAAATGCCGCCGAAGAGCTATGGGGACTCTACACAACCAGGGCGCTGCCGACGCTGCATACCAACGTTGATCTTTACTACCTCGGCTACGACCATAAGTCCGTCCACTATTCGCAGGGAACCGGTCGCGAGCAGCGCGAAACCATCGGCACACGCATCTGGTCGCACACGACCACATGGGATTACGACTTCGAATACACAGCACAATTCGGACGCTTTAACTCAGGAAATATCAGAGCCTGGGGCGCTGGATACCATCTTAGCTACACCTTGGCTAAGGCGCGTTTCGCTCCGCACCCGGAGATCGATGGCGGCGTTTTAAGTGGCGACCGCAGTCCTCACGACAACACTCTCGGCACCTTCAACCCACTCTTTCCGAACGGCAATTACCTGAGCCAGAGCATCCTGCTGGGACCCTCCAATCTCATCATTGTGCGGCCCACTTACAAGACGACCCTCACGCGCAAGGCCAGCAGCAACACCAATGTCGAATTCCTCTGGCGGCAGGCCAACCAGGACGGGATCTATAACATCGTGGGTATCCTCACCCATCCTCCAAACAACTCGACCGCACGCTTCACCGGCACTCAGATTCAGCAGGAGTTCGATTACAACTTCACCCGCCACCTCACCGGCTCATTCGCGTATGAGTACTTCTTCACTGGTGCCTTCCTGAAGCAGAGCCCACCTGGCCGCAGCTTGAACTTCGTCTCACCGCAGCTGACATACAACTTCTAGCAGCAGGCAGAAATCCTCATGCAGACAGCCCTTCCACAAGCGCTCGCAATCGCCATCATCCTGCTCAATGCTTACAGCTTCGGTGCCAATTGCGTGGAGCGCTTCGTCAACTATCAGACCTGGCCCCTAATCGCATCGAAGTCTTTCAAGGCCTACCACAAAGCTCAACAGCCCCTGATCCAGATATTCGTGGTTGCGCCGATGGCGCTCGGATTTCTGTTGCAGATATGGTTTTTGTGGAACGTTCCCGCAAATGTGAATCGGGCCATTCCCTGGACCATGGCGATCACATCCGCAGGCGGAGGCTTGTCCACCGTGGCACTTCAGCTTCCCATCCATGCGGCGTTCAACCGGGATGGCTACTCGCCCGTCCTGATGCGCCAACTGCTGCGCACCGACTGGATCAGGAAAGCCGCAGACGCTGTCCGGCTGATTGCGACGGCAATTCTCGCACACCAGATGTTTACTGCTCGTTAGTGTTTACTGCTCGCCGGGTCCAAGTCCACGCAGCTTGCGCAGGAGGTGCGCCACCGTCTTTTTTTCTTCGACCGAGAGACGATGCATCGCAGTGACCAGGTCCTCCGCATGCAGCGGCATGACCTTCTTCGCAAGCGTAAGACCCTTATCCGTGATCACGCCCATCACGACGCGCTTGTCCTCGCGCTGCGACTTGCGCGCAATCAACCCGCGCTTTTCCATCTTTTTGACGGTATAGGTGGTGCTCGCGCCGGTCAGCAGGATCCGCTCACTCAACTCGCCCAGCGGCGTCGGCCCGCCATGGTACAACACCATCAAAACCGAGAACTCGGTCATGGTCAGACCATACTTCTGCATACGAGGGCGCACATAATCGTCGACAAATTTAAAGGCCCGTCCGATCGAAAGAATCAGCTGCAGCGATGCTGCTTCGTCCGGTGGACGTGCCGGCGGCTTTTCCTGTTCTGATGCGCGCGATGCAGATCCTGCCATCCCACGATTTTATCGCTTTGATAAAAGGCGAGAGGTGGCATGAAGCAAGCCCCGCCATCTTGCTCTGTCGACTTTCAGCGCGGCTGACCTCGGTTCGCGAGAACGGGCCGAGTCGCCCTTGCACTCGATGCCGGCTGATAAACGGCAATCCAAGGGGTCTGCTGTCCACTCACCTCCAGTGCAGCGGACTCTGGCGGCAGGATCGTCCTGTTTCGGCCTGACCTGTTACACTTTTTGCAGGCCGCAAAGCGCTTACTACGCCTTGCCGGCAGGCCAGCAGAGCGCGGCTTTACTTTAAAATTTTGCGCCTGACTCGAGGTCGCCCCATCGCTCTCTCATGAGCCGTGGGAGATACATAAAGGATTCCGTGGACACACAAACCCGTCAAGCATTGAAGCAGCAGGACCCGCTTGTGCACGCGACTGCGGCAACGGCCGAGTGGCTGCAGGAAAACCAGAAGACAGCTATCCGCACCGCGATCATCGCGCTGGTCGTGATCCTGCTAGTGGTCGGTGGAGCGATTTTCTATAACGCCCGTTCCGCCGCGGCCGACGATGCCTTCGGAGTCGCGATGAACGTCTTCGTGACACCGATTGCGCAGCCTGGCCAGCAGATTCCGCCGGGCACCAAGACCTTCGCCAATGCAGCAGACCGCGCGAAAGCTGCGAACCCGCTGTTCCTGGATGTTGCGAACAAGTACGGCTTCACCGAAGCCGGTCACAACGCACTCTATTTCGCAGGGCTCAGCTATGGGGACATGAACAACAATGCGCAGGCTGAGACGTATCTGAACAAGGCTGCCAGCGCGGGAAATGCCAACACCAGCTCCCTGGCCAAGCTGGCACTCGCAAATTTGTACACACAGTCTGCGCGCAATGCCGACGCAATCAAGTTGCTGCAGGACCTGGTGAAACATCCGACGACCGCAGTGCCGGCAGGTACTGCGCAATTGAACCTGGCCGCCATCTACCAGGTGACCGATCCTGCGAAGGCACACGAGATTTACTCTGTGCTGAAAGACAAGGACAAGACGACCGCAGCAGGCGAGATCGCTACACAGAAGCTGGCCGGCAAGTAACGGCCTTCCATTCAAAAATAAAAGGCCACCTCGATCGAGGTGGCCTTTTATTTTTGAGCCGGCAGTTGTCCCGGCTCACTATGTGCTGGGAACAGCATCGTTCCTGCATGGCGCGCATAGAAAGTCTTGAGTGGATTGCGCCTGAGTGCGCATCTCTGCGGCACGTGCAGGCCGACACTTGCATTGTTAGTCGGCGACCACTGAAAACAGCACGTGAACGATAGCGAGGACGACCGCGCCGATAAACGCTGCGCCGAAATTATCTACGCGAAAACCGGGCGTGATGTGACTCGCCCATAAAAGGATGACGGCGTTGATCACCAGGAAGAACAGGCCAAGCGTCAGCAAGCTGAGAGGCAGGGTAAGGATTTTAAGCAACAGTCCGAGTGTCATATTGAGAAAGCCGATGATCAGGACAGCGACCAGGGCAGAAGTGAAGCTGGCGATGTGAAACGCGGGAACGATATAAGCCACGACCAGCAAAGCGATGGCGTGAAAAAGCCAGCGCAGAAAGAGACGAACGATGGACAAGCGATGCACCTCCGGGTGCCGTGCCAGGAGCTTCAAACCTCGACATGGTATCAACGCCAGCCATCGACCTGACAATGCATCCTGCGCAAAGTCGCATCGTTCATTACCATCTGCGTTGATGTTTGTCGGATCTATCTTAAACAGGATGGTGATGCCGCGCGTTTGAGTTGCGGGCGGCGCGCACGAATAATAACGAAGGGCTGCTCGAGGCAGCCCTTCGCGTATCCAATGGATTCGAGTTGGTGCGGGCATCGCTTACTGCGGCGGTGGTGGTGGTGGGTTGTCGCCACCGCCGCCCATGCTGCCGCCGTTACCCATGTGGTCCTGACGGCGCTGCTGCATCTTTGCCTGGTCGGCTTCATACTTCTGTTTCTGATCGTCGGTCAGGATGGCTTCGATCTTCGTTTTGTTGTCCTCGCGCATGCTTTGCATCTTGGCCATCTTGTCCTCGCGGGACATGGATGTATCCGAGTGCATCTGCATCATCGATTGCTGCTGCGCCTCGAGGATGGGCTTGATCTGGGTCTGCTGATCAGATGTAAGCTTGTAGCGCTTGGTCATGTGGGCCAGTTGATCATCGGCACTCATACCGTGGTGCATGCCGCCACCCTGCTGCATTGCTCCGCCCTGCGGTTGCATGGTGTCCTGCGCTGCAGCGGAAAGGGCAGGGATGCCCAGGGCGAAAAGTCCGCTCAGCGCGATGGTACAGAGTTGTTTCTTCATAAATGTTTCCTCCAACTGGTTGGTAGAAACCCGACTTGCGGCGCGAGGTTGTGATCTCTGAAAGGACAACTCGCAAAGTATTTCACGCGGATGGTAATGCTCTTCCATGACGAGGCCCGCGAGTCGGCCTGATCATCATCCAAACACTTAGACGCCAATTTGATCGAAAGAGGTCTCAGATGAAGGCAGTATTGTTGCAGGCGTATGGCGATGTGAACCAGCTGGTCTATGGGGAAGCTCCAGAACCGCAACCCGGCCCTGGAGAACTGCTCGTCAAGGTCCTGGGAACGAGCGTCAATCCGATTGATTTTAAGCTCCGGCGCGGCGACATGAAGAACCGTATGCCGCTGGAGTTCCCGGCGGTGCTGGGACGTGACGTCGCAGGCGAAGTGGTATCCGGCGGAGGAGATCGGTTCAAGAGCGGAGTTCGCGTCATGGGCCTGGTCAACCGTGCCTATGCCGAGTTTCTTACAGCTAGGGCGGAAGATCTCAGTCTTATTCCGGACGGGTTGGCAACCGAAGATGCAGCGGCACTGCCGTTGATCCTGTTGACCGGATGCCAGTTGATTGAACTCGGCGTCAAACCGCAGCAGGGTGAAAGCGTGCTGGTTACGGGCGCGCTCGGCAGTGTCGGGCGGACAGCGGTGTTTGTCGCCAGGCAGCACGGAGCGCGCGTGATTGCCGGAGTGCGGGGAAGCCAATTAGCCGAAGCGGAACAACTGGCCGCGGATGCCACGCTCGCCATTGATGACGATGCTGCCATTGGCCAATTGCAGGAACTGGACGCGATTGCCGACACAGTAGGCCACGATGTTATCGGCAAGCTTTTATCCCGGTTGAAACACGGTGGCCGATTAGCAACCGTCGTGGGCAAGCCGGAAGCAGCGTTGGAGCGCGATGATCTTCACGTAGTTGAAGTTTGGGCCAAGCCGGATGCAAGGCGGCTCCATGCACTTGCGCTCAACGTCCAGTCGGGCGAATTGAAAATTCCCATAGCGAGGGTGCTGCCACTTGCCAATGTGCGCGAGGCGCAGACGCTGGCGGAGAGCGGGAAGGTCGGCGGGAAGATCGTGCTGGTTCCCTGACGGCCGAGCCGCATGCAAGGCCTCTAAAGAGCGGGTCACGGGAATAAGTGGAGAAGGATTCGGCGCGAGCCGCATCTTACGGGGAAGATTGGTGTTGATAGTCTAAGTGTTGTCCAGTCCCGCTGTCGCAGGAGTGCTCCCCCGCATGAAGATTTCCCGTTCTTTACTGTTTCCGGCCCTGGCGTTTTTGGCGCTTTCCGTCCTTCCTGCAAACGCACAGCTGGGCGTGTACGCCAACTTCAGCGCGGCCAAGCTGAACGTCGCCAACACCGATTGGATTTATGGTCCGGGCTTTGGCGGATATCTCGACCATGGCCACTTTATTTTTTTGAGCACGGGCATCGATGCGCGCGCGGAGATCCTCGGCACCGGGAGTGCTACGAAGTTTGACGCGGGGTATATCGGACCACGCGTGGCATTTCGACCGCACGTGTTGCCAGTGAAACCGTATGTCGAGGGCTTGGTGGGCGCCGGTCACTACGAAGTCGGCCAGGGCATTGCGTACTCAGAAGCAACCAAGTTCAGCTATCAGTTTGTCGGCGGCGTGGACTACACGCTATTGCCGCGCATCGACTGGCGCGTAGCAGAGTTCAGCTACGGAGGACTTTCTTTCCTCGATACCAGCTTGCACCCCAAAACAATCAGCACTGGTATCGTTGTCCGTCTGCCCGGCTTCCTGTTCTAAAAAGCGCTCGGGGGTCGAATGGGAAGGGTACTGGACACGCTTCTGACATTCGACCTTTCTCGAATCCGGGAAGACGTGCTGAAAGGCGTCTACCAGCAGCTGATCGACCCTAAAGACAGGCACGATCTCGGCGAGTATTGCACGCCCGACTGGCTCTGCGAGCGCATGGTCGCAGAGATGATCCCTGAACAGGGATATAAGAAGGTGCTCGACTCGAGCTGCGGTTCTGGCAGCTTCTGCGCGCCAGTATCAGCCATTGTCTGAAACATAATCCCTCAGGCACTCCCAATGACCGCCTTCGCGAGATCCTGGCAAGCGTACAAGGAATCGACACCGCATCCCGTTGCGGTGACGATTGCACGTGCTACCTATGTCCTGGCGCTGGGCAAGCTGGTAGTCGCGGCCCGGCGTCCCATCCAGATACCTGTCTACCTTGCGGACGTGTTATTTCTGCCGCGCGAGGTAGAGAAAAACCTGATCGAGCAGTTGCGTGGAATAGAAATCACGTTCGGGCCGAGGAAAAACCAGCGTAAATACGTCCTTCCGGACATGATGGTCCACCAGCCGGAAAACTTGGATGATTGCATGGTGGCAGCCACCAGGATTGCGGAAGATCACGCTGCGCATGGCCGGGAATCCCTCGGATCCCTGGATAGCTTTTTGCATCAGGCTGTCCCAGACCTGTCCCAGATACTGCAACGAGAAGAAATAGTGCAGGCCCTGTGGATTCGCCGTCGGCCTGAGCGAACTGATCCAGCAGAAGCAAAACTCAATCTGGTCTTTCATCATCCGCAACAGTTATCGGCCGGCCATGCTGCGACAGCAGTTTGACATCATCCTGGGCAATCCTCCGTGGGTGGCTTATCGCTACGTCACCGATCCTGAATATCAAAAAGAGATCAAGATACGGGCGGTCAAGACCTACAAGATCGCACCCCCGTCTCAAAAGCTCTTCACGCAGATGGAGCTGGCGACTGTTTTCCTGGCGCATTACATGCAGAGGTTTGCCCGGCCGAAAGCTAGGCTCGCGTTTGTCATGCCGCGCAGTATCCTTACTGCTGACCAGCATCATAACCTCATCCAGCGCAAGTATTCAGCGAAGTTCCGGCTCACAGGGTACTGGGACCTGTGGGATGTCCAGCCACTTTTCAATGTGCCTTCGTGCGTCCTGTTCGCGGAGCAGTCCTCCAACATAGGCACGGCGAAGGATTCGATTCCTGCAGAGATCTGGATCGGCCAGCTGTCGCAGCGCGATCAGCGATGGGCATCGATCTCCGGCAGATTCTCTGTGCAGAAGGCGCAGGCTGGCGTCATCTGGCTCGGTAATCGTTCCGCCCTGTCAACCGTCGCGGGCGCCAAGACCCCCACGCGATCGAGCTCCTATGCCAAGGCGTTTAAACAAGGAGCCACCATTGTTCCGCGAAACTTTTACTTCGTCACGGTCGACGGACCGGAAGGCACGCCTGATCCCGACCGTCTTTACTATGCCAGGACTAATGAAGAGAGCGCTCTCGATTCCAAGCCGCCCTACCGTGATGCGCGACTTCACGGGCATGTGGAAGGCAGATTCATCTTCTCGACATCAATTTCCCGCCACGTGCTGCCCTTCTGCCTTCTGGAACCTGCTCCGGTCCTGCTGCCGCTGGAAGAATCCAATGGATCCTATTACACGATCACGAACGCGGCGCTGAAGCGTAAGGGGTATCGGGAGTTTGCCAGATGGATGGAGCAGGCCGAAGTCATCTGGAAGGAGAAGCGTGGCTCCAAGACATCGCACACCTTGCTTGAATGGTTGGATTATTCAGGCAAGCTGACTGCCCAGTCCCCATCGCATCGGCATCTTGTGCTTTACAACGCTGCGGGGACAAATCTCTCGGCGGCCTACTGCGACCGCAACACACTGAACTTAAAACTCCTGGTCGAACACAAGCTATACTGGGCGGCGTTCAGCAGCAGCGCGGATGAGTGTCACTTTCTCACCGCAGTCCTCAATTCATCGGTCGTGAACGAGATGATCAAGCCATTTCAGTCCACTGGACTTCTAGGCGAACGAGATATCGAGAAGAAGGTGCTCGACGTGTCGATCCCACGATTTGAGGGATCCAGGCTGCTCCATAGAAAACTATGCGAGAGGAGTCGTCTCGCGCATCTGCGCGTTCAGCATCTCTTGAACGACTCAAACTTTCCCGCCGGTGAAAGTCTCGCACGGCAGCGTCGCTACGTTCGCACGGATATTGTGAGCTATCTTTCCGATATTGATGGATTGGTAAAACCTTTACTGAACCATAGCGGCTAACTGGAGAACGCATTAAACGCAAAAAGCCACTCTTTCGAGTGGCTTTTTGTGAATTAATGCCGGCGATCACCTAATCTCCCACACACTTACGCGTGCAGTACCATCGGCCCAGTGAGGCTTAACTTCCGTGTTCGGGATGGGAACGGGTGTGACCCTCACGGTATATTCACCGGCAAACTTGCTGGCTGCCATGTTTTCTCTCATGGTGCCAAAACTTGGGTAGGCGCTTGGCAGGTGGTTTCTCCTGCAGTCGGAGCCGAAAAAACTGGTTGGCTCGAACGGTACATCCAACAAACTGGCGCCGTACAACTTATACAAAGAGCGAGATACTTAATATCTCACAACGGAATCGATTGGGATCAGCTACTGACGTATTACTTATTGCGTGTGTTGCTTGACATACTAACTTGGTCAATTACAAGGCTTGGTTGAGAATCTCTTTTTGCGCGGCAATGACTGCGCAGAGTTAATTCTATGGACAAGCCGAACGGGCGATTAGTACTGGTAAGCTACACGCATTACTGCGCTTCAACATCCAGCCTATCAACCAGGTCGTCTTCCTGGGCCCTTCATTTCCCTTT
>CAZZZL010000079.1:0-12041 GCA_964658655.1 uncultured Acetobacteraceae bacterium | reverse complement strand
GGTCTTCCAGGCGATCGAATCGCCGCGCGGCGAAATGGGCTACTTTGCCGTTAGTGACGGCACCGCCAAGCCCTACAGGGTACACATGCGCAATCCATCCTTTGCGACGCTCCAAGCACTTGAAGCGATGTGCGTTGGCAAAATGCTGGCTGACGTCGTGGCCGTGATCGGGTCCATCGACATTGTTCTAGGGGAGATTGACCGATGAGCGCCTTCATGGCCCCCCCAGAGAAACTGCCGGCTGCAATGGAACCGGCATCCTCCAGAGTCCTCGCCGAGCTTTGGACTTCCTTTGTAGGCCTTACCCGTTCCCATCTTGCTGCACTACAAACAAACGGACAATTATTGCAGGTAAAGGTTACAGAAACCTCTGTCAACTCGTTCATTGCAGGCGATCTTGACGGCAATGTCGCGGTCACTCTTTCATTTGCTGACGGACGAGGCACCTATGAAATGAAGAGCTGCGGCGGGGCGCCTGCCAAGGGCTCATGGCAGCTCTACGGGGACGGCACTGCTTCAGTGGATGATGGCGGGAAAGAAGACATGGAGCTGGCTGTCGAGTTCTTTGCCCGGAAACTCGTGGCAGCCCGCCTGGAAGGAGCAACACGATGAGCGCAGTCGCTAATACGATCTTCTCGCCGGAACTTGCGGCACGTTTTGACAAACTGGTGACGATTTACCCGGTGAAGCGCTCGGCTCTCATCCCCATGCTGCTCTATGCGCAGGATGAGATTGGTGCTGTCAACGACGCGGTCGTGGCTGAGTGCGCTCAGCGTGTCGGGATCTCCGAGCTGGAAGTTCGCAACGTTATCAGTTACTATTCGCTGCTCCACACAAAGCCACATGGAAAGTTTCATGTGCAGGTGTGCACAAACATCTCCTGCATGCTGCGCGGTGGCTACGAGATGCTTGACCACTGTAAGGAGAGGCTGGGCATTGAAAATAAAGAGACGACAGCGGACGGTCTTTTCTCGCTCGAAGAAGTAGAGTGTATCGGAGCCTGTTGCTGGGCTCCGGCCGTGCAGGTCAACTATGCCTTCTACGACAATCTGACGCCGGAGAAGATGGACGCTGTCATCGAAAGCTACAAGGATGGCAGTTACAAGAAGGACGGAGCCAGGTAATGCCAGAACTCGTCTCGCACCCCGATGAAGTCAAGCTGTTGTCGAAGCGATTCGGCATGGGCGCCACCGACATTGATCGCTATATCGAGCTGGGCGGCTATCAATCTCTCCGGAAAGCCATCGAAAATGGGCCGGAATGGGTCATTAATGAAATGAAAGCCTCCGGCCTGCGCGGTCGAGGCGGTGCCGGCTTCCCGACCGGTATGAAGTGGTCGTTCGTTCCCAAAAATATCGATCGTCCGAAATACGTACTGGTCAACGGCGACGAGAGCGAGCCCGGAACGTGCAAGGACCACATGATCTTCCTGCATGATCCTCACTCGATCATCGAAGGCACCATCATTGCGGGTCTCGCCATCGGTTCGAAGATGGGCTTTATTTACCTGCGCGGCGAATATCGCTACCTGATCGAGATCATGGAAAAGGCGATCGAGCAATGCTATGCCAAGGGAATCCTGGGCAAAAACATCATGGGGCTCGGCTTTGAGTACGACTGCATCTCGCACACCGGCGCCGGTGCGTATGAAGTCGGCGAGGAGTCGGCATTAATGGAGTCGCTCGAAGGCAAGCGAGGTATCCCGCGCATCAAGCCTCCCTTCCCTGCTGTTGTCGGACTCTACGGTGGCCCAACGGTTATCAATAACGCTGAAACCATAGCAAGTGTCGCGCCGATCCTTGAGATGGGCGGAGCCGAATATGCAAAGATCGGCACAGAGCGCAACGGCGGTACGCGTCTCTTCGGCATCAGCGGTCACGTGAACAAGCCAGGCGTGTATGAGCTGCCGATGGGCTACAACCTGAAGAAAATGATCTACGATGTCGCCGGCGGTATTCGTGGCGGCAAGAAGTTAAAGGCCGTCGTCCCCGGCGGGTCGTCCTGCCCGGTGTTGCGCGCGGATGAGATCGATGTTGGCATGGACTTCGACCAGATGGGCAAGGCGGGAACCATGCTCGGCTCGGCCGGCGTCGTCGTCATTGACGAGACGGTATGCATGGTCGAGTTTGCACTCAGGACTATCAAGTTCTACCAGCACGAAAGCTGTGGCTGGTGCATCCCCTGCCGCGAGGGTACTGACTGGTTGAAAAAGACACTCACTCGCTTCCATGCGGGTGGTGGTGTCGCAAAGGATATCGACAACATCAAGTATCTTGCGGAAAACATGCTGGGCCGAACCTTCTGTCCGCTTGGAGATGCTGCTGCGATGCCGACGATCGGATTTATTAAGAAGTTCCGCGACGAATTCGAAGCGCATCTGGATGGACGGCCCTGCCCGTATCTCCATGTCAAACGTCCGATAGGCGAACTGGTGTCTGTCTGAGGACATACTCCGATCTGCTTATTATTGAAGCGGGAGTCAACTACATTGCCGCTGATGCGAACCAGGTACACGAAGGAAGCAGAAATTCATGGCTGATGTAACTTTCACTGTTGATGGAAAAAAACTGACCGCACCCGCCGGCACATTGCTGATCGAAGCGTGCCGTGCGTCCGGCATTGAAATTCCTGCCTTCTGCTACTATCCGGGCCTCTCGCTACAGGCGGCCTGCCGCATGTGCGTCGTGCGTATCGAAAAAATGCCAAAGCTGCAGACAGCCTGCACGACACCCGTCGCCGAAGGCATGATCGTTGCTACCGAGACGCCGGAGATTGCCCAGGCCCGCAAGTCGACTATCGAATTGCTGCTCGGCAATCATCCACTCGACTGCCCGGTCTGCGATGCCGGTGGCGAATGCGAACTACAGGACATGACATTCAAGTACGGCGCGGCCGAATCGAACTACACCGAGATCAAGCAGCATCGCGAAGAGCAGCAGTGGTCGCCGGTCGTCTTCTTCGATCGCCCACGCTGCATCCTGTGCTACCGCTGCATTCGCATGTGCGGCGAAGGCATGGATGTGTGGGCACTGGGCGTGCAGAATCGCGGCGTCAACAGTGTGATCGCGCCGAATCGCCGGGACCATCTCGACTGTGAAGAGTGCGGCATGTGTATCGACGCCTGCCCGGTCGGTGCGCTGACTTCCGGCACCTATCGCTACAAGACGCGACCATGGGAAATGAACCATGTCGCGACGGTCTGCACGCATTGCGGCGATGGCTGCACGACGACTCTTGGCGTGCGTCGTTCCGATGACGGCTCCGAAATTGTGCGTGGCGACAACCGCGACAAGTCCGGCATCAATGGCGACTTTCTTTGCATCAAGGGCCGCTATGCGTTCGACTTTGCCAACCACGAAGACCGTCTCAGCAAGCCGATGATTCGCGAGAACGGGCGACTCAAGGAAGTTTCGTGGGAAGTCGCTTTGGATTTTGCAGCTAAGAAACTGCGCGCCATCCGCGATGCGCAGGGCGGCAAGGCCATCGGTGTCATCGGATCGAACCGCACGACGAACGAAGAGAACTACCTGCTACAGAAGTTTGCGCGGACTGTCTTGCAGACCAACAATATCGACCACCACCGGACCGCTGACTACGTAAGCTTTGTGCGCGCTCTCGCTGGGCGTTCTCCAAAAGGCGGGCCAGACCGCACGGCGACCCTTCGCGATAGTTCGACTGCGCCGGCAATCCTGCTGCTTGGCAATGATCCAACGGAACAGCATCCGGCGCTGGCATGGAATATTCGCACCAACGTGCGCCTGAACAAAGCGCGCCTCTATATTGCGAACAGCAATCCGATCAAGCTGACCCGCCAGGCGAAAGCGTCCATTGAAATTCCGCAAGATGGTTACGCCGCCTTTATCAGCTACCTTGCCGGGGACGACAACGCTCTCACGCTGCCGGAAGCTGCTGCTGATTTTCGCGATGCCCTGGTCAAGGAAGAGAACCTGCTCATCGTCTTCGGATCGGAGTATCGTGGCCGCGACATTGAATCGCTGGTGAAGTTCGGTCTGTCGCTCCCGAACGCCAAGTTCGCGGCGCTTGGCGACTATGTAAACTCCCGCGGAGCCTCTGATATGGGGTTGCTGCCTGACCTGCTTCCTGGCTATGTGCCGGTAAACAACGCGGGACAGTTCGCGACGGAATACGAAGGCTTATCAACTGAGCCGGGCCTCGATCTGGTCGAGATGTTTGACGCCGCGGCTGGCGGCAAGCTTGGTGCGCTGTATGTTGTCGGATCGAATCCCGTTGCGCGTTATGGCGTGCACCCCGACACGCTGAAGAACACCTTCATCGTGGTCCAGGATATGTTTTTGACTGAAACAGCCGCCGTTGCTGACGTCGTTCTACCCATCGCCAACCTTTACGAAAAGGCCGGCAGCGTCACCAATACCTACGGTGATCAGCAGATGGTGAAGAAGGCTGGCGATCGTGCCGGCGTCCGCACCGACTTTGAACTGATTGTGAGGCTCGCAGACCGCATGGGCTACAACCCGCAGGGACTGGTTCCGTTTGGCAAAGGCCTGCGCGCAGACTCCGGTCAGTCGCGCGGCGCACAGTCAGGCGAGGCGGATCGTCACGCAGTCTGGCTCTCGGCGCATGATGTCGAGCCCAAGGTCAGCCCGTTCAATCCATTCGCGACTTTGGATGAAATTGCGCGGCTGGTTCCGGGCTACGGTGTTTCACGGTTGAATCTGCTTGCCGGCAACGATGTTGCGACGAAGCTGCCTGCTTCGGTCCCTGACCTCGGAGCGCGCAAGGATCTGGTCTTCCCCGCTGTCGATACGCTGTTTACCTCTGGCACGCTCGGCCGCTACAGTGCCAAGCTCAACGAAGTTATGGAATCGCACGAACCCGCCGAAACTGCGGCCGACTAATTCAGAAAGACGAATCGATTGAGCCTGCTTGTCTTTTTCCTCTTAAGTGTCGTTAAGATCGCGATCATCCTGGTGTTCCTGCTGACCTCGGTCGCGTACACCGTTCTGCTCGAGCGCAAGGTTGTCGGTCGCATCCAGAATCGCTGGGGCCCCAGCCGTGTCGGCCCTTTCGGACTGCTGCAGCCACTTGCTGACGGGGCTAAGCTCTTCCTGAAGGAAGACCTGATGCCGACCGGTGTGTACCGGCCGCTCTACATCCTTGCCCCAATCATCGCGCTCGCTTGCGCACTCATTTCGATTTCCGTCATTCCGTTCGGTGCACAGATTTCGCTGCCGGGTATCTTCCACGGCTTTGACATGTTTGACATCGCCGACGTGAATATTGGACTGCTGATCCTGCTCGGTGTCACGGGTATTGGCGTCTACGGTGTGGCGCTTGCCGGGTGGTCATCGAATAACAAGTATTCGCTGCTCGGCGCGCTGCGTGCCAGCGCGCAGGTTATCAGTTATGAACTTGCTCTGGGGCTTTCGCTGGTTGGCGTAGTCCTGCGTTCCGGATCACTGCGCCTGCGGACGATCGTCGATGTACAGTCCGCGCACGGCATCTTTTCCTGGAATGTCTTCGGCGGCTTTCAGATCGTAGCTTTCTTCATCTACCTTTGCGCCGCATACGCGGAAACGAACCGCACGCCTTTCGATCTTCCAGAAGCTGAAACCGAGTTGACCGCCGGTTATCACACGGAATACAGCTCAATGAAATTCGCCATGTTCTTCATGGCTGAGTACGCAAATATGATCACCGTCGGCTGTGTAGCGACGCTGCTGTTTCTAGGTGGTTCAGGCAGTCCCTTCGGCCATCTGTTCCCCGCAGGACCGCTGTTCGTCCAGATCGTCATGCCGATTCTCTGGTTCATCCTCAAAGTTGTTTTCTTCCTGTTCCTGTTCATCTGGATCCGCGGCACGCTGCCGCGTTTCAAATACAACCAGCTGATGGATTTTGGCTGGAAATTCCTGATGCCGCTCGCAGTTGTTAACATCATCGGCACCAGCCTCTGGCTGGCCCTCAAGTGAGCACTTGTCACTCAGGCAGACGCGGCATTTGCCATGCAGGTAGACGCACCGCGCGCCCTTTTACTGTTGTCCTCGGTAACTTATCCGGGATTCCCCGCAGCCCACTGATTGACCGTCATTTACGCGAAGTGCGCCCGCCCGGACGCTCCGTCGTGATTTACAATCGTCTTTCGGCACCATCCAATTTCTGCAGTAGTTTTAACACTCCGACGAACGGTTCCTCTGCATGTATCTAGTCATCTTCTTCATCTTCGGAGCCTTGTGCGTAGGCGGCGCGCTCAACCTGCTGCTGCAGCGCCATCCCATCAACAGTGCGCTCTCGCTGATCGTGGTGATGACTTCACTGGCCGTGCTTTATCTGCTACTGGGCGCCGAGTTCCTTGCTGCTGCGCAGGTCATCGTCTATTCAGGCGCCATCATGGTGCTGTTCACTTTCGTCATCATGCTGCTCAATGCAGGAGAGGAGGAACGCACACGCGGCAGCAAGGCTGCCTACCTGGTAGGCTTTCCCGGCGCTGCTGCACTGCTCGGCCTGCTTACCTTTGTCTTCCTTTCGGTGAGGACGCAGCTTGGCGGCGCGCGTCTGGGCGACTACATCGTGACCACTTCCGACCTCAGCAAGGTACTTTTCCGCGACCTGCTTCTACCCTTCGAAGTCACTTCCGTGCTGATCCTGATCGCTATCCTCGGCGCTGTCGCGCTCGCGCGAAAGGAGCAATAGCCAAAGATGGTCGTTCCTATTGCTTACTACCTGATTCTGAGCGCGATCCTCTTTACCATCGGCGTCGCGGCCTTTCTGATCAAGCGAAATATCATCACGGTCTTCATGTCGATCGAGTTGATGCTGAACGCGGTCAACCTTACCTTCGTGGCCTTCGCCCACCAGTGGCATCATGTCAGCGGCCAGATTTTTGTCTTCTTTGTCATGGTCGTCGCCGCTGCTGAGGCCGCCGTCGGCCTCGCCATCATCATCGCAATCTTCCGCACAAGGAACACCCTCGACGTGGACCAAGTGAACCTGATGAAACTATGAACACGACCTCGTCGATTGCGCTCCATCTCTGGCTGATTCCGCTGATCCCGTTCCTGGGCTTTCTGCTTAATGGACTGGTCGGCCGCAAGCTGCCGCGACCCGCTGTCTCAGCCATCGCACTGATCGCGACTGCGATTCCGTTCGCACTTGCCGCGAATGCATGGCTGCAATTCAAGTCGCTGAGTCTGCCGTATGTCGAACGCGCATCGATGCCGTGGATTGCGACCAGCACCTTCCACGCGGATTTTGCATTCTCGCTCGACCAGCTCAGCATGATCATGGTGCTGATCGTCACTGGCGTCGGCTTCCTGATTCATCTGTACTCCGTCGGCTACATGGCGCATGAAGATGGCTTCTACAGGTTCTTCGCCTACCTGAACCTGTTCATGTTCTTCATGCTGACGCTGGTGCTTTCGGAAAACTTCCTGCTGCTTTTCGTCGGTTGGGAGGGTGTCGGTCTAGCTTCTTACCTGCTGATCGGTTTCTACTTCCAGAAGGACTCCGCGGCAAACGCCGGCAAGAAAGCTTTCATCGTCAACCGTATCGGCGACTTCGGTTTCCTGCTTGCGATGTTCCTGCTCATTCAGCACTTTGGCACGTTGAGCTTCAGCGAAGTCTTCTCGCAGATAACGGCGCATCCTGAATGGCACGGCGGTATTCTTACCGCGATTGCTATCCTTCTCGTCGTCGGCGCTACCGGCAAGTCGGCACAGATTCCGCTGTATGTCTGGCTGCCTGACGCGATGGAAGGTCCGACGCCCGTCTCTGCACTTATCCATGCCGCAACCATGGTCACTGCCGGCATCTACCTCGTCGTTCGCTCGCATGTCCTCTTTGATCGTGCGCCGATCGCGCTTGCTGTTGTTGCGGTCATCGGGGCCGCCACTGCGTTTTTTGCTGCGACTATCGGCATCGTCCAGACGGACATCAAGCGCGTTCTGGCCTATTCAACTATCTCGCAGCTCGGCTACATGTTCATGGCCTGCGGCGCTGCGGCTTACTCGGCTGCTATCTTCCACCTGCTGACACATGCGTTCTTCAAGGCACTGCTCTTCCTGGCAGCAGGGTCAGTGATCCATGCAGTTGCAGGTGAGCAGGACATGCGCAAGATGGGCGGCCTGCGGAAATTTACGCCGATCACCTTCTGGACCATGACCGCCGGCGTGATCGCTATTTCCGGCCTGCCGCCATTCGCCGGCTTCTTCTCGAAGGACGAAATCCTGGCCGAGGTTTTCCGTTCGCCCTCGCTCGGACCCACGCTCGGACACTTCCTCTGGTTCGTCGGCTTCGTCACCGCATTCATGACCTCGTTCTACATGTTCCGGCTGTGGTATCTCACGTTCTTTGGCACCTACCGCGGAGGACACGAGACTAATGCAGCCGGACATGGCCATGACAGCCATCACCACGCTGGCCAGCCGCATGAGAGTCCGTGGGTCATGCTGACGCCGCTGGTGATTCTTGCGATCCTTTCGTTTGTTGGCGGATGGGTGGGCGTTCCCGAAGTGCTGCATGGGCATGATGAGATCGGTCACTTCCTCGCACCGGTAACGCATGGACAAGCTCTGAGCTTCGAGCAGGCGACCGTCGCCAACACTGCTGGCACTCTTCAGCAGCTTCCGGCCGAGTCCGCGGCCGCCGCACCCGCTGATAGCGGCACTGAGCTGGCGCTGAGCGGTCTCTCGGTTCTAGCCGGACTGCTTGGCCTCTTCTTTGCCGACCTGCTCTATCGCCGGAAGCCGGAACTTCCGGCAAAGCTGGCTGCAAAAATCCGCGGCATCCACTGGCTGGTAGAGAACAAGTATTGGGTGGATGAAATCTACAGGGGCTTTGTCGTGAAGCCGGTACTCTTTGTTTCTAAGTACGCGCTGTGGGTATTCTTCGATCGCGGACTGGTCGATGGTGCGGGTGCGGGCATCGGTGGGTTGAATATCGGACTTGGTTCGCTGGTACGCCGCATCCAGTCCGGCAATATCCGTTCCTATGCAGGCTGGCTCGCTTTTGGCGCAGCTGCCTTGCTGCTGATCACCTATTTTGGCCTGGGCAGTCGTCTGCTCATTCACTAGCTTTGTCGTCTTCCAACAGGTTGTTGAACCTAGGTATGCAAGGAATGAACTGGTGTTAGACACTTCCATCCTGACGCTGATCGTGCTGCTTCCTCTTGTGGGCGCGCTGATCATCGCGATCCTGCCGCGGGCCGGCAAAATTATCCCCGGCGTTGCGCTCGCGATAACCCTGCTGTCGTTCCTGCTGACGCTGCACCTTCCGGCGCATTTTCATTACGGCCAGGGCGGCTTCCAGTTCGAGCAGAACTCACTGTGGATCACCAATCCGGCAATCCGCTACCACGTCGGCGTCGACGGCATCTCGATGTGGCTGGTCGTACTGACCGGCATCCTTGCGCCACTCGGCGTGCTTGCTTCCTGGAATGCCATCGAGACGCGCACCAAGGAGTTTTATTTCTTCTTCCTGGTGCAGCAGACGGCTATGTACGGCGTCTTCATCGCGCTTGATCTGATTCTCTACTACGGCTTCTGGGAACTGTCGCTGGTGCCGATGGCGATCCTGATTGCCATGCACGGACGCAGCAAAGGCGGACGAGCGGCGATCAAGTTCTTCATCTACACCTTCGTTCCCTCCGCGCTCTTCCTCGTCGGCATCCTGGCGCTCTATGCGAAGACCGGCACGTTCGACTTTGTGCAGCTGCAGCAGACCCTTTTGACGCAGCATTCGCTCTTCGGACCGCAGGCCCTGTGGTGGATTTCGCTCGCCTTCCTTTTCGCCTTTGCCGTGAAGGTCCCGGTATTCCCGCTGCATGGCTGGCTCGGCGACGTCTTCAGTGAAGCGCCCACAGCGATGGCGATGGTGGTCTCCGGCAAGCTGGGTATCTACTCAATCCTGCGCTTTCATCTCGCGCTCTTCCCTGCCCAGGCCCGCCACATCGCCCCGCTCATGATCGCGCTCGCCGGCATCGGTATCGTCTACGGCGCGCTGGTCGCGCTGGTGCAGAAAGACCTCAAGCGCCTGCTTGCTTTCGGCACTTTGAGCAGCCTCAGTTTCTGCGTGCTTGGCATCTACACGTTCGCTGCCACCGGCCTGAGTGGGGCGCTCTTCCATATCCTGAGCGAATCGATTATCGGCGCGGCAATGTTTATCCTGCTCGGCCTGATGTACGAACGCTATGCGACGTATGACATCGGGCAATATGGCGGGCTTGCCAGCCGCATGCCTCGCTTGGTCGTCCTCTTCCTGATCACGACGCTCGCGATGATCGGCCTGCCCAGCCTGACTGGATTCGTCGGCGAATTTCTGACCCTCAGCTCGGGTTTTGCCGTCAACCACACCTGGGGCATGATTGCCACGACCGGCGTCATCCTGAGCGCGTCGTACATGCTGGGGATGGTGCAGAGAGTCTTTTACGGTGCCAACTCGGCGATGGTCGAACGCACGATCGTTCCTGATCTGTTTGCGCGTGAGAAGCTGCAACTCTGGCCGCTGGCTGTGCTGATGCTGGTGATGGGCGTCTATTCAACCTACTGGTTCCAGGCTATCAACCAGGGCGTCGCGCCGCTGGTCACGCATGCGGCCGATTCCAACACTGTTGCTCATGCGGAGGTGCGCTAATGCCAGTTCCTTCTGCTTACCGCATCCTGCCTGAAATTATCCTGACCATTTTCGGCATCATCATCATGCTGACAGACGGTATGATTGCACCCAGGGCCTCGCGCCGTTCGCTGGGCTGGGTCGCCATTCTCGGCACGCTTGCGGCCATGACGGCGAGTGTCTGGCAGCTTGGGCTTACTCCGGGCACAGGCTACTTCGGCACCGTGCAGACAGACGCGTTCAGCGTCTTTTTCCACATCCTGATCTGTGGCATCGTACTGGTCTCGCTGCTCGTTTCTCTCGATGCGACCAAGGCCGCCACTGAGGATATGGGTGCCTACTACGCGCTGGTCGTTTTCGGTGCGGTCGGCATGTGCCTGATGACCTCCGCGGTCGAACTGCTGCTGGTGTTCGTCGGACTCGAGATTTCGTCGATTTCGACGTACATTCTGGCAGGTTTCCGCAAGAAAACAGGCAAGAGTCCGGAAGCAGCGATCAAATACTTCCTGCTTGGCTCATTTGCGACAGCATTTTTCCTCTACGGGATTGCGCTGACTTTTGGAGCGACCGGCACAACCAAGATCGCCGACATCGCGACCATGCTGCCGCAGACGACGACACCGGCTCTGACCTGGCTGGCGATCGCGATGATTATCATTGGCCTGGGTTTCAAGGTATCCGCTGCGCCCTTCCAGGTATGGACACCCGATGTCTATGAGGGCGCCCCTTCCCCGGTCGTCGGCCTCATGTCGACAGCACCCAAGGCAGCGGCGTTTGCTGTACTGCTGCGCATCGCCTACGGAGCGTATCCAACCCTGCAGTCTCACTGGGAAGTGCTGCTATGGCTCATGGCGGCGCTGTCGATGACCATCGGCAACCTGGGCGCGCTGAAGCAACAAAGCGTCAAGCGCATGCTGGCGTATTCGTCGATCGCGCATGCCGGGTATCTGCTGGTTGCCTTCACAGCCTTCTCACGTGACGGCATCGCAGCAGCCAGCTTCTATGCCGTTACCTATGCGGCGATGAATGTCGGCATCTTTGCAGTCGTCAGCCATGTGGGCGGCTATGAAGATCGGCTGACGCTGGTCCAGGATTATCGCGGGCTCGGCTACAAGGCGCCGCTCCTGACCGGCGCGATGGCGTTCTTCCTGATCTCGCTAATCGGGATTCCGTTCACCGGCGGCTTCTTCGGGAAGTTCTACGTCTTTTCGGCTGCACTACATTCGGGCATGGTGTGGCTGGCAATTATCGGCCTCATCAACAGCGGCATCGCGGCGTACTACTACCTGCGACTGCTGATGGCGATCTATACCAAGCCCGTCGAGAATGCGGGGGTGATGGCGATCCCTGCGCTTTCGTGGACGCTGGCCGTTGCGCTTATCCTGACAGTCGGCACAACGCTAGTTCTCGGCATCGCCCCGGGCAGGATTCTGCGGATGGCCCAGGCCGGTGCCGCG
>CAZZZL010000078.1:0-12697 GCA_964658655.1 uncultured Acetobacteraceae bacterium | reverse complement strand
CACTAGGCTGAATATGTAAAAGACCCCAGAGGCTCACCCTCTGGGGTTTTACGCAGGGCAGTGACCAGTCGTCGATTAGTAGCTGATGTAAACACCCTGCCGATGAAATCTTGGATCGGTGAGTTGCTGCAGCATAAACTCAGCGACGTCTGCGCGGCGAATGCGCCAGCCTCCCGAAGGCAGGGCGTCGGGCAGAACGCGGACTTCCGATGGCTCCGCTTTGTCATCCAGGCGGAGCGTCCGGACGATGGTGAAGTCCATGCCGCTCTGCTCCAGTAGTTTTTCCTGGATGGCCTGGTCCGCAAGAGGATGACGCAGAAATGTTGCGCGCGCGATTCCCATCACCAGCCTGAACCAGCCTGTCTGATATTTTCCCGCCGGATATTTTGCGCCTGCTGCACCGAGGACGATGATGCGCTGAATGTAGTGCTGGTCCATGCCCGCCAGGATGTTAGGAATGGCGTGGCCAAGGATGTCTTCCTTCTTCAGTGTGCGTGCGCCAAGCGCGGAGAGCACCGCGCGGCTGCCGTCAATTGCCGCTGCAACGGCTGCTGGATCGAAGAGATCACCGGCAACAATTTTGAGATTTTCCTGCGGGGTGAGTGCGGATGCATCGCGGACGAAAGCAGTCACGATGTGACCCTGCTCAATCGCCTGCCGCACGATCTCCTTACCGGTGCCGCCTGTCGCGCCAAAGACAATAATCTTCATGCAGTCGTGAGTATGAGTCCTGAAGAGTGCGACCGCGGAAGCGATCCAGTCTCAATCATAAATGCTCGACTGGGACCGTTGAGCTGTCGTACTACGCCTTGCTGGTGACGGATGATATACACGCGGTGCACGCGTGGTCAGGCGAGTGCCCGTTCACTTAACAACTTGAGGGCGAGGAAGAGCAGGATGCCGGCCAGAAAGACGATTGCCATGCGGATGCCGGGCTCGCGATTAGTTTCCGGCAGCAGGTCGACGGCGGCAACGTATAGGGTGACACCAGCCGAGAGTGGTAGTCCAAAGAATACAAGCCTTGGCGCGAAGGTGATGACGAGGACGCCGAGAATGGTGGCGACGGCGACGATGGTCGATGAGCCAAGTGCTGCACGGCGGCTGCGGCCACTGGCCATCATGACGGAGGCGATGGTGAATCCCTCAGGTACCTTGTGCAGGAACACGGCAAGAAACAGGATCCAGCCGAGCCAGTTGGAGATGGCGAAGCCCGAGGCAATTGCGACGCCGTCAAAAACAGAATGCGCAGCCAGTCCGCCGAGCACGGAATAGCTGGTGCGCCGCGACACCATTTCGTGATGATGCGTCTCTTCGCCGAAGTGAAAATGCGGCGTGATGGTGTGTTCAAGCACGTGCACGATGCAGAATCCGCCGAGCACCAGCAGCGGCGCCCAATGCGGGGAAAGCCTGAAGCTTTCGGGCAGCATCTCGAGCATGGCTGCGCCCATCATGAAGCCTGCGCCCAGTGCGACGAAGTAGCGCAGGTAGCGTTGCTCCCAATGGCGGCGGATGAGGAGGTATCCACCAAAAACGTCAGCGAGTGCAGCAATCAGTCCGAGGGAAAGAGAGAGGGCAACGTTCACAGGACTGTGTTCATAGCGCGGAGCGAATTTTCTGCGGACGTCCGGCGAAGAGGAATGCCAACAGTCCGCAGATCAGCACAGCTCCTTCGACATGGGTCGATTGCTGATGCAGGTGATCGAAGATTTCGCGACCGGGATTATTTTCGGCCACTGCCGTCACTTCGCCTCCCACCGAGTCGCGTGCGGTGTTCATGCGCGGGATGATCGAGAACTGCGAGTAGGCCGTCAGTACCAGCATGGCGAGCACGAGAAGCGCCTGTGGCGTGTACGAATGCCAATGAACGAAGCGGCTGAGAACCAGCGTGAACAGCAGGAAGAAGATGCCGCAGACGATGCCCAGCGTATGCAGCCAGCCCAGTGTTCCGCCGACCACCAGCCCGGCCGCATGGATGCCCGCAGGATGATTCGGGAAAAGCGGAGGCAGTGCATCGAACGCGACCTTCGCCACGAAGCCGAAGAAGACCAGTCCACCAAGCCAGAGGCCAAGCAGCAGCAACGAAAGCGTGCTTAGAAGATTTCTCATGACTTGATTTTAACGGCCCCCATCGTCATAAAGCTTCGATGCCTGCCGACTGTATTCGATGCATGGCGCTAGAGAGCGAGCGGCCCTACTGCCGCAAATGGCCCGGCCGACCGGTGAGGCGCTCGATCCGCTTGGCGATCGGCGGATGGGTTGCAAACCAGCTGGCAATGCCGCCTCCACCGACCAGGGGTGCGACGATAAAGAGGTGCGCGGTCGATGGGGAGGCCTGCATCGGCAATTGCCGCGAGTAGGCATCGAGCTTGCCGAGCGCGCTGGCCAGGGCATAGGGATTGCCGGTGATGTGTGCGCCGGTGGCGTCAGCTTCATACTCGCGAGACCGTGAAACGGCGAGCTGGATCAGGGTTGCGGCGATGGGCGCGAGGATCAGCATCAGGATGCCGTCCATGCCGTCCATGCCGCCACCACGCCGCCGGCCACCGCCGCCGCCGGCCAGTACTCCACCCCACATCCCCATACGGGCAAGGATCGTGATGGCGCCGGCAAGTGTGGCAGCGATCGAGCTGGTGAGGATGTCGCGGTTCTTGACGTGGCCCAGTTCATGAGCCAGCACGCCGGCGAGTTCATCGTCATTCAGCAGGTTCAGGATGCCCTCGGTGACAGCGACTGTCGCATGCTTCGGATTACGGCCGGTTGCGAAGGCGTTGGGGGAGGGATCGGGAATGACGTAGATCTTCGGCATGGGAATATTCATCCTGCCGGTAAACTGCTCGACCACTTGGTAGACGCGCGGCAGTTGCTCGCGCGTGACCGGCTGCGCCCGGTACATGGAGAGCGCCAGCTTGTCGGAGTAGAAGTAGCTGAAGAAGTTCATGCCGGCCGCGATGAGGAAGGCGAGGATCATGCCGTTGCGTCCGCCGAAGTGCAGTCCCAGGAACATCAGTCCCAGCGTGAGGGCGGTCAGCAGCAAGGTGGTCTTGAGCGTGTTCATAATGGCTCCCCGTTCAATCTTAGACGTCTGGCGAGGGGTTTCGCTGCTGAAACAAAAGGCGGACCCGAAGGCCCGCCTTTTGTGTTGGAGGTTGGTGCAGGTTAGAAGTTCAGTTTGAGCTGGAACTCCGTGGTGCGTGGTCCACCCAGGTTGAAGGTACCGGAACCGCGCTCTGTACGGAACTGACCGCGATCCGCGAAGGTGTTCGGGCCGTTGTAATAACCCGAGCCTCCAGTTGCCGCAGCATCTGCCTGGTTCAGCAGGATGCCGTTGGCAGGACCGGTGTAGTTTGCGAAGTTAGCCACGTTGTAGAAAGCGACTGCGGGTATCAGGCTGACACCCTCTCCCAGTTTGGGAAGCTTGACTGCCCACTGGAAGTTCGCGTCGACCTCTTTCAGCATGCCGTTCTGGTAGGCATCAGCGGGCGCCAGGGCGATCGGTTGAATCACGCCATTGAGAGCCCTCAGCTGCGCTGCCGTGACCACTCCGCTGGCGACCAGGGCCTGACCGGCGGGCGTAAAGGTTCCAGCGTACTTGGTGTTGAAGTAGTTGATGTAGTTGTTCAGGCTCTTGCCATGGATGCTGCGCATGTAAGAACCCGGGTACTGTTCAGGAGCGAGTTGGCCAGGAGTATATGCCTGGTTGGTGTTGCCGGTTCCGTTCAGGTCGGTCTGGAAGAGCTGGCCGGCCGTACCCGATGTGTTGTCGAGTATCAGACTGGCTGGCGTTGCGGAACTGAAGTGCCCAATGATTCCGATCTGCGGACCGTACTTGACGGTCGCATAGCCACCGAACGATAGCTGCTGTGGACGGTCGAGACTGCCGCGGCCGACCGAGGCCGTTGGATTGCGCCAATTCCACGATGTGGCCTGGAAGAACGCATCTGAACCATTCGCGCCTGCAGCTGTTGTAACGAAGCGTGAGTAGTTGTATGAAACTTCAAGGTTAGCTGCTGAAACGCCGCGCATCGGGTGGTTCTTCTGGTCGCGCAACTGAACTTGAAGAGCATCGTAGGACGAACGACCGTTAGGGTATTGGAACATGCCCTGCCCGACGCCACCGTTCCGGCCCGGGAAGGCTGCAATACCACCTGCCGGCTTTGCGCCTCCATTTACATCTACCCCAGAGCCGATGCCCGCGCCTTGTCCACCGCCACTGGAGAAATCAGCAATGGTCGCACCAGTTCCCACGCCGTGCAGGCCGGGGCAACTGATGATCGCTTCGTCGATGGAGGACACACCGCATGCTGCCAGTGAGGCGGCAACCCCAGCTTTAGCACCCGCGGCATCGAAGTACCGCGAATCACCTACCGCGTTGAAGTCTTGTGATTGTTCGATCTTCCAGGTCACCTGGTGGATATAGTTCGCGGAAAGAACCATTCCACTACCAAGCTGCTGTTCGATGCCGAAGTTTACGTGGATCGAGCGCGGAGCTGTGAAGTTATGCGGTGCATAGGCATCCAGGCCGCTGCCCTGCGAGATGGAGAGCGTCTCGCCGACGAAGCTGGAGTTGGCGGTAGGGCCGCCGGCCGCAACTGCTGCCTGGTAGGACTTTTCCACTGCCGCAATGCCGGCCGCGGACTGGGAAACAGGTTCGGTGCACAGCGTCGAAATGGGAACCCCGTTGCCGCTGTTAATGACTTTGCCGTTGACGGTAATGCTGTTGGTGCCGCCGCAGATAATTGCATCTCCGAAAAAGAGACCCTTGGCAAGCTTGGCCGGACGATCAAACAGCACATTGTTGAATACGAAGTTTTCGTAGTAAAGCCCGGTGCCTGCGCTCAGGACGGTCTTGCCGTTGAAAGCTGGCGGGGCATAGGCAAATCCCAATTGCGGGCCGAGTTCATTGTTGGGCTGGCGAACTCGGTCACCCAGGCCCGGGCCGAACTGGTCGAGGAGCGGCGAGTTGCCACTGCAGGGAGGATTCGGGAAGACACTGGTGTCAATGGCGGAGCAGGGAATGGGTGCAAGATCGGAATCGGAGCGACCGGTATCGCGCTGATAGCGGAGCCCGGCATTCAACGTGAAGTTGGCAGTGAGCTTCCAGGTATCCGCGATGTAAGCACCGGTCCGCCAGTCACCCTGGCCGCCTGCTGGTGCATTGAACTGGGAAATCTCCGTACTGTAGCCCTGGCCATTGCCAAGGATGACGTAGGAGGGGGAATAACCGGTCGGATCGCCAGGATTCGCTCCAGCGTTTGAGGGACCCGCCACAACCTGCGGTGCGAGACCGAAGAATGAGGCGTATCCGCCGCCGAGAATGCGGTTCAGGCTGCCACCATAGCGGACGGTGTGCTTACCATGTGTCCAACTGCCGTCATAGCGGAGCTGTTTTTCGGACTGGTACGTCTGCTGCGGAGCAAGCAGATTGGGACCGGTATAGAGACCCGAGTTCTCGATGTAAAGTTCAATGCTGGGAAGCGGGTTGTAGACGCCACTACCGCTCGCATCGCTGATGAGGTTGTGGAATTTTTCATAACCGCCTCGGAAGCTGTGGGTGAACTTCCCAGTAGTGAAGTCCGCACCACCCGCGATACCGGGCGTGTTGTCGCGGTTGGCGTAGCGCGAGTACCCATAGCCGTAGGTCGCTGCATCGCTGTTCACTTCATAATTTGCGCGGGCAAAGAAGTGAATGCCCTTTGGCCCGTCATAATCCATGCGCAGCACAGAATAGGTATCACGGAAGGGAGAGCCGTAGTCGGGATTCGCCGCCTGGATGGCAGCAAAGGTTGGGGAGAGAGTGACGGACTGGCCGGAATCCTGCTTGATGCGCTCAAGGTCGCCGAAGATGAAGAGTTTGTCCTTGAGAATCGGACCGCCGGCGTAGCCACCGAACTGGTTCCGCTGGAACGGAGGATTGACGCCGCCGCCGGAGTTTGAGAAGCCAATGCTGTGGTCCTGGAAGATGTAGAAGCCCTGACCGTGGAAACTGTTGGTTCCGGAGGGCGTTGCGACGAAGACGGAGCCTGATGACGTGAGGTCACCGGAGACGTCGCCGGTCGACCGATTGAGCTGAAACTCCCCGATTGCTCCAGAGGGAACGTTGAAGATGGTCGTGCCGACAGTCTCATCTGTGATGTCCGCGCCGTCGAGCAGAATACGCGTGCTGCGACCAGAAACACCCCCGATCGAAAGAGCCGAGTAGCCTGCCTTGGTAGGATCAAACGACTGGCCGCTCTGCAGCTGGACGCCGGGCTCGAGCTGCGCCAGATCAAGGAAGTTACGGCCCTGTACCGGCAAATTTTGAATCTGTTGTGGCGTGATGACGCTGCCGACATTCGACTGCTCGGAATTGACCTGGATACCGGTAGCATCCACAGTTACAACCTGCGCTGATGATCCGACGGCGAGTTTGTAATTGTTGGTCGAGATGGAGCTGATCTGGACCGTCGCCGTGGCCTGGACCTGCGAGAAGCCCGAATCCGTAACCGTGATGGTGTACTGCCCAGGGGTCAGCGGACCAGAGGTATAAAAACCCGCGCTATCCGTGGTGACAGTCTTGCTTTGCTTGGTGCCGGCATTTGTGATGACAACGGTTGCGCCGGGAAGGATGGCGCCCGATGGGTCGGTAATCGTTCCCTGGACCGAACCGCTGGTGTTGGTCGCCTGGCTCCAGGCTTGCGGGGAAATGAGAAAGATCGACGGAACCGCGATGGCTCCGCAAAGTACGAATTGGCGCGAGAACCTGCGTCCCATCTTCCAGTTAACTGATTCCTTCATTTGTTGCACAGCCTCCAGGCTTCGGCGCATTTGCGACTATCGCCAGCCAGTAGCAAGGTGCGTGCAACCGTAGTGCCAAAGTTCCAATTTGATGACGAGCCAGTTAAATCATTGTTAAAGAGGAGGATAATAGCATTCTCGCAAATGCTTTTGAGTACCTCGCCATCCGGTTCCTACAAGATACGGGAGCCGATCAGGGTCTATCTATGAAAAGCTGTATCGCTACCTGGTGAGTGAACGGCGGATCAAGACGTCGAGAGCCTGCTTCAGTTCGGCGTATTCATTTTCATTGAGGCGACCCTGCATCCGGTCAGTCTCCAGGGTGAAAAGCTCTTCCTTCAGAGCAACGAGAGTTGTCGGAGAGCCGACTGCTGGAGCGGTTGCCGGTACATAGGGCGCGTCCTCAGGCAGAGAAGAGGCGACGGCTGCCGGGGAGGGACGCCGCAGCAGGAAGCCGGCTGCAATGGCGAGCGCCAGGCCGAGACCGCTGAGGATCCACCACTTGTATTTGTTGAGAGGATCGGGGCTGTCGATGGGATTACCGAGTCCGCCGCCGGGGCGCGTGTCCGCCTGGGCGGCAGCCGAGCCGGCCTCGGGGGAGTTCGGTTCGCCGGCAGAAGCTCCGGCGGCTCCACCAGCGCCGGGAGCCTGTGCTGCCTGCACGTCACGGGGAAGAGCGCCGGAGCCGGAGATGGTGTACTCGATCGGCTTGGTCGGCGATACATCCTTGGCAACGAAAGTCAGCGCGTTCAATTCCTGACCGCTCTGGCCGGGGTCGATGGACTGGAAGCCGGTTGTCGTGTCCGATTTGAAGCTCATGCTTTTAGGCAGAATGACGACCAGGTTATCGACCGGGGTCGCCAGTTTGGGCGTGAACTTCAGGCTTCCGGAGTAGGGAAGCTGGTAGCTGACCTGGAATTGCGTTTCGCCTGGCCGCAAAGGAAAGACGAACGCGTAGTGGTTAGGGTCTCCGAGTGGAATGGGCGAAGAGGACACTGGCATACCGCCTGGCCCCATCGCCGCTGCGCCCTGGATCTGCGCGCCCTCGGGCAGGTAGATCTCGTAGGCCTTGGGACTGAACTGCGTCATCGGCGGGTTGGAATCGTTCTTGATGAAGTAGCTCTGCGTGACGCGCAGGCCCTGGCCGTTGGTTTCGGCGCGGAAAACGTTAGCCTCCGTCGTGATGCCCGGAACCTTTGCGGCGACGTCGTAGACCTTCACATCGATCTTGGTGGTGCCGGGAGGCGCCGGTTGAAAATAGGCAGCCTTCTGGTGGTCGACGCGGATCAGGTGCATCGCGTCATCCGGCGTTTGAATGGAGTAGCGGCCAGTGCTATCAGTCCTGGTGAGGGCAACTTCCTGCATGCGCTGAGAGAGCGCGATGAGCACGACGTCATCGCCGCTGACGACTTTGTGGGTCGTCTCATCCGTCACTGTCCCGGAGATGGTGGCCGCGGAGAGCGTGAGTGGGAGTGCGAGACAGGCGGACGCGAACGGCAGGATGGTTTTCAGGTTCATCATCTTCATAAGTTGAGACAGGAGTTGGTCGGAGTTTGCATGAGGAGTCAGGCTGTTAAACGCGTATCCTTTTGGTGGCGGCGCTTTCCATGCGGTCGAGCTCACGTAACACAGTCGCTGTTTCGTTTTCGAGGGTTGCGCGCTGTGCGTTGTAATCCTCTTCAGGATATTTGCCTGAGCGGAATTCAAAGTTCAGGTCTTTGAGATTTTCGTAGAGAGAATCCTTGCGTTCGCGCAGGTATTCGAGCTGCGTCTTCGTAGTCTGCGCGGTGGCATGGCGGGCAGGCCAGAAGATGTAGGCGAAGAGTCCGATGAACAGGATGGCGCAGGCAGCGATGGTCATAACTAGCAACTCTCCATAGTAACAAGTAACGGCCAGCCCGCTCTTGCAGCTTGGACAGGTTTTCACCACGGCACCGTTGTGGGCGGAATGTTTTAGGATGGGCAGACGACACAATCACTCTTCATTTGTTCTTGGACACTGCGATGCACGCAGCTTCGATGAACGCTAAAGGCTCATGACGGATGCGACCAGGACAGGAAGGCGGCGATAATATTTCTTCCCGCCAGCGCTTGTTTCTTCGGGCCGCTTACCTGGTATTCGCCGGGTGCTGCCTTTATTTTCTGTTCCATTGGTATCCCTATCGCGATGCGGCACAGACGCGGGATTTTGTGGCACCGTACACGGGAGCACGATGCCTGTGGACCGGGTGTAATCCCTATGACTCGCAGCAGATAGAGCAGGCATTTGCGGCAGCCGGCGGCCTCGCCGTGGATCACCCTATCTGGAAATGGGAGCCGGCTGTGTACCCGCCGTCAACGCTCGTCGAGCTGCTGCCGTTTTCGTTCCTCCGCTATCACACGGTCCGGCCGATCTGGTATGCGTTCAATGCGCTGATGTTCTGCGGGGCCATGCTGGCGATGGCACACTTTATCAAGCCGCGCTATCGACCGTGGGCGCTGATCGCCGGGGCGCTCACGCTGACGTCGGAGACGGTCGCGCTGCTCTTCAATATCGGGCAACCATCCGGTGCGGCAGTAGGACTTGCTGTTTTTGCCCTCTGGTTCCTGTTTAGAACGGACAAGCGAACGCTCGGCATTCTCTGCCTGGGGCTCAGTCTCGGATTGAAGCCGCAGCTGGCCGGGCTAATTTTTCTGTGCCTTGTTTTCAGGCGCCCATACAGGCCTGCGGCAATCCGATCGGGAATACTGGCGGGCGTAATCCTGCTGATCGGCATTGCGTGGTTGAGTCTCGCGCCTGCGTCGAAAAACTGGCGGCAGGATTATCACGAACAGGTGGAAAGCAGCCTTCAGCCGGGGGCCGTAAACGATCCGACGCTGAGAAATTACGGCTCGCTGCAATTCACAAACCTGCAGACTACTTTCGCGCTGATGAGTGAGTCGCCGGCCTTTTATAACTCGATGAGCTACGTGGTGGCGGCGGTGCTGCTTGGCTTCTGGGTCGCGGGCACTTTGCGGCAGAAGCAGACGCCGGCCGGCCTGTGGACAAGTATGGCCGCGATTGCCTGCATAGGACTGTTACCGGTCTATCATCGCGAATACGACTGCGTGCTGTTGATCGTGACTTTTCCGGCACTCGGGTTGCTGGCTGCGCGGCGATCGTGGATCGCATTGCCGGCCCTGGTCAGCACGATCTGGCTGCTGATGACAGCGCCGCGCTACCACCGGCACTGGCTGAGGCATCTGCAGAACCACTACATCAATTCCGCCGTGCCATTCCCGAAGGTGCGTATCGTAGTCTTTCAGCTGCCGCAGCCGCTGCTGCTGCTCACACTTTCGGGCGTCTATCTTCTCCTGCTGTTCAGCATTGCGCAGGACGCTGGCCGGGCGGAGAGTGTTCTCGAGACAGTGCCTTCGAGTCTTAGCGTTTAATTGCAGCGCTGGTGAAGAGGGGAGAATTAGGTTTCGGCGCAAGTTATGGCGCAATGTCTGTGTCGATTAAAGGCCCCGCGATGACTTGCGGGGCGTTTAATTTCAAGTGCCGGCCAGAGCCTTTCGGGCGTCTTCAAGGGATGGAGCAGATTTCATGACCTCTGCGAGCAATGCGGTTTCAGTGTCGCGGCCGCAGCTCAGAACTGCAGCGACTTTGCCGCGTTTTAAATAGAAGGCAAGGAAGGTGAGAGCTTCAACGGAGCCGTCATAGACGACGTCGTCCCACTCGCTGGCATGACCCAGGTAGCCGAGACGCTTGTCGTGGTGGAAGGTCCAGAAGAAGGGTACGCCGTCGTACTCTTTATCCTCGCCGAGCATCTGGTGGGCGGCGAGCTGGCCATGTTGCTCGGCGAGCCGCCAGTGCTCAATGCGCGTGCCGTTGACGTTAGCGATATCGCCGGCTACCCAGACGCTTGCGGATGCGCGCAGATCGGGCCCAACAGCGATGCCGCCCTTTTCGGCGACTTTCAGATCATGCGCGAATGCCAATTCCGGCGAAACGCCTACGCCGAGGATAACGAGGTCGGCTGCAATCACGCCGGATTCATGAGGCGGGGTCTTCGACCTGATCTGTACACCAGTTCGGCTGATACTTACCACGTCGATGCCGAGGTGAAAATGGGTACCTTTGCTTTCGTGCAGGGACTTCAAGGCTTGCGCGACCGGCTCGCCGAATTTCTTCGCGAAGGGAAGCAGTTCAGGTCCGACGACAGTTACGTGCAGGCCCTTCTGGGTCAGCGCGGATGCAGCTTCAAGGGCTATAAAGCTGGTGCCGATGATGACGGCTCGCTGTGCTTTGGCCGCGGCCTCAGCGATTGCTTCTACATCGCCGACATGGCGGATGGTGAAGGCAGCTTCGGCGCCCGGGACATCGAGGCGTTTCGGCGTGCCGCCCGTAGCGAGAAGCGCGGAGTCAAAGGAGATGGTCTGTCCATCGGACAGGATGGCCTGTTTACGCTCTGCGCTCAGTTGTGTGACCACTGCAGTGACGTAATCAACCTTGATATCAGTCGGCAGTTGGATCGCGGCTTTGGCGATCGGCATTTTGCCTGCAAGCACTGCTTTCGAGAGCTGGGTGCGGTCGACCGGTTCGCCTTTCGCCGGATCGACACTGATGATGCGACCGGCAAAACCCTGTCGTCGCAGGGTGACGGCAGCCATGGTGCCCGCTGCGCCTGATCCGATAAGAAGAAATGTGCGGCTGTCCGAAGCTTCGACGCCTGCGGCTGCCTGAGGCTGGGCATCGCTATCGACAAAGATATCTTCGCCGTCGACGCGCACGCGGTATGTCTTGAGGCCTTCGAAGGGAGGCGGTTCAACAAGCTCACCGCCGGGCAGCGCAAACGTACCCATATGCCAGGGGCAGACCAAGTGGCCGTTGCAGATGGCGCCCTTTTCGAGCGGCGCGCCCGCGTGCGGACACTTCGCCTGCATCGCCAGCACGGAGCCCTCGTGATTCACGAGCAGAATTTCAATCTCATCATCGGACGATGCGAGGCCCGACGATGCAAGCCTGACAGTCTTCTTTGCGCCCTTCGGCAGATCCTTTACAGCCAGCACTCGTTGTTCAGCCATTCCATCTCCCAAGGCATACTTTTGAAAGCTGAGATGCAGTTGATCAGACAGTCAGAGCCTGGCCTTCGCCGGTTGTGATTGCATGGAAGTAACCGGGTTGTGTCGTGATGCATGCGCCGATCAGCCAAGACGAAAGCTCAGCATGACTTTTGTCATCGGCCATGTGCTGCGGGATGGGCATAATGGAGAAGAGGGATTGAACGCATGGCGCAGAAAATCGAGTTGTGGCTGATCCGGCATGGAGAAACAGCCTGGGCAATATCAGGCCAGCATACGGGCACGACGGACATTCCGCTGACGGACCGCGGCCGTGAACGAGCCAAGGGTATCCGGGATTATCTGCATCACCGATCGTTCAAAAAAGTTTTTGTAAGTCCGCTGGGCCGGGCTCGGGAAACCTGTGCGATTGCCGGTTATGGTGACCAGGCCATTGTTGATCCGAACCTTGCCGAGTGGAACTATGGCGACTTTGAAGGAAAAACCACTGCTGAAATTCGCGAGAAATATCCGGACTGGCTGATCTGGAATGGCCCGGTGCCGAAGGGCGAGACAGTCGAGCAGGTGGGTGCGCGAACGGACCAGGTGATTGCTCGGTCGCTGGCTGAACTCGGCGATGATGGCGGAGCGATTGCACTCTTTGCACATGGCCATGTCCTGCGCATTTTGACGGCGCGCTGGCTGGAACTGGCTGCGGAGAGCGGCCGTTTGTTTGCGCTCGGTACGGGGTCAGTGAGTGTGCTGGGACTGGAGCGGGACCAGCATGTAATCCAGGCATGGAACCGGTCGTTTGAGATTGACTAGCTCAGGCTGAAATAGTTCACTTACACGAAGGCCACCAGCGCATGCCCGCGCTGCGCGGAGCCCTCTTCGTGCGTCC
>CAZZZL010000077.1:0-13356 GCA_964658655.1 uncultured Acetobacteraceae bacterium | reverse complement strand
TTACGCAGATTTTGAATCGCACTACTTTCGCCTTGGAAAACGGTAGGACGATTCTGGCCCGATCTTTGGTGATTCCTAGCGCCGCGGCTGTCGCAGACCTAACTGGTATTCGTCTGCCTGTCGTCGCTTCGCTTCTTCTAAACTCGCCTGTTCCAAACTCAATCCGGTTCTCTCGGCCGCGCGCAACTTCGCGCTGCGTGACCGTGGATTGCGATCCGTTTCTGACTCGTCAGCCGTCTCGGGCTTCCTGGTCAGAACATTCCAGATTCCTTTGCGCCCTCCATCCCGGAAAGCGTCTTTGACAAGCCTGTCTTCGAGTGAGTGGAAGCTGATGACGGCGAGTCGTCCGCCTGTCGTCAGCAAGGCCGGCGCCTGGTCGAGCAGCGCCTGGATCTCGTCCAATTCCCCGTTCACGCGAATTCGAAGTGCCTGGAAAGTGCGGGTCGCCGGATGAATCTTCTCGCCTTTCATTGACGGGGCGCTGGCTGCTACGACTCGGGCAAGTTGTGCCGTCGTCGTCAGCGGCCGCGCCCTGACAATGGCTCTGGCGATTCTCCGCGACCTCCTTTCCTCTCCGAATTCGTAAATCAAATCGGCGAGATCGTTTTCGTCGAATTGATTTACCACTTGTTCGGCGGTGATGCCCTCGCGCGTATTCATACGCATATCCAAGGGCCCGTCCGCCTGAAAACTAAATCCTCTGTGCGCTTCTCCGAGTTGCAGGCTGCTGACACCGAAGTCAGCGAGTATCCCATCAATCGAACCCGCTTTCACACGCTGTGTCGCTCTGGAAAACTCTTCTTCGTGCAGTACCAGCTTTGGCATTGCTTCGCCCAGTTCGCCGCGCAGCGCTTCAAGCCGCCGCTTCGCAATCTCCATCGCTTCCTGGTCCCGGTCAAACGCAATCAGCGTTCCCTCGGGGCCAAGCAGTTTCGCTATCTCCAGCGAATGTCCGGCCATGCCCAGCGTGGCGTCGATATATGTCCCGCCCGGGCGCACATTCAAAGTACGGATCGCAACTTCTAAAAGAACCGGCACATGCCGCTCGGCGTCTGGCTGGCTTCGCCTTTCCGAACCTTGCTCAACCATGTGCTCCCCCTTGGGGGCTTGAAACTTGTCCTGCTCTTACGAACTGCTCTCTACAATCCAAGTGCTGCCAATGCTTCTCCATCGGCCTGGGACAGCGGCTCAGCGTCCAGCCGGGCCTTGAAGTCGTCATGGTTGGCAACCTGTAGGTAGGTCTGCATGCCGTACACCACCACGTCCCCAATCGTCTTTGCCGCCTCGCGCAGGGTCTGCGGAATCAGAACCCGTCCCTGCCCGTCCATCTCTGCCATACCGCCGTAGTAGTTCACGATCTTCATGAACTTGATCTTGGCCTGATTCATATTCGGAATCTTCGCCAGTGACTCTTCAATCTTTTCCCATTCCTTCATGGGATAGACCTCGGCTTCCACTCCGTCCTTGCTTGTAATAAAGAATTTCGCCGGGTTCTCTTCGCTAAATGGTCCGTATTTTTCGTCGATCAGGCGCTTGAACTCGGCCGGTAGCTTCAGCCTGCCCTTCTCGTCAACACGGGTTTGGTGATTGCCCCGGAACATCTGTCTTTCACTTCCTTATGCACAATTCGCTTCAGTTTGTTCATTTACCGCATTTCGGGGTCCAGCTGTTACGCTCTGCACCACGTATGTGGCAACTTAACCGTCTATCGCCACTCTCTATAGGACTAACGTCTTTGGACTTGATCGCTGAAGCTTTTAGCCACTTTTGACCACTTCCGACCACAGACTACCCCACCTGTATGGGGAGTCAAAGGAAATTGTGGTGACTAAAGTGAATGGCTCCAAGCGAACTGTGGAAATCCACACAGAATGTGGTCGCTCTCTAAAAAAACGCTATAGCTGGTGTTGAATGATCAGGTTCCGCACAGGCGCTGAGCCTTGCCAAGATGCAGCGTGTAGTGCATACGCTTTTTCTTCGCCCTTTAGGAAGGGCGACGCTTTGCTTTGCAGACCCGCTGTCACCGGCGTCTTCCGTTACTGGTCGGTGAAGTCTAGCCGCCAGCGCTGTCGGCTTCTTCCGCCCTGGCGCGCGACTGCCGCTGTTTCAGCACATACGCCAGGTAAAGCACGACCAGGATGTTCAGGATTGTCAGGCAGACCTTGGTGATGGTCACGTGACGCGCAATCTCGAAGAACTCCCACGGCAGAAAGGACGCGGTGAGGATGAGGGTGAAATATTCCGCCCAGGTCTTGCGCAGGACCAGGCCGGTTCCTTCGATGAAGTCCAGCCCGGCATCGAAAAACACCGCTGCCCCGATCCAGCGCAGGCGGTGAGGCGTCAGCGAGTCTGCTCGCTCAAGCAGCAGGGAAACCAGGTGATTTTCCGGATCAATTCGCAGGGCGAGCGCCAGCTTGAATAGCATTTCTGCCAGGTCGCGATGAATGAGTCGCAACACACCGACACCGATCAAGACAAAGAAGACGCCTTTGGCAATCTTGAACAAACCGATTAATTCGAGCCATCGATTTTGGCTCACGGACGTTCCGGGTTTTTTTTGTTGCACGGTCATTCCGACTAAGGGCTCCCGGAGCTCATGCGCAGGATTGTCGCACCATACTGATTGCGGGGCTCTCGCTGTGTCTCTACTTACCATGGTACCCGCTCAGCAGGCAGCTCACTCGTATCGGACCACTGATTCACCTTGTAATGAAATATGCGGGGCGAAGAAACGAAGGCTCGCATGCACTACCAGAACATGATCAAAAGACTGTAGGTCCTCGGCTGTTTTTCAGTTCGGCAAATCCAACAGCTCGTATCAGGCGTATTGAACATGTAACGAAACCCAACTGGGTTCAAAGGAAAGACAAAACTCATGAAGAAATCATTTATTACCGCTTCACTTGCCCTCGCTCTTGGCTTTTCCAGCCTGTCCGCTATCGCGCAGAAGGATCCGATGGTTGGTGGCGCAGCTATGTATCCAACCAAGAACATTGTTGAGAACGCAGTGAACTCCAAGGACCACACCACCCTCGTCGCCGCCGTGAAGGCAGCTGGCCTGGTGGACACGCTCGAGAGCGCTGGCCCCTTTACAGTTTTCGCTCCGACCAACGAAGCGTTCCAGAAGCTTCCTGCCGGCACGGTCGACACGCTTCTGAAGCCGGAGAATCTTGACCAGCTTAAGAAGATCCTGACCTACCATGTTGTTTCCGGTAAGGTTTCGGCCAAGGACCTTGAGAAGCAGATCAAGGACGGCGGCGGCAAGGCAAGTCTGAAGACGGTTGAAGGCGGCACACTGACGGCGGCCAAGGTTGGCGGCAAGATCGTGCTGACCGATGAGAAGGGTGGCACCTCCACCGTAACCATCGCCAACGTGTACCAGTCGAACGGTGTCATTCACGTAGTCGACACTGTTCTGATGCCTAACTAAGCTCTCCCAAAACAAAGACATCAAAACCGCACATCCCAGCCTGGGGAGATACAAATGTATCTCCCCTTTTTTTGCCCACGGTCGAAGGGCAACGTCGCCGCGGTGAATACCAGGCGGTCTGCAAAAAAATTCCTGGTCAGCTCGATAACGACCGTATCGACGATGACGCACTGAAATCAACATTTGCTTTGTCATACTGCAGCCGTAGAGACTGCAGGTATGCGTCATAGCTATGAGACTTCGCAGTGGGTGCCATTTCCTGTCGAGCGTGTATTCGCTTTCTTTTGCGATCCGGCCAACCTGCCCCGCCTGATGCCCGATTGGCAGCGTGCGCGTATCGACAAGTCGCAGATTGTTGCACCCGTCCCCGCAGGGACGAATGCAGCGGCGGCAGGCCAAGGGACCACGCTGACGATCACTTTCCGCGCCATTCCCTTTCTGCCGATTCGCCTTTCGTGGCTTGCCCTCATCAGCGAATTCGCGTGGAACGATCATTTCTGCGATGAACAGACGCGCGGTCCGCTCGCATACTGGAAGCACTGCCACCACATTTCACCCGAGACGCGGGGCGATGTCGCCGGCAGCCTGGTCACGGATAAAGTCACGTATGCTCTCCCCTTCGGTCCACTCGGCGACCTGGCGAATGCACTGGCGATTCGTTTCCAGATGCAAGCGACCTTCGCCTTCCGACAGCGACGCCTGCTGCAGCTCCTTTCTGAAAGTAGATAAGGGAACCCCGCCGGCACAACTGTCGTATGCATCTTCACACCATGGAGAAGACACGCGATCTCATTGATCTGGAAGCCGGTGCCCGGGACGCGGTCCGCTTGGCACTACTGTTCACCCTGCTCAAGCTGGTGATTCACGTCACGGCGAATCTCTGGGAGACCCATCTCGGCTGGGGTTATTTCCGCGATGAAATGTATTACATTCTCTGCGGACAGCACCTCGACTGGGGTTATGTCGATCACGGGCCGATCGTCGCAGTACAGGCGCCGGCTTCCATCCTTTTGTTTGGCAAATCACTCACCGGCATTCGAATGCTCTCTGCTCTAGCCGGCGCTGCGAAACTTTTCCTTACAGGCATGCTTGCGTGGCAGATGGGCGCACGACGCGTGGGTCAGGCGCTGGCCATGGCCGGCGTCCTGTTTGCACCTGAATACCTGGCGCTCGACAGCTTTTTATCGATGAACTCCTTCGAGCCGGTTTTCTGGATGACTGCGGCCTATGCTGTCCTGCGACTGGTGAATGGCAGCAGCGACCGCTGGTGGATCATCTTCGGGTTCGCTGCCGGCTTCGGGCTCGAGAACAAGCCGTCCATGCTGGTCTTTCTCGTGGCGCTGCTGATCGGCCTTCTGCTCACGCCGCAACGACGCATTCTCTTCTCGCGGATGCTGCTCATCGCCGTGGCACTCATCGTCTTTCTTGAAGTGCCGAATGTGATCTGGCAGGTCCATCATCACTGGCCCACGCTGGAGTTTCTGCACAACGGCAAGGCTGATCACAAGAACGCTACACTCTCTCCTCTGCTATTTCTGCATGCGCAGGAACTGATGCTGAATCCTCTGAGCCTTCCCTTGTGGGGAACTGGCCTGGTGTGGCTGCTGGTGCGGCCACGCGGCAGCAGCTTCCGCTTCTTCGGCTTTACGTACATCATCTTTCTCGCATCGATGATGGCCACACAGAATGCGAAGGATTATTACCTTGCGCCGATCTATCCGCTGCTCTTCGCGGCTGGCGGCTGCGGCTGGGAAGCGCTTCTGGCCCGCCGTGGCACACGCTGGCTGGTGCCCGCCTATGCCACGTTGCTGGCGATGAGTGCCGCGCTGGTGCTTCCGATGTCGCTGCCCATCCTGCGGCCTCAACAATGGCTTGACTACACCGCTGCCCTGCACCTGCGCGACAAAGCCGCCCACTCCGAGAACACAGATGAAGGTCCATTGCCACAGTTTTATGCGGACCGATTTGGCTGGCAGGAAGAGGTCGAAGTAGTCACGCGCATCTACAGCTCACTCGCGGATGCCGATCGCGCCCACGCAGGCATCATCTGCTCGAATTATGGCGAGGCCAGCGCCATCAATTTCCTCGGCACTGGACGCGGATTGCCCTTTGCTATAAGTGGTCACAATAACTATTACTTATGGGGACCGCATGGCGAAACCGGCGAGGTCATGATCATCGTGTCTGGTGGTAGTGGGGATGATCTGCGGAAGAGCTACAGTTCCGTCGAGGTTGCCGGACGCATGGACCATCCGTATGCGATGCCGTATGAGCATCGCAACATCTACCTGTGCCGTGGACGCAAGCCGTCCCTCATCGATGGCTGGTCAGGGATCAAGCACTACATCTGATCGCAAACCAATACGATCTGGAAGCTTAACGGGCGACCAAGCGTTTACGTGGCATCTTCTTCAAGTACGGCGCCAGCTTCTCGAGCGCCGACTCGACACTGATGCCATACTTCGCACGCAAAGCTTCGACCTTGCCGTGCTCAATGAATCTGTCAGGCCAGCCGATGCGCACAACCGGGACTTCAATCTCCATCTCGCTCAGCGCTTCCATTACGGCCGTGCCGAATCCGCCCATCAGTACATGATCTTCGAACGTCACCACGACGCCGGCGCGACGGGCATAGTCCGCCAGCAGTTCACGATCGATCGGCTTCACAAAACGCGGATTGATGACAGCAGACGACAGCCCCTGCTGCTTGAGTTCACCGGCAAGTTCCTGTGCCATCGGCAGCAGCGCGCCAAGGCCGAGGATTACGACATCCTTGCCTTCCTGGATCAGCTCAGCCTTGCCGATACCGAGCGTACGTGGCTGCTCCTTGACAGTTGTCCCTGGTCCAATGCCGCGCGGGTAACGGATGGCGCTCGGGCCCGGATGCAGCATCGCGGTATACATCATGTCCGCCAGTTCGTCTTCATCCTTCGGCACCATGTGAATGATGTTTGGAATGCCGCGAAGGTAGCTGATGTCGAAAAGTCCGTGATGCGTCGCGCCGTCGTCCCCTGACAAGCCGCCGCGGTCCATGCAGAAGACCACCGGCAGATTCTGCAGGCAGACATCATGCACGATGGGGTCGAACGCCCGTTGCAGGAAAGTCGAATAAATCGCGCAGAAAGGCCTGAAGCCCTTCGTTGCCATTCCGGCTGCAAAAATAACAGCGTGCTCTTCGGCAATGCCGACATCGAAGTAGCGCTTCGGGTGGTGCGGCCGGAAGAGATCGAGCGCAGTCCCGTTGGGCATCGCTGCCGTGATTGCCACAACCTTTTCGTTGTCATTGGCAAGCTTCGTCAGGCTCTCGGCGAAAACTTCGGAATACGTACGGCCGCTCGGCTTGGTATCGCCGGTCTCGGGATCGTAGGGGCCAAGGCCATGAAACTTCTTCTGCTTGTCGAGTGCCGGCTGGAACCCGCGACCCTTCTGCGTAATGGCATGCAGGATGACCGGCGTGTCCTGCTTCTTCATGAACTTGAAGCTGTCGATCAGCAGGCCGATATTGTGGCCATCCACCGGGCCGTAGTAGGTAAGGCCGAATTCTTCGAACAGCAGCGACGGCCAGATCAAACCCTTGGCCGCTTCTTCTGCCTTCTTCGCCATGTGCTTGGCAGTCTTGCCGCCAAATCGCTCGATCAGCCGCGAGGCGGAATCGTGCAGGTGCGTGTAATGGTCGTTGGTGACGATCTTGTGCAGGTATTTCGAGATAGCGCCGACGTTGCGATCGATCGACCATTCGTTGTCGTTCAGGACGACGATCAGGCGCTTGGTCTGCTCCGCAATATTATTGAGCGCCTCAAAAATAATGCCGTTGGTAAAGGCGGCATCTCCTGCGAACGCAATCACGTTCTCGTTCGTCCCCGCAAGATCGCGGGCGACCGCCATTCCTAGCGCTGCCGACAGCGAAGTACCCGCATGGCCCGCACCGTAAATGTCGTGATCGCTTTCCGTACGCAGCATGAAACCGTTCAGCCCGCCCGGTTGCCGGATGGTGTCGAACTTTTCGCGTCTCCCGGTAAGCAGCTTGTGGATGTAGCTCTGGTGGCTTACATCAAAAACGAACTTGTCTTCCGGCGTGTCGAAGACGTAGTGCATGGCAAGCGTGAGCTCAACCACACCGAGATTCGGGCCCAGGTGACCACCTGTTTTCGAAAGCGTCTGCACCAGCCGCACGCGGATCTCCCCGGCCAGCGTTTCAAGCTGCGGAATAGTCAGCTGCTTGATATCTGCGGGGCTGTGAATCGTGTCGAGAATGGAACCCATGGGTGACACCGCTTTCCTCGGGATGCGGACTTTCCTTGCCTGCCGGCGACGGTCGCAGCGTTCGTCAACCGCATTTGCGCTTGCGCTCTAAACGAAAAGAGACCCGGTTCGGGCCTGATTGTAGCGCGTTACGGCTCATTGAAGTATATCGCAAGCAGCACCCCGGGCCAGCGCTGCAGCTAGCGCACAGGTTTCATGGGATGGACTCCTGAAAAGGCCGTCGAGTCGCGCGAGTTGCCGCGCTCGACGCGCTACAGTTCTGTTGAGGGTCTCCCGCTCTCAATGAGGACAGCTTTTGTATGCGCACCTTTCTCGCAATTTGTTCACTCCTTATGGCATCGACCTCGTTTCATGGCCAGACACTGGGATTGCCCACCTCCACGCCGCCGACCAATGCAGCCACCCTGTTGAGCGACCCGGCCGATTCCCCGGGACTGCATTTTCTCTTTGATCTCGAAAATAAATTCGCCCGGGCCACGGCCGAGGGCGGCGGCGCGGCCTTCTCGTCCTGGTTCGCTGACAATGCGACATCCCTCTCCAATGGCAAGCCGCCGGTGCAGGGGCATGACGCCATCGCCCGTCAGGCTACCTGGTCTCCCCGGGACTACCGGCTGGAGTGGACGCCGGACGGCGGACTGATGGGACCCGGCGGCACCATGGGCTACACCTGGGGTCACTATTCAGGCCGCGCGAAGGATGCGGCAGGCAACCCCATCGTAACGTCTGGTCGCTACATCACCATGTGGGTAAAACAGGCCAACGGAGAATGGAAAGTCGTGCTGGATGCGTCGAATGAAGGCCCGGCGCTCGACTGCTGCAAGCTTCCCTGACCATTGCCGAAAAAACTGTCGCTGTGGAGAACTGGCAATTAATTGCCGACAGACAACTGGAAGAGTCAGACGCGGGCCAAGGCAGGCCGCGTGAATCTCAGTGGTAACTAATTCTGGAGCCTATTGGTGTGTGATCCCCTGAAGGTTGCAGTTGTGTAACCCGTTGGATTTGCCACAATGTTGAACAGGCGATCCTCTCTTCCCCATGCAAGCAGCCATCCCTACGATGATGCAAAAAGACGAAGCCGAAAGGCTCAAGTCTCTCGCACAATACGAGATCCTTGACACCCTGCCGGACCCGGCCCTCGATGAGATCACACGGCTCGCAGCCGCGTACACCCGCGCGCCGTATGCCTACATCTCGTTCATCGATGCCAACCGTGTCTGGTTCAAGTCACGCATCGGGTTTCTGAGCCGGCAGCAGCCGCGCGCGATCTCGGCCTGCCAGTACGCAATTCTTGAACACGGCGCGCTCATGATTGATGACGCGATGGAAGATTATCGCTTTGCGCCATCAGGCATTCCGCTCGCCGCCACCACGCACTGCCGCTCGTATATTGGCGCACCACTCATGTCGCCTTCGGGCGCTGTGCTGGGCACACTCACGGTCTGCTCGCCGGAACCGGGCGTCTTCACGCGCGATCATGCGCGGGTTCTCGAAGCACTGGCACGGCAGATCGTCACCAGGCTTGAGCTTTATTCCAAACAGAACCAGCAGGAGCGTGTCGTACGCTCGCGTCAGCGCATCGAGCGCGCGCTTACGGTCGAACGCAACTTCGTCACCGCGGTGCTCGATACCATCAGCGCGCTGGTCCTGGTGCTTGATACCGCAGGACGCATCGTGCGCTTCAATCGCGCCTGTGAATCCATCAGCGGCTACAGTTTTGGTGAACTTGTAGGCCGTTCGTTTCCGGAAGAACTCTTTCCTGCCGAAGAACGCGAGCACGCTGTGCGCATGTTCGAGCAGGCGCGTGCCGGCCAGATGGATGGCGGCTACGAGATGAACTGGCGCACCAAGGAGCGCGGCATGCGCCGCATCTCCTGGACGGCCACTTCACTCACTGACACGAATGGCGATGTGAATTTCATCATCACCACCGGTGTCGATGTGACCGAGCAGCGGACGGCAGAAGAGAATCTGCGCACCAGCGAAGCGCGGTACCGGCAGCTGGTTGAAAGTTCGCTCGGCATCATCTGCACGCATGACCTTGACGGCATACTGCTGTCGATCAACGCGCATGCAGCGGAGATTCTCGGCTATACGCCGGAAGAAATCATCGGCACGCCGCTGTTCAATTACATTCATCCTGACCACAAGCAGGATTACGAAGACTACGTCAGCGCACTCAACGAACACCACGAGCACCAGGGACTCTTCTACCTGCAGCGGCGCAACGGACGGCTCGCGGTCGTGGCCTATCGCAACAAGCTGCTGCAGCTGCCGGGCACTGAACCATTCGTACTCAGCCACGGTATCGACATCACCGAGCAGACAGATGCAGAAGAGAAGCTGCACACACTTACCCGGCAGCGCGAATCGATTCTCGAGTCGGTAGGCGATGGCATCTGGGGCCTCGATATGGATGGCCGCCTGATCTTCTGTAACAACATCGGTGCCTCGTTGTTTGGATATGCAATTGATGAAATGCTGGGCAAGGACATGCACACACTTGTGCATCACACCAAGGCGGACGGCTCGCCCTATCCGGCATCAGAATGCCCGATCTACAACTGCCTGCGCAGTGATGAAGCTGTGCGCGTCTCGGATGAGGTTTTCTGGCGCAAGGATGGCACCAGTTTCCCTGTCGAATATGTCTCGCGACCATTGGTGAATGACGGGGTTATCACGGGTATTGTGGTTGCCTTTGAAGACATTACGGAGCGTCGTCGCCTCGAGCGGATGAAGGATGAATTCATCTCGACGGTGAGCCATGAGCTGCGGACACCGCTGACTTCTCTGAGTGCGGCACTGAACCTGATTGCCGGCGGCGTACTCGACAAGCGTCCGGAAAAGCAGGCGCAGATGATGCAGGTTGCCGTGAACAATTGCGACCGCCTGGTGCGGCTGGTCAATGACATCCTCGACTTCGAGCGGGTGGGCGCCAGTCGCCTGCCGCTGCATCGCGAAAACTGCGATGTCATCGACCTGCTGCGCAAGGCTGCGGAGCTGCAGCAATCGACTGCGGCACGGAGCAACATCCAGTTCCGCATCGATGCACGGCCACTGTCTGTCTATGTCGATGCTGACCGCATTCTGCAGACGCTGACCAACCTGATCGGCAATGCTGTGAAGTTTTCGCCGGGCGGCAGCGAAATCCGTCTCGGTGCGCGTCTCCAGGGTGATGAGGTGGTGTTCGAGGTCGAAGATCACGGCCGCGGCATTCCTGCGGACAAGCTAGAAATCATCTTCGAGCGCTTTCAACAGGTGGATGCTTCGGACTCCCGCGCGATGGGCGGCACCGGCCTTGGGCTTGCCATCTGTCGAGCCATCGTGCAGCAGCATGAAGGTCGCATCTGGGCCGAAAGCAAGGTTGGCGTGGGCAGCACATTCTGCTTCACTGTGCCGGTCGCAAAACCCTCAGCGTCAGTGCAGTAGGTTGAGTCAGCGAAGCGGAGAACTTGCATCTTCTTCGCTGCGCATCAGGTTCCGAATAAGCCCAGCATGAATTTGCTGATGACGAAATTCATCACGATAATCAGCACCGATGCGGTGACGACTGCCTGCGTGGTGGAACGGCCCACCCCCTGCGTTCCGCCGCGCGTGGTCATGCCGCGGAAACAGCCGACGGTCGCAATGATGAAACCGAATATCAGTGGCTTCAACAGGCCCTGCGCCACGTCGACATATCGCAGCGACTGGTAAGCCATGTGGAAGTACTGCGAGGCGTTCTGGCCCAGTAGAAAAATCGCGACGGCAGCGCCGCCGATCGTACCGAAGCCGTCCGAGATGATCGTCAGGATGAACATCATGATCACAGTTGCCGTCACACGCGGCGCGACGAGCTTCTTGATGGGGTCCGTGCCGAGCGAGCGCATGGCGTCGATCTGTTCCGTCACGACCATCGACCCAAGTTCGCTGGCCATGCCCGACGCATTGCGCCCGGAGACCATCAGGCTGGTCAACACCGGGCCCAGTTCTGTGATCATGGACAGGCTTACAAATTGTCCCGTAAACGAAGCCGCTCCGAACTGCTCCAGTGTGGACGCTGACTGCAAGGCGAGGACCGCGCCGGTAAAGAAGCCTGTCAGCACCACGATGGGCAGTGAGCCAACGCCGATAGTGTCCGCCTGCACAAACATCTCACCCAGGTAATGCGGGCGCTGAAAGACGCCGGCGATGGCCCGGCCCGAGAGCACGGAGTAGTCCTGCACGGCAAGTACACTGCGCCTGGCGAGACTATCGAGTAGCAGGGGCATTTATCTTTTGCGAACGGCTGCGCAATGCCGCTTTGATGCAGGGTCGGAGCCGTTTGCGTCAAAGAGTTTGCAATTGCCATCCGTTTCTCAGACTTGAAGAATAAAATTCTCTGACCGCCGGACCCTTCCTTCGAAAACCACTGTAACCCCCGCATCGTGTACCTCTGACGTACTGTGCCGACCATGTCCGCATCTATACACAGACAGGCTCGATATGCGAAAAGAGTAGACACGCGAAACTCATGGAACAAAAGCGTGTTTATCAAACCGGGGCTTGAAGGCTGGGTTTCGAAGAAACAGCCCAACCCAGAACTTAAGAAGTTTATGGAAGGGTTGACAGCGGAAAGCTGACAGCTGCGAAGGTGGAATGATGACAAACGAAAAAGCTACGTTGTCTTCTGGACAGATGACCCAGGCATTATGGAAGGGCGCCCTGCGGCAGGGTATTGCCCTTAGTCTTTGTGCAACGATTCTGCCGCTGACACAACTCAGCCTGATGGCGCAGGATGGACCACCGCCGCAGCAGCAATATCCTTACCAGGATCCGGGCGATCCGGGCCAGCAGGGGCCTCCTCCACAGGATGGCGGCCAGGCTGCCTACATCCCGCAGGGCCCGCAGGAGCTGGAGCAGCTCGTCGCGCCAATCGCACTTTACCCTGATTCGCTGGTCGCCCAGACGCTCGCGGCTTCCACTTATCCTCAGCAGGTACAGGAGGCCGAGGGCTGGATGCAGCAGTATGGCAATCAGCCGCCCGAGCAGCTTGCACAGGCTGTGAACCAGATGCCATGGGACCCCAGCGTCAAAGCGCTGACCCAGTTTCCCCAGGTGCTGGACATGCTGGCCAAGGGTCAGCAATGGACCATTGCGCTGGGGAATGCCTACTACAATCAGCCGGCAGACGTGATGGGCGCAGTTCAATCCATGCGTTACCGCGCCCGCGAGGCGGGACAGCTGCGTGATACCTCGCAGCAGGTGATTGAAGAGGACGGCCCGCAGATCATCATCCAGCCGGCTAACCCGGAAGTCGTTTATGTGCCCTACTACGATCCATGGACTGTCTATGGCGCGCCTATCAATCCCTACGTAGGCTTTTACCGTCCGCCGCCGCCGATTGGCTTTGCCCTCGGGGTCGGCATCGGTATCGGCTTTGGAGTCGGCATTGGCCTGCTGGCCTTTAGTCACTATGGATGGGGCTACCATGCCTGGGCGCCGAACTGGAGATCCAACACGATCATCGTGAACCACAATACTTATATCTCGCGGAGCACCACAGTCTATAACCGCGGCAATTTCGGGGCCTATAACCAGGGCTTCAACCGCGGCGGCCCGCAGAGCTTCCGCAATGCGTCCTTTAACCGGAACGCCCCGCTCTACAACGGGCGCCCGATGAACGCAGCCAACAGGCCGCCGGCCGG
>CAZZZL010000076.1:0-14028 GCA_964658655.1 uncultured Acetobacteraceae bacterium | reverse complement strand
GTGGCACGTTATACCGGACCAGTCTGCCGCCTTTGCCGTCGCGAAGGCATGAAGCTTTTTCTCAAGGGCACCAAGTGCCACACGGACAAGTGCCCCATCGAGAAGCGCAACTTCGCCCCTGGCCAGCACGGACGCGATCGAAAGGCCAAGATCGTCGGCTACGGTCTCCAGCTTCGTGAAAAGCAGAAGGCAAAGCGCATCTATTTCACCCTCGAAGGTCAGTTCCGCGCCTATTACGAGAAGGCCTCGCGTCAGACCGGCGTCACTGGCGAATTGCTCCTGCAGCAGCTCGAGCGTCGTCTTGACAACGTTGCGTATCGCCTTGGTTTCGCTTCCTCACGCCGCCAGTCGCGCCAAATCGTGCGTCACGGCCATGTCGAAGTCAATGGCAAGAAGGTCAACATTCCTTCCTACCAGGTATCAATCGGCGACGTCATCAAGATTCGCGAAAACAGCAAGAAGATGACCGTGCTCGAGTCGTCCACCGAGTTTGCCAGCCACAACCAGGCACCGGCATGGCTGCAGGTTGACCACAAGGAGCTGACCGGCAAGATCATCGCCCTGCCGAAGCGCGAAGATGTTCACCTGCCTGTCAACGAGCAGCTGATCGTCGAACTCTACAGCAAGTAACGATTTTGATTTTCACCGGTCGCTTGCAAAGGCGCCCGGAAGTACCACCACCATCCCTTACCAGGAGAAACCCGGTCGTTCACGGCAGAATGCTTCGCACGTGCGGCTATGAAGGAGTAACCGATGCTTTGGAGAGGATTCCAAAAACCGAAACGTCTCGCTCTCGAGAACGAGACACTCACCGAGAAGTATGGCAAGTTCAGCGCACAGCCTTTTGAGCGCGGCTTCGGCACCACCATTGGCAATGCACTGCGTCGCGTCCTGCTGTCTTCGATTGAAGGCGCAGCCGTTACTGCAGTCAAAATTGAAGGCGTACTGCACGAGTTTCAGTCGATCCCGGGCGTCGTTGAAGATGCGACCGATATCATCCTGAACCTGAAGCAAATTCCCTTCAAGCTCAATGGCGAAGGTCCGAAGGCCCTCTACCTGCGCGCCGACACAGCTGGTGTCATCACCTCCGGCATGATCGAAGCCGACGGTGATGTTGAGATTCTCGACAAGGACGTCTACATCGGAACTGTCAGCGAAGGCGGCAAACTGGACATGGAAATGCGTCTCAAGCGCGGCCGTGGCTATGTCTCTGCCGACAAGAACTTCGATGGCGATCTTGGCATCGGTTTCATTCCCGTTGATTCCGTGCACTCCCCGGTACGCAAGGTCAATTACGTCGTCGAAGCAGCCCGTCTAGGTCAGATTACCGACTACGACAAACTCTCCCTCGAAGTCTGGACCAATGGTTCAGTCCTTCCCGCTGACGCCGTCGGCCTCGCAGCCAAGCTACTGAAAGACCACATGACCATCTTCATCAACTTTGAAGAGGAAATGGAAGCCGAGCACGTAGCTGACGAAGGCCGCATGCAGCTCCGCAATGAGAATCTCAATCGCTCGGTCGAAGAGCTTGAGCTTTCCGTGCGCAGCTACAACTGCCTGAAGAATGCGAACATTCAGACCATCGGCGAACTGGTACAGAAGACCGAACCGGAGATGCTGAAGACCAAGAATTTTGGTCGCAAGTCGCTGAATGAGATTAAGGAAATCCTGGCCCAGATGGGCTTGTCGCTCGGCATGAAAATTGACGAGAATGGCAATGCCGTCCCCGGACCGACCAGCATCCTGCCCGCGCAGGCACTGGCGCAAAGCTATAACCGCTTCGACGATGACGATGACGACGATGATGATGTATTCGACGTCTCCGACGCGCCGCTGCAGAACGAACCAGAGAACTTCTAACGAAAGGGAAGTTGGTGGGCCGCCGGTACCTTATCCGGCGGCCAGCCTCAGTCAAGCACTGAGCGACCCCAACAATCGAGACTCGCCATGCGTCACCGTAAAGCTGGATTTAAATTAGGCCGGAACACGAGCCACCGCCGCGCCATGCTGCGCAACCTCGTTACCTCGATTCTGCTCGAGGACCGCGTCCACACCACCATCACCAAGTGCAAGGCAGCCCGTCCGCTGGTCGAGAAAATGATCACGCTCGGCAAGAAGGGTGATCTCCACTCGCGCCGCCAGGCCCTTTCCTACATGATGACCGACGAGTCTGTGACCCGTCTCTTCGAAGTTGTCGCACCGCGCTATGGCGATCGTCAGGGTGGCTACCTGCGCATCGTTCGCACCGGTTTCCAGAAGGGCGATGGCGCCGAAAAGGCATTCATCGAACTGCTGGGCTCCGAGGCTCTTCTGGATGAAAAACGCCAGAAACGTGCTGAAATCAAGGCTAAGCGTCGCGAAGAAATGGACAAGGCCATGTCCGAAGAACAGGGCGAAAACCCCGCCGCCTAGTACTTGGTGCTTGCCGTACGGGCGTCGGCACCTCTGGCGCTTACCTCGCATGTCTGCAATAGTGTCCTGCCCAAAAAGCGCATCCTCGTGGATGCGCTTTTTCTTTGCGGCCCTCTACGCATTTCCCAATGAGAGATCGCTCACACAATTCTGCAAGAGAGACCTAGCGTCCCAAAGAGATGGCCGACATGCAGCGCTTGCATCTCATCAGCGGCGTGCGACTGGCAATAAAGTAACCGTACATGTTCCATGAATGACACCCCGCACAGGGTGGAATCCAATCACAACGCCATTCTGTAATCGTCACTGCAATAGAGCACGATAAGGTTACTTCGTCGCGCCGGCAAACCAATGATCTAGTGTCTTGCGGCCTCTGAAGGCCGCTGATTGTCGCGGCTGCCATGACACCATTTCCTGAGTAGTACGGGCGCATGCGAGTGCTCACGCCCGCCGTCCCCATAACTCGCGCCCAAGCGATAAGTGATAAGAAGAAATTACCTTAGTTGCTATGTTAATTCTTGCAACAAAAGTAATAATTTCTCCCCGGTGTCTTATCCAATTACTTTGCTTGCGCTGGCCTGTCTGCCCGGTCAATAATCTGCCATGAGTCTCACTGCACGAGAGAAGCAAGTGCTCCAACTGGCGGTGACGGGAGCCACGCAGAAAGAAATCGCAGAGACCCTCGGAATTGCGCACAACACAGTGCGAACGCACGTCCGGCATATCTATGACAAGAGCGGAATGGGTAACCGTGTGGAGTTGGTGCACTGGGCACAAAAGCATGGCCTGCTAAGTCGAGGAAGCATGTTATGAGCAGCATTTCCCAGAGTGCATTTAGCCGCGCTCATCCTATGCAGCAAAGTCTTTGCTGCATAGCTGCTTCATCGATAAGTGATTTATCACGTTTCTCACTTCTGCCCTCAGATAAAAGGCCGCCCCGCATTCCCTGCAGGCTGGACGAACAAATGGCGTAATTGAATCGTGCTCGCCATTCGGCACGCCAGCCTTCCGTAGTCTCTTGAGGAGAGCTCAGACTGCACTGATCAACTCATCTCCTGGTCCAGGTGCCAGCCTGCAGAATTGCATTGCGTGGGGAACCTTTCCTCCTCCAGAATCAGGCATGCTCCGCCAGCTAGTTTTTCTTGCAGCTCTTCTGCTTTCGCCCGCACTGTCCGCTCAGACGCCAGCGTCCATCGCCTCTGACCCGCCACAGGACAAGGCTGCGCCCGCGGCCATGGAAGCTTTTCAACTCCCCAGCCATGGCTCCCCGCTCAACGCGCTGTTCTACGAAGCGGCAGGCGCCGGGCCCCATGGCACGGTCCTTCTGCTGCATGGCTTTCCCGGCAATGAGAAGAACCTCGATCTCGCGCAGGCCATCCGGCGCGAGGGCTGGAACGTCCTCTACTTCGATTACCGCGGCAGCTGGGGATCTCCCGGGACATTCAGCTTCCAGCACTCCATCGAAGACACGCAGAGCGCCCTCACCTATCTGCGCGACCCGGCCAACGCAAAGCGTCTCCGCACAGACCCGGCCCGTATCGTTCTCCTAGGGCACAGCATGGGCGGCATGATTGCCCTGTATACCGCCGCGCATGACGACAAAGTCTTCGCTGTCGGCGTCATCTCTCCGGCGGACATGGCGGGGCGCGCACAACTCCCGGCCGGCGCTCCTGCTGAAGCAAAGAAGCAGCTGCTGGACGGACTCTCAAAAGGTCTGGCCGCGGAAGGAATGGCGCCTCTCGCCGGCTGTACCCCCGACGGACTCGCCGCTGAATTGGTCGCGCATCCGGAATGGGCCTTTGCCAGCGATGGCGCCGGGCTCAAGACGACCCCGATGCTGATCGTCACCTCCGACGACGGGCTTGCGGCGTCGGCTGAAAAACTTGCAGCAGACGTTTCGTCAGAAGGCAACGATCGCCTGCTGACGGCACACCTGGCGACTGATCACGCTTACTCTGACAAGCGCATCGAGTTGGAATCTGAGGTCATCCGCGGCCTCGAGGCGCTACCCGCACCCTGAAGCCGCAGAACGTTCGTCTGGCTGCTAGGCGTTGTGGTTCTCGCTGATGTGCTTCATCGCGATCGCCAGCGCGCCCGCACCCAGTGCCTTGATGGCCGTCGGATGCTCGGCATAAATCTCGCTGATTTTGCCGATGATCCCGGGATTCTCCTGGTGGACATTCGCGGCCAGTGCCTGCACTTCGTTCGGATCCACAGCGGCTGCCTGCTGCGGTGTAAGGGAAGTGAGTCCCTGCTGCAGCATGCCGGTCAGCGGTGAGCCGGGGTGGCTCTGGGAGAACTGGGCCAGCACAGACGGGCCGGCCGAGGCCAGCAGTGTTCCCAGCATGCCTGCCTGGGCGCCGCCGCTGCCGTTTGCGAACAGTTTAGACGCCATTTCGCCGAAGCCGCCCGATCCCCCTGAGCCGAGTGCGGACGCCAGTCCACCGGCAACAGTTGAGCTCGGCACATTCTGTGCGACCTGGTCAAAATGTTCTTCAGGGTTGCCAGCCGGCGCGTTGCCACCTGAATACTGCTTCAACATATCGCCAATTCCGGATAGAAAACTCATGATTGACTCCTCTTATAGCTGTGTTGATCGTTCAGGCCTGCACTGCAGACAACATACCGATGAGATGGATGTTCCCGGCTGTCCCTGCCAGGTTGACAGGTCGCACAGCCGGGATTTGCCGCGAGCGCTCTAGTGCGCTGCCATCGTGCCGGAGGCGGCTGGCTTCTTGCCAATCGGTGACGCCTTCGCCATGTGCGCGCCCATCTTCTGCGCATCGGCTTCGCTCATGAACTGACCATGCTTGGTCTTCCCGTAGAACTGGTCATCCTTGTGGTAAACCTTGGTGCTGGTATTCACCCAGACCATGCCCTTCGACTTCGCGTCCGCAATCTGCGCGTCCGTCGGCAGTGCGGTAGACGCACCGCTCATGGTTGAGCCGGACATGCTGCCCGACTGTGCCGGCTTGGCCGACCCCATCGTGCTCTGGGCAATCAGGCCCGTTCCCATCATCAAGCTTGAAGCAATTGCCACTACCGCTACCGAATACTTACAACAATTCAGTTTCATCTATGTGTCCTTTCAAGACCCTTCGCAGCTTACATCTCCACGCCGCCCGCGACCAGTCCAAAATCCTTTATTCGATAAACTTTCATGCCATCGGAAGCCGTTTCCTGCAGGCACCTGGTATTTGCGCAAGTGTTTGATTGACCCTCGCCCTGTTGCAAATTTTTATTGCATTGATGCCGCTAAAGTGTTCCATTCATTTGGCGACCCGGCTGGTAGCGCTGCAGTAACTTGCAGCTATGCAGATTTTTTGATCGCCGGGCCAGGGAGACTGCTCGTGAAAAAGTATCTGGCAGAATTGATTGGAACATTTGTCCTTGTCTTTGGAGGCGTCGGCAGCGCCGTTCTCGCCGGTGGCAAAATCGGCTTTGAAGGCGTTTCCTTTGCGTTTGGCCTGTCCCTGCTCGCCATGGTCTACACCATCGGACCCATCTCCGGCTGTCACATCAATCCAGCTGTCACCCTGGGTGCGCTGCTCTCCAGGAAAATCGGCGGGAAAGACGCCGCTGCCTATGTCGTTGCCCAGGTCATTGGCGCCATCCTGGCCTCCGGTGTCATCCTGCTCGTGGCCCGCGGCGTTCCCGGCAGCTATCACCCGGCCATTGGTGGCCTCGGCGCGAACGGATTTGGCGAACACTCCCCGGGCGGCTACTCGCTGCTTGCCGCATTCGTCACAGAGATGGTACTGACCTTCTTCCTGGTCCTGACGGTCCTCGGTTCGACAGACGTGAAGGCGCCGGTCGGCTTTGCCGGCGTGGCCATCGGCCTGGTCCTCACACTGATCCATCTGGTCGGAATCCCCGTCACCAACACTTCTGTCAACCCCGCGCGCAGCCTCGGGCCCGCGCTCTTTGTTGGCGGATGGGCCCTTCAGCAGCTCTGGCTCTTCATCGTGGCGCCGCTGCTTGGTGCCGTCTTGGCGGCCGCGGCCTTCCGCGTCATCCGCATTCCGGAAGTTGTCATTACAACCAGGACCGCCGAGCGTTCGCTGGGCAGTCAGCAGGCCGAGCGAGGCAATACTTAGCCGAACGCCTGGTGCTCAGCGCCGACAGGGAGAAGCCGCCCCCTCCCTGTTTACATTTCTAACCATTGTTAGTCCGTCTCAGGATGTCGAGCATGCTGCACCGGGTCGTTCAGCCATTTGCGCAGGTGTTCCGCGTCCAGGTCGGCCCGTACGATCGATAATTCGCCCGTATCGTAAGACGCGATCAGCAGTGTCATCCGCTGACCATGCGGGCGCGCATAAATGGCATCCTGCTCCCCCTTCCTGCTTCGCGTCTCCACCATCAGCGACCAGGACGAGCCCAGCGTTTCCTTGAGAAGTGCCGGCAGGTCCGCGCCCTCCGGAAGCCTCGTCCCGTCATCGAATTCGGCAATCCTGATGCCCTTGATGGCGCCGCCCGTCGCGATGTGTGTGCAGAAACTTGCCAGTCCGATCAGCGGAATATGCTGCCGCTGCACATGGTAAGTATGTTCGACAGAGGACACGGCGTCATCAAAATCGTGATCTGCATGCAGCGCAGGCAGTGGCAGTAGCGCTGCGAGCAGGCACGTTCCCATCGCGCGGATCACCGGTTATTCTCCGTTGCATCTTCCGGAGCTACCAGCTTGCGCGTGCCGTTGCCGGACGGCGCATTCACATGCGGAATGCCGAACTGTCCGCTCAGGTGCGACAGCATGTTCGGGTCGAGTGTCCCATCGATGCAGACGAATGAAAGCTCCTTCTCTTCCGCGCTCAGAATCACCATGCCCGTCGATTTGCCATCGACGATGTGCATCCAGATATCGCTCGCTTCGGATGGCTTGCCCTTCGCATGCTCGTTCGTGCTGACAATGTGCGACCAGCCAGCACCCTTGTAGTGGTTGCGGATGGTGTCCAGATCCACCGGGTTATATTCGCCTGGCTCGTCGAACTCATAACTATGCACCACGATGGAGTTCAACTGGCGCACGATCTGCTTCGCCTGCGCCTGGTCCCCGTCCTTCTCATTCAGAAAATTTCCGGCGAACCCAAGCATGTTGCGGTCCAGATTCACATCCGACCGCGACGACGCCTTCGCCGCATATTTCTCGATATCGCCCGGCAGGCAGTTGTCCTGTGCCGCCAGCTTCATCACCGGCGCCAGCGCTGCCACCGCCAGCAGAGCGATCTTTGTTTTCATCCCGACGCGCTGCTTCATTGTGAATCTCCTCCCGGCATCCCGCCGGCATTGATGGATTGTGTGCGCTCCTGGATTGAGCGAAGTTGAGACCCCGTAATCCTGAAGGCCAGCAGCACCTGCTCCTTCGCCGCCTCGCCCCGTGCTACCTCCGCCTGGTGATGCAGCCGCCATCCCAGCGGCACCGTAACCGCAAGCAGTAGAACTGCGGCCTTCGCCAGGTGTCCCCGCGTGCCGGAACGAGCCATCCCCCGGCCACCCATCGGCGCAGCAGAAATCGTCTTTTTGACCGCGAACAAGCCTGCGATCATCGGCCGTTTGCTTCCCTCCGCAATGCGCGCTTCCACCCGCTCGGCGAAATCCTCCGACGGCTGCTCCCTCCGCAAGGCCGCGCGGAAAGCTGCTTCCAGCTTGTCGTCACGGACGGCATCGTTCGCCTCGTCGTTCAACCGCGTCTCGTTTTCTTCGCTCATCGTCTTCCTTGCCTGCGCGTGCTACGCGTCATCGCAACATCCTCTCTGCTTTCGCCCGCAGCAGCTTCAGCGTTCGCTGGAGATGGCTCTTGACCGTAGCGACCGGCATCTCCAGCGCCGTCGCAATTTCATCCGGCGACAGCTCCTCCTGGTAGCGCAACACCACCACGCTGCGCTGCACGGGCGGCAGCGATGCCAGTAGGTGATGCAGGTAGCGGCTCAGCAGCGGGTCGCCCGCCTCCTGCTCCGCCACCAGTTCACGCACACTCTCAAGTGTCGCTTCATCCATGGCGATTTCCTGCGTACTACTTCTTCTCCTGATCCAATCAATCGACCGATGAGACGCTACCCTCCGCAGCCAGTACAGGACATGCTCGGCGGTCGACAACTCCGCCAGCTTTGCATGCAGCTCCATGAAGACATCCTGCGCTATCTCTTCCGCAGCTCCGCGATCACCGGCCATGCGCAGCGCAATCGAGAAGACCATTGCCTGGTGCTCGCGTAACAGCGTCGGAAAAGATTCAGCTTCCAAGCTCAGCCTCAAATGCCTTCACACGCCACATCATCTTGTCATCCCGACCGAAGCGAAGCTTAGTGGAGGGATCTGCATCTTGCCAGTCCACCTCAACCCTCGAGTCGGGGTACAAACTCCGCCATCAAACCGAACAGCCTTTCCGATGAAAAGCCTGCGAGTGGGCGTCACGTCTACTCTTCTGCTCTTAATACGCACGCACGCAGGATTTGGAATGCAAAATATCTGGAAAAATCTGCAGGGGTGGGTTGAGTGCCAGCGCTTGCGAAGACTAAGCGCTGCGCGAAATGTTGCGACGCGGGGCTATGCGAGTGTGTAGCCGCGGGGAGGGAATGGCTTTGCGACGGGCATGGCTTCCGCCGTGCCACAAGCGTTCACAGGCAACATGGTCTTTAGCCCCCGGGGCACCTGCCGGATGACCAAAACAAAATGGGTGCCCCAGACTTGGGACACCCACCGTAACGAATCAATACTCCGTCAACCCCGGCTGCTAGGCCTTCGGCTTCCACCGCAGGATCGGTTTGCGTGCCGCAGTCGTCTCATCCAGCCGAGAAATACGCGTGGCATGCGGCGCACTCAGAATGATCTCCGGATTCTCATCCGCCTCGCGCGCGATCTGCTGCATCGCGTCGATAAACAAATCGAGCTCTTCCTTTGATTCACTCTCCGTCGGCTCGATCATCAACGCGCCCGGCACAATCAGCGGAAACGAAACAGTGTAGGGATGGAATCCATAGTCGATCAGCCGCTTCGCCAGGTCGCCCGTCTTCAATCCCTTCGCCTGCTGCTTACGATCACTGAAAACAACTTCGTGCATCGAAGGCGTCGGATAGGGAAGTTCGTAATGGCCCTCAAGCTTTTTACGGATGTAATTCGCATTCAGCACTGCATCTTCTGTCGTCTGCCGCAGGCCGTCAGGACCATTCGCCAGGATGTACGCCAGCGCCCGAACAAACATGCCGAAGTTGCCATAGAACATGCGCACGCGGCCAACGGATTGCGGACGATCATAGTCAAACCGCAGCACGCCATCCGCGCCTTCAACAACCACCGGCGTCGGTAGAAACGGCTCGAGAATCTTCTTGCAGGCCACAGGTCCTGAGCCCGGCCCGCCACCACCGTGCGGCGTCGAGAAAGTCTTGTGCAGGTTCAGGTGCATCACGTCGACGCCGAAATCACCCGGCCGCGTTTTGCCTACCAGCGCATTCATATTCGCGCCATCCATGTAGAGCAGCGCGCCCTTTTCATGCAGCACATCCGCAATCTTGTGGATCTCGCTTTCGAACACCCCGATCGTTGACGGATTTGTCAGCATCAATGCCGCCGTCTCGTTCGTCACCATCTGCGCGAGCCGCGATACGTCCACCATGCCATGTGCATTCGACGGCAGGTTCTCGACTTCGTAGCCGCACAGTGCAGCCGTCGCCGGATTGGTTCCATGGGCGGAGTCGGGCACGATTATTTTGCGCCGCGCATTTCCCTGCGCCTGGTGATACGCCCGCGCCAGCAGGATGCCGGTAAACTCGCCATGCGCGCCTGCCGCCGGCTGCATCGTGATGGCGTCCATACCGGTAATCTCAATCAGGCATTCCTGCAGCAGCTTGATAATCTGCAGTGAACCCTGCGAGAGCGATTCTGGCTGATAGGGATGCGCTTCAGCAATACCCTCAAGCCGCGCGACCATCTCATTCACGCGCGGGTTGTACTTCATCGTGCAGCTGCCCAGCGGATACATGCCGAGATCGATCGCATAATTCCAGGTTGAGAGCCGCGTGAAATGCCGGATGATTTCGATCTCGCTCAATTCCGGCAGGTAGCCCATGTCTTCGCGCGCCGCAGCGCCGAGCAATGCCTTCGCGTCTACTTCAGGAACGTCGAGCGGCGGCAGGCGATACGCCTTCTTGCCCGGCGAGGACTTTTCGAAAATTAACGCCTCATTCTGCGTCAGGTGCGCCGAGACCTTGTGCCGCGTGCCGACAAACGGTGCCGGCTTTTCGCCTGCAATCTTATCTGTATCAATCACTGTTGTTGCCATGTCTTGATCGCCTTTCTACGCGCTCGCCAGCACTTTTTCGGAAGTCGCGGCTTTCGTTACCACCGCAGCAGCATGGTCAATCTGTTCCTTGCTCGTCAGCTCCGTCGCGCACCAGAGTGTGGCGTTGCCCAGCTCCGGATACCATCGCGCCAGCGAAAGCCCGCCGATAATCTTCTGCTCCAGCAGTTGCGCATTCAGCTCTTCCGGATTGATCGCCGTCTGCAGCACGAACTCGTGGAAGCGCGGCGCGCCCGCGAACAGCAGCTTCGCATCGTTGCCCGCGGAGATAGTCTTCGCCGCGTAATCCGCCTTCGCCAGGTTGTGAATGGCCAGGTCGCGAATGCCTTCCTTGCCATACACCGTCATGAATATGGTCGCCATCAGTGCTACCAGCGCCTGGTTCGTGCAGATATTCGACGTCGCCTTCTCGCGCCGGATATGCTGCTCACGCGTCGACAGAGTCAGTACAAAACCGCGCCGGCCATTCTTGTCTTTCGTCTCGCCGCAGAGCCGGCCCGGCATCTGCCGCAGAAACTTTTCCTTCGAAGCAATCACGCCGCAATATGGACCGCCATAGCTCATCGCCACGCCGAACGACTGCGCTTCCATCGAAACAATATCGGCTTCCTTCGGCGGCTGGATCGCACCGAGCGAAATCGCCTCGGCAATCGAAACAATCAGCAGCGCGCCCTTCTTGTGAACGATCTCTGCAATCGCCGGAATATCTTCAACCACACCGAAGAAGTTCGGTGACTGCACCAGCACACATGCCGTCTTGTCAGTCACCGACGCTTCCAGTTCCTTCAGGTCAACGCGACCATCCTCGCCATAGCCAACCAGGCTTTTCGTTATGCCCTGGTGTTGCGCATACGTGGTCAGCACTTCGCGATATTCCGGATGGACAGTCTTTGCCACCAGCGCCTCCGTGCGGCCCGTTACACGCACGGCCATCATCACCGATTCAGCCGCGCCCGTTGAACCGTCATACATCGACGCGTTCGCGATCTCCATGCCGGTCAGCTCGCAGATCATCGTCTGAAATTCGAAGATCGCCTGCAGCGTGCCCTGCGTAATCTCCGCCTGGTACGGCGTATACGATGTCAGGAATTCGCCGCGCTGCACAAGAGCGTCAATCAATACCGGCTTGTAATGCCGGTACGCACCCGCACCCAGAAAGCTCGAGTAGCCCAGGGCATTGTGCGCAGCCGCCGCTTTGAAGTGATCGACAATTTCCGACTCGCCCATCTGTCGCGGGATCACCAGGTCGCGCTCCAGGCGATACTCCGCCGGCACACTCGCAAACAAATCATTGATGGACGAGACGCCGATCTCTCCCAGCATCGTCTTCCGTTCTGCATCCGACTTCGGCAAATAACGCATGACTGTCCTAACTGGTGCGGCCAGAGCAGCGCGGCCGACTCTCTCTACTTAGTGTGTTTCTTCTTTGACAAATGTTTCGTACGCTTCGCCGGTCAGCAACTCGTTCACCTGGGAAGGATCACTCAGCTCTACCTTCAAAATCCACGAACTGTGCGCATCTGTATTGATCTTTTCCGGAGTCGACGCCAGCTCTTCATTCACTTCGGTAACCGTACCTGTTACAGGAGCATACAGGTCGGAAACAGCCTTCACCGATTCGACCGAGCCGAACGTCTTGCCCTTCTCAATCGTCGAGCCGATCTTCGGCAGGTCGACATACACAATGTCGCCCAATGAGTTCTGCGCATAATCCGTTATGCCGATCTTGCCATGCTGGCCGTCGATATCGATCCACTCATGTTCGCGCGTGTAGCGGTAATTTGCCGGGTAGGCCATCAATCGTTCTCCACTCGTATTGTAAGTTGACTCGAACCTTCTGCTTTTATGCAGGGACAAACTTTTTCGCCCTGCAACCGTAGCGATGACCTGCTGTTTCTACTGCGCAGCCGTCTTTTTGGGACGCTTGTAAAACGGCAGCGGTACCACCCTGGCCTTCGCGAGGTTGCCGCGTATTTCGACCATCACCTCGCTGCCCGGCGCCTGGTAATCCATCGGTAGGTGCGCCATGGCAATGTTTTTCTTCAGGAATGGTGCCGGCGATCCCGACGCAACTGTGCCAATCTGCTTGCCGTCCGCATCTTTGACAGGGTATCCATCGCGCGCAATGCCGCGGTCCACCATCTCCAGTCCAACCAGCTTGCGCTTCGGTCCGCCGGCAGCCTTCACTGCCAGCAATGCTTCCGAGCCGACGAACTCGCCCTTGTCGAACTTGGCATAGCGATCAAGCCCGGCTTCAAATACGTTGATTTCGTCTGAAATTTCGTGCCCATATAGCGCCATCGAGCTCTCCAGCCGCAACGTATTCCGCGCACCCAGGCCGCATGGCACGATGCCAAACTCCGCGCCCGCCGTCAGCACCTCGTTCCACACCCGCACACTGGTCGGCTCATCGGACGGCACATAAATCTCGAACCCGTCTTCACCCGTATAGCCCGTACGCGCAATCATCACGTTGTGCAGGCCGCAGACAGTGCCCCACGTAAACCAGTAGTTCTTGATGCCCGACAGGTCGCGGTCGGTCAGCTTCTGCAGTGTCGCTTCCGCCTTAGGTCCCTGGATCGCCAGCTGCGTGTAGTAATCGGAATAATCCGACACATGCACCGAGTGCATCGCGCCCACATTCTGCCGCACCCAGCTCACATCTTTCTCGCGCGTGCCCGCATTAATCACCAGCAGATAGTCGTTGTCACTGAACTTGTGCACGATCACGTCATCGACGAATGTGCCATTGGGATACAACATCGCCGAGTAGTGCGCCTGGCCCATCTGCAGCTTCGACGCGTCGTTCATTGAGATCTTCTGCACGGCCGCGAGCGAACCCGGTCCGCGCAGCTGGATATCCCCCATGTGGCTCACGTCAAACAGTCCCACACCGCTGCGCACCGCCATGTGCTCGGCAATCAGTCCTGAGTATTCGACGGGCATGTCCCATCCGCCGAAATCGACCATTTTCGCTCCATGGCTGCGATGGGTAGCGTTCAGCGCTGTTTTCCGTAAAGCTGCGGGCGTTTGTGTAGTTGTCGACAAGGGAATTTCCTTCTGATGGAGGCGTTCCGAACTTCTCAGGTTAGCATCGGGAGGCCATGGTCCGTTGCGTGGAGCCGATTGTCGCCGACGCAACTGCTGTTTGCACCGGTCAAGGTGCAAATGGCAGTAATTTACCCGCCGGTAATCAAATTTATCGTTACCCGCGCACTTTAAACGTGCAAAGACTCGACAGTCTTGTTAGTCTTGTTTCAACGTAGAAGACGATTTTTGGTTCCTTTGCTAGTCCCGTACTTCAGTTCACAGTACTTGCAGATGGC
>CAZZZL010000075.1:0-14501 GCA_964658655.1 uncultured Acetobacteraceae bacterium | reverse complement strand
CTTCCCTCTGTTTTAAATCGAGGCCCATACGGCGAGTATCGCTGCCCGCGCAGGGGCCGCCGGAGGCTGTCTGCGCGCTTTGCCAATCAATTACGCGTTGATGGTTTCCTGACCCTTTTGCCAGTTGCAGGGGCAGAGTTCGTCGGTTTGCAGGGCATCGAGGACGCGCAGAACTTCCTGCGGGTTGCGGCCGACGGAGAGGTCAGTCACGTACACGAAGCGAATGACATTCTCGTTATCGACGATGAAGGTTGCGCGCTGGGCAACACCGGCAGCCACGTCGAGGATGCCGAGCTGTTCGCACAGGTCGCGCTTGATGTCAGACAGCATGGGGAACGGCAGGTCGCGCAGGTCTTCGTGGTTATTGCGCCATGCCAGGTGAACGAAATCGGAGTCGGTGGAACCGCCGAGGATTTGGCAGTCGCGATCGGCGAACTCGGTGTTCAGCTTGCCGAAAGCGGCAATCTCGGTCGGGCAGACGAAGGTGAAATCCTTCGGCCAGAAAAAGTAAACCTTCCATTTGCCGGCATAGGTATCTCCGGTGATGGTCTCGAACTCTTTACCTTTTTCGCGGCTCACAACAGCCTGGAGAGAGAAGTCCGGAAATTTTTCGCCTACAGTCAGCATGGGTTCTCCTAGTGGTTTGGTATCGCTTTGGGTACACGTGGGCGTCGACGCAGAGCGCGACGGTTTTGCAACGCAACATTGAGTAATCGACCAAACAAGGGTCGAGCAGGCGCTTACTGCCTTACTGCTTTTTCATCTGGCAGGCGACGCAGAGGCCAAGCACATCGACCGCAAACCGCTCTGCCAGGAAGCCGCCGGGAAGCTTCTCCGGCTGCTGATTCGTACGGTTGACCACCGTCCCGAGTTCTTCTTCTTCCACATCACAGATAGCCTTGCATCCTGTGCAGACCAGGTGATGATGCGGCCGATCATTCATCTCAACCCGCAGCGACCCGTGGTGAAGACTCACCTCGCGAAAAATGCCGCTCTCAATGAAAAGATGAAGATTCTTGTACACCGTCGCGAGGGAAATGGAGGGAATCCGCTTCTTGACCCGCGCGTAAACTTCTTCAGGACTGGGATGACCTTCCATCCCCTGCATGACCTCGTACAGGACCTGCCGCTGGTGCGTAACGGCCATGCCGGTGCGCACACATAGTTCTCGGAACTCCCTGGTCTCTGCCTGCGTCATCTGTTGTTATTTAAGAATAATTATCGTCTTTTGTCAATGTCAGGTGAAGACCGGGGACTAGTTCAAACGCCCGGAATTGCCGCCACCGCCATCACCGGAGCCAGGCGTGTCCTTACCTGATCCTGCACTCCGTCCGGACAGCGTCTCAAGCCTTTGCCTGGAAGAGAAACCCTCATCGAGGGCGTGCCAGTGGGTTATGCGGACCTCGCCTCTCTGCCAGCACAGCAGCACCGTTTCGCCATTCAGGTCTGCAGGAAAGTCGAGGATGCCGGCGGCCAGGTCTTTCACCAGCACGCCGATCTGTTCCAGCTCGCCCAGCGTCTCCTCTGCGTCCTTCTTCTGCTGCCTGCGCTCTTCCGCGTCCCGGAAAGCCGTCGTGACATCCACGGCCAGGCCGCCTGCGTGGAAGATCTTGACCCGCAGCAGCGCGGCCTTTTCTTCCAGTCGAGCCGCAAGCAGCGCAGAGGCCGTAGCCCGGTCCAGCAGCACTTCAACAACGGGCAGCAGCGCCTGTGCTTCGGCGAGCGAAAACTTCTTCATCGGTCAGGCCTTCACTTCCAGCATCCGGTCCAGCGCTACGCGGGCCCAGTGCTTCACATCGTCTTTTACCTTGATCTGGTTCACTACACGCCCCTGTTCCAGGTTCTCCAGCGCCCACGCCAGGTGCTGCGGGGAGATGCGGTACATGGTCGTGCACAGGCAGCCTGTATCGTCCAGCGTAATGACCTTCTTGCCCAGCGGTGCGAATCTGCGGGCCAGCCTGTTCACCAGGTGAATCTCTGTGCCAATGGCAAACATGGAACCCTCGGGAGCATCTTCCACCAGCTTGATCAGCCGCTCAGTCGAACCCAGCGCATCGGCCTTCTGGCAGACCTCCCAACGGCATTCCGGGTGAACGATTACGTTGATGCCGGGGTACTTCGCCCGTACCTGGTCGACATGGCTTGGCAGAAAGCGCTGATGCACCGAGCAATGGCCCTTCCACAGGATCACTTTTGCGGCCTTTAAACGGTCCGGCGCGATGCCGCCGCCAATCTGGTAGGGATCCCAGACAACCATCTCGTTCAGCGGGATACCCATGGCGAAGGCCGTATTACGGCCAAGATGTTGATCAGGCAGGAACAGAATCTTCTCGCGCCGTGCAAAGGCCCACTCAAAAGCGGCGCGCGCATTCGACGATGTGCAGACCAGTCCGCCCAGTTCCCCGCAGAATGCCTTGATGGCGGCAGTCGAATTCATATACGTCAGCGGCAGGATCGCATCCGCCTTCAGTCCGGCACGCTGCAGACCCTCCCAGCACGCTTCTACCTGGCCGATCTCCGCCATGTCCGCCATCGAGCAGCCGGCATTCAGATCAGGCAGGATCACCTGCTGCAGACTGTTGCCCTTGCTGTCCGTGCGGCCCAGCACATCTGCGCTTTCTGCCATGAAATGCACGCCACAAAAGAGGATGTACTTCGCTTCCGTCTCCGCCGCTATCTTCGAAAGCTTGTAGGAATCGCCGGTGTAGTCCGCAAAGCGGATAACCTCATCGCGCTGATAATGGTGTCCCAGCAGGACAGTGCTGGCGCCCAGCCGCGCACGCGAGCGCGCAATCCGGTCATCCATGGTGTGGTCGGGAAGGGTCAGGTAATTCTCAAGGGAACATGACTCTGCTTCCGTTTCAAAGGCTGCCTCGGCTTCTGTTTCGCCGGCGCGCAGTCCCGCAAAATCTTCGACAAAAGTACCCATAACAGTGGTCCGCCTTCAGTCCGGCCTGTTGCCGAACGGGGATGTTGAAAGCTCAAAAGGCATTGCAGCGGGTTCACTGTGCCTGGCCTCCTTCCGGCCTAAACACCCAATCCGCGGGGATGTTGCAATGCTGTTACAACAGATGCTTTAAAGCGGCGTCGAGACTCACGAACACTTCATCAAAGCAACCTGGTCAAGCTTAGAGCATTTTCCGAAGCGGTGCAGATCAGCGTGGGAATTTCGGCTGGCCTTTTCACCAGGAAAGGTCAAATTCGAAACTGTAAGCAGGGCTACACACCTTCCGATAAAGACTCTCATACATCTGTAGTCATCGGCAGGACGTTCACGCTAAGAGAGATGCCGCTCGTAATCGTTACTCCGTTTTGCATCGAACGCAGGAGCGGCGTCCCACGCGAGTGTCGCAAGGGCCCTCGGATAGGTATCATGGGTGAGCAATGCAACTGCAAGTCATGCTTCTAACTGGATTCCCCGCCGCGCACCATTGGGCGCTCGGCAACCCTGTCTTGGCCCGTGCCACGCTGGGAATTCCCGACACACTCGCCATTTTTGTGGTAGCCCTGGTCGTTTTTGGCCCCAAGCGCCTGCCCGAAATCGGCAAGCAGATTGGCAAGCTGGTCTTCGAGTTTCGCCGCGCTTCGAACGACTTCAAGCTGCAGATTGAAGAGGAGCTCAGGCTGGCCGAACAGCAGGACCGTCAGAAGGTGCTCGACATGCAGGCCGCAGCCAACCAGCCCGCCACGCCGGTCGCTCTTTCCGCAGAATCGACAATCAGCGCCACCTCTTCCGAAGCGAGCCCCACGATGCCGCCCGCAACTGGACTGGAAGCACTCACCGGCGAACCGCAGCCGCCCGATCGCTACCGGCAGGACGATTCGCTTAGCGCACCCTCCGCCGGCACAATCGAGCCCCACGCCAGTGCTGCATCAGAAGCCGCCCCGCTGACCATCCAGCCGCCATCCACCGGCACGCTGGTGAGCGCCCTTCCTCCAAACCACGCGGCGAAGCATGTGATGACCGCCATTCCACCGGCCGAGGCTCCGCCCGAGCCATCTGCAGAATCCGCCGCAGGCACGACAGAGACGACGGCCCACAATGGATAGCGCTGAAGATATAGTCGACCGCGCCCGCGTTGCCGTCACCGAGCGCGTAGAACTTCCCGGCATGAGCCTCCTCGAACACCTCGAAGAACTGCGCCGCCGCATCGTCCGTTCAGCCATCTACCTTGTCTGCGGATTCTTCATCGCCTACTACTTCCACGAGAAGATCTATGGCTTGATGGAAGCGCCGATGACCGCAGCGCTTAAAAAGCATGGTCTCGACCCACACCTCGTCTACCTGAACCCTGTCGACGCCTTCAATATGTACATCAAGCTGTCGCTGATCGGCGGCGTGGTGATTGCGTCGCCCTTCATCCTGTACCAGGTCTGGATGTTCATCTCGCCCGGCCTTTATCAGAAGGAAAAGCGCTACGTCGTGCCATTCATGACCGCGACGGTGGGCCTCTTCCTCGGCGGCGCCTGGTTCGGCTACCACTACGTCTTCACCGGCGCACTCGATTTCCTGCTGGGCTACAGCAAACAGTTCCGACCCATGGTCACGATCGGCGAATACACTGACCTGTTCATGACAGTGATCCTGGGCCTTGGCATCACCTTCGAACTGCCGATCCTGATCATGTTCCTCGCACTCTTTGGCATCGTCAGTGCCAAGTTTCTCTGGAAAAACTTCCGCTATGCCGTGCTGATCATCTTTATCATCTCGGCCATCATTACGCCGACGCCCGACATCATGACCATGTGCGTTTTCGCTACGCCCATGCTGGTCCTTTATCTGGTCGGCATCGGCGCGGCTTTCCTGGTTCATCCGGCCCGTCGCAATCGCCTGAAGGAAGCCAAGGAAGCAGCGAAATGAACCTGTTGCAACGGGCGGCAGTGCTGCTCACTTTGACTGTGTCTGGTGCTCTGTTCGCGGAGGCACCTGTATCCGGCTACAAGATTGTCGCCACGTATCCGCATTCGACGGACAATTACACCGAAGGCTTTTTCTATCTCGACGGCCATTTCTATGAAGGCACCGGCATGGAAGGCCGATCAGCGCTGCTGGTCGAAGAGCCGCAGACCGGCAAGGTGATTCAGCAGCGCCAGCTTGCTCCGGAATACTTCGGTGAGGGCATTATCGACTGGGGTCCGAACATCTACGAGTGGACATGGAAATCGCATGTCTGCTTCGTGCTCGACCGCTTCAGCCTGCGTCCCATCAAGCAGTTCTCCTACCAGGGCGAGGGCTGGGGAATGACGCGCACAGACAAGGAAATCATCACCAGTGACGGCAGTGCCATCTTGCGCTTCCGCGACCCTGATACGTTCAAGCCGACGCGCGAGATCGTCGTGAAGGACGGCAAGCAGCCCATCGAGGAGCTCAACGAACTTGAATATATCAAGGGCGAAATTTACGCCAATGTCTGGCACCAGGATCGTATCGCCCGCATCTCGCCCCGGGACGGCCACGTCATCGGCTGGATCGATATGCGCGGCCTTATCACGCCGGACGAAATGGTGAACGCCGAGTCAGTCCTGAATGGCATTGCCTACGATGCAAAAAAAGACCGCCTGTTCGTGACTGGCAAACAATGGCCAAAGGTCTTCGAAATCAAGGTCGTTCCGAAAGCGACCAGGATGCACTAGAAGGCGTACCCGTCTCACGGATTTTTGCTCTGCGCCGTGTTTCCTTCGTGATCTCGAGCCACATAGACAACTTTGTCATCCCGACCGAAGCGCAGCACAGTGGAGAGATCTGCGTTTTCTCGACAGGCCAGAAATCTCACACCCTTCTGGCACTTGGCAGGCACAAAAATCCAGATCATTCATCTACGCCCAGGATGACAAGTCTGCATAACATCGCTCCGCATGTCGAAATTTGCCCGTCTTTCCGGATGCCATTCATGTTGCAATAAGGCATGGACGCGCCTCGACACAGGAAAGAAGGATGATCGCAGGCGCGTCCATTGCATTCTGGGTCTCATTCCACATCGCGGTCCTGCTCATCCTGCTGGTCGATTCCTTCTGGCTGCAGCGTGGCGAGAATCAGCCATCGACGCGAACATCCGTCCTCTGGACATTGCTCCTCATTCTGCTCTCCCTCGGATTTGCAGCCTTTCTCTACTGGGATCGAGGTCACCAGGCCGGCCTCGAATTCATCTCCGGCTACACCATCGAGCTTTCGCTCAGCGTCGACAATCTGTTCGTCTTTCTACTGCTCTTCAAGAGCTTCGGCCTGCCACCGGCAGCCCAGCGCCAGGCCCTAAGCTGGGGTGTCGCGGGCGCGATCGTCATGCGCGGCATTTTCATCGCCGTTGGTGTCGCCCTGCTGAAGCGGTTCCTTGCAGTTGAATATGTCTTCGGAGCAATCCTGCTTTACGCAGCGATACGTCTGCTGATGCAGAAGGAAAGCCACAACCAGCCTGCATGGACACGCTGGCTGGTTCGCAAAAATCGGCGCGGCCCGTCACTTTTTTTTCTTGCGGTCGTGTCCATTGAAATTACCGACCTGATCTTCGCACTTGATTCTGTGCCCGCCGTCATCGCGGTCAGCCACGAGACCTTCATCATCTACACATCGAATATCTGTGCGATTCTCGGCCTGCGTTCACTGTATTTCGTGCTGGCCGGCATGCTGCACAAACTGCGCCTGCTCCACTACGGGCTGGGATTAATCCTGGCCTTCGTTGGCGTCAAGATGCTGATCGGCCGCTGGGTCGAAATCCCCATCTCCATTTCGCTCGCTGTCATCGTCAGCATTCTTGCCGTCTTCACCGTCGCGTCGCTTCTGCTCTCCCGTCGAGAAGCTAGAGCTACCGGCTAGCAAGAACATGTTCATCCTGAGTTGCGAAGCTCAGCGCATCTCCAGTCAGCAGTGAATGTTTTCCGCCATAACGTGCGTCATTCCGTTCAGGAAAATCGCTGCGATAGTGCGCGCCGCGGCTCTCTTCCCTGCCCAGCGCACTGCGCACAATGGCACCCGCTATCCGCTCGAGCGATTTCGCTTCATGCGTCCGGCGACTCCAGTTGATTTTGTCTCCAGCAGCAAGCGTCAGCTTCGGCATGGAGGCCAGCAGCGCCCTGTCGCGCAATAACCCCGCATGCTTCCACATCGCCACCTGCAGATCGCGGCTAAACGTTTCCACCGCAGGGCTCTCCGAAGGCCGAAGCTGCCGGACGACCGTCGGCCGCACAGTTGGCGACCTCTCGTCGCGCATCGCTTTCGCCGCACGCGCGCCGAATACCAGCCCCTCGAGCAGCGAATTACTCGCCAGCCGATTCGCGCCATGCACACCCGTACACGCCACCTCACCCGCCGCATACAGCCCCGGCAGCGAAGTCCGTGTATCCACGTCCGTCCGCACGCCGCCCATCAGGTAATGCGCCGCCGGTCTCACCGGGATCAGGTCGCGATTGAGCCGCAGTCCATGCTGCTCGAGAAACGCCGAGATGCCCGGAAATCTCTGAGCGAGATTCAACCCCGCATGCTCGCGCTCGACATGCCGCAGATCCAGATAAACAGGCCGTGTGGATGAGTCCTTCTCCGGATGCTCAGGAAATCCCTCGCGCGTAATCGCCCGCGCCACCACGTCACGCGGCGCCAGCTCGAGCAGCGGATGATAGCGCTCCATAAAGCGCTCGCCCCTGTCATTCACCAGGTAAGCGCCCTCGCCGCGCAGTGCTTCGGACATCAGGAACCGCGGCACGCCGGGCAGGCTCAGCGCCGTCGGATGAAACTGGTAAAACTCCATGTCGGACAGTTCGACACCGGCCTCCATCGCGACAGAGATCCCATCGCCGGTTGCGACCGCGGGGTTCGTTGTATCGCTGTAAACCTGCCCCGCACCGCCGCTCGCCAGCAGCACCGCCTTTGCGTAGACCGTATGCTGCACGTTTTCTTTATCGAGCAGTTCGACACCTACACAGCGGCCGCCTTCAACCACGAGGCCGGTAATCATCGTCCACTCGGCCAGCTCGACATTCTTCGTAGTCCGCGCATGCGCCAGCAGCGCCCGGCTGATCTCCCGGCCCGTTGCATCGCCATTCGCATGCAGAATGCGATTACGGCTGTGCGCACCCTCGCGCGTCAACATCAGCTCACCAATGTTGTCTCCGCTCAGGTGCCGATCAAAATTTGTACCCCAGGCCAGCAGTTCCGCCACGCGCTCCGGTCCTTCACGCACCAGTACGGCAGCAGCCGCGGCATCGACCAGCCCATCCCCGGCATTCTTCGTGTCTTCAAGGTGCAGTGCAATATCTTCTTCGCCGCTGACGGCGACGGCAATGCCACCCTGCGCATATTGCGTGTTCGATTCGCCCAGCTGTTCCTTGGTCACCACCAGCACGCGGCCGCTTTCCGCCAGCTCTACGGCAGCCCGCAAACCGGCAATTCCTGCGCCCACGACGACGTAGTCGGCTTCCCACTCAGTGCTCATATTTCGAGGCTATCACCGCGCTGCGTCCCATATGCAGAACAACTTGAAGCACCATCGCAGGACTACATTCCAATGTGTGTGACTACGCTACGATAAAAGCTGTGCGCACCATTCCCGTCCAGACCGCTTCTGCAAAATACGACGTCCTGATCGGCCACGGCCTCTTCTCCGGCCTCGGCAAACAACTACCAAAGTACTTCCCAGATCGCCAGACAAAATTTTTCTTCATCACCTCCCCGGAGATCTGGGCGCTCTGGTCAGAGGCGATCCTCACGTGTTTTGGAAACTATCCGCCGCCGGTCCTGTTTCTCCCCGCCGGCGAAAAATACAAGCGCTTTGCCGAAGTAGAAAGACTCGCCGCACAACTGTCCGCGGCCGGCGCGGATCGCAATACTGTTCTGCTGGCCCTCGGCGGCGGCGTGATCGGCGATGTCACCGGATTCCTGGCCGCCATCTACATGCGCGGCATCCCTTACGTGCAGATTCCCTCGACTTTCCTCTCGCAGGTCGATTCATCCGTCGGCGGCAAGACCGGCGTGAATCTGAAGACCGGCAAAAACCTCATCGGCGCCTTTCATCATCCGCGCGTCGTCTTCATCGATATTCAGACACTCTCGACACTACCGTTAAGCGAACTCCGCGCCGGCCTGTTCGAGAGTATTAAGGCCGGCTTCATCCGCGACCGCGCGTTGTTCAGCCTGATGGAGCGCGAGCAGCAAGGTATTCTCGCCCGCGATCCCGCCCTGCTCGACCGGGTCATCACCGCATCCGTACGCATGAAGGCCGAAGTTGTCGGCAAAGACGAACGTGAGTCCGGCCTGCGCATGATTCTGAATTTTGGCCACACCGTCGGCCATGCGATTGAAGCTGTCGCCGGCTTCGGCACCCTGCTGCATGGCGATGCTGTCGGCTGGGGCATGCTCGCTGCGCTTGAGATCAGCCGCATGCGTGGTCTGCTTGAGAAAGACTACCTGCGCGCCGTCAGCATCATTCATGCGTACAGACTGCCGAAATTACCGGAAATGTCATTGAAGAAGCTGGTCGCCGCGACCGCGAAGGACAAGAAAAACTCCTCCGGCACTCGCCGGTTTGTTCTGCTCAAAACCATCGGCGCCGCTTATGTTGTCGACACTGTGACAGATGCCGAATTACAGGCCGGTATTAACGCTATCCTGAAACCGGCACGCCGATGAACGAAGCCATTCCAAACGCAGGAAAAGGCGCGACTCCCTCAGGCGCTGGCGATGAACAGAGCGCCGCACGTGCCGTACAGTCGATGTTCAATGAAATCGCTCCGCGCTACGACCTGCTCAACCACGTCCTGTCGCTCAATATCGATCGCCTCTGGTGGTGGCGTACGGCTCGCGTATTTCGCCGCACACTCGCACAGCCGCATGCCCGCGTCCTCGATATCTGTTGCGGTACCGGTGACATGACCATGGCGCTTCTCCGTCGCCGGCCACCACATGCGATTCCTATCATCGCGGCCGATTTCTCCCACCAGATGCTTGTCCGCGGCGCCCGTAAGTTTCAGCAGAAGGGCGCCACCGCCATCGAAGCCGATGCCCTGCACCTTCCGATTGCCGCAGCTTCCCTCGACCTCATCACCACTGCCTTCGGCTTCCGTAATCTCTCGAATTACGAAAGCGGACTGCGCGAGTTCTACCGCACCCTCGCCCCCGGCGGCCGTGTCGGCATCCTCGATTTCAGTGAACCGGGCGGCCTGCTCGGCAAACTCTACGCTTTTTACTTCCGCCGTATCCTGCCGCACATCGGCAAGCTGCTTTCCGGCTCAGCCGGTCCCTACACCTACCTGCCCACTTCCGTCGAACGCTTCCCGGCGCCGCCGGCCATGCTCGAAATGATGCGCCGCGTCGGCTTTACCGATGTTTCGTGGACACCCTACACATTTGGAGTCGCCGGCCTTTTTCAGGGCACCCGGCGCTAGGCATCTTCCACCGGCGAAGGTACTCTAGAGCGTATGGAGTACGACCGCATCAGCCAGCAGAGCCACGTACCGGCCCGGCCACAGCACGAGGTTCAAAGCGACAAGCGCTCAGCCGCGCTTCTGTCGGTGCTTGCGGCCTGCGTCATGACCGGTCTGAAGCTGCTCGCCGGACTCCTCACAGGCAGTCTCGGCATGCTTTCGGAATCGGCGCACTCCGGCCTAGACCTGCTCGGCTCCGCGCTCACTTATATCTCTGTCCGCATCTCTGATAAACCGGCAGATGAAGGTCACACCTACGGTCACGGGAAGATCGAAAATCTCTCGGCCTTCGCCGAAACCTTCCTTATGGCCGCATCGTGCATCTGGATAGTCACAGAAGCAGTTACTAGAATTGCGCATCCGGTCGCCCTCAGGTATTCTCCATGGCCATTTGTAGTTTTACTGTTATCAATTGCTGTCGATTACACACGGTCACGCCAACTTGCACGCATCGCGCATGAGTCGGCCAGCCAGGCGCTTGAAGCGGACGCACTTCATTTCCGTTCGGACATCTGGTCAAGCCTCGCCGTTCTGATCGGCCTGGTCGCCACCTATAGCGGCGGGTATTTCCATATCGGTTGGCTGCGCTACACAGACCCTGCCGTCGCCATTTTCGTTTCGGCAATAATCTTCAAAGTGAGCTGGAAGCTCGCCTCGCAGACAGCAGAAGTGCTGCTGGACGCTGCGCCCATGGGCATGCGGCGTCATATCGCTGACGCTGCGCGAGCCACTCCGGGCGTTCTCGATGTCGAGCAGGTGCGCGTCCGCCGCGCCGGCAGCGCCTACTTCGCTGACCTGACGATCGCACTTTCGCGAGGCCTGACTTTTCAGCGAACCGAGGCATTGGTCGAAGCGGTGACACAGGTCGTGAAGAGTATTCTGCCCGGCAGTGATGTTGTTGTTCGCACCGTTGCACGCGAAGGCTACTCGGAGAGCATCTTCGATCGCATCCGCGCTGTGGCCTCGCGCAACAATGTTCTACTGCATGACGTCAGCGTCCAGTCTTTCGATGAAGGCTTGCATGTCGAGCAGCATATTGAAGTTCCGGAAACGCTGACACTCAAAGAAGCGCATAGTTTCGTCTGCAATATCGAGGGCCAGATCCGTAAAGATGTTCCCGAAATATTCTCGGTGCTGACGCACATCGAAAGTGAGCCGGCGACCATCGAAAAGCCGTCCGGTCTGCAACGCGATCGCCGCATGGAACAGCAGCTGCGCACGGCCGCGGCCGAACTGCCGTCCATCATTGACATCCACGATGTCAATGTCAGCCGCGTCACGGACCACCTGCAGATCTCCTGCCATTGCACCCTGCCGGATGAGCTGCCCATGCACGAAGTCCATGCAGTCATCACCGCGCTCGAAGACCGCTTCAAACTGGCTTGCCCGGAAGTCTACCGTGTTCTGATTCATCCTGAACCGGCCACCGATAACAGCCATGAACGACACGTACTGGAGACACAGACATTATGATTGCGAATGCTACCTGGACACACGATCAACAATTTGAGTCAACGTCCGACTCTGGCCACAAGATCACGTTTGACGTAGATAAGTCAGCTGGTCCCACACCCATGGAAGCCGTACTGATGGCCCTTTGCGGCTGCACTGCCATCGATGTTCTGGGCATTCTGAACAAGAAGCGCGAAGGCCACACTGGCCTCCATGTGTATGCCACAGCCGAGAAGGCTGTGGACTCGCCAAGCGTCTTCACGCACATCCGCCTTGTCTACAAAGTGAGCGGCAATGTGAACCGCAAAAGCGTGGAAGATGCAGTCCATCTTTCGAAGACGAAGTATTGTTCTGTCTCTGCCATGCTCGAGAAGACTGCGCGCATCGAATTCGTCATTGAGTACGCGGACGACGCTCCCGCAACGCGAGACTACGGCGCTTGATTCTTCGCTTCTTCCAGTTCGTGCTGGTCGCGCTTTCGCTCTGTATTGTCGCGCTGCTGTCTGCCATCACCACAATGCATTTTGCTATCCATGGCGCGGAAGTGAAGGTCCCGGATTTTCGCGGCATGGACGTTTCCGCTGCGATGCGAAAAGCGGCGCAAGTGAACCTTAGTCTCTCGGTCGACGAGCATTTCTATAGCGCGACGACAGCCGTCGGCCATGTCCTGACGCAATCCCCCGCGCCTGGCACCAGCGTTCGCAGCGAGTGGAGCGTGCGCGTCACCGACAGTCTTGGACCCCAGCGTGTTGCCATCCCGAAAGTTACGGGAATTGCCGAGCGCGTGGCGACGTTCGATGTTCGCAAACTCGGCCTTGACCTTGGCACCATTGCCCGCATGCCCTACGGCGCGCAGCCGCCAGGCATGGTGATCGCACAGACACCCCAGCCCGGCGCTGCAAATGTCGACCGGCCAAACGTAAGCCTGCTGCTCTCGACACCTCCGCAGGCAACGCTTTCTGCCTTCGTCATGCCCGATCTCGTCAACAGTAATTATGCAGAAGCTGCGGCGGCCATCACCCGCTCAGGGTTGAAGCTCGGCCCTGTGCAATATCGAAACGTGGGCATACCGGCCATTGCTCCGGTCGACACGGCCGGCGTCCCGCAACCGCCCCGGCCTCCGCTGCCATCCGGCATCATCCTGGCGCAGTCACCGGATGCGGGGATGCATATTGACACAAACACTGTTATCGACTTCACTGTATCCCAATAGGGAGTTCGAAGGCAGGGATTACGCCCTCGTAAAGATAGCTGCGAAAAAACCGTCGGTCGCGAACTTGCCCGGTGTCAATCGCAAAAACTCCCCGTTGATTCCTTCTGTCATCAACCGCGCGGCACTCTCCTGATGAAGCACTCCCGATACGCGTAGCTTTTCGACTCTCTGCCGCATGGACAGCAATGCTGATCCGGGTTCACTTGCAAGCACGGCTTGTACAACCTGCTCGTTCTCTTCAGGCTCAAGTGAACATGTGGAATACACCAGCCTGCCTCCCGGTGTGAGCGCACGCAAGCCTGCGCGCAGAATGGCAATCTGCCGCTCCTGCTGCCGGCGGAGATCATCGAGTGTAAGCCTCAGCTTGATCTCGGGATTGCGCGCGAGCGTCCCTGTGCCACTGCACGGTACGTCACACAACACCAGGTCGAATTGCTCGCCTGCCACGTCTTTTGAAGCATCCATCACCCGCAGTTCGATACGTGCCAGTGTCGGTGTCTTTTCAAATACCGTCCTCATCCTTGCCACGCGGGCAGCACTGACATCACTCGCGACCACCCTGCCGTGCGGATATCGCTCCGCAAGAATTGCGGTCTTACCGCCGGGAGCAGCGCATGCATCGAGAATCGCCGCCACTTTGTGACCACCGCCAAGCAGTTCAGCCACCAGCTGCGAGCCTTCGTCCTGCATGCGCGCGACTCCATCACGGACAGCTTCGGTATTTGCGATATCGCCCGCCAGCACAGTCCGCGCATCCTTCAGCAACACGCCCGCACTCATCTCAACTCCTTCATCCGTCAACTTGCTCTCGGCGTCCTTTGCGGCAAGGCGCACACTGGCCGACGGCGGATACTGGTCATACGCACAGATGATCGCGGTCTCATCTTCACCAAAAGCAGCGATCCATCGATCGACCATCCATCGGGGATGCGCATCGACTGCTTGTACCGCTTCCTTGATCGCAGACGCCTTTGCTACGAACTTCCGCAGCACCGCATTGACCAGCCCTGAAGCAAACTTGTGCCCCGCGCGCTTGGTCAGTTCAACGCTGTCCGAAATCGCAGCATGCGCGGGAATGCGGTCCAGAAACAGCAACTGAAACGCGCCCAATCGCAGGGCGATGCGCACCGGTTCATCCAGTTTTGTCTTGTGCGTCAGTGCCTCTGCAATCTGCTGATCGAGCAGCAACTGCCATCGCAACACGCCCATGGTGAGCGTCATGCACAGGTTGCGGTCCTGCGCAGAAAGCCGGTCGACACGTTCTCCCTGCAGAAGATCATCGCTGTGCGTTGTTGCAGACCGCGAAAGTTCCAGCAAAATCTGAAAAGCAGTAAGACGCGATGGACTGATCCGCACAACAGCTTTTGCCGCGACAGCTTTTTTTGTGACTGATTTTTTGCGAGGAGGCTGCGCCATATCAGCCGAG
>CAZZZL010000074.1:0-14933 GCA_964658655.1 uncultured Acetobacteraceae bacterium | reverse complement strand
GCCGACAAGCGCGGTGAAACACTCATGACGAAGATTGAAAAACGATCGCATGCGGAAGCCCCCATGCGATTGTAAAGACATCCGTTTGAAGAAAGCGTTGAACTAATACGATCTGCAAAGGAAAAAGGCACAGCGATTTAGTGTCGCCGTGCCCTTTTTAAACCGCTAAAAAAACTACTCTGCGTCAGACTTAACGGTGACCTTCACGTGCGCAGTCACTTCGCGGTGCAGCTTGACCGGCACGTGGAACTCACCGAGCTGTCGCAGCGGCTCTTCGAGCACGATCTTGCGACGGTCGATGGTGAAGCCCTTCGCTTCGATCTCGTGGGCAATCTCGGATGAAGTGACAGAGCCGAACAGGTGATCGTTCTCGCCGACTTTCCGCGTGAAGACCAGCTCGATCTGGTTGAGAAGCGCGACCTGCGCTTCTGCATCCGTCTTTTCCTTGGCGGACTTGCGCACGGCCGACTGCTTCATCTGTTCAATGACGGCACGATTGCCGGCATTGGCTTCAATCGCCAGCTTCTTCGGCAGCAGAAAATTGCGGCCATAGCCCTCGGCAACCTTCACGACGTCGCCGCGATGGCCAAGGTTGGTTACATCTTCTTTCAGAATGATTTCCATCTTATTAACTCCTTTCGTCGTGGGTTAGTAGCGTGCCGCGAACGGCAGCAATGCGATGTTACGAGCCTGCTTGATAGCGCGCGTGAGGCGACGCTGGTGCTTGGTGCAGACGCCGGTCAGACGGCGCGGCACAATCTTGCCGCGCTCAGCGACAAAACCCTGCAGCAGGCGAACATCGCGATAGTGGATGGTGTCGATCTTCTCAACGCAGAATTTGCAGACCTTCTTGCGACGGAAGAACTTGCGTCCGCCTGGACCGCCGGGACCGCGACCTGCGGGACGTGGACCACCGGGGCCGCCGCCTTCGCGTGGTCCGGATGAACCTTCCCGAGGTGTGTAGGGACGGGGTGATGATGGTGCTGCTGCTGCCGGCTCGGATGCCGGTGCTGCCTGTGTGCTGTTTTCGTCAGCCATTCGTTCCTTCTTTCTCGCTCTCCCTCGAGAGCGACTGCCGGGCTGTCCTCATCGGAGGAAGTATGCCGGCCTGCTATGTCAAAACTTCAAATTCAAAACTAGGCAGTGGCGGGCGCAGCTTCCACTGCTGCCGGTGTCTCGGTCTCGACAGGAGCAGGCGTAGCAGCCGGTGCGGACACGTTTGACTGCGTCGGCAATGCGCTGACCTTGACACGCTTGGCGCGCAGAGCCTTCACCTTGTTGGCACGCTTTTCTTCTTCATCCATGCGGACCGAGATGAACTTGATGATCGGCTCGAGCACGCGCAGACGACGCTCGACTTCAGTGATCAGTGCGCCATTCGACTCGATGTGGAAGAGCACGAAATTGCCATCGTTGAACTTCGCGACCGTGTAGGCCAGCTTGCGACGACCCAGCTTTTCGACCGAGGCGAGTGTACCGCCGCCGCCCTTGATGGTGGCTTCCAGACCCTCAATCAGCTTATCGACATCTTCGTCTGCCGCATCCGGGCGAACGATAAAAAGGACTTCATACTTCCGTTGATCTGCCATGCTTTATCTCTCTCTGGCCTCATACTCTCCTGAGTAGCGGCCCACTACAAATCTGTGCTTCTGTTTCCTAAATCCCGGCCGGGCTGTTTGGCTCCCGCCGGTTGAATGCATTCATCGCGACCATGACCCCGCGGGTCACAATCATTTCGACCGCTTGTGTTACACGGTCCAAAGTCTCATCCAGGATGACCAGGTCCTGTTTCTTCATTGGCGTCAGCAAATAGTCTTTGCCTTTGCGCCTTGCTTCATCGCGACCACCCAGCGGATCCGGACCGACCCCGATGCGGATGCGCGGCCAGTCATCTCTGCGCAAAACACCGGTAATCGATTTGGCCCCGTTGTGGCCGCCTGAACTGCCCCGCTCCCGCACGCGTACCGCGCCGAAAGACAATGCCAGTTCGTCGTAGATCACGACCAGGTCCTTCACCGGATCTGCTTCAAACTCCTTCGCGAGCGCCTGTACGGCAATGCCGCTCAGGTTCATGAAGGTGTCCGGCTTAGCCAGCATCACGGAGTTTCCCGCAATACTCGCTGTTGCTGTCAGAGCCCGGCACCGGTGGTTGTCGACTCGAACGCTGAGCTGTTCCGCCAGTCGATCAATCGCCAGAAACCCTACGTTGTGCGGCGTAAATTGATACTCCGGCCCCGGGTTACCGAGACCGATGATCAGAAAGCTGCGCCGCTGTTTCGGTGTGCCTGAAGAGCCCTGTTCAGACTCTCCAGGCGATACGAATGAGAGATCCAAGACTTACTTCTTGGCTCCCTTGGCCGGCGCGGCAGCAGGAGCCGCATCGGCCTTTTCATCAGTTTTGCCCTTCTTGGCCACTTCCGGTTCAGCCGGACCAGCCGTCGCAACCGCTGCCGGATCAGGCAACTCCTCTTCCTTGATGGTGACGACGTGCACAACGGTGGCGTCTTCATCCGAGATGAACTTGAAGTTGCCATCGTGCGGGAGATCGGCTACGCGGATGCTCTGGTTGAGAGCAAGATTCGTAACATCCACTGTGATCGATGACGGAATGTCGCCCGGGAGGCACTCGATTTCCACTTCACGCAGAACCAGTTCGAGGACGCCGCCCTCGTTCTTGACACCGACCGGCACGCCTTCGAGGACAATCGGCACTTCCACCTTCATCGTCTTGTCCATCGCGATGCGCTTCAAGTCGACGTGAATCAGCCTGTCCTTGATTGGCTCATACTGCCAGTCAACGATCATGGCTTTCACCTGCCTGCCGCCGCTGATCGAGACTTCGAAAATCGTATTGTGGCCAGTTTCCGAATGCAGGATGCGCTGCATCTGCTTGGGGTCGAGCTCGAGTGCTACAGCCGGCTCTTTCGCGCCGTAGATGACACCAGGAATCTTGCCGGCAACGCGTACACGACGCGCTGCATTTTTATTGAACTTGCCCTCGCGGGGCGTTGCGGATACCACTTCAGTTGCTGTTGCCATGTTTTCTTTCCTTCGGTCGGGCACGATTCTGGATCGCTCCCTTTGTTGTGGCGGCGGAATTGTCTTCCGCCGCAGTTAAATCTTCAAATCTCCGCTTTGTCATCCCGACCGAAGCGAAGGTTAGTGGAGGGATCTGCATTTTTTCCTGTTTAGTTAAATAAGGAGCTGACGCTGGTCTCCATGTGAATACTCTCGATCGTCGCTGCCAGCAGCCCAGCGACGGAACGAACTTTAATCTTTGCTACCCGCTTCGCTTCGTCACGCAGCGGTATCGAATTACTGACTACCAGCTCTTTCAAACGTGATGACGAAATGCGTTCGATTGCCGGACCCGATAACACCGGGTGCGACGCACAGGCATACACTTCCGTAGCGCCCTGGTCGAGCAGCGCATCGACTGTCTTGACCAGCGTGCCGGCCGTGTCGATGATGTCATCGACGATCAGGCAGGTGCGCCCGCGTACATCGCCGATCACGTTCATCACTTCGGTCACGTTGATATCGGTGCGACGCTTATCGACAATCGCCAGCGGCGCGCTGACCTTGGTTGCGAAGAAACGTGCACGCTCCACACCGCCTGCGTCCGGCGAAACAACCGTCAGGTTCGGCAGGTTCAGATCGCGGAAGTAGCCGACCATGACCGGCGACGCAAACATGTGGTCGACCGGAATATTGAAGAACCCCTGAATCTGTGCCGCATGCAGATCCATGAACAGCGCCCGGTTCGCACCAGCTGTGGTGAGCAGATCAGCCACCAGCTTGGACGAAATGGCGACACGCGGCCGATCCTTTCGATCCTGCCTTGCGTAGCCGTAATACGGAACCACAACCGTGATTCGTCCTGCAGATGCCCGCTTGAGTGCGTCAATCATGATCAGCAGCTCAACCAGGTTCTGATCGACAGGCCAGCAGGTCGGCTGGACCACGAACACATCCGCCCCGCGAACATTCTCGAGCAGCTGGAAGTAAATCTCGCCATCGGCAAATCGCTGAATCTTCGTCTCACCCAGCGGCACTCCCAGGTGCTCACTGCAGATTTCTTCTGCCAGCGGGCGGTTTGCCGATCCCGAGAAAATCTTGAAGCGACGATCTTCACTGAGGCGGCTCGGCTTCTTGCGCGGCTCGGAGGCAGACTTGCGGCCATCCGATGCACCGGCTTGCTGTTGCTGATGGAAGACGTCCTGCTTCGTGATTTCGACGGTGGGCACGGCTACGGCTGCTTCATTCTTCATGTCGGGTCCTCTCCAAGCTGTTTGGCGTTGGTGGTTCCTGCATACCGATCGCGCTAGGGCGGGTTACGCCGTAGCAAGGGACTACAAGCAAGCTGGCTGGGCGACTAGGATTCGAACCTAGACAAAGTGCGTCAAAGGCACTTGACCTACCATTAGTCGATCGCCCAACAGATGGGAGGGAGCATGCTATCTCGCATGAGCCGTCCGCAAATCTTTTTACGCAAAAATCTCATTCCAGTAGCGTTCGCGCGGCAGGGTTTCAGTCGATAAACTCGAAACCTTCTTTGCTGCGAGACGCTGTTGCGCCGCTTTTGCCGCGCTCTCTGAGCGATAAAGCCCGAAAAGCGAAGCACCTGAGCCGGATAGGGATGCGTAAATGGCCTGCTCGTCCGGATGGACGGAGTCCGCAAGTATGCGCTTGATGTCACCGAGGAGGGACTGCTGCGGAAAGACGACTTCTTCAAAGTCGTTTTCAATCCCGGTGCGGACAAGCGCGAGAAGCGGGTTCCCGGCCAGGTCTCCCAATGGGCTGTTCACAGCCTCGGAGACACCGGAAGAGTACGGCCCGCTCCAGACTCCAGCGATAGCACGACTCAACCTTTCAAGTGTAGCGGAGGGGTTGCGGCGCGTCAACGGAGCTCTTTCCGGTTTAGGCACACTGGGGGGCACCAGGCTCAGCCCGGTCCCCGCCCCGGACGGCTGCCCATGCAGTGTGTCCCAATCCTTGAATGCCTGCGGGGTGGAAACGCCGACGTCCGGCAGGGCAATCACACAGGCAGTCGACGGAAGATCCGGCAGCGGGTAGACCTGCTCGCCCCGCCCCAGCCCAAGCACGGTCCCGCCAATCAGAAACAGCGGCACGTCCGAACCGATCTCCGCAGCAATTTTCAGCCGATCTCCCGGCAGCAGCGACTGGCCCAGTTCGCGCTCCAGTCCGATGAGCGCAGCCACGGCATTGGCAGATCCTGCACCCAGCCCTCCACGGACCGGCAGCTGCTTCTCGATGTGGATCGAAACGCGTGCCGAAATCCGCATGGCATCGAGTGCCGTCTCTACCATTCGCCACGCGGTGTTGGTCTGGTCGGTTGGGATGATGGAGCTTGAAGACGCCAGCCGGATACTCGTCTTCGACGCGAGTTTGGCCGAGACAGTCACGAAGTCGTGCAGGCCAATCGTCTGGTAGACAGTCGCCAGCCCGTGATAGCCATCCGAACGCGTCGGGCCAATGGCCAGGCCGAGGTTGATCTTCGCGAATGAGCGCACCCGAGTGGCCATGGCTTGATTCTACCGGTGGCCCGTGAGGGAAGACAGTTCAATGCAATCAGCAGCGCTTGATGCGTCCATGGGGAACAGGTCGTCGCAAGGAGCGGCCGCGCGACGCGAATGCGATGTCGGTCGCCGACAGCGCCTGATACTTGCGATGTACGCGTGACCCGAATGTGGGAGCGAAGTCGCGCAGATCGTGCAACATATAAAACCGAAAGTGCCAGCAACTCTCGGCAGAACCCTGTGTTTTCCTTGCTGTACGCGGCAATCGAGCTACATAGACCGCGACTCGATGTACCCAGGAGAGACACAATGAAGATCAAGACAATTGCATTAACCGCCATCCTCGTCCTTTCGCCCTGTGCGTTGCTCGCGCAAACGACTGCACCCACACCGACGCCTGGACGCAATGATCACAACATCGCCCAGCGCAAAGTGACTCAGCAGCAGCGCATTGGGAACGGCGTGAAGAGCGGCCAGCTGACGGCAGGCGAGACGAGCCGCCTCGAGCGCCAGGAGCACGGCATTAACAAAGAAGAGCGCGGCATGAAGGCGCAGGACAATGGGAAGTTGACTAAGCAGGACCGCAGGACGATCCATCAGCAACAGAACCAGGAATCACGCCGTATTTATCGCGACAAGCACAACGCAGCCAAGAGATAGGCTTTCTCCATGGAGCATCCGGGCGGGAGGGTTCATGCCTTCCGCCCGAGTTTTTTTTTGGCCCCGTCTTCGAAAACAAAACGCACACCATTGAAATCTTGCCAGCGTTAAGAATTTACCGATGAATCAGCAAAGCGAAGAGGCGCTGACGGCTCCAGAATGCGTAGACTTCAATGCATGAAGTTCGCCTCATTCCTCTTCCCACTGGTAGCGGCAGCTGTTCTCGTCAGCAATCTTCCGGCTCGCGCTCAGACCGTTGCACCGGCGAAAAACACAGAGCAAATGTCTCAGCCAGTGCTGCCGAACTGGCAAAACGATCAGCCGGTGCGCACCAAACATGCGATGGTCGTCAGCGTTCATCACCTGGCGGCAGATGCGGGCGTGAGCATTCTGAAGCAGGGCGGCAATGCTGTCGATGCTGCGGTCGCCACCGGCTTCGCACTGGCTGTCGTTTACCCGGACGCCGGCAACCTGGGCGGCGGTGGTTTCATGCTGATCCACCTTTCCGCCAAAGGCAAAAAGCCCGTCAAAGAAACCTTCATTGACTACCGTGAGCGCGCGCCTGCCGCGGCAACCCGCGATATGTACCTGGATAAGGATGGCAACATCATTCCCCATGCCAGCACGCTTGGCTATCTGGCCGTCGGAGTGCCCGGCTCGGTCGCAGGTATGGCGTACGCCGAGGCGAAGTACGGCAAGCTGGGCCTTAAAGCAGTCATGGCACCTGCTATAGCACTGGCCAGCGACGGCTATGTTCTCGGTGATCAGGACTCGCACATGCTTCACGATCCGGACCTGACACGTTTTCCCGAGTCACGCCGCGTCTTCCAGACCGACGTCCAACGTGGCGGTGGTTTCTATCGACCTGGCGATATCTTCAGGCAGCCCGAGCTGGCCACGACTCTGCGCGCAATCGCGAACGATCCGGAGGACTTCTACCATGGCACAATCGCGAAGAAGCTTGTCGCCGACATCAAGGCCGGCCACGGTATTGTCACTGCCGCCGATCTCGCTGCCTACCAGGTCAAGGAGCGCCAGCCGCTCACCAGTGAGTACAAGGGCTACCACATTATCACCGCGCCGCCGCCGTCATCCGGCGGTGTAGCCCTCATCGAGTCACTCAATATTCTGCGCCACGATGATTTGTCCCGGTTCGGCGATCGCACCCCCGCAGAGATGCATCTGCTGGTCGAGGCATACCGTCGTGCATTTATGGACCACAACGACTATCTTGGCGATCCCGATTACGCGAAGATTCCGCTGGACGCACTCCTCAGCCAGAAGTATGCAGATGCCTTCCGCGCCAGCATTATGCCGGATGAGGCGACACCGTCCGCGAAACTCGTCAGGCCCGCGGGCTTCCTGCCCGCGCCGCCCAAGGCAGAACCGCCGGCTGAGCACACCAACACGACGCATTACTCTGTGATGGACGAGGAGGGCAATGCTGTCGCCGTCACGACCACGCTGAACGACAGCTTTGGCTCGCATGCGACTGCTGAGGGCCTCGGCTTTCTGCTGAATGACGAGATGGATGACTTCTCCTCCAAGCAGGGTGTGCCAGACATGTACGGGCTCGTGCAGGGCGAAAATGCAGCAATTGCTCCGGGCCACCGGCCGCTCTCCAGCATGACGCCGACTATCGTACTCAAGGACAATAAGGTGCGCTACGTGATCGGCTCGCCCGGCGGCTCACGCATCATTACGACCGTCGCCAACATCCTGCTCAGCGCAATTCCGTCAGCTGATGATGGTGGCGGCCTGAATATTCAGGAGGCGGTGGATGCGCCGCGCTTCCACCACCAGTATTTCCCGGACGTCCTCTATACGGAGGCGGGCTTCCCGCAGGCGACGACCAGCGCGTTGAAAGCAATGGGCTACAAGATCAAGCAAGCTGATCCCAGCTGGCCCGTCTGGTCGGACGGCGAATGTATCGCCGTCGATCCAATCACCGGCGACCTGCTCGGCGGCCAGGACCACCGGCATAACTTCGGGAAGGCCGCTGGCTACTGACACTGTATGGTAGTGACATCAAAATTCAAGTCGAGCAGGTGAAGCTTGCGACACTTATTGCTATGGATCGTAGTCTGCTGGAAGTTTTTCGGTAAATGGATCGTTTTCTTCTGCGCCGGCTGGATTGGATTATGGTGGCGACGATGGCGCCGGACTGTTCGGCAAAGAGGGATAGAAGGCTGGCCCTCGGTCACTGGGCGGATTTTATATGGGAAAGTGACCCAAGTACCCAACACAACGAAGTTTCTGGCTACTCTCACATACAGCTATTTTGTAGGGGAGTTCAGATCTGGAACGTATGACATGGAATTTTCGCGTGAGGTAGATGCGGATGAATTCGCGCGCGAGGTGAAAGATCGCGTAATACAAATCCGGTATAAGCATGGCAATCCAGATGTTTCCTGCCCGGAGGCATCGCAAGTCGAGCAGATAGCTGTAGCTGTCCTCCCTTTACAGCCCAGACCCTCTGCAGTGAACCGTATCGCGCAGCGCTTGCGCCCCTCCAGGTAGCCCGGTTTGCCGCGCGGTGAGAAGATAGAGCGTCAACCGAAAAGGAATCAGGAACCGGCACACGATGCTCCGAGCGATCTCGACACATGTCTTTCTCAAACAGCGGCTGCACCCCGGCCTGCTCGACAGCCTGAACAAGGCTGGTGCGCAGGCGATTGAAATCTTCGCCGCACAGCAGCATTTCGACTACACCAGCCGCACCCATGTAAAGGAGATTGCCGACTGGTTCGCATCGAATCCCGTCGCGTTTCACTCCATGCATGCGCCCTTGTATTCCGACGCAGATATGGGACGCGCCGGCGGGCCAGCCGTGAACGTCGTGCATCCCGACAAGTCGCGTCGTATTGATTCCATGGATGAATGGAAGCGTGCACTCGAGGTCGCGGAGACGCTGCCCTTCAAGTTTCTGGTACTGCACCTCGGCGAGCGCGGCGATGGGTGGAGTCCACGGGCTTTGGACCATGCCGTGACTGCCCTCGAGCATATGCGGGTCTTCGGCAAGCCGCTCGGTGTCGACCTGGTACTCGAGAATATTCAGAATGACGTGACGAAGCCCGAGCATCTGCTCGAAGTGGTGCGCGTTGGTCACTTCCGGGACATCGGCGTCTGCTTCGATATCGGTCACGCCAACCTGAACGAGGGTGTCGCAGCCTCGCTGGCCGAATTGAAGCCGATCATCGGCTCGACGCACCTGCATGACAATCATGGCGAAAAGGATGAGCACCTGTGGCCGGGTGAAGGCGACATCGACTGGGGTCCGGCCATGGATGAGCTGAAGACCGCGCCGCGTTCGCCCGCTGCCGTGCTGGAAATACATCATTCTCTTGGCGAGACGGCGGAACACGTCATTACCCGCGCCGTCGAAACATGGAAGAAGTTTGGACTGTAGGCAATGGACGAAATCGTAAAAGGCTCCGTAACGGATACAAACACATCGGCTCCTGTCGCAACCATAGCAACCCTAGGCCGGCATGAAGGCGAGCGCATCACGCTGCACGCATGGTTGTATAACCTGCGCGCCAGCGGCAAGCTGCTTTTTCCCATCTTCCGTGATGGTACAGGCACGATTCAGGGCATCGTTCCCAAGGCAGCAGTTGCCGAAGATGTCTTCGAATCGATCAGGAAGCTGACCCAGGAATCAAGTGTCATCGTAACTGGCAAAGTGCGTGCGGATGCGCGTGCTCCGGGCGGCTTCGAACTCGATGTCGAGCATGTTGAAGTCATCCAGCGTGTACCCGAAGAAACACCGTTCCCCATCTCGCTCAAAGAGCACGGCACCGACTTCCTGATGGAGCATCGCCATCTGTGGATACGCACGCCGCGGCAGTCGGCGATCCTGCGCATCCGTGCGGAGATTATCAAGGCCGCACGAGACTATCTCGACGACAACGGCTTCACGCTGACCGACCCGCCGATCCTGACACCCGCGGCCTGCGAAGGCACCAGTACGCTTTTCCCGGTGGAGTATTTTGGCGACGAAGCGTACCTGACGCAGAGCGGCCAGCTGTATATCGAGAGCACCGCGCTGGCCCTCGGCAAGGTCTACAGTTTCGGTCCAACCTTCCGTGCGGAGAAATCGAAAACGCGCCGTCATCTTACCGAGTTCTGGATGGTAGAGCCGGAGATGGCTTTCGCTGATCTCGACGACCTGATGGTGCTCGCCGAAAATTTCATCAGCTTCATCGTGGGCCGTGTGCTTGAACGTCGAGCCTCCGAACTGAAAGTCATCGAGCGCGATATTACGAAGCTGGAAAGCATCAAGGCGCCGTTCCCGAAGATCAGCTATGACGGAGCTGTCGCCATGCTGCATGATGCGCATGCGAAGGGCCTGATCGAGAACAAATTCGAATACGGCGACGATTTCGGCTCACCGGATGAAACGTATATCTCATCGCAATTCGACCGGCCGGTGATGGTGCATCGCTATCCCGCGAACGTCAAAGCTTTCTACATGGAGCCCGATCCTGCGAATGAAAAATTCGCTCTCTGCGTGGATGTGCTGGCGCCCGAGGGATATGGCGAAATCATCGGCGGCTCTCAGCGCATCTCGTCCTACGATCTGCTGAAGCAGCGGATTGAGGAGCACAAGCTGCCTCTCGATGCATTCGGCTGGTATCTTGATCTGCGCAAGTATGGCTCGGTGCCGCATGCCGGCTTCGGCATGGGCATTGAACGCGCCGTGGCTTGGATCTGTGGTCTCGAACATGTACGCGAGACCATTCCGTTTGCCCGCACCCTCAACCGTATTTACCCGTAGCACTTCACCTGCAGCCATGTTTGCTGCGGGCGTACCAGGAAAAGTTTGCATGGCACCGCTCTCAATCAATACCAATGACCTTACAGATGCGTCGCTTTCCCAGTCGCAAGCGGCAACCGTAACCCCCGGACACAATCCTTCGCGCAATCCCGCGCGCAGCGGCGTGCAACTGCTGCCGACGCGGCAGATCCGCATCATCGGCGTGCCGCTTGACCTGGGACAGATGCGTCGCGGTGTCGATATGGGCCCCTCGGCCGTGCGAGTCGCCGGCCTGCAGGCCAAGCTTGAAGCACTGGGCCATGGAGTCTCGGATGCCGGGAATGTAACTGTATCTATTGCTGAGACAAATGCGGTGGGCGATGAGAACGCGCGCTACGTCAAGGAAATCCGTGAAACCTGCTGCACAGCGGCCGACATGGTGGTCAAGGCGCTTGAAGAAGGGCGCACACCCGTAGTGCTTGGTGGCGATCATTCGGTTGCGGCCGGCACGGTCTCCGGCGTATCGGAATTCTATCGACGGCAGGATCAGAAGATCGGGCTGATCTGGATCGACGCGCACTCTGATATCAATACGCCGGAGACCTCGCCAAGCGGAAATGTGCACGGCATGCCGCTGGCGGCATTGCTCGGACTTGGTCCTGAAGCCTTGGCAAATATTTATGGCTACTCGCCAAAAGTTGATCCCGAAAATGTTGTCCTGATCGGTATCCGCGATGTCGATCCGACTGAGCGGGAAAACATCAAGCGCGCGGGCGTAACGCACGTCTACACGATGCGCGACATCGATGAACGCGGGATGCGCACAGTGATCGAAGAAGCATTGCGCGCGGCCGGGCGAGGAACCGCGGGCTATCACATCTCGCTCGACATGGATTGGATCGATCCTGAAGATGCGCCGGGTGTGGGCACGCCGGTGCGCGGCGGATCTACCTATCGCGAGGCGCACCTGGCGATGGAAATCATTGCCGATCATGGACGCATGCTCAGCTTCGAAATCGTTGAGGTCAATCCCGTGATCGACGAGCGCAACCGCACTGCCGATTTGGCAGTGGAGTTGATTTCGTCCGCATTCGGGAAAAAGATTCTCTAAGTTTGCTCGACAGCAGAGACTTTCGAGATCGCAGTCGCTAGCATTCTCATCAGCAGGGCAAGAGCGAGTACCGCCCTGCCGGAAGGAGTGCATGGCCGATCCGTGCAATGCGAATGAGTCCGGGTACAATTGGGGCGTGCGCCGCTTTGTTGTCCTCCTGCAGTTGTTGTTGCTGACACTGCCGACCTTCGCGTCGGTGCTGTCAATGCACAATGTGGAGGAAAGCCTGCCGGCCTGCTGTCGCCGTGCGGGCGCGCATCATTGCACGATGCCGGCAGCGGAGCGCGAATCACCTGCAGCGGGCGTTGCTGTTTCGGCTAGACCAGAGCGCTGCCCCTATTGCCCAAAGGCGATGCCGGCAGCTCAGCATTCGCCAGCCTCATTGACGCCTGCCGCGGCGATCTTCGCAGAGGTGGTCAGTCATCCGGCCACGGCTGCACAGACGCTGGCTAAACTGCGCATCGCACGCGACCGTTCGCGACAAAAGCGCGGTCCTCCTTTTCTCGCCTGAACCCTCCCATTCCGCAAAAGTAGCAGGCACACAAACCGGCGCCTAGAGGCATTTTTGACCCCGAAACGCGGTCGAAAAGGGATCGTTTTCATGCGAAAAGTAGCTTTATCTGTCGTTTTTATGTTGTTTTTCATGCCGTTTTCGCTTCATGCGACGGTGTTCGGGGAGATTCAGGGGATCGTTCACGATCCGCAGCATCGTCCGGTTCCCGGTGCCCATGTGCAAGTGAAAAGCAGCACGTCTGAACTGCAGCAGTTGGCGGACACCGATGCGAATGGTTCGTTCCGCCTGCTCACCCTGCCAATCGGGGAATATACCGTCACGGTGACGCAGAAAGGTTTCGCACCGCTGGTGCAGGCGCTGACTCTTGCGTCCGGCACTTCGCCGATTCTGCATCTCGAGTTAGCCGTGGGACCGGTCCAGCAGTCGGTTTCCGTCATGGGTAGCGGCGCGGCAAATGTCGATTCAGTGACGCCGACGACGCTCATTACGCGGCAGATGATTGACCAGACGCCGGGCGCAGATCGCACGGACAGTATGGCGATGATTACAGATTTTGTGCCGGGCGCTTACATGACGCATGACATGCTGCACATGCGCGGCGGCCACCAGGTGGCGTGGCTGATCGATGGCGTTGAAATTCCGAATACAAACATCGCCAGCAACATCGGTCCGCAGATCGATCCGAAAGACATCGACTACATCGAGACGCAGCGCGGCAGTTATAACGCTGACGTCGGCGATCGGACATACGGCGTTTTCAACGTGCTGCCGAAAACCGGATTTGAACGGAACGGTGATGGCGAGTTTATTGCAACGCTCGGCAGCTTTTTCCAGACGAATGAGCAGGTGAACTACGGCAACCATTCCGAAAAAGCTGCGTGGTATGCGAGTCTCAACGGCAACCGCAGCGATTATGGTCTCTCGGCCCCGACCGGTGTGGTGGTCCATGATGCGGCGAATGGCTATGGCGGGTTCGGTTCTTTCATTCTGAACCGGACGCCAAAAGACCAGCTGCGACTTGTCACACAGCTGCGGACAGACTTCTTCCAGATCCCCTATGATCCGGCTCCGAACGACTATCAGAACAATCCTGTCGACGGGCTGTATCCCAGCCTTGGTCTGCGCGACGCTCAGCATGAGACGGATGGCCTGGTGGCGTTCACGTATGCGCACACTTTCAACGCGGAGACGGTGCTTGAAGTTTCGCCCTTCTACCACTACAACTCTGCAAATTATGAGCCGGGCGCTGACGATCAACCGGTTGGGACGACGTCGGACCGGGCTTCGAACTACGCGGGTGCGCAGGCCACGGTCGATACGAACATCGCGCGCAATACTATCCAGGCCGGGGTTTACAGCTGGGGCCAGCACGACAGCTACCTCTTTGCTGCGGCATTCAATGACGGCAGCGGCACGATCTTTCGAACTCCCGATACAGCTGCCGGCGGTTTGGTGGAAGAGTACGTGTCGGACAACTTTAAAATGACACCGTGGCTGACACTGATTGGCGGGCTGCGGCAATCGCATTTCCAATCAAGCTTTTCGGAGGATTACACCGCACCGCGGGTTGGGGCCGCCGTGCAGATCCCGAAACTGCACTGGGTCTTCCGCGGTTTTTATGGACGCTTCTATCAGCCACCGCCGCTGCTCACTGCCGCCGGGCCGATCGTTCAATATGCACAGGCGAATAACACCAGCTTTACGCCGCTGCATGGCGAGCGCGACGAGGAGCACCAGTTCGGCGTGCAAATTCCCTACAAAGGCTGGCTGCTGGATGCCGATACATTCAAGACGCGTATCAACAACTTTCTCGACCATTCGAATATCGGCGAATCAAGTATCTACTATCCAGTGACCGTCGATGGAGCCCTGGTACGGGCATGGGAGCTGACGGTACGCTCACCCCGGCTGTGGAATCGCGGCCAGCTGCATCTCGCCTATTCGAACCAGATCGCGGAACAGCGCGGGGCGATCACGGGCGGCCTCATCTGTTACCCGGTCGCCTCGCCGGAGTGCGATGTCGACCCTGGATATACGCCGGTCGATCACGACCAGCGGAACACATTGAATGTCGGCTATGAAACGACATTGCCGTGGAGCAGCTTCGCCTCGACGAATGTCTACTACGGTTCGGGTTTTACGAACGGCGATCCTGCTCCGGCATCACCGTACCCGGGCGATTATCTGCCGCAGCATACGACCTTCGATCTTGCTGTCGGCAAAACGTTTGGCGAAAATACAACTGTATCCGTGAATGCGCTCAATGTTGGCAATCGCCGCGTTCTGCTGGACAACAGTCTGACCTTTGGAGGATTTCACTACAACGATCCGAGGGAGATTTATGCGGAGGTG
>CAZZZL010000073.1:0-15193 GCA_964658655.1 uncultured Acetobacteraceae bacterium | reverse complement strand
CGTCCTTACGCACAACTCCATTCGCCCGCGCCTGATAGCGCCTGGTCTGCAGATGACCCTGGTTGAGGCCCTGCATGGTGTAGCCGATCGACTCGCCCTCGCGATAGCTTCGCCGTATAGGATTGCGCGGAGCCGGTATTTGCCCGGCTGACTGCGATGCCGATTTGAGCGGCACACTGAGGAGTAATACAAGCGCAATTGTCATTACTGTTTGGGCCGGTCTTATCGCCAAAAACTCACCTCACAGCAGCATGATGAACCGCAATCTAGCGGATTCCTTTACTTCACTTCCCGACAAAGATCCCCTTCGGGCAGATGGCGTGCACGCCGACCTTTCCGTCCACGAGCTGCGTGATATCCAGATCCACCGCAACACTGGTCAGCTGGTACGCCTGGTCGCGCGTCATGTGCTTTTCATTCACGAGGAAATCGATCATGTTCCGCGTCGCCATTTCTGTTGCTTTTACCAGGTCCTCGCTGAAGCCCATACTTATATAGCTGGTCGGCGTTTCGGCGCGTGGCCATAGCAAATGCTGGTCCTTGTGGACGATGAACTCGAAGGTCCCGGTAAGCATGGTTTCGAGTGCTGTGATGTCGACTTCGCCATTGCCCTGGCCGGCGTGACCGTCACCCACTTCGAAGAGCGCGCCCGGCGCATGCACCGGCAGATAGAGCGTCGTGCCCTCGACCAGTTCCTTGTTGTCCATATTGCCGCCGTGCATCCATGGCGGCGCGCTGTTGTAGCGGCCGGCGGATTCAGGCGGCGCATCGCCCATCGACCCGAAAAACGGATGCAGCGGAATCTTGACACCGGGCGCGAAGTTGGCGAGCCCCGGATTGCCGGAAGTCGCCGCGGCCCGATCGAGCGGAATGATGGTCATTTTGCCGTACGGGAAATCGTCAGGAAGAAATCCACGGCCGGCGGAGAAACCGTTACAGGCCCACGGGACATCGATGTCGATCTTTCGGATGCGCACCTCGAGTACATCGCCCGGCTGCGCCTCCGCGATGGCGACCGGCCCGGTAAGAATGTGGCCACCGGGACCTTTGTCGATGTCCTTGGCCGCGTAGATGTCGGTCACGTTCTGCGGAATGTCGGCTGCGGCGACGCCACCATCTTTCAGTCGCTCCGGAGAACCACAGGTCGAGAGCGTCTGAATCTTTACTGTGTCGCCGCTGTGCACTGTCATTACCGGCCTGGCTTTCGACCAGTAATATCCCCAGGCCACGGTCGTCGGGGTAGCGAGCAAGGTCTGCTGGGTCTGCGCAGCGAGGGAAATTGCCGGAAAAATGGCTGCGAACAGGGCGAGGGATGCAATGGATCGGCGCATGTTCAAGAATTTAACAGGAGTTCCGCGGGCCGGTTGCGCGAGGTTTCGTACGCGCTACGGTCTTGAACGCGAGTTTGAAGACTTGCAGGTTTGCGGTCCGGATGGCTCAGCCGTGGCCGGACATCTGATCAGAAATATTTACCCTGTCGAGTGATGGTTGCAGGCATGGACGCCGACCGCGTTCCAGTGCACCTTGCCAGCGCTGATGAATGAAGCGTTCCGTGCGATGGCACCCTGTTATCAAATCCCAACGTCGTTGCGGACATAGGGAGAGTGAGCTATGTTGGCATCTGAGATCGAGCACGGCAGGGGAGGAAAAGTGAAGACGATTGGCGTCCTGTTTGGCATGGAGAACAGTTTTCCGGGAGCGCTGGTAGAGCGGATCAACAGCCTGAGGGTGCCCGGCATCAACGCTGAGCCGGTCAAGGTCGGCGGTGTTCAGTTGAACGAGCCCCCTCCGTATGCCGTAATCGTCGATCGCATCTCGCATGATGTTCCTTTTTATCGCGCGTACCTGAAGCACGCCGCGATTCATGGGACGGTCATCATCAATAATCCGTTCTGGTGGTCGGCGGACGACAAATTCTTCAACTGCGACGTTGCAGAAAAAGTCGGTGTAGCTGTACCGCGCACTGTGATTCTGCCGCACAAATTTTTTCCGCCGTATACGACAGAGCGTTCCATGCGGAACCTCGAATTCCCGTTGCAATGGGAGAAAATCTTCGAATACATTGGCTTCCCGGCCTTCCTGAAGCCGGTCGATGGCGGAGGCTGGAAGGACGTGCACCACGTCCATAACGTGCACGAATTCTTTCACGCCTACGACCACAGCCGCGACCTTTGCATGATGTACCAGAACGCCGTCAATTTTGACGAATACTTCCGCTGCTACGTGGTCGGCCAGGAAAAGGTGCACATCATGCCCTACAATCCGCGCCGCCCCCATCACGAGCGCTACTACACGGAAGGCCGGGTCTTCGATCCGAAGCTGCTGGCGAGGGTCGAGAAGGACGCGCTCGCTCTTTGCCGGGCGCTCGGCTACGACCTGAATACTGTTGAATTCGCTGTTGAAGACGGCGTTCCTTATGCCATCGATTTCATGAATCCTGCGCCCGATGCTGATCGAGAGTCGGTGGGCGAAGCTAACTTTGAGTGGATCATCAACGCTGTTGCCGATATGGCGATCGCGCGGGCCAAGACTGCGCCGCAGCCGGCCGATTTCCATTGGAAGACATTTCTCGATGGCGGAGCCGCGAAGGCCCAGGCGCCAGTCAAGGCAGCAATCCGGACCACTGCTGTTGCGAAGAAGGGGGCAGCCGGCAAAAAGGCTGCCAAAAAAACAGCTCATAAAAGTGCGCCGGACACGCCACAAACCTAGTTCGGTCAGTTCACCCTTCGCCGTCATGCGCCTGCCGCTCCTCTCAATTCCGGCAGCCCCATTTAAACGCTGTGCGACTATCAAGCGAGGAGCATCCATGCAGCCCTCATTCACGATTGGGATTGAAGAGGAATACCAGACGGTTGATCCAGTTACCCGCGATCTTCGCTCCCACATTCATACTGAACTGCTCGATCGCGGCAAGCTGCGCCTGGAAGAGCGCGTCAAGGCCGAAATGCACCAGTCAGTGATCGAAGTCGGCACCAACATCTGCAAATCAGTCAAAGAGGCGCGCCTGGATCTCTTCGAGCTGAGGCGAGAAATGATTCGGCTTGCCAGTGAGCACGACCTGCTCCTGGTGGCGGGCGCGACTCATCCTTTCGCTGACTGGCGTGCCCAGGAAATCTATCCCGACGAGCGATATGCTCGGGTCGTCGAAGACCTGCAGCAGGTTGCGCGCGCGAATCTCATCTTCGGACTGCATGTACACGTCGGGGTTGAAGATCGCGAGGCGGCTATCCGCCTGATGAACTCGATGCGATATTTCCTTCCGCACATCCTGGCCCTGTCCACCAATTCTCCGTTCTGGCGAGGTATGAAGAGCGGCCTTAAAAGCTACCGCGCAAAGGTCTTTGACAAGTTTCCGCGAACCAACATGCCGGACGCATTTTCCAGCTGGGGAGAGTTCGATCAGTACGTCAAACTTCTTATCAAGACCAACTGCCTCGACAATGCCAAGAAGATCTGGTGGGATATCCGGCCTCATCCTTTCTTCGCGACAGTAGAAGTCCGTATCTGTGATTTGCCGATGCGCGCCGAAGAGACGCTGTCGCTCGCTGCGCTCATCCAGGCGACGGCTGCCAAACTTCACCGTTTGCACGCGCGTAACCAGGACTTCCGACAGTATTCCCGTGCGCTGATTATGGAGAACAAATGGCGAGCCGTCCGTTATGGAATCGATGGAAAACTGATCGACTTCGGTAAAGAGGCCGAGATTGACGAAAGAGAATTGATTCGTGAGTACATCGAGTTTATCGATGAAGTTGTGGATGAACTGGGTTGTCGTCAGGAAATCGAAAACATCGAGTGGATTCTTGAAAACGGTACAGGTGCCGATCGCCAGCTCCGTAAATTTGAGGAGACAAACGACCTGAAGGCGGTGGTGGACTACATGGCTGAGGAAACGAAACACGGGCTGTATTCCTAGCCGCCAGCGTGTGCTCCAGGTTCAGACCTTATAGCAGATGGCTGTACGAGCATGAAAAAGGGCTGAAGAATAAGCAGTCGGTCGTAAGTCAGGGAGAAGCGCCACCTCGGATTTGAGCCCGTGAGTCTGTATCATGCCCAGTACGATCGATGCGGCTCCGCCTCCTTGTCTACTGCCTCTTCAGGCTCCTCGAAAGGTTTTTCACCTGAGGCATGCTGATGTGAGTGTTCGCCAGTGTGCGCATCACCGAGCAGGATGAGCGACTCGAAGCTCGCATCGTCATCAAGCTGCGTGGCTGTCTTCGCCAACTGCTTGCGAACATCCGCGGCGCGTTGCGTATTCGTCGCGCGCTGTGCAGCCTCGGCTGCCTCCCGGCTTCCGGCATTCGGGTCTGCTTCGATCCTGTGCAAATGCATTGCTTGCCCTCCTGAGAATCTGGTTCAAGTGATGTACACGTTTTCCTGCGGTTGCAACGACTGCTGGTCGAAGGCTGAATGTGTCAACGATCCCGGGTGGTTGATCTCATCCAGATCTTGATCTACCTGCGTTACGACCGAGCCCCAATCCCCAAGCCTGGTCTGGCGAAACAGTCGCATCGATGGATACCATGGGCAGTCTTCTCGCTCTTCCAGCCAGCGCCAGTCAGGGGCAAATGGCAGCAGAACCCAGACTGGCACGCCCAGTGCTCCAGCCAGGTGCGCTGTCGAATTATCAATCGTGATGACCAGGTCCATTGCGCTCACCTGTGCGGCGAAGGTATCAATATTGGCGAATTGGTCTACCGACCGGTCAATCAACATGGGCGCGCCAACGGCTGCGGTTTCAGTCTCAATCGCATCGTGATCGCCATATTGGAGACTGATCCAGCGAACATCCGTGCGCGTAAACAGCAGTGCCAGCAATGAAAGATCGATCGAACGCCGGTAGCCGGACTTTGGGTTCTTGGTGTGCCAGGCGAGGCCGATGACTCGACGGCCATCGCTGTAAAGGTCTCGAAAGCGGGCACTCCCGATCGGGTCTGCATGTAGATAGGCGCAACTCGAGAGGAAAGCTGAAGCGTTCTTACGGAACAGGCCTGGCAGACTTCCGGTCGGCAGATGGGCCGCTATGGGTGGGTGGTCGCCAGAATGAGCCGCCTTTATCTTAACGCCCGGAAAGGATCGGGTGAACAGCGGGACCAGGCGCGGATCGCATTCGAGCACGCATTCATTTCCGGTTGCAACTGCATCAGGAACGAGGCCAGCGAAAAGTATCTCGTCACCGATTCCTTGTTCGCCCCACAACAGCAGATGGCCGGCTTGCAGCCGATCGCCGGTCCAAAGTGGCTGCTCAGATCGGCGCCATCGCGTCGACTGCTGATCGCTCTTCCATCGCCATTCATACCCCTGCCACCCTTCCACGTAGCGCGCCTGGAGCAGAAGGATCAGTGTCTGCCCGAAATGGGCATTCGCGTAATCGGGCTTGAGCGCTATGGCTCGGCCGTAACGTCGAAAGGCAGCGTCCGTGATCCCTTTCGCGTGCAGGACGCACGCCAGGTTGTGGTGGGCCTCGGCAAAATCGGGCCGCAATGCGAGTGCCTTCTCATGACACGCGACCGCTTCATCAAGTTTTCCCTGCTGGTTGAGCACCGTTCCCAGGTTGGTGTGCGCGTCTGAGAACCTCGGATCGCACACCAGGGCGAGCCGGTATTGCTCAACCGCCTCGTCGAACCGGCCTTCAGCGCGCCGCAGATTACCGCAGTTCGAGTGCGCTTCGGCAGAATCAGGCCGGATCGATAGCGCTTTTTCGTAACATGCGTCTGCTCCTGTCCATTCACCGATGGACTGGAGGATGTTGCCCAGGTTGGTGTGCGCTTCGTGCAACTGCGGATTGGCGGCGATCGCCCGTCCATAAGCCTCGATTGCTTCGCGCTGTTTGCCTTGTCGCCGCAACAGGTTTCCTAGGTTGAAGTGAGCTTCTGCGAAAAGAGGCCGCAGGGCGACGGCACGCCTGTAACGGACCGCCGCTTCATCCAGCTTTCCCAGTGCCTGCAGGGCGCCGCCAAGGTTCGAATGGTATTGAGAATTCTTCCGGCTCAGTGCAACGGCTCGACGCAGCAGACGCGCAGCCACGTCGAACTCCCGATCCACATAGGACAGCACCCCGAGTAGATGCAGGCTCTCCGCATGGTGAGGCCGCAGGACCAGGCTCGTCCGACAGGCCCGGGCGGCATCCTCGTTTCTCGACTGGGCAAAAAAAGCCATGCCTTCGCGAAAGAAAGAATCTGCCTCTTCCTGCTTGTTCGCTAAAGTGGTGGGCTCCATGGGCCCAGATGCGGGGTCCAGGATGATTCGATAGTCGCCCGTCGATGACATGGTCACGGCTAAGCAAAGGCAACTGCATGGCCTTTTTTTTTAGAAAAATCTTAGAACCTTCAAAGACTTGCGGGAAAACGCCCTTTACTGTTCCCGTTTTTACCGAAAACGGAGGTTCATATGGCCAAAGCTGTGACACCATAGAGGGCATTGGCTGAATTGCGTGGCCATTGAAAGCTGCATCTACCCTTGTTCCTATTGAGATTTATGAGCCAGGTCACTACTACTTCGCAAAATCTGCTGCACGCCAACTTCCCGCCGGAGTTCACGCCTGGTGCGCAGAGCGCTATCAAAACCTGCCTGCGGGTACAGCCCGAGGAGAAGGCAACGCTCATTTTCGACCGTCAGACGCTTGCGATCGCAGCGGCGTTGGCCACGGAACTCGAAGAGGCAGGCGCCAACTGGAATGCATTCTGCCTGGAGGATCTTGCGGCAAGGCCCCTGACTGACATGCCACCGGAAATTCTTGCGGATATGGAAAGCAGCGAGGTAAGCATTTTTGCCGTAGTCGTGCAGCAGAATGAACTGCGTTCGCGCATGCAGATGACCGAGGTGGTGAATCGGCGAAAAATGCGGCACGCCCACATGGTGAACATCACGCCGCAGATCATGTGCGATGGCATGCGGGCAGACTTCGCCTTGGTGGATCGCCTGAGCCAGAAGGTCATTGAAAAAGCCCGGAAAGCTGCTTGTATTCGCGCCACGACTCCGGCCGGCACAGACATTCGCGCCGACCTGAACCCGGAATACAAGTGGCTGAAGACCAGCGGCATCATCAGCCGGGACAAGTGGGGAAACCTGCCGGGCGGCGAGATATTTACTACCCCTGGCGAGGTAAACGGCACATTTGTGGTGGACGGGGTCGTGGGTGATTTTCTTTGTGCGCGCTACGGACTGCTTGAGACGACACCGCTCAGGATAGAGATTGTCGCCAACCGCATCACTGCGTGCCACTCTGAAAACGGGCACCTGGAAAAAGATTTCTGGGCCTACACCCACACTGATGAAAACTCTGACCGAGTAGGCGAGTTTGCGATTGGCACGAACATCGGCATTGGCCGGGTGATCGGCAATATTCTGCAGGATGAGAAGTTTCCCGGCATTCATATTGCCTTTGGGAATCCCTATGGAGAGCACACGGGCGCAGGATGGTACTCGTCGACGCACATCGACGTGGTCGGCCTGCGCTTCAGTATCTGGCTGGGAGCAGCAGACGGCAGCGAAGAACAGATCATGCGCGACGGCAGATTTCTGATCGAACCGTAATGGGCGTTCACTGCGGGGCCAGTTTCTGCATCCCTCTATCAAAGAACGATTGAAAGAGGAGTTTTTATGGCAACGACAGCGCAGTCTGCGACGACAACACTCACGACGAAAACACTTGGGAACAGTGATCTCGCCATCACCGCGATAGGCTTTGGCGCCTGGGCCATCGGCGGAGGGGACTGGCAATTTTCCTGGGGGCACCAGGAGGATAAGGATTCAGTTGAAGCCATCCAGCGTGCGCTCGAACTTGGCATCAACTGGATCGATACGGCCGCAATCTACGGCCTCGGCCATTCGGAAGAAGTGGTTGCAAAAGCGCTTAATGGTTCGACGCATAAGCCCTATATCTTCACGAAGTGCTCCATGCGTTGGGACGAGAAGCGAAATATCTATCGCAGCCTCAAGGCCGGTTCTGTCCGGGAAGAACTGGAAAATTCGCTCAAGCGGCTCAAGGTTGAGGCCATCGATTTGTACCAAATTCACTGGCCCGATCCGGCGGATGAGATCGAAGAGGGTTGGGCAGCAATGGCCGAGCTACAGAAGCAGGGCAAGATCCGGTGGCTGGGTGTGTCAAACTTCAATGTGGAACAGATGAAGCGCGCTCAGGCCATTGCTCCGATCACGTCCCTGCAGCCGCCGTATTCGCTATTGAACCGAAAGGTGGAGGACCAGATTCTACCTTTCTGCCAGCAAAACAACATCGGCGTCATTAACTATTCGCCTATGTCGTCGGGGATGTTGACGGGCAAGATGACGGCTGAGCGAATTCAAAACATGCCGCAGGATGACTGGCGGCGGAAGAGTCCCAACTTCAATGAGCCGAAGCTGAGTCGGAACCTGAAGCTCGTCGAGGTGTTGAGGGAGATTGGCGATGCCCACCGGGTAGAACCAGGGGTCGTAGCTGTGGCATGGACGCTGCGCAATCCGGCGGTGACCGCCGCGATCGTCGGTGCGCGAAATGGCCGCCAAGTGGAAGGTACGATCAAAGCTGCCGACTTCCGTCTTAGCCCCGAAGAAGGCGCGCGAATTGATCAGTTTGTTAAGCAAAATCTGCAGTAGGTGCAGGATGGAAAAAGGGGATGCCATTGGCATCCCCTTTCTTGCGCGATTCAAAGCATAGTGAACTACATGGCCTGCAGGTAGCGTGGGAAGAGCTGCGCGGAGTGCTCCTGAAAAAGGGTGGTCATGTGAAAGAGCATTTCGCTGTACATGCTGGCGGCCCGATGCGCATTCACAGAGGCTCCAACGGTCGAGCGGGAGAACGCATATTTCACCAGTGCGCTGATGACACTGAGGCGGATCTGAAGAGCATCGGCACGAAGGGCCGCGATCAGAGCTTCGTTGGTGCTGTCGCTGTGCTGAGCAGCAAAGTCGGCTAGCTTCAAGAGGATGGACGCGTTCTGGTACATCGCCCACAGCCCCTTGGCTCCTTCAATGCGAGGCCAGATATTATCAGGTGTTGCCGTTATGCCGCTCTTATAGAGATAGCGTTCCGAGATTTCCTCGAAGCCCCACTCGTTTACGCGCAACTGGCCCACGAGATCGTCCCAGGAGTTGGTGCGTCGCTGCTTGAATTGCCCGATCGCCCAGATGACGAGAATGGCCAAGAGCGAAACGGTTACCGCGATTTGTGAAAGTAACAGGATCATTTATGCCCCATGCTGCGTGTCAAACCTACACGGTCACGTCTAGCTGCCTTCGATATTGTTACCAGAATCCTTTGCATTTGTGGAGTGAATTCGCGTCGGGGCGCATCTTTTTGCACGAAAGCCCATACCCAAAAGGCCAATGCGCATAAGTAGGCGATTACCTGTGTATGGTTCAGTAACCAGTAGTCGCGGACATACGCCGTCGCGTCACTCTCGCTCAGATGAGAAATGGTGAGTTGCACAACAAGAGAGACGGCACTGTAAAAAGCCAATCCAGCAGCGAGGCGGATCACATGGTTTCTCCAGGTGATTCCCAGCATTTGTGAAAATCCTGCGATGAGCGCGAACAGCAGCAGGCGAAGGAATGCGAAAACGAAGTCCAGGTCCTGGATTCGCGTGAATGCCTGATAGAGGCGATGACTTTCTGTTGTCTGGTTCATGACCCAGATCAATGCGGTGAGAAATCCAACGCTCGTCACGCCAACGATCACCGCGATCCAACGATTGGAGAGTCGCGGGTGTTCAGGATTCAGAACAGAACGTGCCACCTCCACGAGCACGCCAGACTGGAGGCTGAAGTCTAGTACCTGGGTCAACGGATAGACCCTGTAGTACGTGAAGGTTGAAGCGTATCTCGTGATGAAGAAAAGGACTGGATCGAGAGCGATCAGCAGTAGCAGCCAAGCAAGAAAGACCGGGAAGCGCCGGTACTCACGGCGTTTTAGCAGCATACCGGCGAGAAAAACATCTCCCAGAAAACTGCACAGCCATAATGCCTGATCCGCCGTCGAGATCTGCATTAACGATGGAACCTCGCGTGTAGGATACACGACCGTGACTGGTGCAGGCCGAATAGTCCGCACGAGTTAGATTTTCCATCACACCAGACAAGCTTCTCTATCGCATTTGCGCAACGCAGTGCATCCCGATCCAGATCGGCGTTCCGCTGACCTGCGAACTATTTCCCGCTGCTCTTCAGGACCGGGGGCACGGGCGAACCTGGAGTCAATTTTCCACTGCTCTTCAAGACCGGGGGCACAGGCGAACCTGGGGTCAACTTACCGCTGCTCTTAAGGACCGGAGGAACCGGCGAGCCGGGGGTTGCGAAGCTGACAAAGGGGGTGGCGAAAACTGATGCAATCACGAGTGAGCGAAACGTGGCCTTAATCATTATGTAGGTCTCCCAGGGGTCGATCTAAGTTCAACCGCACCCATACAGTACCGCGGGAGATGCCTCGTGGCTACAACTAATGTGCTATTTTAAACGAAATTATTGCATGGTTACTCGGGTAACAGTCAAAAGTACATATAAAAGGCGTCTAATCGGGTAGTTTCGACAACTGTAAATGGGTAATTGGGGCGAGGGGCTTAGAGGCCTGACCATTGGCGCGGAAAAGCTATATGCTGACCCGATGATTGCGAGCTATCGGAAGCCCTTCAACGACCACTTCACGCAGGGTGCCTATCGAGGCCTGCTGGCTCACCTTGATGAGCAAAGCGGGACACATGTCGAATTCCGGGTGGCAGAAACACCCTGCTTTTTTCCGAAAGCCCTGCTTGAACGGATTGTTTCGGCTGGTGAAGAGCTCACGCACCAACTCCTTGTGAACCCTGACTACCTGTTGGCATCGACCGGGGCGATCCCGGAGGAATACCGGTTGCCGTCAGCCTCCGCGCATCCTCACTTCATGACAGCTGACTTTGGACTGGTGCAGGAGCCGGATGGCACGTATTCCCCCCGCCTGGTCGAGATGCAGGCCTTCCCATCCGTCTTCGCCTTTCAGAACCTGCTCGGCAACGCTTATAAAGAGTTTTTCCAGATGGATGAGGGTTTGACTCCCTACCTTGGCGGGCATACAGAAGACAGCTTCTGGAAGCTTTTTCGGCAGGTTGTGATCGGCGATCATGATCCCTCCGAGGTAGTGCTGGCGGAGATTCATCCCGAAGGCCAGAAGACGTTACCCGATTTCCTGCTGACTTCCGAAAAGCTGGGAATACCTGTCGTGGATGTGACCAGGCTGACGGTGGAACGGACAGGCGGCAGGACGAAGTTGTATTACAAGGATGAAGCTGCTGGCAGGAATGGCCAACTGAAGCCCATCGAGCGGATCTATAACCGCGTCATAGTGGACGAGCTGATTCAAAAGAATATCAAGCTGCCATTCGATTACCGCGATGATCTGGATGTTGAATGGGCCGGCAATCCAAACTGGTATTTCCAGATCAGCAAGTTTTCAATCCCTTATCTCCACCACGAGACGGTGCCTGAAGCAGTCTTTCTGGATGAGTGGCTGCGCGGCGGAGGGAGTGAACGTCTGCACGGCGATCGGGAGCAGTTGTTGCTGAAACCGCTGTTCTCGTTTGCAGGGAAGGGAATCGTCTTTGCGCCGTCCGATGCGGAGATCGCTTCTATCGCTGCGGAGCGGCAGCGGGACTACCTGGTGCAGGAAAGGGTCAAGTTTGCGCCGGTGATCGATACGCCATTTGGAGGGACACAGGCGGAGATCCGCGTCCTGTATCTGTGGCCGGATGGGAGCCCGGAGCAGCCGGGAACGATGGAGCCGGTGTTGTCGCTGGTGCGCCTGGGGCGAGGGAAAATGATGGGCGTGGACCACAACCGCAACCAGGAATGGGTAGGAGCGTCGGCTGCATATTCTGTGTAATTTTCCGTAAGCAGGGTATGACCCCCTTTTTGAACCTACTGGCCTCTAAGGGTCATTGCCGCCGGAACCAGAAGCGGTTACTCTTGCGTCATGATGCAACAGGCCCAGGAGACTGAACTTGAATCAAAGGGTACTGAGCTTCGCAATGCTGTACGTTTCCCGCTGGTGATTCCGGTCAGGATCGATGTGGATGACGGAGTGATCGAGGCAATGACAGAAAACATTTCTGCGACCGGAGTTCTGTTCATTGTGGACCGGCCGCTCCCCTTGCAGAAGCATGTGCGATTTGTAATGAAGATGCCTAAGGAAGCAATGGGCACGCCTGCGGATGTGGTAGTGAACTGCGGTGGACGTGTGGTACGCTGCACCACAAGTGGTGGATGCACCCGGGTCGCCGCTGTGATCGATGAATATTACTTCACTCAGTGAACCCTATGACAGCCGCGAAAACGGAGATGTTGAACGACCTTAATCACGACAAACCTGTCTCTGACACAGAGCAGACCAACGAATCTGGCCTGATTCGCATTATCCTGGCAGACTCGCAGGCTATTTATCGCGTGGGAATGCGCAAGATTTTTGCCCTGGAGGACGACATTCGTGTTGTTGCCCAGGTAGACACGCTTAGCAACCTCGACGCCGCCATTCAGCGCTTTCCGACCGACCTGGTCATTATGGAAGGCAGCCTGATCAACGGTACGACCGACGCTATCCCTAATCTCGTCCGTAAAGCGCCCCAGGTGAAGATCATCATCCAGGCCGTCGCCTCCGATGAATCCAATACCGTCGAGCTCTATCGGCGGGGTGTTCGCGGGATCATTCCGCGGTCCATCTCGCCTGACCTGCTGGTGAAGTGCGTCCGCAAAATTGCTGAAGGCGAAACCTGGATCGACAACCAGTCAGTGAACTGGGTGATCGAGGCATATCGTTCCCAGGCCACCGCGTTGACCAGCCCCCGGACGCAGCCGCGCCTTTCGCCCAAGGAACTGGCGATCATCACGTGCATTACGCAGGGCAAGCGGAACAAGGAAATTGCCTTCCAGCTGGGAACGACCGAGCAGGTCATCAAGAACTATCTGCGCAAGGTCTATGACAAGCTGGGCGTTTCCGACAGACTTGAGCTGGCACTCTACTGCCTGCACAACCAGGTTCATAAGAATTACGGAGAGGCCGGCGAGCATATTCCTGTCAACGTGGGCACAAATGCGGGCAACGGCGCGCTCGCTCCTAAAAACTAATTTTTTGTTCCGCTAAAAAGCCCTGCGAGTTTCTCTCACAGGGCTTCTCGCGTCAGCATCGTCAATCAACTTGACCTTCAGCTTGCAATGTCTTCACAGTGATTCCCGGCGACATCACTCGTTGATGCCTGTGCGGTCTCCACATACGGCGCGCGCGCGTCTTCGAGGAGGTTGATGAGTCTCAACTGCGCGGTGCGGTCCATGTGCGCCAGGCTCCGGCGGATATGGTCGTCGAGGATCGGCACCAGCGATATGAGCAGGGCAAGGCCGGCCGGTGCAATTTCGGTCACGACAACTCGTTTATCCGCAGTCGCCCGGTGGCGGTTAATCAGGCCAAGACGCGCCAGGCGTTCGAGGAGCCGGGTGATGTCCGGATCACTGCTGACCAGGCGCTCGCCCAGCTCAGAACAGGTCAGGCCGTTTGGCTGGGCACCGCGCAAAATGCGCAATGCGTTGTACTGAGTCTGGGTAATGCCGTGAGGTTTCAGGGCTTTCTGCAATTCGCGGCGAAAGCAATCGGCAGTGCGCTCCAGATTCAGAAGTGCCTCTTCGGCGAGGCTGCTGAAGGGTTTTCCCTGCTTCAATTCTGCTCTGAGCTTGTCGCCCATCCAGCTGCCTCTGATTCGTGATCGGCCGCAATACATCGAGGATTATTCGGGCCCCTGCCACGTGCGTAAGGGTGTATTGCATCAAAGAGGCAGCGGGCGCGAAGCAGGCAGATCTCTGCCGGTTGTACCCGCTGCAGTTTGTTGTGCTTGATCGGGAGCAGCTACTGCTTCACGATCTCGACATCCAGCTCCACCTTCACATCGTCGCCCAGCATGTTATCGCCGGACTTGAGGGTGCCGTTCCAGGTGAGGCCAAAATCCTGACGGTGAATGGTAGTGGTCGCGCTGAAGCCGCGATGGATCGACTTTCCATCCATGCCAGTCTGTTCCTTGCCCGGCTTCTCCATCGTCAGGTCGACTGTCTTGGTAACGCCATGCAGTGTCAGGTCGCCGATCACGTGGTATTCGTCGCCGGAACCACTGATTTTCTTGCTGACGAAGGTCATCGTCGGGTATTTGGCTACTTCGAAGAAGTCGGCGCTCTTGAGGTGAGCATCGCGCTTGTCGACGCCCGTGTTCACAGTGGAAACGTCAACGGTCGCGTTGACAGAAGATTTGGAAAAGTCCTTCTCGTCGATCGTGACTGCTCCATTCACATTGGTGAATTTGCCGTGGACGTTAGTCATACCCATGTGGCGGATTGAGAAATCGGCGCCGGAGTGGGCCGGGTCAATTTTCCAATTGGAGGTCTGCGCGGACGAGATCATCGATCCCGCAGCGAGGAAGAGCGATAAAGCGGCAAGCTTGCGAACCATAGGTGGTCTCCTGAAAAAGTTGGTCCGCTTCAGTACAAAACGAACCGACGTTTCGATTGTGCGCCTGAATAGTCGTTGCAACAAGTAAATTTGCGGTTCCGTCGAAAGTTTTCAGACTAGAGGTGAGATAGGCGACAAAAAGGAGTCACGCCGGCTGGCGTGACTCCTTGGGTGGTTCGTTCGGCTGCAATCTACTTGTGGTGCTCGCCGCCACCGCCGCCGTGATGTTCGCCTCCCCCGGAAGGACGGGGGGCTGGAGCAGGTCTGGCTGCCGGTGCGGGTCGCTGTCCGCCACCAGACGGCCTGGCCTGTGGCTGTGGCGCGGGACGCGGCGCTGCTGTATTAGACGGCCTGCTATAGCCACCGGCAGTACCTGAGGGCCGTGCGTAAGCGCCCGTCGTGCCGGAGGGCCGGTTATAAGCCCCCGCTGTTCCAGCCGGCCGATTGTAGCCGCCGGCCGGTGCTCCGCCTGGGCGATTCACGTTGCCCGGCGTTGCTCCGGGACGGTTGAAGTTGCCGTTTGCCCCCGGAGCCTGTCCCGGACGAGCCATATTCCCAGGGGCGCCTCCAGGCCGATTGAAGCTTCCCCCATTGGCTGGTGCAGCGCCCGGCCGATCGACCGGGCGGCCACGCACGGGGCCAAATCGCCCGGCAAGACCAGGGGGGTGATCCGTTCGAGCGGGATTGAGCCGCCGAGGGCTTCCCGGAGGAGCGGTGGTACGACCTGGTGACGGCGGCGAGCGA
>CAZZZL010000072.1:0-15639 GCA_964658655.1 uncultured Acetobacteraceae bacterium | reverse complement strand
GCTTCATGCCTTCGCGACGGCAAAGGCGGCAGACTGGTCCGGTATAACGTGCCACGTAGTTTCTCCTGGTTCAGAGGTCGACCGGTTTACGAGCTGAAGCTCTTCGTCCCGGTCCCCATCTCTTTGTCATCCTGAACGAAGCAAAATGCTTATTCTTCGCCAGGTAAAGCATTAAATCAAGCGCGATGGCGCTTGGGCGTCAGACGCGACGGCGCTTGGGCGGACGGCAGCCGTTGTGCGGGATCGGCGTAACGTCCCGGATGGAACGCACTTCGATGCCGGCGGCAGCCAAGGCACGGACAGCCGATTCACGGCCGGAGCCGGGACCGCTGACCCGCACATCCACTGAACGCAGACCGTGATCGCGGGCCTGGTTCGCGGCATTCACGGCAGCCTGCTGCGCTGCAAATGGTGTGCCCTTACGCGAACCACGGAAGCCGAGCGAACCTGAGCTCTTCCAGGATAAGGTGTTGCCCTGGTTGTCCGTGATGGTCACGATGGTGTTGTTGAACGAGGCCTGGATGTGCACAAGACCAAATGGCACATTCTTTCGCTCGCGCTTCTTGAACTTCTTATTCTTCCCGGCCTTGCCGGCGCCCTTTTGTTCCTTAGCCATTACTTGGTCACCTTCTTCTTGCCGGTCACTGTGCCCTTACGCGGTCCCTTACGGGTACGTGCATTGGTGTGCGAGCGCTGGCCGCGCGTCGGCAGGTTACGGCGATGACGCAGGCCGCGGTAGGACTGAATGTCGATGAGGCGCTTGATGTTCATCGAAACGTCTTTGCGGAGGTCGCCTTCAACGCCGCCCTGCGATTCGATGACCTGGCGAATGCGGTTGATCTCTTCTTCGCTCAGCTCCTGGATTTTCTTGAACGGATCGATGTCCGCGAGCGTCAGGATCTTTGCTGCGCGCGGGTTACCGATACCGAAGATGTACGTAAGCGCGATCCGTGCCTGCTTGTTGCGGGGCAGATCAACGCCAGCAATACGTGCCATGTGTATCCTTCACTGTGCTGATGGCCAGCTTCGCCGGCGGTCAGCGGTTATGCCCTGTTCGTGCAGGGCCTGCTAAGTGGTGCCCAGGTTCAACGCAAGCCTTGACTGCGGCTAACTAGCCCGGACAGCACGAGAAATACAGAGCCGGAATTAACCCTGGCGCTGCTTATGCTTGGCAATTTCACAGATCACACGGACAACACCGTTACGGTGAATGACCTTGCATTTGTCACAAATCGGCTTTACTGATGCACGAACCTTCATAACTACTCCAGCCTTCCGCCAGCACAAACCTGGCGAACTTTCATGTTGCGTCTATCCGCTTCTGCTTTGGATAAACTGTTCCGCTCCTGCCTGCCCGATGGTGGGGTGACAGGAAACGATCACTTGTACCGGTAGACAATGCGCCCGCGCGTCAGATCGTAGGGGCTCAACTCTACGGCAACCCGGTCACCGGGGAGGATGCGGATGAAATTTTTCCGCATACGACCCGAGACATGGGCTAAAACCTGGTGCTTGTTCTCAAGCTCCACTTTGAACATCGCATTGGGCAAGGTCTCGACGACCGTTGCCATTACCTCAATCGCGTCTTCCTTCGACAATCCGTATCCTGTTTTCTGTTCCCGGCTTACCTTAGCCGGCGAACCACGCCCTGCGTGTCAGCTACCATTCTTTATTCTACAGGCTTACAGCGTTAAGACTGTAGCGCCGTCTTCTGTCACTGCAACTGTATGCTCGAAATGAGCGCTCAGACTGCCATCTTCGGTGACAGCGGTCCAACCGTCTTTCAAAACCTGTACGCCGGCAGATCCGATATTCACCATCGGCTCGATGCAGATGACCATGCCCGGCCGCAACTTCATGCCCCTGCCCCGCTGACCGTAATTCGGAACCTGCGGGTCTTCGTGCATCTTGGTGCCTATCCCGTGACCCACAAACTCGCGGACCACCGAGAAGCCGTCTGCTTCCACAACTTCCTGCACGGCTGCGCCCACATCGCCCAGGGTCGCACCCGGTTTCACAGCGGCAATACCACGCTCCAGCGACTTCTCCGTAACTTCCAGCAACCGCTGCGCCTTCTTGCCGATGGCCCCGACAGCGATGGTCGTTGCAGAATCTCCGTAATAGCCGTCGATGATAACCCCACAATCGACCGAAACGATATCGCCCTCACGAAGCGTGCGCTTTGCCGAGGGGATTCCGTGAACGACTTCTGCGTTGACAGAAGTGCAGAGCACGCAGGGAAACTTGGTCCCGCCGGCGCCCGGATACCCTTTGAACGCAGGCTTCGCACCAAGTTCTTCCATTTTGGCTGCCGCGGCTTCTTCGAGATCCCAGGTGGTGACGCCGACTTTGACCATTGCGCGCACGTGGTCCAGCACCTGCCGGACGACGTTGCCGCTGCGCCGCATTTTTTCGATCTGCTGCGGCGTTTTCAGAACAATGGCCATGAGCCGAAAATCCCCTTTACCTCTATCCTGCCGGAATGTTCGTACAGGAATTTACTTTGACCCAGGTGAAGCTACTGATTGCGCAGCCGGGCTACTGCTGATTTGATACTGATTGTGACTTCATCTACCGGCAATTCGCCATCGACTTCAGCAAACCGACCCTGACCGCGATAGTGCTCGACAACCGGAGCCGTCTGCGCTTCGTAGGTCTTGATTCTCTGCTCGAATACACTTTCGACGTCGTCCGCCCGCTGTACGAGGGGCGTTTTATCATCGTCACAAAGCATGTCGTGCTTCGGAGGATGCAGATAGACGTTGTAGATGCGTCCGCAGGTAGGACAGCTTCTGCGTCCGGTAGTCCGACGCAGCAGCTTAGTATACTCAACCTGGATACTGATGGCAACCACATCCAAGTTTCCTGGCGTGGCGTGAAGGCGGTCATCCAGCCAGTTTGCCTGGGCCAGCGTCCGCGGATAGCCGTCGAGGATGTACCCCAGTCGCGTGTCCGGCGAGGCGAGCCGGGCGGCGACCATTTCATTGACCAGGCCGTCGGATACGAGCTTGCCCTGCTGCATCTTCTGCAGATCTTCGACGGGTAATTTACCGGCGGTCAGCAGGCGCTCGGCCAGTGCGCTGGGAACTGTCGCGTGATTCTTAACCTCGCGCAGGATGTCGCCGGTAGAGATCTGCGGAATACCCCAGGCCGCCATCAGTGCCTTGGCCTGCGTTCCTTTGCCGACACCGGGTGCGCCGAGGAGCAAAATCGGCCCTAAAAGGCCAGATGAAGTCTGCAACTCGTCTGCCAGATGCGGAGCCAATCCAGTTACCACGCCTTGCGTCCGCGGACCCGGCCGCTCCGGGGCGAAAAGCCGTCGTAGTGGCGCATGATGAGCTGTGATTCAATCTGGTTGACCGTATCCATGGCGACACCGACGACAATGAGCAGCGAGGTGCCGCCGAAGTAGAAGGTGATGCCGAGACCGTGGGTGACCCAGGTCGGAAATTTGTCGAAGATGAAGCCGACGAAGGGGAGGTCGTTGAGATGGATACCGCTGATCAGGATGGTCGGGATCAGCGTGATCAGGATCAGGTAGATGGCGCCGACCAGGGTGATACGGGTCAGGATGTCGTTAATGTAATCTGATGTGCGCTTGCCGGGGCGGATGCCGGGAATAAAGCCGCCATACTTGCGCATGTTATCCGCAATATCATCGGGGCGAAACACGATCGAGATGTAGAAGTAGGCGAAGAAGACGATGGCAGCGGCCTGGAGCAGGACATACCAGGGTTCGCCGACGCGAAGGCCATCAAAGATGCGGGTCATCACGGCGCTGTTCCGGACCCAGCCGACGTTTGCGAACAGTAACGGCGCGGAGAGGATCGAGCTGGCGAAGATGACGGGCATGACGCCACCGGAGTTGACTTTCAACGGAAGGTGGGTGGATTGACCGCCCATCATGCGGCGGCCAACTATCCGTTTCGCATACTGCACCGGGATGCGACGCTCGGAGCGCTCGACAAACACAATGAAGGCCACAATTGCGACCATTGCGACGATGAGGATAATCAGCGCGGGAACTGTAAACGCGCCCCAGGCCTGGCTCTTTGCCTTGTCGTAAAGTTCTGAGATGCCGCGGGGTAGACCGACGACAATGCCTGCAAAGATGAGCAGACTCATGCCGTTGCCGATGCCGCGGTCGGTGATCTGTTCACCCAGCCACATAATGAAGGCGGTACCGGTGGTGAGCGTCACGACCGTCATGGCAACAAAGCTGAAGCCTGGGATAAGAGCATAGTGCTGGCCGGACAGGGTTAGAGCAATCGCCATCGACTGGACAACGCCGAGGATGATCGTGAGGTAGCGGGTCCACTGCGTAATTTTCCGGCGACCCATCTCGCCTTCTTTTTGCAGCTTCGCGAGAGGCTCGTAAACCACGGTCAGGAGCTGGAAGATGATGGACGCCGTGATGTACGGCATGATGCCCAGCGCGAAGACCGTAAAGCGACGCAGGTTACCGCCACTGAACAGATCGACCAGGCCGAGTGCCGAACCGCTGTTCTGATCAAAAAACTGGGAGAGCAGCTTGGTGTTTACGCCGGGGGTCGGGATATGGGCGCCCAGGCGATAGACCGCCAGCATAGCCAGGGTGAACAGTACACGCTTGCGTAGGTCCGGAACACGGAAGATGTTAGCTAACTTCTCAAACATGTAGGTTCACTCGGCTGCTGGAAGAAATGTTGAACGGAGGCGAAGAACTAGACCGCAGCAGGCTCGGATCCAAGAACGATTGCCTTGCCGCCTGCCTTTTCGATTTTTTCCTGCGCGGACTTCGAGAATTTATGCGCATGGATGGTGACAGCAGTCGTTAGTTCGCCGTCGCCGAGAACCTTGATGAGAGCATTCTTCTTCGACACCCAGCCGTGGCTCTTGTAGGTCTCAATGGTGACCTCGTGCGCGCCGTGCTGTTCCTGTGCTTCGGCAATCCGCTGCAGATTGATAACGATGTATTCAGTGCGAAAGATGTTGGTAAATCCGCGCTTGGGAAGACGACGATGCAGCGGCATCTGGCCGCCCTCGAAACCGCGCATCAGGCTGGAACCAGAGCGCGAACCCTGACCCTTATGGCCACGGGTCGATGTCTTACCCATGCCTGAGCCCATACCACGGCCGACACGCTTCTTGTTGCTGTTTGCGTTTTTAGGCGCACGAAGATTGGAAAGATTTGTTGCCATGTGATTCCTCGCTCAACGCCAGACCTCTATGAGGGAAGGTCCGACTCGCTTTGATTTGGTTGCCTGCGATGGTGCAGGCACTCCTTTATTCTGACACATTTATGGGCCGGTGGTTCGAGCGACTGCTGCCCGGGACGGCCCACGTGGATACTAATTCTCGAGAATGCGCACGAGATGCGGCACTGCCTTGACCATGCCGCGGATCGAGGGGGTGTCCTCGCGCTCGACGATCTGGTTCAGACGGGTAAAGCCCAGCCCGTGAATTACGCGCTTATGCTTTTCCGGGGTCGCAATCTTTGACCTGAAATACTGCAGCTTCATCATTTTTACGTCTGCCATGTTAGTTTAACTCCTCGACCGTTTTGCCACGCATGGCCGCAACTTCAGCCTTGTCGCGCAACTGGATCAGGGCATCGAACGTCGCCTTGATCACATTGTGCGGGTTGGCGGAACCGAGGCTCTTGGTCAACACATTCTGTACGCCCGCGGATGTCATGACAGCGCGGACGGCACCACCAGCGATGACACCAGTACCTTCAGGAGCGGGCTTGAGCAGCACCTGGCCGGAGCCGAAGTGGCCGAGCACCTGGTGAGGAATGGTGGTCTCTGTGAGGTTAATGCGGAAAAGATTTTTCTTCGCCGACTCGATCCCCTTGCGGATTGCCTGCGGTACTTCCTTCGCCTTGCCTGAACCGTAGCCGACGACGCCGTGCGCCGGATCGCCGATCACGACCAGGGCCGCGAACGACATATTCTTACCACCCTTGACGACCTTGGTGACGCGATTGATCGCTACAACCTGGTCCTTCAAGTTGAACTGGTTGGCATCTACCTTCTTTTTCATTGCCATGTTTTCTAATCCTTCTCGTCGTGCGCGTGATCGCTCCTCATTCGAGCGTATCCGTAAATCACTTGCTGTTCGGTAGAGCGTGCTGCAAAGTGCTTAAAAACTAGAAGTCGAGTCCGGCTTCGCGGGCTGCATCGGCCAGGGCCTTGATGCGGCCGTGGTAGAGGTACCCGCCGCGGTCGAAGACTACTTTCTTGATGCCTTTTTCCTGTGCCTTTTCAGCAACCAGCTTGCCGATTTCCTTTGCCGAGGCGACATTGCCACCAGTCTTCAGCTTCGATTCGACGGATGATGCGGAAACAATGGTGTGGCCTGTGGCATCGTCGATGACCTGAGCATAAATGTGGTTCAACGAGCGGTAGACGTTGAGCCGGGGGCGCTGCGCCGTGCCTTCCATCTTCTCGCGGATGCGGAAGTGGACCCTCTGGCGAATGTCATTTCTCTGTCTCTGCGGAATCATGTGTATCTCTTCCTATAAGCGGAGCTGCCTCGCAACCCCGTTCGGTTAATTTTTATTCTGAACAAGCGAACGCTCCTACCGTATCGCCAGCACTACTTGGAGCCCGTCTTGCCGACCTTCTTCTTCAGCTTCTCGTCGGAGTAACGTACACCCTTGTTCTTGTAGGGATCCGGCTTGCGCAGCGAACGCATGTCGGCGGCAACCTGGCCAACCTTCTGACGATCGATGCCGGCCACAGTGATACGGGTCTGCTTAGGATCGATGGTCGCCGTGATGCCGGTCGGCAGTGGGAACTCGATCTGGTGTGAGTAGCCAAGGGTGAAGACGACGACGTTCTTACCCTTCAATTCTGCGCGGTAACCGATGCCGACGATGTCGAGATCCTTCGTCCAGCCCTGGGTGACGCCGTGCACTGCATTGAAGACCAGTGCGCGGGTTAGACCATGAACACCGGCCTGCGAATCATTCTGACGCGAAGCGATGATCTGACCGTCTTTGGTCTCGAGAGTGATGCCGGGGGCGATTAACGCGCTGAGCTTACCCTTGGGGCCTTCAACCAGAACTATATTGCCCTGGATGGTGTATTTCACTCCGCTGGGGAGGGGGATGGGCTGTCTTCCAATTCGTGACATTGTTTCTAATCCTTATGGCTTGCGAGTCCCGAATGCCTTCGGAGAAGGCGTTCCGTTCCACTGCAGCCTGCCTGGCAATTTCACCCGGCACTCCTTTGAAACTGTTCATTCAGCCAAGAGGCCGCCGGTCATTGTTGCACGCCGACGGGCGTCGAGTCCTGGCCGGCAGGTCCCTGCCAACAATTACCAGACTTCGCAGAGAATCTCGCCGCCTACACGTTCGCGACGGGCCTGTTTGCCGGTCATGACACCGCGGGGTGTGGTGAGGATCGAGATACCGAACCCGCCCTGGACGCGCTTGATCTCATCACGGCCGACATAGACGCGGCAGCCGGGACGCGAGATGCGTGTCAGGTCGCGGATCGCTGCTTCATTGTTGGCGCCGTATTTCAGATAGACACGCAGGATGGCGCGGCCCTCTTCTTCGGTGGCCTTGTAGTTGGCGATGTAGCCTTCTTCTTTCAGGATGCGCGCAATCTCCGTCTTCAGCTTGGAGGCGGGTACGTCCATCTTTTGCTGGCGTGCACGGATGGCATTGCGGATACGTGTCAGAAAATCGGATACAGGATCAGTCAGACTCATTCTTTCTCCTTCATCTCCCGTTCGCTTCCGGATTGCTTACCGGAAGAACCAGCGGAAATGGTTAACACAAGATTGACTTACCAGCTTGACTTCACAACACCTGGGATATCGCCCCGAAGCGCCAGCTGGCGGAAGCAAAGACGGCAGACACCGAACTTGCGGAGGAAGGCACGAGGACGGCCGCAGAGCTGGCAGCGATTATGCTGGCGGCTGGAAAACTTCGGCTTCTTCGCATCTTTAACGCGCTTTGCAGTAGTAGACATATTTCCTCAAATCCTTTTGTAGCTCTTATCCAGATGCTAGGCAGCCGTGCGGAACGGTACACCGAAAGCGCGAAGCAATGCGCGCGCATCGTTGTCGCTCTTGGCGGTCGTCACGATAGTGATGTTCATACCCTTCAATTTTTCCACTTTGGCGTAGTCGATTTCCGGGAAGATCAGCTGGTCGCGAATGCCCAGCGTGTAGTTGCCTCGTCCGTCAAAGCTCTTGGTCGAAACACCCTTGAAGTCACGTACGCGGGGCAGACCGATCGAAATCAGGCGATCCAGGAATTCGTACATGATCTCACCGCGCAGGGTCACCATGGCGCCAATGGGCATGCCTTCGCGGACCTTGAAGGCTGCGATGGACTTCTTGGCGCGCGTCGTCACCGGCTTCTGACCGGCAATGGTGGCCAGGTCGGCGACCAATGGATCGAGGAGCTTGACGTTCTGCGTCGCTTCACCAAGTCCCATGTTCAGGACGATCTTCTCAAGCCGGGGAACGGCCATCGTGTTCTTCAGGTCAAGCTCTTTCTGCAGCGCCGGCTTGATCTCATCGTTGTACTTCTTGCGAAGTCTGGAATGTTTATTCTCGGTTGCCATGATTCTCTCTTTTCTCGTGCGTCCGGTCTCGGATTGGTGCAGACTGCCCGTCTACCGTTACGGACCCTATCTGTCAGGAACTACTTCTTTTTCGGCGCCAGTGTGTTGCCACATTTCTTGCAGACGCGAACCTTGGTGTCGCCTTCGATCTTGTGGCCGACACGGGTCGGACCGCAGGTGCCGCAGACCAGAAGGACGTTCGAGATATGGATCGGCGCTTCCTGCTCCGCGATGCCGCCCTTGATATTCTTCTGCGGGTTAGGCTTTACGTTCTTCTTGATGACGTGGACATGCTCGACCAGGATCCGGTTCGCATCAGGCATGACGCGCAGTACGCGACCCTGTTTGCCGCGGCCGCTGCCCGAGATGACCTGTACCGTGTCGTTCCGTTGAATATTCAATGCCATGACTTTTCTCTCTCTTCGCCTGGACCGCTTAGATAACTTCCGGCGCCAGCGACACAATCTTCAGAAACTTCTTCTCACGCAGTTCGCGGGCTACCGGCCCAAAAACGCGTGTTCCCACCGGCTCGCCGGCATCGTTGATCAGCACAGCCGCATTCGAATCAAAGCGGATGTAGGTGCCGTCGCGACGACGATATTCCTTGTGGGTGCGGACAATGACCGCCTTGACGACCTTGCCCTTCTTCACCTGGCCGTCCGGCGAAGCTTCCTTGACAGCGGCGGTGACGACATCACCCAGGCCAGCCTTTTTGCCACTCGAACCGCCAAGGGGAAGAATTACCTGCAGCTTGCGGGCGCCGGAGTTATCGGCCACTTCAAGCATCGTTCTCATCTGTACTGCCATGTGCTTACTCTCCCCTAAACCTGATGGCGCAAGCGGCGCCTGAATTCAACTGTCGCAACAACTGTCGTGGCAGAGCCTCAACTACTTGGCGGCAAGTGCTGCCGCGTCTTCAATCTGTCCCAGTGCAGACCGGCGCACGATCTCCTCGAGGTTCCAGCGCTTGAGCTTGCTCAGCGGCCGGCACTCGCGGATACGAACTACATCGCCCACATGCGCGGTGTTGGTCTCGTCATGCGCATAAAACTTCTTGGTGGTCTTGATAACGCGCTTGTACTTCGGATGGGCGCGGCGCATTTCGACTGCGACGACGATCGTCTTCGCCATCTTGGTCGAGGTAACGTGGCCGACCTTCTCATTGCGGTGCGAGACATGCTCGCCCTGCGTTGCTGTTGCTTCTGCTGGCTTCGTATCCGTCATGGGTTAGCGGCTTCCCTTCCTGGTCTTCTTTGCCGGCTTGGCTGCGACTGCTTTTGCCGGTGCGGCGATACCAAGCTGCTGCTGGCGGGCCACCGTTTTGATACGCGCGATATCCTTGCGCAGGCCGCGGATCTTCTTGATCCCTTCGGTCTGTCCCAACTTTGCCTGGAAGCGCAGGCGGAAGAGCTGCTCCGAGGCCTGCTGCTCCTCGTGCTTCAACTCCGTCTCACTCAGGTTCCTGATCTTTTCCAGTTCCATGTCTCTTCTCTTCCGGGGAGATCCGTCTCCCCAACAAAACTGACTACTTGGCGACTACCGCGGTTGCCTTTACATCGTGACGCATCACAAAACGTGTTCTGAGCGGCAGCTTATGCGAAGCGAGACGCATGGCTTCCATCGCAATCTCGGGAGCGACGCCTTCCATCTCGAAAAGCAGTTTGCCCGGGCGGACAACAGCGGACCAATGATCCGGTGCGCCTTTACCTTTACCCATACGGGTTTCAGCCGGCTTCTTGGTGATGGGCTTGTCCGGGAAAATACGCAGCCAGATCTTGCCGCCACGCTTGATGAAGCGGGTCATCGCGATACGGCTGGCTTCAATCTGCCGGTCCGTAATGTAACCGCACTCCATGACCTTCAAACCGTAATCCCCGAACGCGAGTTCGGATCCGCGCCACGCTTTGCCCTTCATACGGCCGCGCTGCTGTTTACGGTACTTCACCTTCTTGGGCATCAACATAACGAAACTCCAGCTTCTCGCCGTGAACTTGACTTAACTCTCAGCCTGCTACTACCGCAAACTCAAACTTGCCCGCAATCGCAACGGAACGACCCGCGTACGATCACGGACACCAACCTAGAATGCCCCGGTGCCCACGGCCTGCGGCTGACGACGCTTCTGTTCATAGATATCGCCGCGATAAACCCAGGTCTTGACGCCGATGATGCCGTACGTGGTGTGCGCTTCCGCAAACCCGTAGTCAATATCGGCCCGCAGCGTGTGCAGCGGCAGACGACCCTGGAGATACCATTCGGAGCGGGCGATTTCGTTGCCATTCAAGCGGCCCGAAACACGCACCTTGATGCCTTTGCAGCCGAAACGCAGGGCAGAATCGACTGCCTTACGCATCGCCCGGCGGAAACCGACGCGCTTTTCCAGCTGCAGAGCGATGTTCTCTGCCACCAGCTGCGCATCCAGCTCAGGCTTGTTCACTTCTAGGATATCAATAAAAACGTCGCGATTGGTACGCTTCTGCAGATCCAGCTTCAGCTTTTCAATCTCGGCGCCCTTACGGCCGATCACGATGCCGGGCCGGGCCGTACGGATGATCAGCCGAAGTTTGTTGCCTGGCCGCTCGACCTCGACCGAACTGACACCTGCAGCCTTGAGCTTTTCTTTCAGCTCAGCCTTCAGCTTGACGTCTTCAACCAGCAATTTGGCATAGTCGCGAACTGTGAACCAGCGTGAACGCCATGGCTTGTTGACCCCAAGCCGAAACCCATAAGGATGGACTTTCTGTCCCATATTGTTCCTTTACTCCCCGGCCTTCGGGGATGTGTAATTCTTTTTCTTCGCAGGAGATTTCTTGGCAGCAGCCTTCTTCGTTGCAGCCTTCTTGGCGGCGGCGCCACGTGCGGCAGCCCGTGCCAGCAAACCCTTTTTCTTGGCGGGTGCAGCAGCCTCGCCTTCAGATACGTCGACGGAACCCAGTGCCTTACGCTCAGCCACGGAGATAGAGATGTGCGATGTCCGGCGCTGATAGCGGAACGCACGGCCCATCGGGGCGGGGCGGATACGCTTCAGCCGCGGGCCGTCATTGGCAATCGCTGTCTTGACGAAAAGGTTGTCGACATCGATGTCGAGCCCCTTCTCCTCGCTCAAATAATTCGCGTTCTGGATCGCGGAACGCAATACCTTCTCGACCAGGGGAGCAACACCCTTCTTGGTGAAGGCGACGGTCTGGAGTGCATCCTCCACGCGCCGGCCCTTGATGAGATCCAGCACCAGTCGCGCCTTTTGCGGCGAGACGCGCTGGAACTTGGCTTCCGCCCTGAATTCTCGTGTGTCCAATTGCATTTCGTTATGCCTTCCTCATCCTGCCTATGCCCAAGCCCGTATCACGCAAGGGTCCCAACTTTTTCCGGCTCCACGCCAGAGGCGTCGACGCCCGTGCGGCCGGCAACTAGCGCGGCTTCGACGCAGCTTCCGACGTCTTGGCCGAATGTCCTTTGAAGGTCCGCGTCACTGAGAACTCACCCAGCTTGTGACCGACCATGTTTTCCGTCACATAGACGGGGATGAACTTCTTGCCGTTGTGAACGCCAATGGTGTGTCCCACCATATCCGGGTGGATCGTCGAGCGACGCGACCAGGTGCGAATCAGCTTCTTGTCATTCGCCTGGTTCATGACGTCGATCTTCACCATCAGGTGCGTGTCGATGAACGGGCCCTTCTTAGTCGAACGTGCCATCGAATTCCTCTTGTCCTTCTCTGCCGGCAGATCTGCGCCGGATTAAAAGCTACTTGGTGCGGCGTCCAACGATGAAGCTGTCTGTCCGCTTGTTGTTACGTGTCTTGTATCCACGGGTCGGCTGGCCCCACGGGGTGACCGGATGACGTCCGCCCGATGTCTTACCCTCACCACCACCGTGCGGGTGATCGACCGGGTTCATGGACACACCGCGGTTGGTCGGGCGAATGCCCTTCCACCGGTTGCGACCTGCTTTGCCAATCGAGACGTTCTCATGATCTGTGTTGCCGACTTGTCCGACAGTCGCCATGCACTCAACCAGCACGCGGCGCGTTTCACCGGAAGGCAGCTTCAGCAGTGCGTAGTCGCCTTCCTTGGCAACCAGCTGTGCCTGGCCGCCGGCGGAGCGCACCATCTGCGCGCCCTTGCCGGGCCGGAGCTCGACATTGTGGACAGTCGTGCCGGAAGGAATGTTCTTCAGCGGCAGAGCGTTGCCAACCAGGATATCGGCGTCAGGACCACTCATGATTGTCTGGCCGACCTTCAGGCCGACAGGCTGAATGATGTAACGCTTCTCACCGTCGAGATAGTTGATGAGAGCGATGCGCGAGGACCGGTTCGGGTCATACTCGATAGTCGCTACCTTGCCCGGGATACCAAATTTGTCGCGTTTGAAATCGATCAGCCGCAGCATCTTTTTGTGACCGCCGCCGTGGTGACGCATGGTCATGCCACCGGCGCTGTTACGACCACCGGTGCGCTGTTTTACGACAAGCAGTGGCTTGTGCGGCTCGTTCGTCGTGATGTCATCCGTCACCAGCGTCGTGGTAAAGCGCAACGACGGGGTAATCGGTCTATATTTCTTGATCGCCATCTTTATCTCCAGAAGCGCTGCATGCAGCGACCTCTTGGTCTGGATACTTGTAAGTCAAAACTTCTACAGGCTGTCGACGTATTCCGGCATCTTTTCGCCGGCCTTGAGCCGCACATACGCCTTCTTCCAGTCAGGGCGGTAGCCGGAGAACTTGCCGCGGCGACGCTCCTTGCCGAAGAAGTTTGCTGTACGAACGCCCTCGACCTTTACCTTGAACAGTGCTTCAACTGCCTGCTTCACTTCGGTCTTGGTCGCCTTGTCGGAAACTTCGAAGACCAGCGTGTTCTCGGTCTCTTTTACGCCCAGGCTCTTCTCAGAGATCAGCGGGCGGCGGATGACGTTGTAAGTTGTCGGCATTACGCTACCTCTTTCTGCCCACCGGCATGGATGGCCGCGAGCTTGCGCTTGGAGACGGACTTCTTCAGCGATTCCTGCAACTGCTCAATCGCAGCGCGCGAGAAGATAGCGCGTTCGTAACGCAACAGGTCATAGGGATGAACCTCGTTGCTGAGCACGAGCTCAACATTCTCAAGATTGCGCGAACCCAGGATGACCTTGACACCAAGCTGGCTGCCACTCTCGACCAGCAGCGCAGTACGCTTTGCTTCGAGTGTGTTCAACGCCCTGCGGTAGAGCTTCGCCTTGCCTTCGCTCAACTCGAGGCTTTCGACGACCGTCAACTTGCCATCGGCCAGCTTGACTGCCAGCGCCGCACGCAACGCACCGAGCAGCTTTTTCTTTGGAAAGGCATAATCATAGGAGCGCGGCTGCGGTCCGTGAACCGTACCGCCATGACGCCAGAGGGGTGAACGCACCGAACCCACACGGGCGCGGCCGGTTCCCTTCTGCTTCCACAGCTTTTTGCCGGAGCCTGCAACGAGTTTGCGGTTCTTGGTAGCGGCTGTTCCCTGGCGCAGTGCAGCACGGTAGTGCTTGACTGCTTCCCACAGGAGCCCCTCGTTCAATTGGCTCGATCCGAAGACTTCTTCAGCCAGCTCGAGTGAGCCGACCTTCTCTCCGCCGAGATTGAATACATCGATATTTGCCATCGCTTCTCTTTTCCTGAGAGGACCGGAGCACTTAGCTCCATAATCCACTTTGCCCGGCCTATGCAAGACCATAGCTAACCCGAAATCGTATCCCCGCCCAGATCGCACGCCGAAGATGTCGACGCCGACACGGCCAGTACCTACTTCTTCTTACCGGCGGATGCCTTCTTTGAAGCCTTCAACGGATCGACTGTGCCGGCTCCGCCAAATCCACGACGCTCACGCGGCGGAGACTTCGGCTTCGAAATCAGCACATAGCCTTCACGGGGACCCGGTACGGCGCCCTCGACCATGATGAGATTTTCTTCGACATCAATACCGCGGATACGCAGATTGCGGACTGTGATGCGATCAACGCCGAAGTGTCCTGGCATACGCTGCCCGGGGAAGACACGCGACGGGAAGGATGAAGCACCGATCGAACCCTGCACCTGGAACATATGGCCGTGCGACTTGGGACCACCGCCAAAACCATGCCGCCGCACGACGCCCGCGAAGCCGCGACCCTTGCTGGTGCCGATCACGTCTACCCACTTCTCATCGGAGAAGATATCGACCAGCACGCGATCGCCGGCCTTTACCGTCTCTTCTGCTTCGGCAGCTGTTTCCTCGCCTTCAACCGGCGCCTTGACCTTGATCTTGTCCACGCCTACTTCGCGGGTGATCTTGACCGGCGGCACGTTGCTCTTGTCGAAGTGACCCTTCATCGGCTTGTTGACTTTGGAACTCTTCACAAACTCGACCAGGCCGATCTGCGCGGCTTCATAGCCGTCCGTCAGCATCGTCTTCAACTGCGTGATGACACACGGGCCTGCCTGCAGGACGGTGATGGGGTGAACTTCACCTTTTTCATCGAATACCTGGGTCATGCCGATCTTCCTGCCGATAATTCCTGTAACTGCCATGCTTCCCTTTCCTCATCATGCGCGTTGAATGTGCCGCGCACTGCCGGTATTGCCTTTCATTTTTACGCCGGTGCGGCCGGCTCTACTTTTCGAAGGCCTTGATTTCTACGTCAACGCCAGCCGGCAGATCGAGCTTCATCAGCGCGTCCACGGTCTGCTGCGTCGGCTCAAGAATATCGATCAGCCGCTTGTGAGTGCGGATCTCGAAAGCCTCGCGCGACTTCTTATCGACGTGGGGCGAACGGAGAACGCAGTACTTGTTCTTGACGGTCGGCAGCGGAATCGGCCCAGCTACCTGCGCGCCCGTACGCTTGGCCGTGTCGACGATCTCGCCCGTCGAGGTATCGAGCACGCGATAGTCATAAGCCTTTAACCGGATACGAATTCTTTGTCCTACCATGTCAGCTAAATCTTTCTGCAATCACCGTTGAGACTGATGATCGCCCAACTCAAACTTTGTAATTCCCGAGTGAAGCGAAGGTCGTTCGCTTCACCCAGCATTTGCATTTCACGCCGAAGGCGTCTTTGCCCGTACGGCGAGTACCCCGTACG
>CAZZZL010000071.1:0-15703 GCA_964658655.1 uncultured Acetobacteraceae bacterium | reverse complement strand
AGGTCGTCAATGACGCCGACAATCACAAACGCATCATCCTGCAATGGGAATTTCGGAATAGTCTTCAACCCCGGCAGATGGATGACGTGGTTCAGAGCATTCTGCCCTTCAAAATAACGCCGTGCAAAATCCTCTGTCACCACGACGTCATGCGCAGCATCGGCGATCTCGCGATCATCCAGAAAGTGCCCGGCAAGGACCTTTCTGCCAGCCATGGAAAAGTAATCCGGAGTGGTGAAATGAACGGCAGTCACGCGCTTGTCAACGGGTTGGCCGGCTATCTGTACGTAGTCCCCGAAAATATCAATGAACGGTAAAGAAGCATCCACTGTGACGTTTGTAACACCCGGCAGAACACGCACCTGGTTCATCAGGTTCTGAAAGAATCGCGTCCGGCCTTCAATCGTCGGATAGCTCTCATCAGCCAGCGGAATCCCCATCGCAAGCGTATGGTCCGGTGAAAACGGAATGGGAGTGCTGGTGATCGCCAGCAGCGATCTCACCATGAGACCGGCGAGCATCAGGAGGGCCAGCGAGAGGGCAACCTCGAGCACCACGAAACCATTCAGCAGGCGTCGTTGCGCACGGCTTCCGGAAGAGCGAAGACTGTTCAACGCTGTGGCCAGTCGAGGGTGCGCGCTGTGCCACGCCGGCGCCAGCCCAAACAGCAGGACCGTGCCCACAGCGATGCCGATGCACGCCAGCAATACCGGCAGATTCAGCGTGACGACTGCTTCATCGGGAATCGTCTCGACAGGCACAATCCGCAGCGTGGCCTGCAGTCCGGCGTAGGCAAACAAAAGCGCGACAGGCACGGCAATTACCGCCAGCAGCAGCGACTCGGTAAACGCGTACCGCATCAGTCGCAGCCGCGAAGCGCCAATCGAAGCCCGCACCACGAACTCATGCTCCCGCTTGACCGCACGCGCCAGCAACAGGCTCGACACGTTCACACACGCAATCAGCAGTAGTACCGCGACCGCTCCCAGCAGCAGGTGAAGCGTGCCCGCCAGTCCGGACTCAAACATCTGGTCAAACGGCATGATGCCCACGCGCAGGTCTTCCGGAAAGGCGTTGGGCGTTTTGTGCGCAATGTCCGCAAAGACAGGCTTCAAGTCGGAGGCGGCCTGTGCTTCCGCCACGCCAGGCTTTAATCGCCCCACCAGCGCGAATGTCCTCTGGCCCTGGACTGTGTCCTGTTCCGTCAGTTGGACAGGCAGGTAGACATCCCCGCCGCGCCATAAAAAGCGTGGCGGCATCACGCCGATGACAGTGCGCGGATGTCCGTTCAGGGTCAGCACGCGCCCCAGGATGGATGGACTTCCACCATAGTGGGCCTGCCAGTAGCGATAGCTCAGCAGGGCTACCTCCGTGTGCCCGCCCTGCACATCACTCTCGACTGAAGCGCGTCCAATCATCGGTTGAACGCCTAGAACTTCAAAGGTATTTGGGGTTATATAGTTGCCGCGCAGGCGCTGTGGTTCGCCGCTGCCAGTCAAGACAACATTGCTGATCGTCGACCCGGTCACCCCGCTGAAGATAGTCGTGTTCTCGGCAATCTCCTTCACCTGCGCCGGCGAATAGACATTCCAGTGGCACCCCGACCAGCGCGCGGAGCAGAGGCTTGGCGTCGCCAGCGTATGCACATCTTTGTAGGGAAACGGATCGATGAGCACGCCATACGCCACGCTGAATACGGCCGTTGTCGCGCCAATGCCCAGCGCCAGTGTGAGCACCGCTGCAATCGCGAAACCTGGATTCCTCCGCAGCTGCCGCAGCGCATAACGCAAATCCTGACGAAATATCTGCACGAGACGGCCTCCGCCGCAAAAGAGATCGGACATGTGCCCGCTTACTTTGCTGCGTAAGGGAAAATACGGGCACCGCCAGCATAAGCCGCCGGCGCGCAGGCGACAACGCTGCTAACTCCGATTCAAAACAGGGCAAATTTCAGAAATGAGAATTGGGCATGGCAGCGGTTGCTCTTCTTCCTTCCCTGCCGAGTCCCGGAAGTGGTAGACCTAGGTATGGCAGTCGAATCCATCGCTGAGCGGGCCGACCGGAACAAGAGCGTCACCGCAGCGCCGCTCCTGCGGGTTGAAAATCTTCGCAAGGAATACAAGACCGGCCGCGGCAACCTGCTGCTCTTTTCCGGTCTCGACTTCACCGTGGAAGCCGGCGAGATGCTGGCCGTGGTCGGGCAGTCTGGCGCAGGAAAAAGCACCCTTTTGCACATCCTCGGCGCGCTTGATAGGCCGACAAGCGGTGACGTATACTTCGACGCAATCCCATTGAGCAGCCTCTCTTCCACGCAGTCCTCTGATTTTCGCAACCGCGAAATCGGCTATGTGTGGCAGTTCCACTACCTTCTGCCGGAGTTCACCGCGGTCGAAAATGTGGCGCTACCCCTCCTGGCGCGCGGCGAGTCCAAGAAGAAGGCACTGCTCGAATCCTCGAAATGGCTGGAGGAAGTCGGCCTGGCCGACCGCGCGGAGCATCGAGCCGGCGAACTCTCGGGCGGCGAACAGCAGCGCATCTCCCTGGCACGCGCCCTGGTGACCGGGCCGAAACTGCTGCTCGCCGACGAACCAACCGGCGACCTGGACGGAACAAATGCCGATGCGATGTTCGACCTGATCAGCGAAGTCCATCAGAGAAGGGGACTTACGTCCATCCTGGTTACACATAATCACGATCTCGCAGGCAAGTGTCATCGGACGGTCCGCCTTGAAGCGGGCAGGCTTCAGGAACTGAAACCAACGACGTGAAAACGAAGGGAAAACGCCGGCAGGTCCGGTGATGGGGTCAAAGCAGCGGCCGTCAGCGTTTAGTCGGATTGAGTCTTAAGACGGGTGCATGGCATCCATGAACAAGATGTGAAAACATACAGGCAGGTTCCCGTTCGCAGGTGGCAGACCCGATTTCCAGGCCTGCTTCGACATAGGCAGTAGCTCCTTTTAAGGGGGAACATGTTCGAACGTTATACAGAAAAGGCCCGGCGCGTCATCTTCTTTGCGCGGTATGAGGCAAGCCAGTTTGGCTCTCCGTATATTGAAACGGAGCACCTGCTGCTTGGCCTTCTGCGCGAAGACAAGGCGCTCACCAACAGGTTCCTACGCTCGCATGCGTCTGTTGAGTCCATTCGAAAGCAGATCGAAGGACATACGACAATTCGCGAGAAAGTCTCCACTTCTGTCGATCTGCCTCTCTCGAATGAATGTAAGCGCGTGCTCGCATATGCGGCGGAAGAAGCAGAGCGCCTCTCCCATAAACACATTGGTACGGAACACCTTCTTCTTGGTCTCCTGCGTGAAGAAAAATGCTTCGCAGCCGAAATACTGCACGAGCGCGGACTGCGCCTTCTGGCCATCCGGGAAGAACTTGCCCGGGCGACCCAGGAGAAGGCTCCAGCCCAGGCACGCAACCGGGAATCCAGCTTGCTGGCTGAGTTCTCGCGCGATCTGACCCAGGCTGCCGCCGATAACCAGCTCGATCCGCTTGTCGGACGGGACTCGGAAGTCGAACGCGTCATCCAGATTCTCTGCCGCCGTACCAAGAACAATCCGGTACTGATTGGCGAGCCGGGCGTTGGCAAAACAGCCATCGTCGAAGGCCTTGCACAGAAAATTTCTGACGGCGACGTCCCGAGCTTTCTCGCAGACAAACGCGTCCTCGCGCTCGATCTTTCGCTCATCGTCGCCGGCACCAAGTATCGCGGCCAGTTTGAAGAGCGGCTCAAGACCATCATGAAGGAGTTGATGGAGAACCAGAACTCCATCGTTTTCATCGATGAGCTGCACACCCTGGTCGGTGCTGGCTCGGCCGAAGGCTCGCTCGACGCAGCGAACATCCTCAAGCCGGCCCTGTCACGCGGTGAAATCCAGTGCATTGGCGCCACCACGCCGGGTGAATACCGTAAGTCAATCGAAAAGGATCGTTCGCTCGAACGGCGTTTCCAGGCAGTCAAAGTCCCACCCCCGAACGAAGCCGACGCCATCAAGATCATCATGGGTATCAAGGATCGCTATGAGAAGTTCCATGCGGTCAGCTACACCGATGACTCGATCGAGTTCGCAGTTTCGCATTCCAACCGCTACATCCCGGATCGTTTTCTGCCGGATAAGGCCATCGACCTGATCGACGAAGCAGGAGCACGCGTGAAACTGCGCCAGACATCCCTGCCCGAAGAGATTACCGAGGTCCAGAAGCGGATCAAGTTCATCGTGCACCGGATGGAAAACGCCATCGCGAACCATGAGTTTGAGAAGGCCCGTTTCTATTCCGATGAAGAACGCAAGGAGCGCGAAAATCTGCGGGCCCTGCGCGACAAGTACCACCTCGACGATTCCGCAGCGGGCATCGTGAGCCGTGCGGATATTGAAGACGTGGTCAGCCGCTGGACAGGTGTTCCGGTCAATTCGATCAAGGAAGAAGAGACGCAGAAACTGCTGCGCGTCGAACAGGAACTGCACAAACGCGTCATCTCCCAGGAGAAAGCCATCTCGGCGCTTGCTCGTGCGATCCGGCGCTCGCGTGCCGGCCTGAAATCTCCGAATCGCCCCATCGGCTCGTTCCTGTTCCTGGGACCGACCGGCGTCGGCAAGACGGAGATGGCACGCACACTGGCGCAGTTTCTCTTCGGCAGCGAGAAGTCGCTTATCCGCTTCGACATGTCGGAGTTCATGGAGAAGCACTCGGTCTCGAAGCTCATCGGTTCGCCTCCGGGCTACGTTGGGTATGAAGAGGGCGGTCAGCTGACAGAACGCGTCAAGCGCTCTCCCTACTCAGTCGTGCTGCTCGACGAGATCGAAAAGGCGCATCCGGATGTCTTCAACATCCTGCTGCAGGTTTTTGAAGACGGCCACCTGACCGACGGTCTGGGCAATACGGTCGACTTCAAGAACGTCATCATCGTGATGACTTCGAACATCGGCGCGCGCCACCTCCAGAAGAACAAGGGCCTCGGCTTCTCGTCCGATCGTGAAGACATGGTTATGGACAAGATCGAAGAGATGGTCAAGAGCGAGGTGAAGAGGACATTCAATCCCGAATTCCTCAATCGTCTCGACGAGATCATCATCTTCCTGTCGCTGTCCGATACCGATCTGATCCAGATTCTCGAATTGCTCGTCCAGCAGCTCAATGCGAACCTGGTGCAGAAAGCGATCACTATCTCTGTCGCAGAAGACGCGAAGAAGTGGATTCTCGAAAAGACACTGGTCGACCGCAGCTACGGCGCCCGTCCTCTTCGTCGCGCACTCCAGCGCTACGTCGAAGACCCGCTCTCCGAAGCTCTGATCGCCGGAAACATCGCCGAACGTCCTGCCTTCCTTGAGGTTTACCTCGAGAACAATCAACTCTTCTACCGCGGCCTCAAAGCCGAGGGCGAAGAAAAGTCCGAAGGCGTCCTGCTCTACACTGCTTAATTCTTTCGCAAGGCAAACAGAAAGCCCGCAGGTATGCGGGCTTTTTTCTTTCTGACAGACTCTTCATGCTGGCTTAAGCCGCGTTGGATTACCCTTGCATTGAGGTGGCGGGCTTGAAGGTACGTAATTTCCGGTCCGTTCTGGCCTGGCATCTGGGACTTTGTCTGTCCTGCGCCCTCGGTGCTCAGGACCGCACCACCACCTCCACTTCATCGCGGATTCTCCCCGCGGGAAGCCTTCTGCGCGTCCAACTGGATCGCACCGCCAAGATCAGCGCAGGCACCGCTGTAACCGGCCACCTGCTTGATCCCGTGTACCTGTCGGATCGCGAAGTTCTGCCGGCCGGCGCACTGGTCACCGGCCACGTGCTCGACACCAGCGCAGTGCCGGCCAAATACCGCGTATGGGAATTGCTGAACGGCGACCTGACGCCAACCAGGACGCCGCATTTGGTTTTCGAGACGGTCGAGCTCCCGGACAGCACGATTCTGCACATGCATGCTGCAGCGAATGAGCGAACCGCCACGCTGATTCACATGCGAAGTACGCAAAGGCGTGGAAGGGTAGCGCTGTTTTCCATGGCGAAGGAACAGGCGCATGAGCGTCTCCAGCGTGCCAGGGACACATACATCGCTCCCGGCAGGAAAGACCGTCTGGAGAAATTCGTTTTCGACCAGCTCCCTTATCATCCTCAGCGCATCTGGCGTGCAACCCAGTTTGACGCGGAGTTGAGCGAGCAGGTGAACATGGAGGCAACACCGGTCGAAGCGTCCGCCGCCGCCTGCGCCCAGGTTCCGGAGGATCAGCTGCCCGCCACCACTCTGCATGCACGTTTGCTGACGGGCATTTCATCAAAGACCGCGAAGCCCGGTGATTCCGTCGATGCCGTTCTCGCACGGCCGGTCTATGCCGAGGCGAAAAATCCCGGCGCCGCAGGCGAGCTTCTCTTACCCGAAGGTGCACATTTACGAGGCACAGTCCTCCGTGCACGACCCGCGCGCATGTTTTCAAGACCAGGAGTACTCAGGTTCGCTCTCAAACAGGTCTCGGTTGCGCCGGAGGAAACCTGTTCCGTCCAGCAGCGTGCGCGCGAGCTGGCCATCTTTGGCCAGCTGAGCGCTGCCGAGAGTACACCCGGCGAAAATGTGACCATCAACTCGGAAGGCGAGGCGCAGGCGGGACCAAGCCCGAATCGCCTGTTGGCGCCGTTGACCCTCGCCGTCCTCCTTGCAAGGACCCGTGGAGACGATGGCGACAATGCAGGGACCGGGGCAACGTCGGGTGGAGGCTTCGGACTGGTTGGCCGGGTTGTCAGCCTGGCTGCTCGCAATGCAAATGTAACGGCGGGGTTTGCCTATTACGCACTGGGCAAGTCGGTGATCCGCAGATTCATTCTGCGCGGCCATCAGGTCGAGTTTCCACGCAATACCCGCTTTGACATCGAAGTCAGCCCCAGGGCCGGCAGCGACAAGCCACTCCGCTGAACGAGTGATTGCGCGGGTGCCCGCCCATAGAATCTTGCCGGTCCATCAGCAGCGCCTGTCTACAATGGCGTATGTCTGAAACGCAAACCGCCACGCTTGACGTCTCGCTGGAGACCATCCAGGCGGCCTACGAACGCATCCGCGCATTCATCTATCGTTCGCCATGCCAGTATTCTGCTGGCCTGTCGCAGATAACGGGCGATGAAGTCTTCCTCAAGCTGGATAATCTTCAGCGGACGGGCGCCTTCAAGGAACGCGGCGCGCTCAACAAGATCCTCACCCTCACCGAAGACGAAAAGCGGCGCGGCGTGATCGCGGCAAGTGCCGGCAACCATGCGCAGGCCGTAGCATTCCATGCCACCTCGCGCGGCATCCATGCGCAGATTGTCATGCCGCTGGCGACGCCCCTGGTAAAGGTTTCAGCCACGCGCGGCTACGGTGCGCAGGTCATCCTGCACGGTGCGAATTATGACGAGGCCTATGCGGAAGCCCAGCGTCGCTGCACCGAAGACGGCACCACCTTCCTTCACCCGTTCGACGACGCGGCAGTCATCTGCGGTCAGGGCACAATGGGCATCGAGATGCTCGAACAGCAGCCTGATCTCGAAGCCGTGGTCATCCCCATCGGCGGCGGCGGACTGGCTGCCGGCGTCGCCTGCGCGATGAAAGAAATGAAGCCGGGCATCCGCGTCATCGGCGTCGAAACCGAACGCCTGCCTTCCATGCTGCGCGCAGTGGAAGCTGGCCGGCCGGTCACCCTTGATCCGGAAGCGACCATAGCCGACGGCATCGCCGTTCGGCGTGCAGGCGAAAAGACACTGCCACTGATACAGAAATATGTGGATGAAATCGTCCTGGTCGACGAAGAGGAAATTGCCAAGGCCATCCTCGTTTTGCTCGAGCAGGAGAAGACACTCGCGGAAGGTGCCGGTGCCGCTGCACTGGCGGCCCTCTTACAGAAAAAAACTTCGCTCGTGAACAAGAAAACGGCAGTGCTGGTATGCGGCGGCAACATCGACGTGACCCTGCTGGCTCGCATTATCGAGCGTGGCCTGGTGAAGGATGGCCGCCGGGTGCGGGTGCGGGTCCATCTCTCCGACCGGCCCGGAGCCCTGCATCAACTAACGCGAATTCTGGCAGAAAATGGGGCGAATATCGTCGAAACGATACACAATCGTGCCTATTATGGTGTCAATCTCGGAGACACTGTCATCGATATCACACTCGAGACACGCGGTCCGACTCATATCGTCGAGATCATGGAGGCGCTGACGGCCGCGCAGTACCGGCACGAGCGCATTCAGTAGACAAGCAGCAACTACATCGCGCGAGGGATAAAGGTCTCATCCCTTTTGCCGATGGTAGATTGAGCAGGATCCGCGTAAGAAAATACCATCACCTATCTCGTTTTTCCAGGATGCCATTCGCACATGAAACTTAGCTCGCGCCAGGGAATAACGGCGCTCTTTGCTGCACTTGTTTTCGCCGGCCAGTACACCGCCCATGCCCAGGACAATTTCTTTACCAGGTGGCAGGCTCGCGCATCTGCAACCCAGGCGAAGCAGCCTGGATGGAGCACGCCTGTAATCGCGCCATATCCCATGCTGATCCAGGTGTTTCGCGCAGAGTTCGTCCGACAGATTGCACCGGCCCGCACACAGACCTGGAACTACGGCGACACCAAGGGTTTGAACCTGATCCCATTCGCGCGCACCGAGTTCGACGTCTACATGCCGCCCTACATTCAACACAACACCAAGGCCAAGGATGGCTTCGGCGACGCCTCGTTCCTTGCGAAGTATCGCATCCTCTCCCGCAACGAAAAGAGCGGCAACTATATCGTGAGCGCGGGTCTGCTTTCGACGATCCCGACCGGCAGCTACAGCAATGGCGCAGCCGATGCGACCGTCACGCCTCAGTTCTCGGCCGGTAAAGGTTTTGGACACTTCGACGCCTTCTCGACCATCGCCGGCACACTGCCTGTGCACAATGCGCAAAAAGCGGGCCGGCCGGTGGCATCGAACACGGTTGCCCAATACCGGCTCGGCAAATACGTCATTCCTGAAGTTGAAGATAACGCGACCTTTTACGAAGGCGGATCAAATGACGGGAAGACCCAGAACTTTATTTCGCCCGGCCTGATGCTGGGCAAGTTCAAGGTGCAGCCGCACGATGCCAGGGCGCGGTCCGGATTTTCATTTGGAGTAGGCGAGCAGATTGCCACCTCCAGGTTTCATACCTATAACCATGCCCTGTACTTCACCGGACGCTTTCTCTTCTGATCGCCGATCGTGCCGAAATAATAATGCGAGAAGATGATGATCCGTCGCCTTCGCACAGGATGACGAACACGCTGGCATTGTCAGAAAAGAAGGCCTAGAGCCGGGCGGGCGCAAGGGGCAGACTGCTGTCGTGCCCGGCCTTGCGTCGCCAGCGCCGTACCGCATCCAGATGCACGCATAACGCCAGTACTCCGCCGGTAATCGTGCAGAGCGCCCGGCGATGCGCAACCACCGGCCCGGGCAGATTCGCAAGCGCCAGCAGGAACACGATGTATGAAGTCATGAACATGGTGAACAGCGCGTAGTTCACATTGACCAGGGCATAGCAGGCAAAAGCAAATACCACCACCAGGCAGGCCAGCAGTACCGGCGTCGGTTGCAGGTGAGCGACCAGGTAGCTCGTCAGCACCGCGCCGACCAGCGTCCCTGTAATGCGCGCCAGCGCACGCTTGACCGTCTCGTTAAACGCCGGCTTGAGTACCAGCAGGGCTGTCATCGGAATCCAGTAGCCGCTGGGGATCTGCATCCGGCGATATATCTCCGCACTTATCGTCAGGACAACAGCAATGCGGATGCCGAAATGGAAGACGGGGTTAGGCGGCGCATCCGGCGCAAGCACACTGCGGAAGCTCACCGCCATGCTTTCCTGAAATGCTTTTTTCTCTGCCAGCGAGTGCCGGATGAAGGCGTAGACATCTCCCCGCAAGCCACGAAGCACGCGCAGTTGAATGCTGGTGAACAGGATCTGGAGACCACCTCCCGCCAGCACCAGCGATGCGCGGATAGCTGCCTGTCGCCAGCCAAATGGAAAGGCAGACGCCACCAGCATGGTGACGACACACTGCTGACCCACCCAGCTCACACCGGACGCGCGCGTCGTGAGTAAGCCATAGCCGAATCCCCAGATCGCGCAATTCATCAGCAGGAAGTAGTTCTGGTGACCGGCAACCATCCCGATCAGCGTCGACACAGCCATACCGACTGCCGCGCCGATCATCGGCACAAAGCGCGAGCCGTCAATATCGTGCATGGCACCGAAGCCAACCGTCACTGCACCGCCCGCCGCGATCATGCCGGCGCCCGGATGTCCAACCCCGATGCCGATACCGAGACAAAGAGCAATGGCCCAGAGACACATGAGGGGCACACGCCAGGAAAACTGCGTCCAGTCATACAGGTAAAGGTCGCCGAGATAGTCACGACGGAAAGACGATGACTGGTCTTCAGTTGCGGCAGAGTGTGGTGCGATGGCTGGCGTACTCATGCGTCTTTTCTGATGGTAACTGGATACTGCGGCGCTGATTTATAATCGGGAACTGCGCGGGAGTAGTTCAGTGGTAGAACGCCAGCTTCCCAAGCTGGATGTCGCCGGTTCGATCCCGGTCTCCCGCTCCAATCATCCGCCACGCGCCGTTGCTCAGATCACGTGCAGCACCAGTAGTATGACCAGGATGGCCACGATCACCCCCAGGCCGCCCGAGGGTCCATACCCCCAGTTGCGGCTGTGTGGCCAGGCAGGAAAAGCTCCAATAAGGAGCAGAATAAGAACAATCACTACGACGTCGATCAGCATCTTCTTACCACCTTGCAGCTACAGGGATGCAGCGGCATCCTCTCCGAGATGCACGTACGGGGCCCGTCGCTATACGCATCGTAGCGCAACAGCCAGTCACCGCATGGCAGCGCGTGCGCGGTTAAAGATGGCTAGGAACATGGCGCGGGTCAGCCTGCCCGTGTTGGTATTCTGCAGCGACGGGTGGTAGCTGCCGATGAGCGTTCGTCCATCGGGAAGCTTGTATTCCGCACCATGGCTGAAGGCGTAGCTCGTCCTGACAGGCGAGGGACGCGTTCGGGCCAGGTGCGCCCGGTAGCCGTCCCACGCGATGCGGCCAAGGCAGACCACTACCCGGAGATTCGGGAGCAGAGCAAGCTCCTCGTCCAGCCATGGCGCGCAATTTCGCTGCTCTTCGATGGAGGGCTTGTTATCCGGCGGCGCGCAACGAACGACAGACGTGATCCACGCATCGTGAAGGCGCAAACCGTCATCGACAGCCGTGCTTCCGGGCTGCGAAGCGAAGCCTGCGTCATAAAGCACCGGATAGAGAAAGTTGCCGGAACCGTCCCCCGTGAACGGCCGGCCCGTACGGTTCGAACCATGCGCGCCGGGAGCCAGTCCGAGGATCAGCACACGGGCCGCCGGGTCGCCGAATGACGGCACCGGCTTGCCCCAGTACTCGTGGGTGAGATAGGCGCGGCGTTTGGTCTCGGCGATGGCCGAGCAATAGGCGCGCAGACGCGGGCAGCGTTCGCACTCGACCAGCCGCGCAGTATGATCGCGCAACAGTTCGAGCCTCGCATGTCCGGTCTTCTTTTGCCCCTTTGGGCGGCCCGCTGTGTTCGTTGGAGAGGACACGCTTCATTCTAGAAGCTGCAGGTCTTTGCGCATTCTTCGGCAGTGCTTCCGTGAGTGCGTCCGATTTGACATCTGCCAGGTTGAAGACAAAGGTACCCGCAGCTACAGGGACCGCAGCGCGCGGCGTAGAATGAGTTCGCTTTGAAGCCCGGCATCCAACTGTCCGTGGATGCGAAAACCAGACCAGACAAAGGAACCCACCGACCCCATGATCGAGTTCAGCAGAAGTAAGCGCATTCCCCTTGCAGCCCTGGCCACCTCCCTGCTTTTCGCAGCGGGATGCAAACCTTCAGGCCCTCCACCGGCAACGTCCTCATCCGACAGTGGCGCTGCTTCGACCGCGGCGCCGCAGATTGGCGGCGAAGAGGTCGTGGTCCTCAAACGCAGCGCGACCAGCAACGGTGCCAAACCGGAATTTCTCTCGGCGACCATTCTTCCCGGACGCGGCATGAATATGTTCCAGGTGACGGCCAACATTCCTGGAAAAGGTGTGACCAACCTGTTCTTCTCGCCCTCGCTCGATGAAGCTGCAGCCAAGTTGAACGGCGGCACCGGCGATATGAACGGCAGCAACAGTACCTCGCTGGGCGGCGCCTTCCTGCTGCCCTATCCGAATCGCATCATCGGCAAGCTCTCGGCCGATGGCAGCACCGTCGAGACAGAATGGCAGGGTCATACTCTGAATCTTCCCGCGAACTGGGCCGGCAAGAAGCCGGGCGCGCAGAAGCACGCCATCCACGGGTTGATCCTCGCGGCGAAGGCACAGGATGTCACCACGGTCGATTCGGAAGACGGCCAGACCCTGACTGCGGTGATCCACGGCGGCGACTTCGGCGGCAAGTGGCTTTCAAAAACAGATGTGCTGTTCAAGATCAAGCTGCAGGGCGACGCCGTGGATGTGACCATCACCGCGAAGAACATCGGCGACCAGGCCGAGCCAATGGCAATCGGCTGGCATCCCTATTTCGCCATCCCGAGTGGCGACCGCACGCAGGTGAAGCTCGAGATCCCTGGCAGCAAGCTGGCCCAGGTCAACAATTATGACGACGTCTTCCCCACCGGCAAGCTGACACCGGTAAAGGGCACGGAGTATGACTACACCGCCCCGGGTGGCACTGCACTCGGCGATCATTTCCTCGACGATAACTTCTCTGACCTGAAGCGCACGGACGGCAAGCTGGAAGTGAAGCTTACAGATCCAAAGGCCAACTACGGCATCAGCATTGTCGGGCTGTCGCCGGAGATCAAGACAGTACAGGTGTACGCCCCACCCGCCCGGCCAACCGTCGCCATCGAGGAGCAGTACAACTTCGGCGATCCGTTTGGCAAGGAGTGGAAAGGGATGGACACCGGCATGGTCACGCTCAAGCCAGGTCACTCCACCGAATGGCACGTGCGCCTGGAGTTGTTCACTCCGGATAAGTAGCGCATCGTTCGATTCACAGGAAGGGCTGATCGCATCGCGACCAGCCCTTTCGTTCGTTCGCGGACGCAGTCAAGCCGTAAAAACTTCTGCAACTTTCATTTTGAGATGGCGTCTGATCCAGTATGGCGACCGAACGTTCCCGCTGCATGTGTTGTGGCTTTCTGACCCTCGACCAGCCCGCTGCCAACGCCCTCTGCCCCGTCTGCTGGTGGCAGGATGACGGTCAGGACGATGAAGACGCCGACGTAGTGCGCGGCACAGTCAACGGTCTGCTGAGCCTGACCACGGCACGCGTGAACTACGCCCGCTGCGGCGCCGCGGATGATCAGTTCCTCTCTCATGTGCGCGGACCGCTCGCCATGGAACGCGCCGCAGCCTGATGTTTATACCACCGCGTGACCGCGCGGCACCGGGAGCGCGCCGCCTGTTTGACCCCCTCTGTAAAGCCACATAACATGATCAGAGAGCCGCTCGTGTGAATTTGGAGATGCTCCAGGCGCTGCCCTGCGATACCCGCCCTGCATAGCCATCGCGCTCCCTGAACAGCACATGAGCAATCAACCCATTCTGGAAGGCATTCCGTTGAGTACTGAGACCGTAGAAACCGCAGTTATCTCCAATGACTCTCCTGCCGTTGAATCGCAGGCAATCGAGCACACCCACGAAGGTCACGACCACGCCGGCCACAACCACGACCATGGTCCGGCGATGAATCCTGAGTGCACGCGGGATGTCGAAGTCACCATCGATGCCGACACTGTATCGAAGGCTTTCAGGAAGATCACCAAGCGCTATCAAAGCCAGGCACGCATTCCCGGCTTCCGCGCCGGCAAGGTACCCGAGTCGCTGATCCGTTCGCGCTTCGGCGAGCAGCTTCGCCAGGATGTCCTTGAACAGGTGATGCCCGTTCCCTTCCGCGAGGCGATTGAAGCACAGGCTCTGAAGCCTGTCTCGCAGCCCCAGGTGGTCGACATGCGCATGGAAGACGGCCAGCCTCTCTACTTCAAGGCAGTCTTCGAAGTACTACCCGAGATTACCGTCGACGGCTACCAGGACGTCAAGGTCGAGAAGCCGGACACCAACCTGTCTGAGGAAGAGTTTCAGGCCGAGCTTGAGCGGGCGCGCGATTCACGCTCCACGATGGAGACAGTTGACGAAGAGCGTCCTCTCGTCGACGGCGACTGGGCGCAGATCAGCTTCAAAGGCGCCATGCAGCCGGCTGAAGGCGAGACCGAGGCACCGAAGCTTGACGAGCCGCTCGAAGCTGAGGACGTCGACCTCGAAGTCGGTGGCAAGAACACGCTCGAAGCCTTCAACAATGTTCTGCGTGGCGCAAATGTCGGGCAGGAACTGAAGTTCGAAGTGACCTATCCGGCAGAGTTCGGCGAACCGCGCCTGGCCGGCAAGACGGTCGCCTATGACGTCAAGGTCAAGGCCATCAAGAAGAAGACGCAGCCGGAATTGAACGACGATCTCGCGAAGGAGTTAGGCGACTACGAAAGCTACGAAGACTTTACGACCAAGCTTCGTGAGCACCTCTCAGGACAGAAAAAGCAGCAGGGCGAGTCGGCAACCCGCGAAAAGCTGATGGAAGCGCTCACTGCCAAGTACAACTTTCCGGTACCAGAGACACTGGTTCAGCAACAGATCGATGTGCGTCTCGATCGTGGTCTGCGGGCGCTAGCGGCACAAGGCATGAATCCCGACGACATGCGCAAGCTGGACTTCCAGAGACTGCGCGCGGCCCAGCATGCATCGGCCTCAGCTGAGGTAAAAGGCATGCTTTTACTGGATAAAATTGCAGAAGTTGAAAATGTTGATGCAACGGATGAAGAAGTAAATCGCGAACTGGAGATCCTCGCACTGCAGATGCGTGAGCCGGTCGATGAGCTGCGCGCGCGTTTGACGAAGGATGGGAGCATCGCTAGAATCCGGGAACAACTACGGCGTGATAAAACCGGGGCCTTGCTGTACGAGCGTCTGTAGGTCGTTTAAGGATTTACACTGGAAGGTAGTACGCAACGCTGATTCCGTCGTCAATAATTTGTGAGTCTGTCTAACCGGGATCGAACGATCCCTGAGAGTGATTGAAGGAAAAGCATGGCACTGGTACCGATGGTTATTGAGCAGACGAGTCGTGGCGAGCGCGCTTACGATATTTACTCCCGTCTGCTGCGCGACAACATCATCTTCCTGGGAACGCCGATCGACGACCAGATCGCGAACCTGATCATCGCGCAAATGCTTTTCCTTTCCGGAGATGATCCGGAAAAAGACATCCAGCTCTATATCAATTCTCCGGGTGGCTCGATCACTGCCGGTCTCGCGATCTATGACACGATGCAGTTCATCAAGAACGACGTTGTGACGTATTGCATCGGCCAGGCAGCCAGCATGGGTGCATTTCTGTTAATGTCTGGCACAGCCGGCAAGCGGTTCGCATTACCGAACTCGCGCATCCTGATCCACCAGCCATCAATGGGCGGTCTGTCAGGACAAGCGACGGATATTGATATTCACGCACGCGAGATTCTTCGTATACGCGAGATCACCAACAAGCTGATGTCGAAGCACACGGGCCAATCGCTTGAGCGCATCGAGCGGGATGTAGAACGCGATTTCATCATGAATGCCAACCAGGCGAAGGAATACGGCATTATTGACGAAATCAT
>CAZZZL010000070.1:0-16566 GCA_964658655.1 uncultured Acetobacteraceae bacterium | reverse complement strand
ACTTGACGGCGTTGTAGCCTAGGTTGAGCAGCACCTGGCGCAGGCGCGACGGGTCGCCCACGAGGGCCATGGGCAGTTGCGGCGGCTGCGCGAACAGCAACTCGATGCCCTTCTCCTCCGCGCTCATGCCCACCAGGTTCGCCAGGCCGTCCAGCACCAGCCGCATACCTGCGACCGCGAAGGCGCCGAACGACTGTCCGGCAACTCCATTCAGCTTCATGGTGATGGGATGGTCCGCCTGAATCGCGATGCCCTGCGACGCCAGTTCTCCGGCTAAACGTGCGCCCAGAGTCAGGTCTTCGTTCACGACATCCGCCACAATCTCAAGTGACCGACCACCCGATGCAGCGACGATCGCTGGCTCTATCCACGCGTCATCCATCGCAGCCCGCGCATCCGGTCGCGGATTGCGTCCGCCGGCCCAGCGCCGCTCACCCTCCACCGGCGCTGCCAGCAGTGCCTGCAGATCGAGCTTGCCGTCGTAGCGCACCTGTTCAAGAAGATCAGTGCGGCCAATCACGTCCTCGATTTTCGCGATGCCCATCCGTGCCATCAACTGACGCAGGTCCTGCGCCAGTTCTTCGAACATGCGGATAATCTGTTCAGGCTTGCCGCGGAATTTCGCCCGTAGATCAGGTCGCTGTGTCGCGATTCCGGTAGGACAGGTATTCAGATGACACTGCCGCGCCATGTCGCAGCCAATCGCTACCAGGACCGCCGTACCGAAAGCATACTCATCGGCGCCTAGCATGGCCGCCACCAGGATGTCCCGCGCTGTCTTCAGGCCGCCGTCGCAGCGCAGCCGCACACGGCCCCGCATGCCGTTAGCGATCAGTGACTGTTGCGCTTCCGCCAGGCCGAGTTCCCATGGATTGCCGGCATACTTGATGCTCGACAACGAAGACGCACCGGTACCGCCGGAGTGCCCGGCAATCACGATGTAGTCGGCATACGCTTTGGCCACGCCGGAAGCAATCGTACCCACACCGCAACCGGACACCAGCTTGACACCGATGGCAGCACGCGGATTCACACGCTTCAAGTCATGGATCAACTGGGCCAGGTCTTCAATGGAATAAATATCGTGATGCGGCGGCGGACTGATCAATGACATCCCGACCTGGGCATGACGCAAACGGGCAATCAACTCCGTAACTTTGTAGGAAGGCAGCTGGCCGCCCTCACCCGGTTTCGCCCCCTGGGCAATCTTGATCTCGATCTCTTCTGCATGCGACAGGTATTCTGCCGTGACACCGAAGCGCGCCGAGGCCACCTGCTTGACTTTATTGTTCAGCAACGACGACTGCGACATTCCATGCGCGTCGATGACCGGCGCATAGGCAGCAGGGTCTTCGCCACCCTCACCAGTGTTTGAACGTGCGCCCATCATGTTCATCGCGATCGTGATGGTCTCGTGCGCTTCCGGGCTCAGTGACCCGAGAGACATCGCCGACGCCGCAAAGCGTTTGAACAGCGCGGTTACCGGTTCAACATCTTCAACCGGAATTTCCGCACCTGCCGGGCGCATCTCCAGCATTTCGCGCAGCACAGTGGCTTCCTTCTCGACTGCCTGCGTACTGAATGCGGCCCATGCCAGCGCCGGCGCAACTGCACTGGCCGCTGCATTGCGGACTGCACCGGTTACTGTCTGCAGGGCGCGCACTGTTTGCGGCTGCCACGAGTGTGGTTCGGCCTGATCCGATTTACGAAAACGGATCCAGCCATAATCGGGCAGGTCTTTCGTCTCTACTTTTGTGCTGACACCCGGATGGCCGCCATTTTCACCTGCGGCATCATTCGGATTCACTTCTTCATACGCAGACGTCCAGATCTGCCGCGAGATATTCTCAAGCTCCTGAAACCCTATGCCGCCAATCGGGGAATACGTTCCCGCGAAGCATTTATCAATCACCTCGGCACCCAGGCCGAGGCAATCGAACAGATGCGCGCCGCGATAGCTGTCTGCGACCGAGATGCCCATCTTGGACATGATCTTCGCCAGACCCAGGTCGAGCGCACGCATCATATTTTCTGCGCCGCGTTCCGGATTAATGTTGCGCGCCGTTTCCAGCGCGAGCCACGGGCAGATAGCGCCGGCGCCCATCCCCAGCAGCAGTGCCGCATGGTGCAGATCGCGGCAGTCCCCTGCCTCTACTGCGAGCCCGACGCGGCTACGGATGCCTTCCTTCACCAGCGCGTGATGCACCGCGCCAGTCGCGAGTGCCATCGGCACCGGCAGTGCCTGAGCGCTCACCGAGCGATCGCTCAGCAGTAGCACCGCCGCACCGCCGCGCACCAGGTCAATCGCCCGTGTGCAAAGATCGTCGAGGGCAGCCGCAAGGTTTGTAGTTGGCGCGTAGACGCAATCGAGCACCGCCAGCGGCAGCTCACGCGCCAGCGTGAAGTCCCGCGTCCTCAGCGCATGCACCTGCTCCAGCGAAAGGTAGGGCGAGACCAGCGAAAGACCCGGGATGCGCGCATGCTTATCGAGCAGCGGGGCCCAGGGTCCCAGGCGTGTATGCAGATGTACGATACACGACTCGCGTAGCGGATCGATTGGCGGATTCGTGACCTGCGCAAACCTCTGTCGGAAATACGCATACACCGGCCGCGGCGAACGCGCGAGCGAGGCGAGCGGCGTGTCATCGCCCATGGACCACACGGCGTCCTTGCCATCCGACGCCATCGGCGTCAGGATCATCCGCACATCTTCCTTGGTGTATCCGAAGGCACGCTGCAACTGTAAAAGTTCACCGGCCGATGGGGGCGGCTCCAGGTTGAGTGAAGGCTCAAGTCGGATGTCCTCAACCAGTTCGCCATACTCGTTGCTCGCGTCAAAATATTCAGCAACATCGGGGTCTTCGTAAAGCCGGTTCAGCTCGAGATCAATGGCAAGCATCTCTCCCGGCCCCAGCCGCCCGCTATGCACAACGCGTTCAGGATCAAGATCAACCAGGCCAGCTTCAGAGCCCGCGACAACAAGGCCATCATCTGTCACGAAGTATCGACAAGGCCGCAGACCATTACGGTCAAGTGCGACGCCTACCACGCCGGCATCGGCGAATGCCAGCGCCGCCGGACCGTCCCACGGCTCCGTTGCATCGCCATGATATTTCAGAAAATTGGAGGTCTCTTTATTCTTCGCAGGAGGCACCAGGATGCGAATCGACTCCGCAACCGTGCGGCCGTTCCGCGCCAGCAATTCCACGACTTCGTCAAGGGTTGTTGAATCAGACCCATCGGGCGCAAAAATCGGATGGCAGTCAGCAGGAATGGTGGCTGCCCGGGCGTCCATGCGGGCTCGATTGCCCCACACTGTATTGATTTCGCCATTGTGGGCCAGGACACGCAGAGGCTGGGCCCGGTCCCACGATGGCAATACATTCGTCGCATATCGCTGGTGGAAGAGCGCGAACGGCGTCACGTAATTCTCGTCACTCAGATCGGGATAGAATTCGCCCAGCAACCGCCCTGCGCACATGCCCTTGTAGACGATCGTCGAGGTCGAGAGCGAACACAGGTAACCTTGAGCCTTGCTGCGCTCGAATTGTTTGCGCACCACGTACAAACGCCGTTCGATACCCTCCGCAGTATCGGCTGTCAGCAGCACCTGCCGGATCACGGGTAACGTTGCCAGAGCGATCGGGCCGAGTACATCATTGCGCGTCGGAACATCCCGCCAGCCCAGCACCACGAGACCATTTTCCTTGAAACACTTTTCCAGTTCCGCAACCGGGCCCGCCGCTTCCCTGGGAAGAAACACCACGCCGACAGCGAGGGGCTCGCTGTCTTCCAGGCTCACGCCCGTTTTCTCCAGGAGGAATTTTCGCGGGATACCGGTCATCACGCCGACGCCGTCACTGCTCCGGCCATCCGCTGCAATCGCCCCGCGATGCGCAAGTCGCGCCAGCGCGGTCAGCGCCTGCTGCAGGATCTCGTGAGAACCAACGTTCGTTAACGTGGCGACAAAGCCAACGCCACACGATTCATGCTCAAACCGGGGGTCAAGGAGTGAGCTACAGCCATCGTGGGTCTGGCTCGGCTGATCGATCGCGGATAAGCTGTCCATGAGTAAATATAAGGGGTAAACGTTGGCAAGTAACGAACTATGTACAGAATCTTTTCAGCTAACGCGTTACTGCCGCGCCCCTGACGATTTACCTGCCGCCCCTACCCTCGAATTTCCCCCTCGAAAATTAATTTGCCCAAACGCTTGACGTAGGGGTCTATGCATATTTATACATGTAGATGGATATTTATGCATAAGCGAAAAGGCGTGGCCTCACGGTCACGCCTTCGCATTTCAACCGGCGGAAAATCATGAAACACGGTCGGCACGACGCAATCCGCGAAGTAGTTGGTTCATCCGCCATCAGCAACCAGGATGAACTGCGACGCATGCTGCTCAAGCGCGGCTTCGACGTAACACAGGCCACGCTCTCCCGGGACATTCGTGAACTGCAGCTCTACAAGGGCCCGAGAGGGTATGCACTTCCGAACGGCGAAGCCGACGAAGATATTCGTCCCTCCGCTGAAGATGTGCTCGGCAATTTTGCCGTCCGCGTGCGCCAGGCCCTCAATCAACTCGTACTGACGACGGCAGAAGGCAGCGCGCAGACCGTAGCCTTTGCCATTGACCGCGAAGAGTGGCCTGAAGTTGTCGGTACCATTGCCGGCGACGACACCATTCTGATCATCTGTCCCGATGCAAAGCAGGCAAATATCCTTCGAACGAAGCTTGAAGGAGTCATAGGTTAGGTGACTCAGAAAACCCCACGCATCGCAGTAGCCGGAGTCAGTGGCTACGCCGGCGCAGAGCTTGCGCGACTATTGTTGCGGCATCCGCGCCTGCATAAGAGTGCGCCTGTATTCCTGGGCCGCGAGGACGCTCATGGCACGTCCACGACTCTCTACTCGCTGCATCCTCAATTGAGGATGCCCGGCCTACAAGACCCGGCAATCGAGCCATTTTCATGGACTTCAATCAACGAGCGCGGCATTGACCTCCTCTTCCTCGCCACGCCGCATGAACAGTCGCGCGCATGGGTTCCCGAAGCGCTCGCACGCGGTGTCCGCGTCATCGATCTCAGCGGCGCCTGGCGGCTCGAACACGAGAGCAATCGCGCCGTCTACAAATTTAAAGACACAGACGCGGCGGCCGCGGAAACCATCCAGCAGGCCAGCGTCTACGGCATGCCCGAGCTGCACCGCGCACAGATTGCTGAAGCGAAGCTCGTCGCCAATCCCGGTTGCTACGCGACATCTATCATTCTCGCCCTCAAGCCACTCATTGCAGCTGACGTGATTGACATCGAGCACGGCATCATCTGCGACTCTAAATCCGGCGTCTCTGGCGCAGGCAAAGCACCTGTCGCGAAAACGCACTTCATGTACGCGGCCGATAATCTTTCAGCTTACGGCCTGTTTGGCCACCGACATCTCGGCGAACTCCTCGAGCAACTTGCTATTGAAAACGAGCAGATCACGTTCACCCCACACCTGCTGCCGATTCCCCGCGGCATTCTGTCAACGATTTACGTGCGTTTTCAAAAACCACAACAAGCCGAAGCGATCACGAAATGCTTCGCAGACTTTTACGCCGAGAGCCCGATGGTTCGTTTGTTCGACACACCCGATCTGCCGCAGATTCAATATTCCGTGCGCACCAGCTATTGCGACATCGGGTTTCAACTGGCTCCCGATCGCAAACGATGCATCATCGTCTCCTGTCTCGATAACCTGCTGAAAGGCGCTGCCGGCCAGGCAGCTCAAAATATGAACGTCATGTATGGCTGGAATGAAAGTGAGGGCCTGCTATGAAATATGTCATCAAGCTCGGTGGAGCAACACTTGAGAACCCTACCCTTCTGCACGGCTGTGCCAGCGCCATCACCGAGTTGGTAAAAGACGGCCACCAGGTCACCGTCGTTCACGGCGGCGGCGTTGCCCTGACCCGCACATTGAAACTGCTCGGCAAGCAAAGCGAATTCGTCGCAGGCCTGCGGATCACGGATGCAGAAACGCGCGACACTGCAGTCATGGTCCTCGGCGGCCAGGTGAACAAGGCACTCGTCGCCGCACTCGGCTCGCATGGCCAGTCCGCCGTTGGACTTTCCGGCGGCGATGGTCTCGTCTTTCGCGCGCGCAAGAAGCGCACTGCTCCTGACCTCGGCTACGTCGGCGAAATTGTATCGTCGGATGTCCGCTGGCTCGAAGCCATCTGGAACATGGGGTCTGTCCCCGTCATCTCGAGCATCGCGCTCGGCTTTGACGGCGAATACTATAACGTGAACGCCGACGAAATGGCGGCAGCGTGTGCCATCGCTTCGCACGCGGACGCACTCGTCTTTCTCACAGATGTCCCGGGCGTCAAAGGTGCGAATGGCGAAGTGATGCGCTGGCTCAGCATCGACCAGATCAGCGGACTAACCCGCGACGCGGTCATCAGCGGCGGGATGCTGCCAAAACTCAGCGCCTGCCGTGAGGCTCTCCTCCACGGTGTGAAACGTGTGCGAATTTTGCCCGCAGATGAGGCCCGGGTACTTCCCGACCTGGCATCCGCGCGCATAGCATTTGGAACAGAGGTGATGGTCGCATGACTCCCGACTCAAATCGCGAAGCCCCGAAATTTGCATCTCTGCAGTCCGCTGAAGCAAAGCTGCTCCTGCCGACCTACGAACGCAACCCCATTCAATTCGTATCCGGCAAAGGCGTCTACCTTACCGATGACGAGGGCAACGACTACCTTGACCTGCTTAGCGGCATCGGCGTCAACGCGCTCGGTTATGGACATCCCGTCATCGAACATGCCATCGCGGAGCAGAGCAAGAAGCTGATCCATACGTCAAACCTTTTCTTTCATGAAGGCCAGTCGAAGCTTGCTGCCCTTTTGACAGAGATGACCGGCATGGACCGCGTCTTCTTTTGCAACAGCGGCACAGAAGCGTGGGAAGCGGCGATGAAACTCGCGCGCGCCTATGCCGGCATGAAGCGAGAACAGGGCACGCAACTTGGCACGCAGTTTATCGCCCTCGAGCACAGCTTTCACGGCCGCACCATGGGTTCCCTCTCGACCACGCACAAGGAAAAATATCGCGAGCCATTTGCGCCTCTCGTCCCGGGTGTCGAGTTCGTGTCGTTCAACGACGTCGCTGCCCTGCGCGCAAGTTTCTCTACCGATGTCTGCGCCATCCTCATCGAGTCCATCCAGGGCGAAGGCGGCATCCGTCCGGTATCGAAAGACTTTCTCGCAGCTGCGCGAGAGCTGACACAATCGACCGGTGCGCTGCTGATCATCGACGAAATTCAGGCCGGCTTTGGCCGCACCGGCAAGTGGTGTGGCTATCAGCACTACGGCATTCAGCCGGACATCACCACGCTCGCCAAACCGCTCGCCGGCGGTCTGCCTCTCGGCGCATTGCTCTGCACGGATCCAGTTTCAGCAGCGATGCATCCCGGCCTGCACGGCACTACCTTCGGCGGCGGACCACTCGCCTGCGCCGTTGCCATTGCCGTCATCGAGCACATGAAGCAGACCAACCTGCTCGACCACGTCACAGAGGTCGGCGGCTACTTTATGCAGCAGCTCCATCAGCTCGCAGCGAAGCATGAAAGCATCACAGACGTCCGCGGCATGGGCCTGATGCTGGCAGTCGAACTCGATTCGGCCGACCTTGCGAAGGCCGTCACATCAGCGATGATGCATCACCGCAACCTCATCAATCGCACCAGCGAAACCGTCCTGCGGTTTCTGCCGCCATACATTCTTCAGCGCGAGCATGTCGACATTGCCATCGCAGCGCTCAACCAGATTCTCGACGAGCATGGCCCGGCCCTCGCGGCTGACAGCAAGGCTCCCACAGCCAGCACGTACGGAGATAAGTAGATGGCCACGAAGTCCCTCGTCCTCGAAGAACCGCTCGTCAACGCACCGGCAGCCGTCACGTTGACCGGCCGCGATCTCTGCTCCATCACCGACCTTTCGATGGAGGAAGCGCGCAGCATCCTCTCGCTCGCGCATGACGTCAAGGCCAACCGCGAAGCCTATCGTCACGCACTCGACGCGCGGCAGATGGTCATGTTCTTTGAGAAGGCTTCCCTGCGAACACGGCTCACGTTTGAGGCTGGCATCAACACGCTCGGCGGCTCCGCCATGTTCGTCGATCAGACGCAATCGCCCCTCGGCGAACGAGAGTCGCTCGCAGACATTGCGCGCAACGTTGAGCGCTGGGTCGACATCATTGTCCTGCGCACCTACGCGCACGAGACCATTACCGAGATGGCCGACTATGCACGCGTGCCCGTCATCAACGCACTCAGCGATCTCGAACATCCCTGCCAGGCTCTTGCTGATTGGATGACGCTCGAAGAGCGCTTCGGTACTGCGGCCGGGCTCAAGTTTACCTACGTCGGCGATGGCAACAACGTCTGCCATTCGCTCATGCTTACCGGCGCGCAGCTCGGTGCGCACGTCACGATTGCCACACCGAAAAATTACGGGCCCAAGGCAGACATCGTCGCCCAGGCCCGCGGCATCGCAAACAAATCCGGCGGCAGTATTGAAGTCATTCAGGATCCTATTGCCGCCACTCACAATGTCGACGCAATTTACACCGACGTGTGCACCAGCATGGGCTTCGAACATGAAGCGACAAAACGTGCGCCGCTCTTCAAGCCTTACCAGGTGAATGAAGCACTCATGGCCAACGCAGCTTCGCATGCCGTCTTCATGCACTGTCTTCCGGCGCATCGCAATGCCGAGGTCACGGACGCAGTGCTCGACGGCCCGCAATCCATCGTCTTTGACCAAGCCGAGAACCGCATGCACGCGCAGAAGGCGCTGCTCCTGATGTTGCTCGGCGCTGGCAATGCCAACAAGAAGCAAACCGCCTAGTCAGGCACAGATACAGAGGAGATTCTCATGTCCAACAAAGTTGTTCTCGCGTATTCAGGCGGTCTCGACACCTCCATCATCATTCCGTGGCTCAATGAAAATTACGGTCTCGACGTCATTGCCATGGTGGCCGATGTCGGCCAGGGCGAGGACATCGATGCAGTCGTCGAGAAGGCCTACAAAACAGGCGCAAAGAAAGTAATCGTCCGCGATCTGCGCGATGAATTCATCCGCGAGTACGTTTATCCGACCGTTAAGGCCGGCGCCATCTATGAAGACAAGTATTTACTCGGCACCTCGATCGCCCGCCCTGTTATCGCCAAGCACCAGGTTGAAGTAGCACTAGAAGAAGGTGCCACATCGGTCGCCCATGGCTGCACCGGTAAAGGCAATGACCAGGTCCGCTTCGAGCACGCGTACCAGGCGCTCGCGCCGGAGTTGAAGGTCATCGCACCGTGGCGCGAGTGGACACTCAAGAGCCGCGAAGATTGCCTCGACTACGCCGAAGCGCATGGCATCCCCGTGGCTGCCAGCCGCGAAAAAATTCACTCACGCGACCGCAATATCTGGCACGTTAGCCATGAGGGCGGCGAACTGGAAGACGCCAACAATGCGCCTTTCGACAGCACCTGGACCATGACGCGATCGCCGAAAGACGCTCCCGACAAGGAAGAAACTGTCGAGATCGGCTTCCAGCAGGGTGAGCCCGTTTCCGTTGACGGCATGAAGCTCGAGCCTGTCCAACTCGTCGAACTGCTCAACGAGATAGGCGCACGCAACGCCATTGGCCGCATCGATCTTGTCGAAAACCGCTTCGTCGGCATCAAGTCCCGTGGCTGTTACGAAACGCCCGGCGGCACGCTCATTGTGCTCGCGCACCGCGAACTTGAAGCACTTGCGCTTGACCGCGACGTGAAGCATTACAAGCAGCATGTGAGCCTGCGTTATGCCGAGCTCGTCTACAACGGCCTGTGGTTTACACCGCTGCGCGAAGCGCTCGACGCTTTCGTGCTCAACACACAGCAGCATGTCACCGGCACCGTCAAACTCAGCCTCTACAAAGGAAGTGTTTCGATCGCCGGCCGAACCAGCAAGTACTCGCTCTACTCGAATGAACTTTCTTCGTTCACCATGGGCGACACCTACGATCAGAAGGACGCTAAGGGCTTCATCCAGATCCTCGGCCTGCCCGCTCGTTCACGCGCCCGCCTGCTGCAGCAACTCGCCGCGGTCGAGTCGCCCACGAAAGAGGCCGTTAAGTGAAGATGTGGTCCGGCCGTTTCCGCGAACCCCTCGACGCGGATTTCGAGGCATGGCAACGTTCGTTTGGCTTTGACTGGCAGCTTCTCCCACAGGAGATTGCTGCCAGCAAGGCACACGCTCGCACCATTGCGCATGCTGGCATTCTGACTGGCGAAGAAGTCACCTCGGTGCTGGCCGGCCTGTCGTCGATCCTTCACGACTACTGGGGTGATCCCGACGCACTCGTGCCCCGCGGCCCGCTTGCCGCAGAACTCAAGACGGAACCTGAAGCAGAAGATATACATCACTTCGTCGAGTTGCAGCTCGTCAGCCGCATCGGCGATCTCGGTCTAAAACTGCACACCGGCCGCAGCCGCAATGAGCAGATCGCCACCGATCTGCGCCTTTACGTCCGACAAAGCGGTTTGCGTGTCATCGAGTTATTGCAGATCTGGGTCAACGCGTTCATCGAGCAGGCAAAGCTCAACGGCGATGCCGTCATGCCTGCCTACACGCATCTGCAGCGTGCTGAACCGGTGCTTGTCGCACACTGGCTGCTCGCGTATGCGCAGATGCTCCTCCGCGACATCACACGAGTGGAAGATTGCCTGCGCCGTCTCGACGCCTGTCCCCTTGGCTCAGGCGCAGTTGCCGGCGCGACGCTTGCGCTCGACCGCACCATTGCTGCGCGCGAGCTCGGCTTTACCGCACCAACCGCGAACAGCATGGATGCAACCAGCGACCGCGACTTCATCCTTGAATATTTGCAGGTGCTCACGACCATTGGTCTGCACGCCAGTCGTTTCGCTGAAGAGATAACACTCTTTGCCACGGCCGAATTCGGTTTTGTTGAACTGCCGGAAGCATTTTCAACGGGTTCAAGCGCGATGCCGCAGAAGAAAAATCCGGACCTCACCGAGCTTGTCCGCGGGAAGGTCGGCCGCCTTAACGGCGCTGCGCAGACCGTCACTTTACTGCTGAAAGGTCTGCCGCTTGCCTACAATAAAGACATGCAGGAGACGCAGGAACCGCTCTTCGCCGCCAGCACCACGGCGCTCGCGATACTCGATCTGCTTGCGCGTTTTACTGTAGCGCTCCAGTTCCGTCATACCCGCATGCGCGAGGCCAGCGAGCACGGCTATCTCAACGCCATGGCAGCCGCAACCTATCTCGTTCACAAGGGAGTTCCGTTCCGCAAGGCGCACGAGAAGATCGGCAACGCCGTCCGCTTCAGTCTGGAGAAAGGTTGCGAACTGAACGGCCTGACGCTGGACCAGCTCCAGCAGTTCGGCCCCGAGTTCGCCGAAGATTTTTTCGACGCCATCACCCTTGACGCGACCATCGATTGCCACGATGTTATCGGCGGCACGGCCCGCGCACAGGTCGCACATGCTCTGGCCACTATCGAGTCGCAGCTGCTGCTTGCCAGCTCCCGCAAAGGAGAAGCGCGCGCATTGGAGACTTTGCATGCAGGTGCGTAAAGCGCGTCTGCATGACGCGTCCTTGATCTTCGAACTGGTTAACAGTCTCTCCTCCGACGGCACTTTACTCCGCCGAGCCTTCGCCGAGATCTGCGAGAACGTGCGCGACTTCACTGTCGCCGAGTCCGACGGCGGCACCTTCCTCGGCTGCGGCGCACTGCATCTTTATGGCCCCCACCTGGCTGAAGTGCGATCAATTGTCGTCCGTCCCGAAGCCAAAGGCAAAGGCGCAGGCGGCAGGCTTTTACAGGCCCTCCTCGATGAAGCCGAAGATCACGGTGTCGGCTGCGTATGTCTCTTCACCCGCATCCCTGATTTCTTTTTTCATCATGGTTTTCGTATGGTCGAAGAACGCGCCGCGCTACCAGACAAGATCTACAAGGACTGCCAGAGCTGCCCCCGCCTCTACCGGTGCGATGAAGTCGCTATGGCACGCGGCCAGTTGCCCAAGGTTTCCATTCTCGGCACCCGCCAGGCAGCCGAGCAACTGGTCAAGCTTGTCATTTAGGCATCTTCTGCGTCTACAATCAGGCTGCATCTATTCGTAAGCAACCATGAACTGGCAGATCACTCTCGCGCTCGCCTCCTGCGCCATTCTCGGGCTGCGGCACGGTTTCGACTACGACCATCTCGCTGCCATCTCTGACATCACTGCCGTCCAGCGCACCTGGCGCGAAGGCATGCGCCTCGGCCTCACCTACGCGCTCGGCCATGCCTTTACCGTCGTCGCCCTGGGAGCCGGGGTCATCATGCTGCATCTGCCGCTGCCCGCTCGTCTCGACGCATGGACGGAGCGCCTTATCGGCGTGACCCTCATCGTGTTGGCCATGCTGGTCATCGGCAACATCTATCAGAAACGCCACTCGCATCATGCGATGGAAAGCCGCTTTGCTCTCCTCATCTCTGCCTTTCGCAACGTCTCCTGGCGTGTTCGACGTGTCTTCAATCCCGCCGTCGAAAAGCCCGAACCTTTTCACTTCAACTACTCCGGCAGATCGGTCTTCCTCATCGGCGTCCTGCACGGACTCGGAGCCGAGACACCAAGCCAGCTCATGTTGTTCCTGCTGGCCGCGAGTCTTGGGGGAACGGCACGCGGAGTCTTTGGCCTCATCGCTTTCGCCGGCGGCCTCATCCTCATGAACGGCCTGATGACCGCGACCCTTGGCGGCGTTTATAAAGCCTCTCTGAAAAAGTCCGCGGAGAATGCCGGACACCAGGCGCCGGACATCTTCAGATGGGTCGCGATCGCCGGCGCCGTCTACAGCTTCGTCATCGGCATCATCTTCCTGCTGGGCGCGTCGAATAAACTTCCGCAGCTGGGCTGAACTTCAACTCCCACCTGGTTCAAAGAGATTTGTCATCTCGACCGGAACACACTTCACGTTGCCATCTCCAGCCAATTCACTTCACGTTGTCATCTCGACCAAAGCGAAGCGAAGTGGAGAGACCCGCGTTTTCCTATCCGACGAATGCGAACTTACTCGTGCCGCAGCGCCTCCATCGGCTCCACCCGCGAAGCCCGCATCGCCGGTACCCATCCAGCAATCAATGCCAGACCGAGCAGCAAACAGCCCGCACCCGCGAGAGACAACGGATCAGCCGGTTGCAATCCATACAGCAGTGACTTCACCAGTCGTCCCAACCCCAGCGCAACGACGAGCCCGCTCGCCACGCCAATCACCGCCAACCCGCCAGCCTCGCGCAGCACCATTCCACGCACCTGTCCACGCTCGGCCCCCAGCGCCAGCCGGATGCCGATCTCGTTCGTCCGCTGCACCACCGTGTAGGCCATGATCCCGTAAATACCAATACACGCCAGCATCAATGCAAGCACGCCAAAGCCGGCTGAAAGACTTGCGAACATTCGCTCTTGTTGCAGGTCATCGCCGATCTGCTGCTCCATTGTTCGTATATCCATCAGCGGCAAGTCGCGATCCACACGCTGGACCGCCGCGCGCAGCGAGGGTACGACTGCTTCCGGCTTCATCGGTGTACGAACCAGGTAAGTCAAACCGCCCACCACTATCTGCTGCCGTAGCAGGTCGTAGTGGACAGCTTGCGATAAGCGCTTCATATGCTCGTACCGACTATCCGCGCACACGCCGATGATTTCAATCCATGGATTGTGCGCTGCATCCGCGCCTTCATGTTGTCGGAAGTGCTGGCCAATGGGATTGCTGCTGCCAAAGAATTTACGAGCCAACGTCTGATTAATTACCGACACTTTTTGCGAAGTTTCAGTGTCCTGCGCGGTGAATCCACGTCCCGCAAGGATAGGGATCTGCATCGTAGAGAAGTAATGCACGCCCACGTGCGCGAAATAGGGATAATGGTCCCTGTCTTCGCTCGAGAACTTCTCCTCTGGCCTACCCTGCACCTCAAAGCCGCCGTTCATGTCAGAACCAGAGACAGGGGCAACATCTGACGTCGCTATTTCCTGAACACCCGGAACGGCACGCAGAGCCTCTTCCAATTGAAGCCCAAGCCGCACATCCCTGGGTGGTGGGTATTGCTTGGTCGGCGGATTCACCTGGAACATTAGAAGATGTTCCGCGCGGAAGCCGGGATCGATTGAGTTCAGCTTCACAAGCGTCCGCAAAAAAAGCAAAGCTGCCACGACGAGCATAGTCGACAACGCCACTTGGAGAGCGACGATGGCCTTTCCACTCCACGCTTTGCGACGCCGGGAAGCAGTCTGGACTCCGCGCTGGAGCGATACCCCTATGCCGACACGCGTTGCTGACCAGGCAGGAAATATCCCGAATATGATGCCCGTGCCAATAGTGATGCCGGCGGTGAACGCAAACACCTTCCAGTTGAACGGCACCTGCAACTCACCCGTTGTCCATGCGGTCGCCATAAACTTTGGCAGTGCTGTCCTACCAAAGTAGCCAAGCAGCAAGCCGGCCGTTCCGCCGGCAGTCGACAACAGCAGACTCTCCGTCAGCACCTGCCGCAACAGTCGCCATCGTCCAGAGCCCAGAGCCAGTCGCACGCTCATTTCCCTATGCCGCGCCGAGGCCCGCGCCAGCATCAGGTTAGCCATATTCGCGCACGCCATAATCAAGACACTGGCCACCATAGCGAGTAGTACATGCAATGGCTCCGCGTACATCATCTGCGCAACATTCAATCCCTTGCTGCCGTCTTCGATCATCAGATGCGGCACGGCGTCATTCTTCCCGATCGTGTTTACACTGCGAATGGCCGCATTCATCACCAGGTCCAGTGAGGTGCGTGCCTGCTCATCCGACACCCCAGCCTTGGTACGCGCCATTACCTGTAACCAATAAAGCTGCGTTGACTCCATGATCGGCGCGGGGTCACCGAATGTTTCGCGGAGCATCGGCATCATCGAAAGCGGTGCAAACAGGTCGGGCGACCACTGCACACTCTCGGCCCCTGTAAATCCAAGTGGATTCACGCCAATGATGGTCATCGGCGTCATGTTGATCGTTATCATTTTTCCAACAACACCAGGCGCCCGCCCGAAGGCGCGATTCCAAAACGCGTCGCTGATCACCACCACTGGCCCTTTGCCGACCTCACGATCATCGGAAGGCAGAATCGTGCGGCCAAGCATCGGCTGGACCTGCATCTGCCGATAAAAGTTGCCGGAGACAAGCTGGGCATTCGCTGACTGCGCAAGCCCGTTGACCGTCACGTTCACACGTCCGATGTCCTTAAACGCGAAAATATCCTCGAGCACTTTGTTGTCATCTCGGTTCCGATCGCGAAGTTGCTGGTAAATGGGGTACGTAAACGCATTGCGCTGAGACTGACCGTTGGGCAGCTGAATATCGCTGCCCCAGCTCATATGGACGATGGAGTTATCCGGTTCCGTAATGGCCAGCAAACGTAACTGCCTCGGATGTGGCACACCCAGCCGCTCAAACAGCATCTCGTTCGCCACTGAAAAGATCGTCGTGTTCGCGCCGATCGCGAGCGCCAGCGAACTGACGGCGATCAGGGTGAATCCAGGACTCTTGCGCAGAATCCGCGTCGCATAACGAACATCACCCCACAGCTCATCCCACCATCGCAGCCCAAGCGAGCGACGCATGCCATCCTTGTGCGAAGCGACGCCGCCAAACTCCAGCCGCGCCTGCCGCATGGCCTGCTTGAAATCCATCCCCTCGCGGGCAAGGTCTGCCGCACGCGCGTCAAGATGGAAGCGGATCTCTTCTTCCATCTCGCCTTCGAGCCGCTGCCGTCCTGTTACCGAGCGCAGCCACGAAACCATGCGCGACATAAGTCTGATCATGCTTCAACCTCCGCAGTTCCCATGTCTCCAGCCGTTAACTTGAGGATTGAACCGATGAGGACAGTCATCCGGTTCCACTTCTCCATCTCCGCATCGAGCTGCTTACGTCCGGAAGGTGTCAGCGTGTAATACTTCGCGCGGCGATTGTTCTCACTCTCGCCCCACTCGCTCCTGATCGCACCTTCATGCTCCAGCCGATAGAGCGCCGGGTACAGCGACCCCTGCTGAATCACCAGTTGTTCGCCGCTGATCTGCTGAATCCTCAACAGCACGCCGTAGCCGTGCAGTTTGCCCAGGGAAACGGCCTTCAAAATCAGCATCTCCAGCGTGCCCTGCATCAGGTCTACCTGTTTAGCCATGGAACCACTCTCCTCGACAATCTAGGACAGTCTGCTCCCTACTTCCCTAGATCGTCAAGGAGAGACTGCATAAATGCATCGCGCGACCGGTGCCCGTAATCTCAAATGCCACCAGTCGCTACGCTTCGATAACAATTCTCGGCTTTGTCGGGGTGGCCCTGAACATATATAGTCAGAAGTACGACCTGATCGGTCGCACTTGGGTGTGGACGTCGAAAGGTGCAGTGAAAACTGAGCAGGAGCAAAGCCGGGCTACCATCGCGTTGAGCGAACTGCCCGAGCAGGGCTGGGGTGTGATCCAAAGTCTCGAAATGGCGGCGGAAGTGC
>CAZZZL010000069.1:0-17346 GCA_964658655.1 uncultured Acetobacteraceae bacterium | reverse complement strand
ATGCTCCCGGCGTTCGCTCTTGAACTGGAACTTTTTCACGGGAAGCGCACCGAGACCCAGGGAGTAGCCGAAATGCGCGGCGGCATCTTCGAAATCCATTACGCGGCGCGGGTCGGGGATCTCGTTAATGCGGTAGAGCGAAGGCACGTGAAGATTTTCGAGCCATGATGCGACGCACTCGTTCGCAGAGAGCATGAATTCTTCAATCAGGCGATTGGCCCAGGTACGCTGGGCGCGGACGACGTCCGTCATGGCGCCGAGTTCATCAAACTGGATAACTGGCTCGGGAAGATCGAAGTCAATGGAACCGCGACGGTCACGTTTCCTGTTTAGAATGTGCGCCAGCTTCTCCATCTGTTCAAAAGCGGGGACAAGATCCATAAATTCTGCGCGGACGATGGCGTTGCCGGTAAGAATCTCGTGCACCTGCGTGTAGGTCATGCGGCGCGCGGAGCGAATAACGCCTTCCGTGACCTCGTAGCTGGTGATCTCGCCCTGCGGATCGATCTGCATCAGGCAGGAGAGCACGAGGCGGTCTTCGTTCGGGCGAAGACTGCAGATGTCGGTCGACAGCTCCTGCGGCAGCATGGGAATGGCGCGATCGGGGAAATAGACCGAGTTGCCGCGGATGCGCGCTTCCAGATCGAGCGGCGTGCCAGGCTGCACGTACTCAGCCACGTCGGCAATATGGACTTGCAGCTCCCAGCTGCCGTCTTCATGTTCGATAACAAGCACGGCGTCGTCGAAATCGCGTGCTGTTTCGCCGTCGATGGTGACAATCGGCAGGTCGCGGAAATTACGGCGGCGGGCAATCTCTTCCTGGTCAAGATGGGCGACTGCTCGCGCCTCAACCAGTACATTTTCCGGGAACTGGTGCGGCAGGTGGTGTTTGCGGATGACGATTTCGACGTCGACACCAAAGTCGTCTTCGTGGCCAAGGATCTCGATGACGCGGCCCTTTGCGGGCCGGGTGGGCGTAGGCCAGTCGGTCACCTGTACATCGACGATCAGGCCTTCGAGGTCGACTTCGGCACTTAGCAGCTCGGCTTCATGATGCTCCGCTTCCTTGCCGAGGACGCGATGCGGGGTGTGCGCCGAGAGCGGCCGCTCCATGCCGGGCGGGATGAGGATGGCGTCGGACATGCGGCCATCCATGGGCGTGATGTAGTTGCCGCCAAAGTTCACGTTATGGCCGCGCGCATAGTGAAAGCGTCCGACGACGGAGGGATTGTTGCGCGTCAGTACGCGGCGGATGCGGCCGTAGCGGCGGCCATCGCCACGGGCCGGTGCCATGGCGACCAGCACGGTATCGCCCTGCATGGCCCCGTTCAACTCGTTGGGTGGAATGAAGATGTCTTCCGTGCCAGTGGTAGTGCGGTCCTTGGGACGCACGAAGCCAAAGCCGTCGCGGTGGAGGTCAAGCTTGCCGGCGATGAGATTTTCGCCGGTGTTCTCGAAGGTCGCTGATTTTGCCCGCTCGGCGGATTTGGGAGGTGGGACCATCCAGTGATCGCGGTCGGGCTTGACGAGTTTGCCGCTGGCGGTCAGGCGGGCAAGATGCTCGAGGAGCAGGCGACGATCGCGGCCACCACCGAGTCCCATTTCGCGGACAAGTTGTTTGTAGCCGGCTCGCTGACCGGGTGCGCGCTCGATGCGACGGAGCAGGTCACGGTCGTCCTGGGAGCCGGAGGATGCAGCGGAAGGTTGGTAATGGGGGCGCGCCAAAGAGTATCGTATCGCTTAAGAGTCTCCCCATTTCGAAAAGATTGACGCGATGCGTGCAATTTTCACGGGGAGATAGGTAAGATGCAAGGTAGACGACTGTTGTGCCCGCACCCTGGTGCCGGGTGCACGGTTTTGAGATTTGTGTGAGGCTGCACCTGTCCACGAACGTGCGAGCGAGAGAGCCCGCGTGGCAAGCAGACTATTTTGGTTAGTCATTATCAGGATTGAAAGGAAACGCGAGAGAGATGTGGAAACCGAACCCGACCGGCAGCACGCCAAACGCTACCCCCACCCCCGAGCCTGCCCGTCCGGCAACGCCGCAAGCTTCCAGTTATGAGACAACCACGCCTCGCCCAGGCGCGGCGACGGGAACCCCGGCGGCAGCTGACCAGGCCACCATCGGCAAGAGCCTGGTTGTCAAAGGCGAAGTCACTGGTTCCGAATCACTGTACATCGATGGCAAGGTTGAGGGAGCGATCAATCTCTCCGGCAACCGGGTCACCGTTGGCCGCAATGGCCAGGTAGCGGCGAACATATCCGCGCGTGAGGTTGTGGTGCTCGGCAAGGTGCGCGGCAATATCAACGCGAGCGACCGTGTGGACATTCGCAGTGAAGGTTCGCTGACCGGTGATGTATCGGCGCAGCGCATCAGCATTGAGGATGGCGCGTTCTTCAAGGGCGGCATTGATATACGCAAGCCGGGCGGTACTGAGAAGTCGACCAATGGCGCGGCAACCGAAGTGAAGCCGGTCCAGGTCTAAGCACTTCGTTCAGCACTGATTTACAGAAATGGCCCCGGCACTTGCCGGGGCCATTTCGTTTGGGCGCTGTCAGGCTGCGCGTTTCCTAAGGAATCGGCCAGTCAACTGGCGGGGAAGCGATGAGCCGGTGGCGAGCAGCACGGCTGCGGAGAGTGCCAGCCACACGACACTGGCGACCAGCAGCAGTACCATCTCCAGCAGGCGGCCGTGGGGGTTCCAGGCGCGATGCAGCAGCACCAGGCCCACATAGCTAACGGCAGAGGCGAGCAGGGCTCGTAGAAGCTCGGGGTAATCGAGTCCGGCAATCGAGACCATGCGGCGGCGGTGCAGCAGGACGGCCAGGGTGAGGGTCTGAATGACGATGCCGATATCCGAGGCGATGGCGAGCCCGATCGGGCCCGAGCCGGCGTACAGCAGCTTGTAGATGCCGAGGGCTATGATCGTCACGATGGTGCTCGCGACCAGTGGCGTGACCGTGTTGCCGGCGGCGTAGAAGGCCCGCGCGTAGATGGCCTGGGCCGACCAGAAGCAGAGTGAATAAGAGAAGATGGCGAAGAACAAAGCCATGCTGGACGATTCCGCCTGGCCGAATTTGCCGCCGCGAAAGACCAGGTCGACCGAGGGCGCGGCCATGGCAATCATCAGTGAAGAGAGCAGGATGGAGAAGGCGGCGATGCGCGAGACAGAGGAGTTGACTGCCTTCGAAAATGCAGCGGAATCATCGCCTGCCGTGCTTGCCTTCGTGAAGAGCGACGCGAGAAATGGGAGCGAGGCGGCACCGGCGGCCTGGCCGAGGGAGACCGGCGCGGCGAAGAGGCTTTTCGCGTAGGTCAGCAGTGATACGTCACCGCTGTTGTGCGAGGCGAAGTAGTTGATGATCCAGTTGTCGGCGCTGACGAGGGAGACGCCGAGCATGAGTGGGATCGACATGCGCACCCACTCATGCAGGCCGGGGTTTGACCATTCCAGGATCGGTTTGTAGCGCATGCCGGCGCGATGCGCACCGATGGCGTTGAGCAGGAATGGTCCGCAGAACGCGCCGGCAACCGTGCCGATTGCCAGCGACGAGACGCCGAGGTAGTGAAAGAGAACCACGCCGCCGAGGATGGTCCCGCAGTTGTAAATGAGCGGCGTGACGGCTTGGATGTTGAACTGCTTGCGCACCAGCAGTACCGATCCGAAGACCCCGCCGGCGAAGAAGAAGATTGGGGCGATCAGCAGGATGCGCGAAAGTTTGACGCACAGGGCGGCCTTGGCAGGATCGTCGTTGAAGCCGCTGAGAAAGGTGTGGACGAAGGCCGGCGCCAGGAACTCCCCGGCAATGATCGCGACGGTGAGCACACAGACCATGGTCGTCAAAATGACGGACATGGAGCGTTCGCCCTCAGCTTCGCGGCCGGTGTCGCGGTAGCGCGTCAACATGGTCACGAAGGTGATGGACGCGGCGCCCCCGACCAGGAAGTAGGAGATCATGTCCGGCAGTTGAAAAGCGGCGTTGAAGGCATCGGCGGCGGCATGCGCCCCGAAAAGGTAAGCGATGTACTTGGTCCGCACCAGGCCGATGACGCGCGAGGCGAGCGCCGAGAACATGAGCAGCAGCGTCGCGGTAAAGGCGGTGTGGCTGTGCGAGGGTTTCAGTGCGGAGAACACACGCTTGAGGCCGGATGTTTGTTGTGGCGGCGCGTCGGTGATGGGCGGGGGTGTGGACATGCGGTTGTGCTGATTGTAGCGAAGCAGGGAATGTCTGCATCTCCCCCGTATCGAGTATGGGTAAGCGATGGTGGCTGTTCAGGTCCCTTGTCGTGATTCTGGAGGCCGCGTCCTCACGCGATGCCTTTAGCGAGGGAACAGATTTTGATAGCTGCGGTTGATACGTGTGTTGTCCACTTTGGTCATGATGGAGGCCAGTCGCGCCTTCACGTCCTGGCCGAAACTTGCGGTAGCCAGTGCTTCGAGAGCAGGCTCGGCGAAGCTGGATTCAGTTGCGACCAGGTCAATCAGCGTGTCGATGGCCGTGGCATGCCGAGTGAGAGCGATGCCGGTGAGCAGGGCGGCGGCGAAGTCCGGTTCCAGATGGGGCTGCGGTCGCCATGCGCGCTGAGTGGCCTGTTCAGATGGCTGACGCAGGCAGGCCAGCAGTGCTTCGAGTGCTTCGGGCGTACGCGTTTCGCCCAGCGCCAATGCGGCTTCGGCGCTGCGGTCGTCCTGCCCGGCGAGAAAGCGGGCGACAAAGGGCACGGCCGAGACGCCTTCCAGGGCCAGAAGCCCCGCATAGCAGTGGCCAATAATTTCGGCGTCTTCTCCGGCTGAGGCGAGTGCGCGCAAGCGCAGCAGAAGGCTGGCGCCATCGCCGCCGGCCGCAGCGATGGCGCGCATGGCTTCGGCGCGCACGGATTTGTCCTTGTCGGCAACAATGTCGAGCAGGTGGATAAGGGTGGCGTGATGCGTCAGTTCATGGCAATCGACCAGCGCATGGGCACAGTTTGAGCGAAGGGTCCCGGCAACGTCCGACTGGCCGCCCCAGACGGGCTCGAACTGGTGGGTATGCATACCTCGAAGAAACAGGCCGGCATCTTCGCAGCCAAGATGGTGCAGAGCCTTGCTCAGCGCATTTTTCGCCCAGCACTGCGGGTCGCTTTTGGGAGTCTTGTCGTTCTTCGTTGCCGGGGGATTTTCAGCGGCATCGAGGAACCGCTCGAATGCAGCGGCCAGATGCGGAAGGAGTTCGCGCAGATCGAGATCACGGGCGAGATCGGCAGCACGGGCAACGAGCAGATTATTTTTCTGCTGCAGTAACGGTCGCAACTGTGCCGCGATGTCAGCAGGGTCCGCGCCGGACACGCGCAGTTTCTGGAGAGACGCGAGCTGATCTTCGACGGAAAGTTTGCTCATCGGGTAGGCCGCAGGCGGATGCGACCAGTATAGGCGAGCAGTTTTGCATCTAGCGTATGCCTGATGTGCCAGCCCCGAGTAACATCACAGTACGACATGAGTGCAATTCTGGATTTTTACAGGGGTACCGGCGGCACCAGCACGGGCTGGCGGATGGACGAGATTCTCGCGTGGCCGGACACCGAAATCGAAGGCGTCCATGACTTTATCCAGTGGCTTTTTCCGCTGCCGGAAAAAAGTATGGCGAACCCTTTCGCTCCCGTACTGGACAAGCCGACCATCAGCGCCTTCCATCACGAAGCGAAGCTGCAGGAGGCGCTGCGGACCTCGCTAGGACGCATGTTGACGTTCTACGGATTTGTGCCGCAGGGGAATGCGATCGTACCAGCGGCCGATTACGAGAGCCGCGCGAAGAACTGGCTGACGCCCGCAAACCATAATCATCTGCGGCTGACGCGGATGATCCGGTCGCTACGTGTGCTGGGTCTCGAAAGCGAAGCGCAGGCTCTGTGGAAGGCGCTGCAGGATGTGTATGCCAGCGATGAAGGGAAGAATAGTATCTCGGAGCGGACGTACAAGTTCTGGACGCGCGCGGCGACGGAGCCGCCCAAGTCTTGAGGGCTCGTTGAGAAACAAGCTTATCCCTCTTCGCGCTACGCCCCGGTCGGAATGACAGATCGGGGTTCGAGCAGGATGACCAAATTGAAAACCAACTTCACACACATTGACGGAGACCTTCATGCCTTTGAGCAGGAGCAATCGGTTGTTTAGAAGCGGCACATGCGTGCTGGCCGGAGTTTTGACGATGACCGCAATCTCAGCACGAGCTGCGCAGGCACAGGTGACCGGCGGCAATGGCATCACCCTGCCGGCGCCGCCTGTGACGGAGAAGCATCCGGTTACCGATGACATGCATGGCCACTCCGTGACCGACGATTATCGCTGGCTTGAAGACCAGAAGAGCCCGGCGACCCGCGCCTGGATCGATGCGCAGAACAAGTACACCGATTCGTACCTGTCACAGGTAAAGGCTCGCGCGGGCATTGTCGATGTGCTCGCCAAACTGGAGCATGTCGATTCGTACTCGGCCCCTACCATTGAGGGCGAAAAATACTTCTTCAAGAAGCGGCTGGCAGATGAGAACCAGGGCTCCATCTACCTGCGCGAAGGCTGGCAGGGTAAGGATGAGCTGCTGATTGACGCCAAGAAACTCAGCGCCGATCAGAACACCTCGGCCGGCATTGAAGACGTCACGCAGGATGGATCGCTGCTGGTATACGCGATTCGCCAGGGCGGCGCAGATGAGGGCGAGATCCACATCTATGACGTCGCCGCCCGCAAGGAGCTGGAGGACACGCTGAAGAGCGATCGCTACTTTGGTGTACAGATCAGTCCGGATAAAAAAGGCCTGTATTACGCACTGTTCACGCATGAAGGCACAGTCGTTTACTTTCACAAGTTTGGAACGCCGCAGACAGCAGATGCGATGATTTTCGGCAAGGAGTACAAGGGCGAAAAGCTGGGCGAGCTTGACCTGGTGGGCGTAGGTACGAGTGACAACGGCCACTACCTCATCATCACCATCAGCCGGGGGGTTCCGGCTACGCGCGAAGATATTCTGCTGAAAGATCTGCGCAAGCCGGAAGCGCCGGTCGTGCCGCTGGTCTATGGCATTGACAACCGCTTTTCGCTGCTCGATGCGGGCGATGACAGCTTCTATGTGCAGACGGACTACAAGGCACCCAAATACCGCATCCTCAAGGCAGACTTCAGCGCGGCAGGTGGTACAGCTCCGGATACGTGGAAGACAGTCGTGCCGGAGAGCGCAAATGTCATTCAGACTTCGAGCATCCTGGGTGGACAGCTGTTCGTCGATCGCCTTGAAGATGTGAAGGATGTGACGACGAGCTACTCGTTCGATGGAAAGAAGACAGGCGAGTTGAAGTATCCGGGCATCGGCGCGGGATCGGTGCCATACGGCAGGCCACGGGCGACGATTGGCGTGTACACCTTCGATTCATTCAATGTCCCGCCGACGATTTATCGCTACGACGTGAAGACAGGCAGGAGTGATATCTTCGCGCAGCCGAAGTTGCCGTTTGATTCAACGCAGTATGAAGTCAGGCAGGTCTTTTACACGTCAAAGGATGGCACGCGTGTGCCGATGTTCATTGCCGGCAAGAAGGGCTGGAAGCAGGACGGCAGGACGCAGCTGCTGATGACGGGCTATGGCGGCTTCAACGTAAGCTACACGCCCAACTGGAGTTCGATGTACGCGTGGTGGATGGAACAGGGCGGTCTGTTTGCCCTGCCGAACCTGCGCGGCGGCGGCGAGTATGGCGAAGACTGGCATCGTGCCGGCATGTTCGAGCACAAGCAGAATGTTTTTGACGACTTTGAAAGTGCGGCGCAATACCTGATCGATAACCACTACACCAACGCGCAGCAACTGGCGATTTGGGGCCGCTCGAACGGCGGATTGCTGATGGGTGCGGCGATGACGCAGAGACCCGATCTTTTCGGAGCGATCGTCTGCGGCTACCCGCTGCTCGATATGCTGCGGTACCAGAATTTTCTTTTTGGCCGACTATGGACGACGGAGTATGGCTCTGCAGAGAACGCGAAGGATTATGAATACATCGCTAAATATTCGCCGTATCAGAATGTGAAAGCGGGCACAAAGTTCCCTGCAATCATGTTCTTCACTGGCGATAACGACACGCGCGTCGACCCGTTGCACGCGCGCAAGATGACAGCCGAGGTACAGGCGGCCAATGGCGGTAATCGGCCCATCCTGCTCCATTACAGCCTCAAGGGCGGCCACAGTTCGGGTGTGTCGGTGGATCAGGAAGTGAAGGATTATGCCGATATTCTGGCGTTTCTATGGAATGAAACGGTGCCCCGCTAGGGCGCGCATCCTAGAGACAGGCTGTCCTGCTATGGAATACTTGGAGTGTGCAGTATGTCCGCGCGCGTCATTGCGCGGCTAAGCGGCTGCGCCGCCTGGTGCGGTGCGCATGCTGCCTGAATTAGGAGAGACGAATGAGTGTGGCAAAATCGGACGCCCTGGTATTTTTTGGTGCTACGGGCGACCTTGCCTATAAGCAGATTTTCCCTTCTCTACAGCGAATGGCGAAGCATGGGAAGTTGCCGCCGCTGGTGATTGGTGTTGCCAAGTCTGACTGGGACCTGGAGCAGTTGAAAGCCCGCGCGAAGGACAGCGTGGAGCAGCATGGCGGCTACGATACCGCGGCTTTTGCCAAGCTGGAAGCAGCGCTGCGCTACGTGGACGGGGATTACCTGGACATCGAAACATTCCGCCAGGTGCGCACGGAATTGGGTGATTCGAAACATCCCATTCACTACCTGGCGATTCCACCGAGTCTGTTTGAAAAAGTGTTGAGCCAGTTGCAGGATTCCGGCTGCGCCGATGGTGCGCGAGTAGTTTTCGAGAAGCCCTTCGGGCATGACCTGGCGACAGCAGAAGCGCTGAACAAGATGGTTTTGAGCGCTTTCGATGAAAAAGACGTCTTCCGTATCGACCACTATCTCGGCAAGAATGCAGTACAGAACCTGATCTTTTTCCGCTTCACGAATGCATTTCTCGAGCCGATCTGGAACCGCAATTATGTCGAGAGCGTGCAGATCACCATGGCTGAGCAGTTCGGCGTAAAGGGTCGCGGCGCTTTCTACGATGAGACCGGTGCAATCCGCGATGTGATGCAGAACCACGTGATGCAGCTGTTGAGCAACGTCGCCATGGAACCGCCCCAGGGCACAGGGGTAGAACCCCTGCGCGATGAGCGTGTGAAGGTGCTGCGTGCCGTCCAGTTGAAGCTGAAGAACGTGGTGCTCGGGCAGTTTGAAGGGTACCTGGACGAGCCGGGAGTCAAGCCTGATTCGACCCGCGAGACCTTCGTCGCGATGAAACTGGAAATCAACTCATGGCGCTGGAAAGGCGTGCCCTTTTATGTGCGCGCGGGCAAGATGCTGGCGACAACGGCGACCGAGGTGAATGTGCGGCTGCGGCAGCCGCCGGCTATCTTCAGCATGCAGCCGCCGCCGCCGAACAACGTGCGCTTCCGCGTGAGTCCGAATGTGACCATCGAGATCGATGCATCGGTACGCGCGCCCGGCGAAGAGCTGAAGGGGCGGCAGGTGGCATTGATCGCAACCCAGCGCGACTCACCGGACAGCATCCTGCCCTATGAAGGTTTGCTGGTGGATGCGATGAATGGCAATCAGCAGCGCTTTGCACGTGAGGATTATGTGGAAGAGTCGTGGCGCATTCTTGATCCGATCCTGAAAACGCCGCCGCCGCTGTGCACCTACAAACCCGGCTCGTGGGGTCCGGACGAGGCTTCTTGGCTGGCCGAGCCGGATGGCGGCTGGATTAATCCGTAAAGCTGCATGGATCGTCAAGTCCCGCAGCTGCCGCCTGTTAGGGCGTACCTAACGTGGCACAAAACACTTCAGGCACGTGAAGAATCAGGAATGAGAGCAACATCTGCTCTCATTCCGGTGTCTCAACGGGTGGCCGGTAAAGCGGCACGAAAGGAACACAACACATGATGATCCTGAAACGATTGGCAACTTCTTCGCTTGCGATTTTGATGCTGAGCTCCACGGCAGCCATGCACGCACAGTACGGACCACCCCCGGGACCACCACCGCCGGGCTACGGGCAGGGCGGCTGGGATGCTCCTCCAAATGACATTCAGAGCGACGTGATGCGCCGCGGCTTCCACGACGGTGTGGAGGGTGCACGCAAGGACTTTGAGAATCACCGCGCGCCGAACGTCAACAACCGCGATGAGTATCGGCATCCGGATGTGGGCGGACGTTTACGGCATGATTATCGCGTCGGCTTCCGTCGTGGCTATGACGCAGGTGTGCGTCACATGATGGGCGGCGGACCGCGCTAGTTCCTACGATTGTGTAGCAAAGGGCCTGGGCAGACCGCCCGGGCCTTTTGTTTCAGTGGCCAGCGTTCCAGTCGTAGCCGTTCTCTGCCCAGTAATCGGCCGGTCGATCGTTGGTGAAGCTGATTTTTCCTACCTGCTTTAGATGCTTGATGCCGTATTTGAGTGGAGTCACCAGGCGCAGAGGTGCGCCATGCTCGCGTGAGAGCGGCTGGCCATTCATCTCGTAGCAGAGCATGGTCTGCGGATGAAAGGCATCGGACTTGAAAAGGCCGACGTAGTACTCGCGATTCGGGGTCTGAAGACCGACATACTTCGGCAGCAAGGCAGCGTCCTTCTGGTAGGCAGCAACGAAGTCGCTGAAGCGCGCGCCGCCCCAGTGCACGATTTCGCTCCAGCCTTCAATGCATTTCAACTGCGTCACCATTTCGATGTGCGGCAGGGAGCGAATGTGATCGAGTGTCAGCAGCAGGCCTGCCTCGGGCTCGGGCGGTTCGTCCTGGCTGTCGAGGCTGCCTCCCGTATCGCCGTAGGCGTCAGCATTGGGGTCTTGATCCATTAGGGCCTTGTCTTCCTCGGACTTGTAAGTGTTCACGTCGTCGACGTACTGAGCATGAGCTTTCGCGTCCGGCAGGCCGGTGACCTGCAGCTTCCATGTGCCCAGTTTCAGCACGGGATCGATGCCGATGTTGCCGTTCAGTCGGACGTTCTGTACTGCCTTATCGACGGAGAACGTGGGGGCGAGGCCCTGATCGCCGAGGACATGGCGTGAGACTTCCGAGTTGAAGTTGAGCGCTGCGCGAAGAGGCTTCTGCAGACCATCGACTGCCGGACTGTAGCGGATATAGTGCCAGGCACCATAGGCCGCCGCCGCAGCGATACCGCCAGACAGAAAGCCTCGGCGGGAACGCCGGCGCATCTCCGCGCGGGCGGCTTCACCGGTGAGCAGGGGCTGCTCGTTGTCATTAGACATGGCTGCTCGACCCCTCCGCCGGATTTTGCAGTTCATAGCCTGTGACCATGCTGCGGAAGTTATTCCATCCCGCGCGGGCGACCTGAAGGACGTGGATGACGAAGAAGAATACGTAGCCCATGGTCAGCCAGAAGTGCAGAAAGCGGGCAAATTCGTAGCCGCCCATCAGCCAGGTAATGACATGCAGCTGAGTCGGCTTGTAGATGGCGAGGCCAGTCAGCAGGGAGCCGGCACCGGCGAGAATGATGGCCGTATAGGCAATCTGCTGCGCACCGTTGTACTTGCGGACCGGCGGATGCTCTTTCCGCAGGTGCAGATCGTAGAGCGTGACCTGGATCGCTTCCTTGAAGGAATGCCGATTGGGCACGAGCTCGCGCCAAGCTCCGGAGACCAATGTGTAGATGACGTAAGCGACACCATTCAACATGAAGAGCCACATGAAAAAGAAGTGCCAGCCCATGCCTTCGGCGAGCCGGAACGGCATGCCCAGCTTGGTGTAAAAGCCATCCGGAAAGAGCCGAAAGAGTGTCCAGCTGCCGAGGCCGACGCGGTAGGTTGCGTGGGGGTGCAGGTTGGCGGCGTCGGAGTCTGCCCAGTAGATGAGCAGGCCGCTCCAGATCATGATGCCGAGCAGGGGAAAGTTGATCCAGTGCATCCAGCGGGAGGCCAGTCGATGCTTTTTAACCAGCACGGGAGCGTCATCGACGCCGACGGCTACGGGCGACGTTTCGGACAGCTCGTCGTGGCCTGCGACTGGCGAGACCGAGACCGCATGCGCTTCTTCGACGGGCGCGGGCTGCTCAGGCGATGTGGCCGCTGACGCAGGCTCGTTTAGTGGTGCTGCGTTCTCGGGATCCGGGTTGAGTCCGGGCTGTTCCATCATAAGATTTTCACGGATACGAATTGCAGTTACTGGCCCACTGGTCCGGTTGAAGTTACGTTGACCCCAGGGCCGGGCATGACAATCGGGCGCTACGTGTGTGACGCAGCCGCCTGCTACAGGTTACATACCGGCGGAGCTTCGGGGGCGTTTTCTTTTAAGCGTCACCTGCTGGAAGAACGCGTACTACCGGTTTCCGGATGCGGTGTGACGGTATGGCCGGTTTGACCTCAGGCGCGAACTCCCGCATCATGAAAAGACGGGCATCAGAGGTCATTCTCCCTGCTTTGACGAACAAGATCCAATTCGGCAAACTACTGGCCGTGTTGCTGTGCGTGGTCCTCGCGGTGTTTATGACCGTCGAGGTCGCCCATAGTCATCCGGACACGCCAGTCGATGCGTCGCACTGCCAGCTGTGCGCTTCGGCTCATGTTGCAGTGGATACGCAGCCCGCCTGGATGACAGCGTACGTGCTGCGACTGATCGAACGCGTCTCGATTGGCGAAGCCTGTCCCGGCTCGCTGGCCGTTGTCGTCACAGCGTTTATCAGACCGCCACCTTTTTCCAGATAACAGCCAGAGTCCTGACCGCGTTCGTCAGCTTCAAGTCAGTCCGTAGTACAGGACGGCGCGCCCTCATTCTCAGCTCGGCCCACTGTTTGGAGACCTAAATGGCATTTCGATCCCTGATCGCGAGAGCACCGTCTGCTCTTGTTCTCGTTGCACTATCCGCTTCCTTTCACCCGCTGCTCGGACAGAGTACTTCGGGGAGTATCCAGGGCACCGTCACTGACGGCACCGGCGCTATTGTTCCAGGTGCCACAGTCGTATTGGACAATACCGTCAGCCGGCTTTCGCGCTCGACGACGACAGACAGCAGCGGTCACTACCAGTTCACAAATCTGCCCTTCAACACGTACCACATCACCATCAATGCTCCTGGTTTCAACCCGACAGTCAAGGACGCCGATGTGCGGTCGCCCGTTAGCCAGGCCATCGATGCGAGTCTGCAGGTCGCAACTTCAGCAACGACGATCACAGTACAGGGAAGCTCGGCAGTCGAGAATGATACGGGCATGCATACCGACCTGGACCGCGCGGCCATCGACAAGCTGCCGGTGGAGAGCCAGTCGTCCTCGGTAAGCTCGCTGGTCACGCTTTCGTCGCCGGGTGTTGCAGCGGATTCGAACGGACTGTTTCACGGTCTTGGCGATCATGCCTCCAACTCATTTTCGGTGGACGGCCAGCCCATTACCGATCAGCAAAGCAAGGTTTTCTCTAACCAGATTCCCTCCAACTCCATTCAATCGATACAGGTCATTTCCGGGGCACCGCCCGCAGAGTATGGCGACAAGACGAGCCTGGTGATCCAGGTAACGACGCGCTCAGGCCAGGGTCAGAAAAAGCCGACCGGCAGTATCACGACGTCGTATGGCAGCTTCGGCTCGACGGCCGGTGGCGTTGACGTGGGGTATGGCAGCGATAACTGGGGCAATTTCTTCGAGATTGACGGTTTGAATACCGGCCGCTTCCTCGATGCTCCAGAGTTTTCAGTCTTCCATGACAAGGGCAACGAACAGAACCTGTTCGATCGCATCGACGATCAGTTGACGCCGCAGGATTCAGTGCATCTGAACCTGAACTACAGCCGCTCGTGGTTCCAGACGCCGAATACTTACGACAACCTGAACACCGGCAAGGTCGATCCTATTACGGAGAATGCGCTCGGCGCAGCGGACCAGCATTCAAAGATTGAGACCTTCGACATTGCCCCGACCTACACACGCGTCATTGGCACGAGTTCGGTTTTCAACTTCGGGCCATACATCCGCAAGGACGCCTACAACTACTATCCAAGCCAGAATCCGCTGGCTGACCTGGGGCCGATCCAGTCACAGACAATCGGACAGGTACGGACGCTTACCAATGCCGGTGGTCACGCGGATGTCAGCTATAGCAAAGGCATCCATACGGCAAAGGCCGGTGCGTTTTATTCGCAGACTTTCCTGCGCGAGAACGACACGCTCGGCGTGGTGAATCCGACCTTCAATTCGCCGTGCGTCGATGCTAGCGGCGCCCCGTTGAGTGGCTTCACAGATCCTGCGCAATGCGCCGGTGCAGGCGATGGGCCGAACCCGGCATTCCTTCCTGTACTACTGCCTTACGACCTTACGCGCGGTGGTAGTCGATATGCGTATCACGGCCGGACGGATGTGAAAGAGCTGGCGCTATATGTCGAAGATCAGATCAAGACCGGCAGCTGGCTGTTCAACGTTGGCATTCGTGGAGACTTGTATAACGGCCTCACGGTCGCCCGCCAGGCGGAACCGAGACTTGGTTTGTCGTACACGATTGCGAAGACGAATACAGTCCTGCGGACCTCCTATGCGAGGACGCTCGAAACGCCGTTTAACGAAAACCTGGTGCTGTCGAGCGAAGGCTGCGGCAATGCAGTTTTGAGTCCGCTGCTGCTATGCAGTCCAGGGGTTTCAACAACGGAGCAGCCTGGCTTCCGGAATGAATTTCATGCCGGCCTGCAGCAGGGCTTCGGCCGACATGTTGTCTTCAGCGGCGACTACATCTGGAAATATACGCACAATGCCTTTGACTTCAGCGTGCTGGGCAATACGCCGATTACCTTCCCCATCGACTGGCACAACTCGAAGGTGCCGGGCGTCGCGGCACGCGCCGATTTTACGGAGCTGCACGGCTTCTCTGCCTTCATCGTGCTGTCGTCCGTAGCCGCTCGTGTCTTTCCGCCGCAGGTTGCGGGTGCGGGCGCGACAGTCGGGCAAAGTGGATATCCATTCCGCATCGATCATGACGAGAAATTTAACGAATCGACGAATCTGCAATACCAGATTCCCGGTAAACGCGCTCCGTGGATTGGCTTCAACTGGCACTATGACAGCGGTCTTGTAGCCGGTTCGGCACCTTGCTACAACGTGACTGATCCGAACACCAGCTGCAGCAGCTTTTCGACCACGCTGAATGGTCAGCCGGCCATCAACCTCAGCAGCTTTACTGCGGACGAAGAATTTCAGGCCGGCCTGGTGTGCGACGGCGTGAAGGCTACTCCGACCACTCCGTTGCCGTCGGTATGCCTGGCCTCGCAGCTGACGTCGACCCTGCTTAAGATTCCAGCGCCAGGCACAGAAAACGACGATAAAAATCCGCCGCGCGTTCAGCCTCGGAGCCTGTTCGATGCATCGATCGGTGATGACAACCTGTTTGGTGGCGAGCGCAATAAATGGAGTCTGCGTCTGACTGCTGTCAATCTTTCCAACAAGTACGCACTGTATAACTTTCTCTCGACCTTCAGCGGCACGCACTATGTGACGCCGCGCGCACTGACGGCTGAAGTCGGTTTACATTTTTAACTGACGGTCCGCGATGACAGGGGCTGCTTCGATTCCGAAGCAGCCTCTTATTTCTTGTGCGGGCAGACTGATACTCTCAATCGCAGTGAGTTTCTGAGCGCTCGCAACTTGATCGGAGTTTCAGGCATGGATCGTCGAAAGTTTCTAAGCGCATCGCTGGCTTCAACTGCTGTACTGGCGCTCGAAGGTCCGGGGCTGAGAGCGTCTGCACAATCGCCTGTAGACGCGATCTCCGCCGAGCTGCGTGAGAGGCTCGCACATGATCCGCTGCGCCCGCAATTCCACCTGCTGCCGCGGCATAACTGGATGAACGATCCCTGCGCGCCGCGCTTTCATAACGGGCAATATCATATGTTCTTCCAATACAATCCCGATGCCGCGGTGTGGGGAGATATGCATTGGAACCACGCGACGAGCCCTGACCTTATCTTCTGGAAGCACCAGCCGCTCGCGCTCGCACCGACGCGGGGCAGCTACGATGCCTACGGCTGCTTTACCGGCAGTGTGCTGCCGGATGGTAATCGTGCCAGCATCCTCTACACCGGCGTGACGAAATGTACGCCTGAAGAAGAGACGATTCGTGGCGAGGGTACTCGCGAGGTGCAGTGCCTGGCGACCGCGATGGATGACGATCTGCGCACGTGGAAGAAGCTCGACAAGCCGGTGATTGCCACGCCGCCCGCGGGGATGAAGGTGACGGGATTCCGCGACCCTTGTCCGTGGAAGGATGGGGACACGTGGTATCTCGGCGTGGGCTCGGGCTTCACGAAAGTGGGCGGCGCATTGCTGCTCTACACATCGAAGGATGGGCGTGTCTGGACGTATCTGCATCCCCTGTCACAGGGCAAATGGAATGGCGGCAGCGAAACCAATCCGGTGGACACGGGCGAGATGTGGGAGTGCCCGGACTTTTTCCCACTCGATGGCAAGCACGTTCTGCTCTACTCCACGGAGCGAAAGGTTTACTGGGAAATAGGCGAGCTCGACAAGTCTGAAATGAAGTTTCACATGGAGACGCGCGGACTGCTCGATCACGGCGCCTACTACGCGATGAAGAGCATGATCGATGCGAAAGGCCGCCGCATTCTGTGGGGCTGGGTGCAGGAGAAGCGCCCGGATGCAGAGCTGATCCGCGCAGGCTGGTCGGGCTGCATGGCGCTGCCGCGCGTACTCAGTATTGGCCCTGACAACACACTTCGAATGGAGGTGCCGCCGGAGTTCGACACGCTGCGCCAGGACCTGCGCACGCTGTCCATCACCAAGCCGGATGTTGCAGTGACGAACGAGTGGTTGGGCAGGAATCCGATTCGCAATCGAGCAGCCACTGTTGCGTATAGCTTTACGCCATCGGCCAAGCCGCTAACTTTTGCAGTGCATGCAAACGGTGTTGATGAGGCGCTGTTCCAGATTGCATACAACGGTGATGTGGCGAGACCGGCTCTGATGGTTGGTGACAGAACGCTGAGCCTTGCGCCCGACAGCAGTGGCCTGTCCGCTGTCCAGTTCTGGATGGACGGTTCGGTGATCGAGATTTTCGCAGACAGGAAAGAAGCAATCACGCTGCGCAACTACACCTCTACATCCGGCAATCTGCGCCTTGACGCCAAGGGCGCCGTCGAGTCGCTGCATAGTCTGCGTGTCTCCGGCGTGGCGCCTATTTCGGCAGACCGCCTGACGAGCTAGGGCCGCGCTGTCGCTCTGCGGTCTGCGATAGAATAGACGTCTGCACGGCGCTTTGTGATTCACAGTGAGCTACGAGCGGGCCTATAGCTCAATTGGTTAGAGCAGCGGACTCATAATCCGTTGGTTCCAGG
>CAZZZL010000068.1:0-17848 GCA_964658655.1 uncultured Acetobacteraceae bacterium | reverse complement strand
TACTGTCGCGACACGCTGGGCCGCAATGAAGTGCCCGGTCTCCTCAAGTGTTTTAGTTCAAATCCAAGCGCAGCTCGCCTGATGGTGGATATGGGATACGCCATTCTTTTTCAGGATGGTTATCTGACGCGTCGGCAGAAAGAGATGGTTGCCACCTACATCTCCGGCCTGAATGCCTGTCCATACTGCATGGACAGCCACGGACATTCTTTCACTTTGCAAGGCGCTACTTTCGATACGGCGAAGGCCATTGCCGTGGGCCGGATCGATGACGCTGGTCTTTCTCTGGAGGAACGGGAACTGCTTCGATTCACCGGAAAAGTAAATTCCGAATCCTTCAAGATAGTCGACGAAGATATAGAGACATTACGCAACCTGGAATGGACGGAAGAACAGATTGCAGAGGCAGTTCACGTAGCCGCCATGATGGGTCTGTGCAATCGCGTGGCGAACACGTTCGGCCTTGCGTCGCAGAAGCGGTTGCAATGTAAACTCGATTGAGTCAGGTACAGCGGCGCGGTCGGCAAGCTGTCCTCGATCAATATTATCGAGGCGTGGAACTACCGCGTACTGAATGGAATGACTGCCTGTTTCTGCTCGCCGAGTCCATCGATACCGAGCCTCATTACATTGCCCGGCTGCAGATACTTCGGCGGCTTCATGCCGAGCCCCACTCCAGGTGGAGTACCGGTAGAAATAATATCGCCCGGCTGCAAACTCATGAAGCGGCTCAGATAGCTGACCAGATAAGCGACGCCGAAGACCATTGTTTTCGTCGAGCCGTCCTGGCAGCGCTTTCCATCCAACTCAAGCCAGAGATGTAAATCCTGCGGTTCAGGCACCTCGTCCGTGGTGACAAGCCAGGGTCCAATCGGTCCAAAAGTGTCGGCACTTTTTCCTTTGACCCACTGACCCGTTCCCTCAAGCTGGAAGGCACGTTCGGACAGATCATTTACGACACAATAGCCCGCGACATACGAGAGAGCTTCGGACTCTTCTACATATTTTGCCTCTGTGCCAATGACGACGCCGAGCTCGACCTCCCAATCGCTTTTTGTCGAAGCGCGCGGCAGCATGACATCATCATTTGCACCGCAGATCGCCGACGTAGCCTTCATGAAAATGATGGGCTCCGTCGGAACCGGCATGTTCGATTCTGAGGCGTGGTCGGAGTAGTTTAGTCCGACACAGATAAATTTTCCTACGGTGCCAACGCATGGCGCGACGCGGTATGAGCCCGCCACCGCCGGCAATGTCGACGGATCGATCGTGCTGATTTTCGAAAGCGATTCTCGGGAGAGAGCATCGCCGGCCACATCTGTGATGATCCCGGAGAGATCGCGCGCGATGCCACTCTGATCGAGCATCGCCGGCCTTTCGGAACCCTTGTTGCCATAACGCAGCAGCTTCATTTATTTCCCTTTTGCAGTGCCAGGAGACACAGGTGTCTACAGGTTCAGTGACTTGATATGTTCACGCAACCCGGGACCCAGGTCGGCACGCTTCAGTGCAAAATCCACAGTCGCCTGGAGCATGCCCGCCTTATCTCCCGCGTCGTAGCGCTTGCCTTCATAGTTGAAACCAAAAACCTTTTCATGCTGTAGCAGTCCCTTGATACCGTCGGTCAGCTGCAGCTCACCACCCGCGCCAGGCGTGATGTGCTCGAGCAGGTCGAACACGCGGGGTGTTAATATGTAACGGCCAATGATCGCATTCTTCGACGGAGCCACATCCTGCTTCGGCTTCTCGACCATGCCGCGAACGGCAAACAGGCGAGGATCGGTTTTATCCTGCTCTCCATCGAGTACGCCATAGGAGGAAATTGCCGGTCCTTCTACAATTTGCGTCGCAAGAATAGAGGACTGCGTCTCGTCGTAGGCTTCGATCATTTGCGCCAGGCAGGGCTTCTTCGCATCGATGATGTCATCCGGGAGCAGCACAGCGAAGGGCTCGTCGCCGACCAAATCTTTCGCCATCAGCACGGCATGTCCAAGACCTCGCGCCTCTTTCTGGCGGATGTATGAAATGTTGGCCATGCTTGAAACACGCCGGCTAAGCTCCAGCAATTCTTTCTTGCCGCGTGCTTCCAGGCTCGCATCAAGTTCAAAGCTGATGTCGAAGTGATCTTCAATGGCAGATTTTCCGCGTCCTGTAACGATAATGATTTGGTCGCAACCGGAAGCAATAGCCTCTTCGACTCCGTACTGGATGAGTGGCTTATCGACGAGCGATAACATCTCTTTGGGTACGGATTTTGTGGCCGGCAAAAAGCGTGTGCCCATACCAGCGGCCGGGAAGACTGCCTTGCGTACTTTCTTGTTCATTCAAGAGCCTCACTTCATCAGGATAGAACAGCAGATAGATGCATCCGGTTTTTCAGATGATGCCTCTGCGCATCTTCACGCTCGTTCCGTGCCAGGTTTGACGCTATAAGGTGGGGGACTGGTCGCCGAGCATCGCTTCCCGGATGATCTTGATGGGAACGCCGCCCTGTCGCATGAACGTGTCATGAAATTTTTCCAGTGAAAAGGCTGAGCCTTCTTTCTTCTCAAGGTCAGAACGAAGTTTTAAGATCTGGAGTTTGCCAAGTGTGTAGTACAGGTAAGTGGGGTCAGACGTGCCACGCTTGGTCTCCACTTCGCCAACCTCTCTTGCCTGGAAGCCTTCCTTCACGAAAAAGTCGATCGCCTGGTCCATCGTCATCTGCCCGGTATGCATCTTGATGCCGACGATGAAGCGCGCATCGCGCAGCAATGCATCCTGTAACTGGCCGAGACGAATCATCTTTGCCTCACGTTCATCCTTGGCACCCGTGCCCGGTTGCGCGAAGCCCTCGTCAAGCATCATCTGTTCGCAGTAGTGGGCCCAGCCTTCGACATTTGTGTTTGCGTAAAGCAGCTTGCGTGTTTTGCTCGGGGCATCGGGCACCCAAAGAAACTGCACATAGTGGCCCGGATACGCTTCATGCACGGACGTGCTCACGATTGTGCCGATGTTGAAGCTGTGCATATAGCCATTTACACGCGCCGCGTCCCACGACTTTTCCGGGAGGGTTACATTGAAGTAAGCCTCTTTTGCTGCCCTTTCGTATGCGCCCGGCGTATCCATGGAAGCGAAGGTGGTCGCTCGCATGAAGGGTGGTGTCTCCTCGAGAATTGGCCGCACATCCGACGGAATCGTGATGATATTTTTCGCGCGGATAAACGTTATGAGGCCATTAAAAGTATCGCGGAAACCCTGCAGCAAATGGTCCGGCGTCGGATGATCGTTGCCGAGTTCGTCCAGGACCTGTTCTGGCGTTTTGGACGGGTCTACTTCATGGGCGATTCTGATGAAGTCAGCCTTGTTTTTGTGCAGGTCGGCGTACCCGATCTCCAACAGCCTGTCGAGTGGCGTGTTGACCATCTCGTCATACTGCAGCTTCTTCGAGAAAGTGTCGCCGCCGATGCGGAAATCGCCATTTGACCTCGGCAATACATCAGTCTGTAACCATTTCTGATATCTTTGCAGGGCTGCGATGACGGCCTGGTTGCTGCTGGCGAATTGAGCCTTCGTTGCGGCATCTGTGGCCTTCGCAAAAGCGGAAGGCACGTCGCTCTGAAAAAACGAGATGATGCCAGGAAGCTGTTGAAGTGCAATCTCCGTATAAATCTTCGGCGGATTTTTCAGGTTTCCGCGGGCGTCATCCAGCGCCTTCGGCATCTGTTGCTCGCGGGCGATCAATGACTTCATACGCTCGTCCGGTGAGGCAAAGGTGCGCTCCATCAGGGTAAAAGCACTGTTCGTGATGCCGCTCGAATAGAAGTCCGGATTTTTTTCCCACGGACGAATGACTTCAAGCGTGAGTAGCGTGGAGTGAATGTTATTCAAGATGACCTGGCGATCGCCGCGCGTTGTCTCGCTGAGCCCATCGGCATTGACTGCCTCGACGCGTGGAAGAAAATCGCGGAGTGCTTTGATTTCGCTGTCGATACCAACCCGTGAATAGTTTTCAAGCTTTGTATCGTACTGATGAAAGCCGGCAAGTGTACCGTTGGTCGGTTCGAATGGAAAGTACACCTGTTCGAAGTACGCGTCGGCTAGAGAGGAAAACTGATTATCGTCCGACAAACTTTTAGCTGTCTCAGACTGTGCGGCGAACGGAGCAACGACGGTGCTCATTCCAACCATGATGCCTCCAATGCCTACGATCCCCGCCAGTAGCCTCTTTCCAAGCATGCTTGTCATCAAGTTGCTGCTCCGTTCACACTGCATAAGTTTTCAAACCAAATCAAGCGACCAGCTTATTCAACAGCGCATGCACTTCGACCATGATAGCTTCAGGCTGCGTCGCGGCTAGCGGGAAACGCAGTACTCCCTGGGGCGTAAATTGTGCTCCCCGCTTGGCGTTCTTTGCGACTAACTGCATCAGCCTGGTTGGATCGATAAGCGCTTTGTCGGTGAATCGAAGATGCAACTGATCTCGTTTGCGGTCCACCTGCGCGACACCGAGACGCTCACAGGTCAAGCGCAAAATGCTGGCATTTAACAGGTGATGTACGCTCTCCGGCAACGTGCCATAGCGATCTTCGAGTTCTGCGCGCACGTCGGCGATAGTGGCTTCATCCTGCGCACCGGCGATGCGTTTGTACATGCGCAGTCGCTGATTCTCTTCCGGAATATACGTGTCGTCCACGCGCAGGCTGATACCAAGATTCAGCTGGGTTACTGGCTGCTGCGGCACGTCTTCGCCCTTCAATTCGCTGACTGCCTGTTCAAGCATGCCGGTGTACATCTCAAAGCCGATGGCTTCAATATGGCCGCTTTGCTGGCCACCGAGCATGTTGCCGGCACCACGCAACTCGAGGTCAAGCGCGGCAATTTTAAAGCCGGCCCCGAGGTCGGAAAATTCTTTGAGAGCGGCTAGCCGGCGGCGTGCGATGTCGGTCAATTCCTGCTCTGGCGGGATTAATAAATACGCGTATGCGCGGCGATTAGAGCGGCCAACGCGTCCACGTAACTGGTACAGTTCCGATAAGCCATGGCGGTCGGCGCGGTTGATAATGATGGTGTTGGCCAGCGGAATATCCAGGCCGTTCTCGACGATCGTGGTCGCGACAAAGACGTCATACTCGCGATTCATGAATGCAAAGAGCACGCGTTCGAGCTCTGCTTCGCCCAACTGGCCGTGACCGACGCCCACGCGCGCCTGTGGCACCATCTCCTGGATCTTTGCAGCCAGTTCGTAGATCGTCTCGACGCGGTTATGGACGAAGTAGGCCTGGCCGCCGCGTTCGAGTTCCAGTTCAATCGCCGAGCGGACAAGCTTGTCGTCATACTTTGCGACAACTGTCTGGATGGCCATGCGATCCTTCGGCGGTGTCTCGATCACGCTCATGTCGCGCAGGCCAACGAGCGACATGTGCAGTGTGCGCGGGATCGGTGTCGCTGACATTGAGAGCACATCCAGCGCTGATCGCAATTGCTTCAGGCGTTCCTTGTGACGTACGCCGAAACGCTGCTCTTCATCGACCACCAGCAGACCGAGATCCTGAAACTTCAGATCTTTCGAAAGCAGCCGGTGCGTGCCGATGAGGATATCGATCTTTCCGGCTTCGAGTCTTTCGAGAATTTCCTTCTGCTCTTTTGCTGTGCGGAAACGCGAGATCAGGTCGACATTGATAGGGAACTGCGCAAAGCGTTTCTTGAAGGTCTCGAAGTGCTGAAAGCTGAGCACAGTTGTCGGCGTAAGGACGGCGACCTGCTTGCCATCCTGGACAGCTTTGAATGCGGCGCGCATCGCGACTTCTGTCTTGCCGTAGCCTACGTCGCCGCACAGCAGGCGGTCCATCGGCATGCGCGATTCCATGTCCGCCTTGATGTCGGCGATGGCTGAGAGTTGATCATCCGTTTCGTTATAGTCGAAGGCGTCTTCGAACTCTCGTTGAAATTCATTGTCCGGCGAAAACGCATGGCCCTGCGCGGCTTTGCGCTGCGCATAAAGCTTCAGTAGTTCGTCGGCCATGTCTTCCATGGCTTTGCGGACGCGCGCTTTGGTCTTGGCCCAGCTCTGACCACCGAGCTTGTTCAGAACGGGCGCAGGCCCGGCGTCAGTCGAGCGATATTTCTGGATCAGGTCAAGCCGCGTCAGCGGTACGTAGAGCTTGGCGTTCTCTGCAAACTCGAGCACCATGAACTCGACGCTGATGCCGTCCTGCTCAATCTCCTTCAGACCTGTGTAGCGGCCGATGCCGTTCTCGACGTGCACCACATAATCGCCGACAGCAAGATCGCGAAAGTCGGAGACGAAAGCGGCGGTCTTCGATTTCGGCTTACGCACGACCGCCTGGGCCGCAATGTCCGCATCGTCGTTCAGGTCATTCGCGCCGATGATGACGATGCCAGGCCCGGGAATGCTCACGCCGGTCGCGAGAGCTGTGCGCAGAACAATCGGGGTGCGCAGGTCTCCGGCAAGGTAACTGGTCTCGTCGAAAATGTTTTCGCTGCCTGCATGCTGAGCGCGGCTGCCGAGCCGGTAGGACAACCCGTACTCGCGCAGAAGATTCGCCATGCGCTCGACTTCGCCCTGGTTGGGCGCTGCAATCAGTACGCGCTGGTCCTGTGCGGAGAGAGATTTTACGTGCTCAATAAATTGCGGAATCGATCCGTGAAAACGCATGGTCGGGCGCGTGGAAAATGCAACCTCATCGAGCGCCATGGTGTCTTCTTCGAGCACGTCGACCGCGCCAAGTTGATCGAGATCAAGACCTGGCAGGGAACCGATCTTCGGCAGCAGGTCCCACGGCGGCAGATAGATATCCTGTGGACCGATGAGCGAGCCAATGCCCGAACGCTCATGCCGCTGTTCCACCTTGTTCCACCACCGTTCGGACTGGTTCTTCAACATGCCGGGCTCTTCAACAAACACCTGCACATTCTTTCCGCGATCGCCGAAAAGGTCGAACAGCGTGCCCTTCGCGCCGGCTACAGGCGCGAAGAATTCCCATCCCGGAAAGACGGAGACGCCACCCGCTGCAATGGCTGCCGACACGGCTGCGGGATCATCCTCACTCGCGGCCATGCGATTGCCGCTCAACCGGGTGTGTACGGCCGCGAGCAGCTTCTCAGACACAGGTGTTTCGGTGAGAGGCAGCAGCAGGGCTTCATCCATTGGTGTGGACGAGCGCTGCGATTCGGGATCGAATTTGCGGATGGATTCAATCTCATCGCCGAAGAAATCGAAGCGCACGGGCCGATCCATCTCCGGCGAATAGACGTCGAGAATGCCGCCGCGGCGCGTGAACTGGCCCGGCATCTCAACGATATCCATCTGCGTGTAGCCGATGCTCTGCAGATGCGCCGTCAGCATCTCGATATCGACTTCTTCGCCGCGCCGCAGGATCTGCGCCAGTCCGGCATAATACGGGCGATCGAAGAGGCGCATACTTGCTGCCTCGATCGGCGCAATTACAATCGACACACGTGCTGTTGCAATCTTCCACAATACGGATGCGCGCTGTTCCAGCACATCGGGGTGGGGCGAAAGATTTTCGAATGGGAGCACGTCATGCGCGGGCAACCGGACGATGCGTTTGCGTTCGATGGCGCCCGTCAACTCGGCCGTGGCGCGGAGCATCTGCTCGAGCGTTTCGGCAGCCTTGTTATCGGCAACCAGCACGACGACGGGCGTCTGCGCAGCCTTGGCAAAATAGGGGAGATAGAGCGCCCGGCCGGTCGCCGTAAGTCCAGACACACGACGGCGCCCGGAACGAAGGTTCAGATGCCTTCGCACACGTTCAAAACTAGGGGAGTGCTCCAGGTCCGCAAGCGCCTCGCGGACAAAGGGGAGAATCATGCTTCGACAATTCTACCAAGGTACTGGACTTACGGGCGTAGGGTGCTTTGCGCCATGACAGGCTCGCTTCGGGCGAACCTGCTTTGAGTTGTGGGTGGAGAAAGCCCACACAGATGTGAGACCCGGGGCACTCGTGTTTGTGCTGGGGTCAGTGGATGGGCGTTGCGGTCAGTTCGAGCTCGGTTTTGCCCTTGTCGCCGACATCGTCAGAAGAGAAGATGATCGTTGGCTTCCCAATGGGAACGGTGACGTCAGAATCCCACTTGCAATTGCGGATCACCGGCGCATTTGGGCTAGTGTTTGGCGTGGGCTTGATAATAGTGCTCACTTCGGCGGCGATGCCGATGCGAAGTGCCCCGTCGACTTCTGTCGCTCGGCGTTTCGTGTCGAAGTCCGTATTGACGTCGACATAGCTCCAGCCGCCTGAATTCGCTATGGGCACCCTGTCGCCAGTCCGAATCTGACTTATCGACTCCATGCCCGTCGTGATTATCTCGGTATAGACGCGAGACATCGAGTTGCTTCCATCGTCACCCACCGAGATGACACGAAACGCCAACTTGTAGTAATGCTCAGGCTTGGGACTTTGGGTGTCGCCGGTTTTTGCTGGTGAGAGCGTCATGGGAGTGGCCTGGTCCTGGGCCGCAGCGGCGCCATAGCCGATACCTACCAGCGCCAGTACAAAAAAGGTTTTATATCCGCGCATATTCATTCTCCTCGCATTGCATTTCTCTTTGACAAAGGCTTCAACCCACAGAATCAATCGACTGCATTTGACGGGAGGGGTGCAATAACAATGGCTTCGAGTTCCACCGGTTCGGTTCCCATCGGGCTGCCGGACAGAGGTGCGACAGCGAGTGGCTCGGATTTTTTCTGCTTCGTCTCATTCCATTCCAGCGCCTGCTTCGGATGCTCAGCGGCCAGCGAGGCCAACAGCAGCTCCTGCTCCGTCAAGGCGGGTTGATGATAGGTAGAGCGCAGACCGGGAACGCGAATCGACACCACTTTGACCGCTACGCGTGCATGCGTATGAGACTCGACCGTTATCGGGATGGCGGGCAACGCGTGTGCCTTCTGCGCTGCGGTCATTCGGTTTTCGAATGGCGATGTCTGCGTCCTTTCCAGATGCAACAGGAGCGCAGCGACAAGCCCGCCGGCCGCAATGCCTGAAGCAACGCGCACCCATTTCGCATGGGCGCCCTTCTTCATAAGCATCGGCGTGGACCGCACTTCAGCAATGATCTTCGCTTCAAGGCCTGCAGGCGGTTCGGCTTCATAGGAAGACAGCGCCTGGTCGATTAAATTATCCAAGTCATCGTCGTACATCGCGTCCTCCTGTCCGGGTTGCAAGTTTGTCTTTAAGCATCTGCCGGGCGCGCATCAGACGTGTCCGCACGGTGCCTTCTTTTACGCCGAGCACTTCGGCAATCTCCCGTGAATTCAACTCATCGACGGCCGATAGCAACAGCGGCTCACGTAGCTCGTCCGGCAGGTCGTCAATGAGACGGTGAACCAGCCCGACAGCATCGCCAGTCAGCGCAGCCTGCTCCGGATTCTGTCCACTCCCCCGCAAGGTGTCGAAATGATCGACCTCGATACGGAGCCCTCGTCCCGTGGCGGTCGATCGCTTCCTGTCAAGCGACAGCCGCCAGGCCATTCTTGCCAGGAACGCCCGCTCGTCCCGTATAGACTGCCAGGCGCCGCTGCGATGCAGCTTCAGAAACGTCTCCTGCGCCACCTCTTCCGCGTCGCTGACATTGCGAAGCATGGCATTGGCGATGCGGAAGACGAACCGGGTCTGGCGATGGACCAGGGCTTCGAAAGCCAGCCTCTCCTCGCGCTCCGTGGCCTGCACGCGAGGTCGGTCTTCCGCTAGGGACATGGTCATGGCCTGGGTCACTGTGCGCCTGCTCGATTCATCAGCTAAGACGGAGTGTAGCTGCCGGGTGTTCGCGGGAAATGATTTTGCGAAAAAATGCAGGTCACTCCACTTCGCTGCGCTCCGGTCGGGATGACTCATCCAGGAGGCTCAGGAAGAAAAATGCACGCGGGTGGCCAGCTCGGCCCTATTGCAGGTAGCTGCCGGCGGCCCGTTGCAGGCGGTAGGGCACGCGGCGGCCGCGGCGTCTAAACGCGTCGGCCAGCTTGGAGCAGGCTTTCTTGAAGGGAGTCATCAGGGCCCTGCGGTCATCGATGGAAATCACCCGCAGATTAACCGGTTCGCAGAAGCGTCCCAGCATCGGGGATGAACCGTGGATGAAGTGCACCGAGGTGAAGCCGCGCTGGATGAACTCCTCAATCAGGTAGCCGCGCAGCACGAGAGAAAGGCTGAGTTTGCGCAGGGCTTCGCTCTCGCCATTCAATTGGGTGAGGATGTGCAGATGGCTATCGACGGTAAAGCCTGTGACCAGCGAGATGAAATTGCCCCGGCTGTCGCGAAGGCCGGCAATGACGGGTGTGCCAAAGGCTTCGAAGAAGCGTCGATCGCGATCCAGGCGCGCCTGGCTGATGGGGTAATCGGCGACCAGGTTCAGGGACTGCAGCGCGCCCGAGATTTCACTGGGGCCAAGAACACCCGAATAGGTAAAGCCAATTGCTTCAACTTTGCGCCTGTAATAGCGCAGGTTTCGGCGGGTGTGCGGTCCGATGTGCGCCAGGAATTCCTCGTAGGTCGGCTGCAGGCGCAGCCAGTCACCCTCGGGATGCACGTCGAGTTTGTTTTGCAGGCGGGCGCTGCGCTGCGGCAGGGTAATTCCCTCGCCATGCAGTGTCGATTGGGGTGTCCAGTTGAGGCGCATGGCGTGGCGACCCTGGTCGAGCAGGAAGGCGCATGCTGCCGTGAAAATCTCCTGTTCGCGCTCGGGCGGCGCGAGCAGGAGGCCGCGTCCCATCTGGTCTCCGCCGAACAGAAAGCCTGTGCGTATGCCGATGACGTACAGCTCCGAGGTGTAGAGGACGCCGACCAGTCCTCCAAATTCGTAGCACGCGACGACCTGCGGCTTCTCATTGGGTTCCAGGCCTGCGAGAAAATATTCAGGAGTAAGGGCCGCATCGGGATGCGGCATTACTTCCGCAAACAGGCGCGATACCGCTTCGCGCAGAGCCGCTACTGATTCGCGGCTGCGAAGGAGTTCAAATTGCATCGTACGGCGCTTCTCGATAAAGGGTCGTTGAGACCACGACGTGTTCACTCCGGCTTGTGCCTGGGTATCCGGTTCGATTCTAACGAAGATTGGAGTTTCGACCTGCATTGTGTATCTGCAAGAATACCCGTCGACACTAGGGGCTGTCGCAAGACTGTCCGCAAAGATACAACTCTTTGGAAAGTTACTTGCCCAATGTTGGATGATGCGAGCGAGGGAATGATGAGGAGGAAGTGCACTAAAATTATCAGGTATGGCAACCAGCACCGGCATCGATCCTGAAATTCTCGCCAAGTATGAGCCTGTCATTGGCCTCGAAGTCCATGTACAGCTGCTCACCACGTCAAAAGCTTTTTGCGGCTGCTCAACCCAGTTTGGCAGCGCACCGAACACGCAGGTCTGTCCGGTATGCCTTGGCCTGCCTGGTGCATTACCTGTTTTGAATCAGCGTGCGGTTGAGTTCGCCGTACTGGCAGCGACTGCGATTCATTGCGAGATCCGCGAGCATTCTGTGTTTGCCCGCAAGAATTATTTTTATCCTGATTCACCGAAGGGCTATCAAATCTCCCAGTTCGACAAGCCCGTCGCTGAACATGGATTTATCGAAGTACCCTCAAATGGTGTTACTAGACGTATCGGGGTAACCCGTCTGCATCTCGAAGAGGATGCAGGAAAAAGTCTCCATGACGGTTTCAGTGATTCTGCTACGCGTACCTATGTCGATCTGAACCGATGCGGCACGCCGCTGGTGGAGATTGTGAGTGAGCCGGATATTCGCAGCGCCGAGGAAGCCTTCGAATACCTCACGCGGCTCAAGGAGATTCTTCTCTACACCGGTGTCAGCGATTGCAACATGGAAGAGGGGTCATTGCGGTGCGATGCGAATGTAAGTGTGCGGCCGCGCGGCCAGGAGAAATTCGGCACCAAGGCCGAGGTGAAAAACGTTAACAGTTTCCGCTACATTCGTTCCGCGATCGAGTATGAGATCGAGCGCCAGGTGGAAGTGATTGAAGGTGGTGGAAGGGTTATCCAGGAGAGCCGCCTGTGGAACGCCGGCGAGGGCCGCACCTACTCCATGCGCTCGAAAGAGCAGGCGCACGACTACCGTTATTTTCCGGAACCGGACCTGCCGCCGCTTATCATTTCCCCGGCGTGGAAGACCGAGATTGTTGCCAACCTGCCTGAGCTTCCGGAAGCCCGCCGCGCACGCATGGTGGCGGAGTATGAGATCACCGAACAGGACGCGCATACACTCACCGCTACACGGGAGTTCGCCGATCGCTTTGAAGCTGCGGCAAAACGCGCGAAGAGTCCCAAGCGCGTTGCCAACCTGGTGCAGAGCGAGTTGATGGGTCGTCTGAAAGCGTTGGGTCTTGAACTGGAAGATTCGCCGGTGACCATGGACGGCATTGTGCTGGCGGCCGATCTTGCAGAGAAGGGTGAAATCTCCAGCAAGCAACTGAAGCAGCTTTTCGATAGTGCGTTTGAAAAGAAAGAAGATTTCGCGACCGTCTACGAACGGGAAAAGCCGCAGCAGATCAGTGACCCGGCTGCGATTGAAAAGCTGATCGACGAAGTGATTGCTGCCAATCCGAAACAGGTGGAGCAGTATCGCGGCGGCAAGAAGACAGTCGCTGCATTCTTTGTCGGGCAGGTAATGCGCGCTTCGAAAGGACAGGCCAATCCTGCGCTGTTGAATGAGCTGGTGACGAAAAAGCTCGACGAATGATCAGCCTATACGGCAGGCGTACTCGCCTGCCGGCGGCTGTATGCAATGGCCATGGCACTCAGCAGTATGAAGATGACCAGCAGTCCTGACGACATGGCCAGCATGCGCGGATAGCCGAGCGTTGCAGCATTGACGAATGGGTACAGATAGATGCCCGTTCGAGCGCCGGCGACGAGTGTTCCGACCAGGTAGAGCAACGGCCAGGCGAGGAAGCGGGCAATGTTTTTCCACGGCTGCCACGCTTTCCGCGCGAAAAAAATCCACCACAGCACGTAGCCCAGCGGAACCACATCATGCAGCAGCATATCGGCCAGCTTGAGTGCTCCATGCAGCGTCGCGAGATGGCGCAGTAGCAGCGAGTAGCCCAGCCCTACGACCGAGATGTACACCGCCGCCGCCGTCTCTGCCGACGGAAGCCATGCGCGCCGTGTCCCGATGCCGGCGATCGTCGACACAATGGCCGCGAACAGGTTTGCCTCGATAGTGAAGTAGCCGAAAAACTGCCCCAGCATGCTCATGAGCGATCGGCTGGCTGCGACCGGTGAGTGCAGCCATAGGTAGAGCTGCAGTGCCAACCCGGACCATGCAAGAAGCGCGAGCAGCACCGGCAGGATGCGATAGCGAGCACCTCTTTCCATATGCCGCTCTTGTATCACGCCTGTCCTCAATTGCACGAACGCAGATTACGGCGCCCAAGTTTGATCTTTACACTCGTCGTCGCGCCTATTACATTCTTGGCCTGGGCGAGAACGATGTTTGTGTCGCGCCGCCCGTCCGCGATTCGTCCCGTGGTGAAAGGAATCTCCTCATGCGCATGCTTCGTCATTTTCCCAAGCTGGTCGTGCTGATGTTTACGCTTCTATCACTTCACATGGCGCGCGCAGCCCAGCACTATGACGCGATCTACGTCTTTGGCGACAGCTATTGCGATGTCGGCAACCTGTATCTGGCGGACGGCGGTGTCAAACCTGCTTCACCGCCCTATTACAAAGGCCGCTTTTCGAATGGGCCTATCTGGATCGATCACCTTGCCGGCACTTTCAAGATGACCATGCTGCCTTCGCTGGCTAATGGCACGGACTATGCTTTTGGTGGCGCCGAGCTGCTGCAGGATGTGCCGATCGACGGCGGCGTTATTCCGAGCGTCATTTCGCAGGTGAAGCTCTACCTGGGCACGCATGGCGGCAAGGCCGATCCGAATGCTCTGTACGTTCTGGAAGGCGGCGGCAATGACATTCTGGACGCGACTTCCGGCTCGCCGGTGGTGCTCGGTTCAGAAATCGGTAATGGTCTGGCTGCTCTCGAAGTCCTGCTGCGTCATGCCGGCGCAAAGCACTTCCTGATCTCCAATCTGTTTGATGTTGGGGTCCTGCCTGCAGGCCGTGCCAATGCTGCCTTTGACGAGACTGCTGTCGTGACCGCCAACAAGGTGCTGGCCGGGGAACTGGCGATAGAAGGGTCTATTGCCGGCAACGCGATCTACAGTCCGGACATCTACTCGCTGGCAAATGCCATCGGCACCGACCCCAGTCACTACGGGTTCAGCGCTGATCCAAATCCCTGTCTCAGCGCAACCGGTGCGGTCTGTGCGGATCCTGCCCACACGCTGTTCTGGGATGAGGACCATCCGACGACCTTCGGCCATGCCATGATCGCCGTCGCGGCCGAGCAGTACGTCCATCCGTAGCGAGCCGGAATAAAAAGGCCCGCGAGTGATGCTCGCGGGCCTTTGCTTTGCAGGTCAGAAGTCAGTTGTGCCAGCTCTTCCCGGGATACCAGGTGAGCTGTACGTAGCCGGTGAACTGGTTCTGCGGACCCGGCTTCAGGATTGGAATATTCCACCGCTCATACTGCGCGAACGCGTTCAGTTCCAGGTCCTTCTTCAGGCGCAGAATTGCCTGTCCGTTAAAGTCGTTCTGCGTCGTGCCGCCGGGAACAAAGTCGGCCGTGTTCTTCGCATTCCTATAGCCCAGAATGAAGCGCGACTGCGGCGAGAGCCAGTACGTCAGCCATGCCTGGCCGCCTTTGCCCTCGCGGCCAATCCAGCTGCCGAACAGGTCGCCCTTGTTGGTGTACACCTGCCGGTATTGGTTCTCCCAGTAGATGTACTGGCCAAGCTTGTAGCGGCCGGGGATGCTGGGTGCGCTGTCGACGCCTTCGACACGAAGATCGAGCTTAGGGATCATCGGGAAATGCGAGAGATAGAGGCCGGGATTTACGGCAGCATGTCGCGGCGCATCAATCGGCGAGACGTCATCATGGATGATCGAGTCGCTGTACAGCGTGAGCCAGTTGCGCACAAAGGGCAGTCGATAGCTGAAGTCAAAGCTTGAATGCCGCGCGCCCGGATCATTGCGCGATGCCTTCTCCGCCGGCGTCACATTTTGAAAGCTGGTGAAGCTGTGCCAGAACGAGCCGAATGTCAGCGGCACATGGCCCTGGCCGGCGAAAACCACCACGCGGGAGAACCCGAATTCGAGGTTCGGTGTTGGTTTGAAATTGAACTTCTGCGCATGCACCCATGGGTTGTGCGGATACTGCTGCTTCAACTCGCCGAAGATGCCTTCATAGCGAACCGGGCCGATCAGCGTTGAGAGAATCGGTATCACCAGGGGTTCGGTGCGGTTGATGCGCAGTGCATAGATGGGCTCAGCGTTGTTGCTGAAAGCCATGGCGCTGCCCTGGTCCGGCCCCCACCAGTCTTCACTCTTGCCGACAGAAATTTCATGGTGAGCAATGTTGAAGGAAAGGTTCGCGTCGATCAGTCGAAACGCATTCACTGATGGAACGGCACTTGGAGCAGCAAGTGGCGTCTGGTCGGCGAGCGAGAAATACTGCTGCACTGCCTCGGAGTACGCAGGCGCACCGGGCGCATGTTGAAACTCTCCGCGCACATCGAGCGACAGACGTACATATTCGGCGCGTCCTTGGAAGCCGTCATAAGTATTGAAGCCGCCCTGGTTGGGTCGGCCGTCGTCATTCACCAGGGTCTGGCCAAAGTGGTAAGAATTGTTGACCGGGTCACCGCTCATATACTGCTGGCGCGTGTACACGCGATCAGCTTCGGCGTGCAGATTGGCCTCACCCGGCGTGTAGGTCGTAACGTCGCCTTCAAACTCTTCGGCAAGCGTGTTGAAAAGTTCACGCGCTTCGCGGTTGCCGGGTGAGTCGGGAGAAGTCTCAAGCTTGGTCTGCGTCTCTTGCAGAATGTGCAGGCAGGTCAGCCGCGTCCATGGCCGCAGACCCTGGAAAGCAGTGTCGGCGTAGCCGAGTGCCTCCAGCCTGCTGAATGCGGGATAGACCCAGTTATCGAGTGGCACATAGACCGACCCGACCATGCCGCTGTCACTCGGCGGAAGAACGATCGCCGACTGCTGCGCATCAAGCGTCCCGGTGAGCGAGAGGGTGAAGGCGGCGACAGCAACAGCTGCAAGACTTTTCAAACGACGTGACTGCTTCAACAAACATCTCCGCGGGACAGGTGCTTTGCCACGTTCATTTTACGTGGCCTGCGCCGCATGCGCGCCGGGCGATGGAAAATCATCTTTGCGTTCGTAGACGGCGGCGAAGGATCACGCGCGGTAGACGACCCGCCCTTCGCTTACGGTGGCGCGGACCTGTCCCAGCATTTTCCAGCCCGTGAATGGGGAATTTTTCGATTTAGAACGCGACAGCTTCGCGTCGTAGACCCATTCTTTCGTCGGATCAAACACGACTGCATCGGCAAAATTTCCAATAGCCAGGCTGCCTCGACCCTTCAGACTTAGCAGGTGCGCGGGATGCGTACTCAGCAGCGCGATCACGCGTCCCAGCGACAGGCGATGCTTGCGATACAGAAATGCCAGCGACAGTCCCAGCGCAGTCTCAAGGCCGGTAATGCCGTTCGGCGCTCGCTCAAACTCCTGCTCCTTCTCATGCGCAGCGTGCGGCGCGTGATCCGTCGCAATGCAATCGATGGTGCCTTCCAGCAAACCGGCGATCATCGCTTCGCGATCTTTCTCGCTGCGCAGCGGAGGATTCATCTTGGCGTGCGTATCGTAATTGCCGATCGCGTCTTCGTTCAGTGCAAAATGGTGCGGTGTCACTTCGCAGGTCACATGCAGGCCGTTGCGGCGGGCTTTACGCACGTGGTCCAGCGCAAGCGCAGCAGACAGGTGCGCTACATGCAGATGAGCGCGGCTGTCTTTGAGCGCGCCCAGCAGTTTGATATCGCGCTCGACCAGGCCGGCCTCTGCCTCAATCGGCATTCCGCGCAGACCGAGCCGGAACGCGAGTGCCCCGGCATTCATTGAGCAGCCGCCGGTGAGTCGAGTATCTTCTGCATGCTGGATCACAGGAAGGCCGCTGCGCGCCGCTGTCAACAGCGCGTGCCGCATAATCGCTTCATTCAGAATCGGCTTGCCGTCATCTGTAACAGCCACTGCGCCTGCTGCTTTCAGCGCGGCAAATTCTGTCAGCGTCTCGCCCATGCTGCCGCGTGTAGCCGCAGCGATCGGATAGACGCGGATAGCCGCGCCGCGCTCCGGCGCAAGCATCCAGCGCATGGTTTCGACCGAGTCATTGACCGGCACCGTGTTCGGCATGGCCGCGACACTGGTGAATCCGCCTGCCGCAGCCGCTGCGGTTCCACTGGCGATGGTTTCCTTGTATGCCTGGCCTGGTTCGCGCAGGTGCACATGGATATCGATCAGCCCCGGTGCGACGATCAGGCCGGTTGCGTCCAGTTCTTCCGCGCCTTCATTCTTCGCGGCTGTCTTCAGTTTGCCGGGCGGTTCGATCGCAAGTACGCGGCCATCCTTGAACAGCAGGTCGCGTTCCGCCTCGATACCTTGCGCCGGGTCAATCAATTTTCCGTTGCGGATAAGGAGCGCTGTCATGCTCGACCTTTCTTTACCGCCGCATTGCCGCCCAGCGCCCTCGCGATGAGCGCCATGCGGATGGCGACGCCGTGGCGCACCTGCTCGGCAATGGCAGATTGCGGACCATCGGCCACCTCGCTGGTAATCTCCAGGCCGCGAATCATCGGGCCGGGATGCATTACCAGTGCCTCGGGGGCATGCTTCTGCAGTCGCTCGCCATGCAGTTGATAGCGGCGTGTGTAGTCTTCAAGATCGAGGTGCAGACCGGCGAGCCGTTCTTTCT
>CAZZZL010000067.1:11887-20581 GCA_964658655.1 uncultured Acetobacteraceae bacterium | reverse complement strand
CTCACGAACCCGCAGGATAATGACGCCGATCGACACCAGTACAAACGCGAACAGTGTGCCGATGTTCGAAAGGTCGGCCAGCGTGCCGATATCGAACAGGCCTGACGGAATGCCGACAACAATGCCGGCGACCCAGGTGGCGACGGCCGGGGTGCGGTACTTCGGATGGACACGGCCGAAAACGGCAGGCAGCAAACGGTCGCGGGACATGGCAAACCACACCCGCGACTGGCCGATCTGAAAGACCAGGATGGACGAAATCATGCCCATGATTGCGCCAAACAACACGGCCAGACGTACCCAGTAAAGTGCATGGTGCCCCGGTAGGACCGATAGCTTCTTCAGGGCGTTGACGACCGGCGCGGCGTCGTCCACCATGCTGTCCCACTTCACCAGGCCGGTAAGTCCGAGGGCGACTGCGACGTAAAGTACGGTACAGACGATGAGCGTGGCGATGATGCCGATCGGCACATCGCGCCGGGGATTCTTGCACTCTTCCGCGGCAGTCGAGACCGAGTCAAAGCCGATGTAGGTGAAGAAGATAATCGAGCCGCCGGTCAGAATGCCGGACCAACCGTTGGGTGCGAACGGGTGCCAGTTCGTTGGATGGAAGTATTCCGCGGCAGCGAAGACGAACACCAGGATGGCGCCGATCTTCAGCAGCACCATCGTGTTGTTGGCCTTGGCGGATTCGCGGATACCGCGCACCAGCACCACCGTGATCAGCATGACGATCAGGAAGGCCGGGATGTTGAACCCGGGATGCCAGCCGGCCTTATAGAGGACATTGCCCTGCAGGTCACTCAGGCCGTCCGGAAGATAGGCGGGCGAAATCCATTTTGCTGATGGGTGCAGGCCGAACCAGTCCAGCAGGTCAACAATGTGCGCGGCAAAACCGACACTCACGGTCATGTTCGAGCCGGCGTATTCGAGGATCAGGTCCCAGCCGATAATCCACGCTATCAGTTCGCCGAGCGTGGCATAGGTGTACGTGTAGGCCGAGCCGGCGATGGGGATCATCGATGCCAGTTCGGCGTAGCAAAGGCCGGTAAACCCGCAGACAATGGCGACGAGAATGAGCGACAGTGCGAGCGCGGGTCCGGCGCCGGGCCGGCCCTGCAGGTTCGCGTGGTGCAGCAGGAAGTTGATGACCGGCGAGTTGAGGATCGACGACGTGTCGAATTTTTCGCCGGAAATTGCGGTACCGATGACTGTAAAAATGCCCGAGCCGATGACTGCGCCTATGCCCAGGGCTGTCAACGAAACAGGACCGAGCGTCTTTTTTAGGGCGTGCTCCGGCGCTTCGGAGTCCGAGATCAGCTTGTCGATCGACTTACGAGCGAAGAGTTGCGACAGGGACGGTGGCTCCGAATGGAAGTCTGAAGGTCGAGTCCCGGAGCGAACAAGGCGCCGGCTTAACGGAAGACTATCTTAGACCATTTTCACACTTGCCAGACGGCTTTTAACGACAGGCAAGTTGTCTTTGTCTTATATAGAAGGACGGCGGAGTCCAACTCTTCGCCCAGCATCTGCCGTGATAGTGTTCTAGCGCTTGTTCTGACCCTTGGCAGCTTTTTTCAGCTTCTGCTTCGCAGCGCCGCGAGCGCCTGCGCGGGGACCCTTGGGGGCGGCCTTCTTGCGTGCGGCACGTTTGATCTTCTTCCGTTCTTCGGTGCTTTCAATATTCTTTGTGTTTGCCATTTGAGTCTCTTAACTTTCTAAATTTGTCTCGGTAAAGCGGATTCGCCGATTGAAAGGCGTCCCACAATTGGTGAAGCCGGACCGGTCGCGCAATGCTCAAAACCTGGCCGAGGCTATGGTCTTGCATCATCCTGTAATGTCCAGGCGACTTATCGGATGAATTGCACCATCAGGCGCGTTCCAGGTTGGCGAATTTCTCCACCAGCTTCTTTATCCCGAACTTAGCAAATTGTACTGTAAGTTTGGCATCGTCGCCGTCTCCTTCGCGGCGGAAGATGGTGCCCTCGCCATATTTGGGATGGCGAACGCGCTGCCCGCTCTGAAATCCCGTTGCTCCGGTGGGTGCTGGAACCGACAATTTGGGCCGCGCTATCGGCGCGCCTGCCCGTGCTCCTTTCGCTCCAAAAAAGCTGGCGATATTGTCAATCGAATCGGGCTTTTTAGCCGCGCTGCCGGGCGCTGAGAAACTGCGGCGGGGGGTCGAATTTGCAGAAGGACCACCGCTGAAGCGGGTCGCCGTCTGGTCTTCATCTTCATAAGAATAGTGGCGGCTGGTGCCCTCGTCGTCATTGCCGGATCTGCGGCTACGGTAGCCACCGTAGGCTCCGCTGTATCCGCTGGACGTGACGCTGCTGCCGTACATACCGCGGTTCTGCGCACCACTCAAATCTTCAAGCAGATGTTGCGGAATCTCTTCAAGGAAGCGCGAGGCAACGGATGCATCCGGCATGTCATTGCCAAAGCGCCGGCGATACCGCGCACGGCTGACGATGAGCGTATCCATTGCCCGCGTCATGCCGACATAGCAAAGCCGCCGCTCTTCTTCAAGGCCGTTCGGATCGTTCAGTGTGCGCGAATGCGGAAACAGTCCCTCCTCCATTCCGGCGAGCAGGACAAGCGGAAACTCCAGGCCCTTCGCTGCGTGGAGAGTCATGAGAGTCACACGCGAATCGGGATTGTATTTGTCGGTGTCGGAGACGAGCGCGGCATGGTCCAGAAATTCCGAGAGCGACTCGCCGCGCTCCTGCGCATCCTGCGCGGCGTTGGCCAGTTCCTTCAGGTTCTCAATGCGGGAGATCGCTTCCGGAGTACCTTCGTCCTCAAGCGCCCGGATATACCCCGAACGGTCGATAAGAAAGCGGATGAGCTCGGGCAGCGTCGCGGCATCGCCGGGCGACCGAAAAGGCGGCCGCGCCATGCCTGCTTCGAGTGCATCCTTATCGGCGGAAGCACCTGCGTTACGCAGAAGTGGCGAAATTTTCGCGCTGGCCGCGGCATCGCCGAACGGATTGAAGCTGCCTGGATCAAAATCTGGATCGGTATCTGCAGAAACCGGGCCCGGCGATGAATCGGATTCAAAACTGAAACTCGTGTCCGCTTCACCAGGCGCGGCATACGTATCGTGCGACCAGCCGAGAGTTCCCTGAGCGTCATCGTCGAACGAGAATGATGTGTCGGCTTCAGCAGTAGCCTCAGCTGGCAGTGGCGTGCCGAACTCATCATGCATGAGCGCGTCTTCGCTCATCTCAAAACTGGCATCGTCTTCCGGACCTTCGCTCTGTTCGGCGATGCCTTCTTCGGGCGGCGCGAGATCAGCTGAAAGCTTGTCGGCGAAGTCCGGGGCGAGCATGGCATGCGCGTCTTCCATCATGCGCTTGAAGCTTTCAAGCGCAGTCAGCGCACGCTGTGGCAGCAGGCGATTTTTGATAACGTGACCGACCGCGGTCCACGTACTCGCTCCGGTCTCGAGCGCTATGCGTTCCAGCGTGTCAAGTGTGGTGCGGCCAATGCCGCGAGCCGGCACATTGATGACACGGGCCAGTGCAATCGAATCATGCGGATTCTGCACCAGCTTCAGATAGCTGAGCAGGTCTTTGACTTCGGCGCGGTCGTAGAACGAAAAACCGCCGACCATCGTGTACTGGATGCTGTAGCGGCGCAGCGCTTCTTCTACCAGCCGTGATTGCGAGTTGGTGCGGTACAGCACGGCCACGCGCGGAGACTCGACGTCTTCGCCGGCCTTTCGAAAATACTTCTGAATGTAATCGGCGATATACAGCGCTTCATTCTCACCATCCGGCGCTTCGTAATAGCCGATGAGCGAACCGCCGACACGCTCGGTGAAAAGGTTCTTGCCCTTGCGCTGCAGGTTGCGCGCGACTACGGCTGACGCGCCTTCGAGAATGTTCTGCGTCGAGCGGTAATTCTGTTCGAGCCGGATTACCTTCGCTTCAGGAAAATCCTTCTCGAACTCGAGGATGTTCTTGATGTCCGCGCCGCGCCAGGAGTAAATGCTCTGGTCCTCATCGCCCACGACACAGACGTTGTGCTCTCTACCGGCCAGCAGCTTCATCAGCTCATACTGTGGCCGATTGGTGTCCTGGTATTCGTCGATCAGGATGTACTGGAAGCGTCGGTTGTAGCGCTCACGCACTTCTGACGACGACTTGAGCAGCCGTACTGTCTCCAGCAGCAGGTCGTCAAAGTCGAGCGCATTATTTTTGCGCAGCTCTTTCCGGTACGCCTCGTAGATATGCGAGATACGCTCCGTGGTCGGGTCAGAGGAGTTCAGGTAAAACTCCTGCGGATCGAGCATGTGGTTTTTCGCCCACGAGATGCGGGAAAGCACGGTGCGCGGCGTGAGTTGCTTGTCGTCGATACCCATGCGGCGCATCGCCTGTTTGACGATGGCCTGCTGGTCGCTTTCGTCGTAAATGGCGAAGGTGCGCGTAAGCCCAGCGTCGGGACCGGTGCCGATGCGCAGCGCTTCAATATCCCGCCGCAACACTCGCACGCAGAAGGAGTGAAACGTCGCGAGCAGCGGCTGGGCGAGTGTAGAGTTGACCAGCAGCTTTTCGACGCGCTCACGCATTTCAGCCGACGCTTTGTTTGTAAATGTGACGGCGAGGATCGAGTCGGGCGAGACGCCTCGCGCCTCAATCAGATATGCGATGCGATGCGTGATGACGCGCGTCTTACCGGAACCGGCACCGGCGAGGATGAGAACGGGGCCATCCACCGCCTCAATACCGGCGCGCTGCTGCGGGTTCATCTTTTCAAGGAGACGGTGCAAGGGTTACTGCTTCCTGGGGTGGATTGTTCCCTTCCAGTGTATCGCCCCGCGGCCTCTTTCTACGGATGAGCGGCGAGATGCTGCAACACCGCGGCAGCGACGGCGTCCGGCGACTCGCGCTGAACAAAATGGCCGGCTCCTGCGATCACCTCGCGCCGATATCCGCCGGTGAAATATATTTCCGCGCCCTCCGATTGCTCGACTCCCGCGCATGTATCGACTGCGCCATGCAGCATGAGTGTCGGCGTCGAAAGTGTTTCAACCTGCTTCAGGCGTTCCGTCAGGTCGCCATAGCGGGGGTCGGTCGGCTCGTCCTTTGGCTCGCCCTGTCTCCAGCGGGAGCGATAGGAGTTGAGCGTGATCGTTACCCAGTCCGGGTTGGTGAAGCTCTTCGCAGTTCCAGCAAATTCCTGCTCTGTAAACCAGCCGGCAGGGCTCCAGGTTTCCCACTGAATACGCGCGAAGCCAATAGGATCTTCCTTCACCTTCTCCACGCCGCCATCCGTGCACATGAACCACTGGTACCAGTAGCGCATCGCCTGCTCGAAGCCTGGCGCTTTCGCCTCGCCACGCGGCTGGTACGCCACAGACATCGCAGTAATGCTGGTCAATCGCTCGGGAAAGAGGGCAGCCGCAGTATAAGCAGTCCTGGCTCCCCAGTCGTGGCCCACCAGGGCGAACCGCTCGAGTCCAAGCGCGTCAGTTAGGTCGATCGCGTCCTGTGCCAATACCGGCGGCTGGGCTACGCGCGGCGTCTCCGGACGAAGGAATTTCGTTGCGCCAAAGCCTCGCAAAAATGGGGCGATCGTCCGATAGCCGGCAGCATTTAACTTCGCCACAACAGCGTGCCAGGTTCGCGGCGCATCCGGCCAGCCATGCAGCAGCAGGACAGGCTTGCCGCCAGAGGGAGCGCTTTCTTCATAGGAAATTTCGAGGTCGCGTGTCTTTATGGTCGGCATCGGTCTTACCCCGTCGTGATGATTTGGGATGCGCCTTGATCGAAGGGGGGAAGAAGGCGGGGGAAGAAGATGAGGGTGAGTGGCGGGAATCCGTCATTACGTAGGGACTGAGCACGTATCCCCCGCCGTTGAAGCAGCATAAGCCTATACAGATGAATTAGTTACTTCCCGCATCGGCAATGTGATCATAAATCACTCATATTTTATGCATCTACTGCGCTACAATTGCGTCTAAGTAGTTGTGGAAGGCGGGGCAAAGACCTCCCAAGCCACAACAATCTTGGTTAATGAGGAGACTGAACATGGCAATTCAATATTGGGATCCTTTCCGTGAAGTCGTTTCGCTGCAACAGCGCTTGAACTCGTTGATCCATGAACAGGGACGCGGCTCGGAAAGCAATTCTGACGTGACCGCCGCCAGCTTCACCCCGGCTGTCGATGTCTATGAAGACGAGCACAAAGTAGTGCTCAGTATCGAAGCGCCCGGCGTGAAACAGGAAGATCTGGATGTCCAGATCGAGAAGAACACTCTGACCGTTCGTGGTGAGCGCAAGTTCGAGAAGGACCAGAAGGAGCAGAACTTCCATCGCATTGAGCGCCGTTATGGAAGCTTTTATCGCAGCTTCTCGCTCCCGAACACGGTCGACACTGAGCATGTCAACGCGTCCTATGACGCTGGTGTACTGAGGCTGGAGTTGACGAAGAAGGCCGAAGCAAAACCGCGTCAGATCAAGGTCAACATCACCTCCGGCGAGTTGACCGCGGCTCAGCCGAAGACAGTCGAGGCATCCACTGACAAGAAGGATGTGGCAGCACAGCACGCAGCCTAGCGCTGGCGTACCTGGGATTGACTGTGTCACAGGGCACAGTCGGCGGCGCGAGTTTCCCCTAAGCTGGGTCGAACTCCGCCGCCCCGTTTTTTGAGAAGCAAACGAAATTTCAAGTGCCGACGCATAAAGATCGCAATCTAACGAGTAGCAATAGTACGAGGCGATAAACGCATGGCGATACGCTGGGATAAATTTACGACGAAGTCACAGGAAGCAGTGCAGGCAGCCAGTTCCCTGGCGCTCGAACACGGCAATCCTGAAGTGCTGCCGCTGCACCTTCTGGCAGCTCTCCTGCAGGACAAGGAAGGTATCATTACGCCGCTGCTGGAGCGTGCCGAAGTGCCGGCCGCGCAGGTGCGCATGAAGTTGACGGATGCCCTGGGCAAGCTGCCGAAGATCAGCGGCTCGAACGCGCAGCCGGGCACCTCTGCCGCCATCTCGAAAGTAATGGAGCAGGCCTTCAAAGAGGCTGAGAATTTTAAAGACGAATATGTGTCGACGGAGCACCTGCTGCTCGCGCTGACGACACAAAAGAATGACGGCGCGCAATTGCTGCTGGCCTCGTTCGGTGCAACGCATGACGCGATGCTTAAAGCGTTGCAGGGTGTGCGCGGCACGCAGCGGGTGACCGATCAGAATCCGGAAGCGAAGTATCAGTCGCTGGAGAAGTACGCGAAGGATCTGACGGCGATGGCGCGCAAGGGCAAGCTTGACCCGGTGATCGGGCGCGACGAAGAAATTCGCCGCGTAATCCAGGTGCTCTCGCGACGGACGAAGAATAATCCGGTGCTGATTGGCGAGCCGGGTGTCGGCAAAACCGCGATTGTCGAGGGCCTTGCACGCCGGATTGTTTCGGGCGATGTGCCGGAAACGATTCGCGAGAAGCGCGTCATCTCACTCGACCTGGGCGCGATGCTGGCCGGCGCAAAATATCGCGGCGAGTTCGAGGACCGTTTGAAGGCCGTGCTTAAAGAAATTGAAGATGCGCAGGGGCAGATCATCCTGTTCATCGATGAGCTGCACACACTGGTCGGCGCAGGCGCGGCCGAGGGCGCAATCGATGCGTCGAACATGCTCAAGCCGGCGCTGGCACGCGGTGAACTGCGGGCCATTGGCGCGACCACGCTGAATGAATATCGTAAATACATCGAGAAGGACACGGCTCTCGAACGCCGCTTCCAGATTGTCTTTGTCGGCGAGCCGAATGTCGAAGACACTGTCGCAATCCTTCGCGGATTAAAAGAGCGCTATGAATCGCACCACAAGGTGCGGATCAAGGATTCGGCCATTGTCGCCGCGGCGACACTCTCGCATCGCTATATCTCAGATCGCTTTCTGCCCGATAAGGCAATCGATCTCGTCGACGAAGCAGCGGCATCCTTGTCGATCCAGATCAGCTCTGTGCCGGAAGAGATCGACCTGCTCGATCGCGAAGCGACTGGGCTAGAAATTGAAAAGGCCGCGCTGAAACGCGAGACAGATCAGAACAGCCGCGATCGTCGCGAAGCCGTTGAAAAACAGCTTGCGACACTCAAGGAAAAGAGCAGCGGCCTGCGCGCTCGCTGGCAGAAGGAGCGCGACTCCATCACGCAGTTGAGCGACGTCAAGAAGAAGATCGAGTCGCTGCGCTTCGAAGCAGAGGAGCAAACGCGTCTCGGCAACCTGGAACGCTCCGCCGCGATCCAGTACGGAGAATTGCCGAAGCTTGAAGAGCAGATGCGCCGGCTCAACGCGTTGCAGGATGCAGTCGGCACTGCTGATGGCTCCGGCAAACGCATGCTGAAAGAAGAGGTCGACGAAGAAGATATTGCGGCCATCGTCAGCAAATGGACAGGCATTCCGATGTCGAAGATGCTCGAGGGCGAAGTCCATAAGCTGGTCAATATGGAAGCGCGCCTGAAAAATCGGGTGATCGGCCAGGATGAAGCACTCGTCACTGTGGCGAATGCAATCCGGCGCTCGCGTGCAGGCCTTAGCGACCCGAAGCGGCCGATTGGCAGCTTCATCTTCCTGGGTCCTACAGGCGTCGGTAAGACGGAAACTGCGCGCGCACTCGCTGAATTTCTCTTTGATGACGAGCAGGCAATGGTCCGCATCGATATGAGCGAGTACATGGAGAAGCATGCCGTGG
>CAZZZL010000067.1:0-11877 GCA_964658655.1 uncultured Acetobacteraceae bacterium | reverse complement strand
CGTGGCACGCCTGATTGGTGCGCCTCCGGGCTATGTCGGTTTCGACGAAGGCGGCCAGTTGACCGAGGCCATTCGCCGCCGGCCGTATTCCGTCGTGCTCTTCGATGAAATCGAGAAGGCGCATCCGGATGTTTTCAACGTGCTTCTACAGGTGCTCGATGATGGCCGACTGACCGACTCAAAGGGCCGCACAGTCGACTTCAAGAACACGGTGCTGATCATGACCTCCAACCTCGGCGCGCAGGCGCTGGGCAGTGAGGCTCTGCAGGACGAAGCCTCCTTCGACGAAGCGAAAGACCGCGTGATGGAGGTACTTAAAGCCAGTTTCCGGCCCGAGTTTCTCAATCGTGTCGATGACATCGTCATCTTCCGGCCGCTGGGCGAGGAACAGCTTGCACACATTATCGATCTGCGTCTTGCCGATCTGAAGAAATTACTTTTCGATCGAAAAATCACCATCGAACTCACGTCCGGCGCACGTCACCAGCTGCTGCTCACCGGCTACGATCGCGCCTACGGTGCCCGCCCACTCAAGCGCGCTCTGCAGCGCCTGATCCAGGACCCGCTTGCCATCAAAATTCTCGATGGCGAAGTGCTCCACGGCGATCACGTGAAAATCGACGCCGACCCACTGGCCGGCAAACTGCTCTTCGAAGTCGAGCGGACAACTGTGGCGACGCCGGCGTAAACCTCCGGCGACCGCTGCGCCCGGCGCGGTACTTGCCGCACAGGCTTACGCCAAAAAAGGAAGGCCAGAAACGGCCTTCCCTCTTATGCTTCTTGTCGGTAGTGTAGGCATCGTGGATCAAACATGAGCGATGTCATGGACGAAGAGTTCCGCCTGAACACGCGCAACCGCATGCAACTCCTGATGGAGATGATGAGCTTTTTTGCGGCTCAAGGTTGCAGAATCAGTTTTGAGGGACATCTTTCTCGATCAGACCTATTGCAAATAGATGGAGTACAAATCAAGAAGATCTACTCCTAAAAAAGGGAACTCTCTCTCCGCAACTAGATTTCGCAATACTGCCATTGACGGCTGAAACGCTAGGAGCTATTACCAAAGCCCTCGATTCGAAAGTCTCCATTGGTGAAAAAGGAATGATCCACGTTCTGATCGAGCAGGCCGGACGGATAGTCTTTGCGGCCCACGACGGCTTTCACCCTGAAACCGTGATCGCAAAGTCGCCCGTCACACGAGTTTATCTGGATGGACTGGTCGAGAGGCAGGTCTTGAAGAGCTATCGGCCGTTCACGAGCAGTTAGCCATTGTCCTACTGCCCGACAATCACAAGCAGAAAAGCCCTACCCCGCATTTGGGGTAGGGCTTTTCTGCTTGTAAGTATGCCCGTACGGCAAGTACCGCTGCCCGCGTCGGGCCCGCCGGAGGCTACAGCGTTTTCAGGTCGATGACGAAGCGGTATTTGACGTCGGACTTGAGCATCCTGCTAAAGGCCTCTTCAATTTTCTGGATGGAGATAATTTCGACATCGGCGGTGATCCCTTTTTCGGCGCAGTAGTCGAGCATTTCCTGCGTCTCGGGTGTGCCGCCAATGGCGGAGCCGGAGACATTGCGGCGCGGGATGATGAGGTTGAAAGGCTGGATGGATATTGGCTTGTCGGGGATGCCGACGCTGCAATAGGTGCCATCGAGTTTGAGGGCGCTGATGTAAGGATTTACATCGTGCGCAGCCGAGACTGTGTCGATGATGAAGTCAAACTTGCCGGTCTGGGCCTTCATCGCTTCGGGGTCCTTGCTGATGACGACATCGTCCGCGCCGAGACGTTTTGCATCTTCGCTCTTGCCTGCAGAAGTAGTGAAGAGCGTAACGCTGGCACCGAAGGAATGCGCAAATTTTAACGCCATGTGGCCGAGGCCGCCGAGTCCGACGACGCCGACTTTGTGACCCTTGGTGACGCCCCAGTGGCGCAGTGGTGAGTAGGTCGTGATGCCGGCGCAGAGCAGCGGTGCGACACCTGCAGGATCGAGCTTCGGTGAAATCTTGTGGACGAACTGCTGATCGGTAACGATGTGGTTTGAATAACCGCCTTGTTCGAGGCTGCCATCAACGCGGCTCTTGGCGTTGTAGGTGCCGGTCATTCCTTCCTTGCAGTAATTTTCAAGGCCGGCCTTGCAGTGTTCGCAGACGCGGCATGAATCGACCACGACGCCAACGGCTGCCGGATCTCCCACTTTAAAGCGCGTGACATTGCTGCCGACAGCCTTCACTTTACCGACAATTTCATGTCCGGGAACCATGGGATACAGCGAACCGCCCCACTCATCGCGGGCCTGGTGCAGATCAGAGTGACAGACGCCACAATATTCAATTTCGACCACGACGTCGTCGGCACGCGGCTCGCGGCGTTCGAACGAAAATGGCGCCAGTGGCGTGGTGGGTGACTGGGCGGCATAACCTTTTGCTTGCGACATACAGTTCTTCTCCTTTAAATGTGTTGCAGTGCAGGACCGATGGGGTGGACGGCTTTCCAGGGTGAAACCAACTGTCAACGGATGACAGTGTTTATGACTGCTGTGCGGCCCGCCGTTGCGCAATCGCGACACGCGGAATGCCCTGCAGGTCAGCGATAAATTCTGGATTCTTCCAATCTGATGCAGTGAAAAGAGATTCGATCGAAGTTTGCTGACCATATCCAATTTCGACGAGCAAACTTCCACCCGCATGCAAGCTTAAAGCCGCACGCGGAATGAGCCGCTGGTAAATCTCGAGGCCGGTGGGGCCCGCGAACAAGGCAGCCTGCGGCTCGAAAGCGGCTACCTGTGGCTCGAGTGTTTCCGTATTCGAGATATACGGCGGGTTCGAGCAGATCAGGTTGAACAAGGTCGCGTCATCCGGAATGAGATCGCATTCGACAAACGAAATGCGGCTCGCAACTCCATTCTGCTCGGCATTGCTCTGCGCAACGAGCAGTGCTGCGGGCGAGATATCTGTTGCGACAATCGCAACGTCGGGCAACGCGTGCGCCAAAGCTACGGCAATGGCGCCCGAACCTGTGCCGATGTCCAATATGCGTAACGGTTTAGCGGACGGGCCGGCAAGTGCAAGGGCAGCTTCGACCAGGTGTTCGGTCTCTGGGCGTGGAATCAACACGGCCGGCGTGACACGAAAAGGCAGTCCGAAGAATTCCTGCACGCCGGTGATGTATTGGATGGGCTCAGATTGTGCGCGCCTCTCAACGGCGAGGAAATAGTGTTCCAGCTGAGAGGGAGTCAGCGCCATCTCCGGATGCGTCAATAACTGCGCGCGCGAGATGCCGCACGCGTGCAGCAGAAGCAGTTCGGCGTCACGGCGCGCGGTGGCTGCCTGTGGCGATACGGCTAGGCGATTGGCTGCCTGCCCCATAACTTCCTGAAGATGGTTTGCCAAGATTTTTGCGAAAAGAGTTCTGTTGTGCTTTTAGTAGTGACACAAACTATTTGTTGCCGATGTCAAAAAGCGCGGACAGGTTGCTTCAGCTTGGCCTAACTTCCCTGCGGCGCGTTAAACTTAAGCATAATGTTCAGGCCGTGTTTTCTAGTGATCGATCAGGAGTTTCCCGGAGCCATCTCCACACGCAAGCTGGTTCTGGAAACCGCGAAGTATAACGTCCTTACGGCTTACAGCGCGCGCGAGGCCATTGACCTTCTGGAGCGCTTCCCCCGCGTGGATGGAATCGTGATGAACGCAACTGGGCACGATACGGATTGCGCCGAATTGATCCGCCGATACCGGGCCATTGCCCCGGGCATCCGCATCATCCTCACGTCCGGCAAGGACCTCGTCGATTGCGGGCCGGTAGATCTTGCTCTCGATAATTATGATCCGCGCAAGCTGCTCGACTCATTGGCAAAGATGTTTCCTGAAGCCAATATCAAAATCGTTGCCCATGACGATGAGTTGCAGCAGGAATACAAAGACCGCGCAGAGTAGTATTCGATCCAGTTAGTATGACTTGAATTCTGCACATAGACGGGTGGACTTGTGAGAGCTGAACATGCATCTACCTTTGCAGTGCTGGCCGAGGAAAAGGTCTTGATTAGCGAACTGCCCCGGCTGTGGTGGATGTTCAGCATTCGCGGACTTCTGACTCTGACTTTTTCGGGCATCTGTTTTTTCCTCAGCTCCTCCATGACCACACTGCTGCTAAGACCTGCCGGCTTTATTCTTCTGCAGGTATTGTTCAGTTTCTATGTGATTGCAACCGGCTTCATCCAGCTCACAGGCGCGCTTTACGGCTTCGACGCGAAGTTGCGGCACCGGAAAGTGCTGTTGATCGATGCGATCGTCAACCTTGCCATCGGGGTAGTCTTCTTCATCACGCTGACATTATCGATGCAATGGATACTGATGCTGTTCGCACTCCATTCGATGGCAGTTGGAGTTTTCTATTGCGTCATTTCGCTGCGCATGAAGCACCAACTGGTAAGCCGCCTTCTCCTCGTCGCAGCCGGCCTGGTTTCGGTTGGCGCAGGCTGGCGATTTCTGGTGAGGCGCTTGATCGAAATGCACATCATGACGACTGAGATCGCCGTGTACACGGCATTGCTGGGAGCGCTGCTGATTCTGTTTTCGATTTCCCTGCGGACTGACCGCGTGAGCGTGGCCTTGCTACAAGAGGCCGCCTAGGGCTCATGCAGCCCCTTCGGCTTTGAGACGCTCCGCCTGAAAATGCGAGATGACTGCGTCGACTACCGGCTGCAGCTGGCCTTCCATCACCTGCGCCAGTTGATGCAGGGTAAGTCCGATGCGATGGTCCGTCAGGCGATTCTGCGGGAAATTGTACGTTCGAATTTTCTCTGAGCGATCGCCCGAGCCAACCTGCTGTTTACGCTCCTTGGCAAGCGCATCATGCTGCTTCTGCATTTCCACTTCATAGAGTCGTGAACGAAGAACGCGCATTGCCTTTTCGCGGTTTTTGATCTGCGATTTTTCATCCTGGCAGCTCACCACAGTACCGGTGGGCAGATGCGTGATACGGATCGCCGAGTACGTCGTGTTGACGGATTGTCCGCCAGGGCCGGACGAACAGAATGTGTCCACGCGCAGGTCTTTGGCTTCAATCTTTACATCTACTTCTTCGGCCTCCGGCAACACTGCAACGGTGACAGCGGACGTATGCACGCGGCCCTGTGTTTCGGTAGCAGGCACGCGCTGTACCCTGTGCACGCCGCTCTCGTACCGCAGCTGCGAGAACACGCGGTCTCCTTCGACCAGGAAGATCACTTCCTTCATGCCACCGACTCCCGAGTCTGATGTTGAGAGCACTTCTACTTTCCAGCGATGCTGTTCTGCAAACCGGGAATACATGCGGAACATTTCAGCTGCGAAAAGTGATGCCTCATCCCCGCCGGTGCCGGCGCGAATTTCCACGATGACATTCTTCTCGTCGTTCGGATCTTTCGGCAGCAGCAGCAGCTTGATCTCTTCTTCCAGTTTCGGCAGGCGCGCTTCGAGACCGGCCAACTCTTCTTCAGCCATCGCGCGAATCTCTGCGTCTTCCTCCTTCAGCATGGACGTGCTGTCTGCGATGCCCGCCTGGATCTTCTGATATTCGCGAAACTTGTTGACCACCGGCTGCAGATCGCGGTGCTGTTTCGCAATCTTCTGATAGGCAAGGTGGTCGTTGACGATTTCGTCCGAACCAAGCTGGCGACCAAGGTCTTCATAACGGGCGGCGATTTGTTCCAGGCGTTCAAACATGGGTACGGACCTTCAAGAATGGAAGTATTTCGACGGATGATGGTATGCAGAATAAAACAGGGCGGCAGGCGCTGCTAAAGAAGCACGCGTGTAGGGAAACTGGATTGGCCGCTGGTAAGCATCGTTCCTTTATTTTAACGCAGCAGTATTCATGGAACGCTGGCAGGACTCTCGTCGACTGCCTGTCCCGCATCTATCTTTAGGCATTTGCTGAAAACAGGCAAAACTATACAAGGGAGTCTGATACTGATGGACGCTTTATTCAGCGAGTTTGCCGATCTGTGCAGACGCCTTGCCGAAACAACCAAAAAGCTCGAGAAGCGTGCATGGATGGCTGAATATCTGCGCCCCCTCGACGTGGCGGATGCAGCCCGTGCGGCGCAGTGGCTCACCGGCGAACCATTCACCGCGACCGATCGCCGCGCACTGAATATGGGCGGCGCGAGTATTCAGAGGGTGATAAAAGAGAGCACGAAGGCCGACGATCGAGCTCTCCACGCAGCCTACCTGCGTCATGGCGATCTGGGCGGCGCCGCCTTCGAACTTCTGTCGTCGCGGGAGCAGCCCGTTCCGTCGATCACACTGGCCATGGTCGATGCCGCATTCGATGCGATTGCCGGGCCTGCAGGTAAGACGCAGGGAGCTGCGACGAAGCAGAAAATTCTGCTCGAACTGCTTTCAGCTGCGACTGCTCTGGAAACCAAGTACATCGTGAAACTCATCATTGGCGACATGCGCACTGGTGTGAAGCAGGCGCAGGTTGAAGAAGCGATCGGGGTCGCGTACAGCCGGGAGCTGAAGCATGTGCGGCATGCCTTGATGCTGTTGGGCGACGTGCGACAGGTTGTCGCAATGGCACATGACGATACTCTGGCCGACGCACGCATGCGGCTGTTCCATCCGCTCGGCTTCATGCTGGCAAGTCCCGTCGAGACGGTCGAAGAAGCAATTGAACGCTTTCAGCAGGAAGTGAAAGCCGAGAAAAAAGGAGCAGGCGGTGCTGTGCCCGTCTATAACTTTACCGCTGATGAAATGGCGGTAGAAACCACTGACGACGCGCCGGCTTCCGACTCGCTTTCGCGCGCACAAATGGAAGACAAGTACGATGGCATCCGCGCGCAACTGCATTGCGGCGACGCCGGCGAACCCGGACGCGTCGCGCTATTTTCACGCTCGCGTGACGATATGACGCTGAGCTTCCCGGAGATTGCGGAAGCATTTTCCGGCATCGCTCAGCCACTCATTCTCGACGGCGAACTGCTGGCCTGGATACCGCCTGCAAACGATGACGCTGGCCGGGCGTTGCCTTTCTCTTCTCTTCAACCGCGCATCGGCCGCAAGAAGGTGACGGCAGAAATGCGGGCCGCTACGCCGGTCGTTTTCATGGCATTCGATGTGCTGTACGCTAACGGGGATCTGCTGCTTGATCGGACCCTGGACGAACGTCGCAGACTGCTTACGCAACTCGTCGGAGAGCTGCAGACACAGGTGGTTGCAGGGAGTGCGCCACATGCGAAATCCGGGCACGCGCAGGTGGGCCTCTTTGGCGAAACGCTCACTGCGCCTGACGATGCATTCGCGCGCCTGGTGCTCGCTCCCGCTACCGATCTGCAGAATGCGGAGCAGCTTGATGCAGCTTATGGCGAAGCACGCGCACGCGGCAACGAGGGTGTGATGCTGAAGGCTAAAGATAGCCTCTATCAGCCGGGGCGCCGAGGCCTCGCGTGGCTGAAGCTCAAGCGCGAACTGGCGACTCTCGACGTAGTAGTGACGTCAGCTGAGTGGGGCAACGGCCGTCGTGCGCAGACACTGAGCGACGTGACCTTCGCTATCCGTGACGGTGACGATCTCAAAAATATTGGCAAGGCTTATTCCGGTCTGACTGACGTCGAGATTGCACAGCTCACCGGCTGGTTCCTGGAACATACGCTGGAAGACTTCGGAAGCTGGCGCGCGGTCGAGCCGAAGATCGTGCTCGAAGTGGCGTTCAATAACCTGATGCGCTCTGAGCGCCATGCCAGTGGCTTCGCGATGCGTTTCCCACGCATCCTGCGCATCCGCGAGGACAAGCCGGTCGAGGAGATCGACACGCTCGCACGTGTCGAAGAGATTTATAGCGGACAGCCGGACAAGCCTGTCGAAGCCTAGTCATGCTTCGCCGTCGAACCCGGCCATGGAGCAAGTCCCTGCGGTGACCAGTCGTTTACGATCGCGCGTGCAAGCTTCGCAATCGTCAGATCGCCCTCATCATCGACTGTCCAGGTCTGATCTTTGTTGTCATACGTGAAAATAGAAATGACGGTCATGCCGCTCTTTGTCGACACCGCAGCAACATCATTCCGCACCGCATTCAGCGAACCCGTTTTGTTCGCGATAGATGCATCACTGGCGCCGGGTAGAGTATCCAGGTAGCGCGGAATGCCATCGCGATAAAACTGTGAGTGGAGCATTTCCAGAGCTGTGCCACACAACTTCGCGTCGCTTTCAACAGCAGGCTTGCCCGGCTCGACCAAATCGCAGCTCACGAGTCTTCCCATCAGCGATGCCATCTCGCGGGCCGTCGTCTTCCCCAGTCCAAAGCGTTTTTGATCCGCCGGCATCACGACACCCGGCTCAACAGGCGTGAAAATCTTTTTGTAGAGATACGTGTCTTTCAGGCCGAGCGTGGCGATTCGCGCGTTGATATTGGCCAGTCCAAGATGATCGATCACGAGGTTAGTCGCAGTGTTGTCGCTCATGATGATCATGAACGTCAAAGCATCTTTCAGCGTGAGCGGCAGCGGCGTATCGAAAAACAGCAGGACGCCTGAGCCCTGCACCTGGTCTGTCTTGCTGAGCGTCAACTTGTCCTCAAAGTGAGCCTTGCCGGAGCGTATCTGCTCAAGCGCTTCATAGAGGATCGCCAGCTTAATCACGGATGCCGTCTGCACCGGCTCATCCGGCGCGATCGCAACCGTGGCGTGCGTCTGCAGATTTTCGGCAAACAGTGCAACCTTGCCATGATGCGCTGCGGCAATAGCTTGCACCTGTACCTGCAGCGGTTCACGCTGGCCGTGTACCGCAGTTGAAAGACATAACAAGGATACGAGGCTCAACGCAATGATCTTGAGAGGCATGCAACAAATCTTACGACTGACTGTTCAAATAGTGAGTGAAATTCCCTCAGAAAACTGGCCATCTATCGGCTGCTTGGCCAGGCGGCAGACGAATCAAGAAAGGGCCTGCGCCGGATGGAAGAGGGCAAGCATGTCCTCTTCTACCGGATTGCGAAGAGTGGGATCCTGATCGTTCGCATCAGGCATGAGCGTCAGATGCCTGCAACCTTTACTCTTCTCCCTGAAGCACCCGGAAGCTAGTGGCTGTGCCCATCATGGGAGTGATCGTGCGAGTGTCCATGGTGACTATGCGCACTGATAGTCTCGACCGGCATCGCACAGCCGTGGGCCACTTCGCAATCCGAGTTTTCGAATTGGATGGTCGTGTGGTGGATACGAAAGCGCTTGCGCAACGTCGCATTGATCTCTGTCAGAATGCGGCTGGTTTCAGATGTTGGAATATCCGCAATCGTGACGTGAGTCGCCAGCGCGCGTGTCTGTGAACCAAGCGACCACACGTGCAGATCGTGCACATTCTCGACGCCGCTGATCTCCTGCAGAGAGATACGAATAGCCGGCAGCGAGACATCGCGCGGCGTGCCTTCCAGCAGAATATTAAGCGTCTCGCGGACGATCGCGATCGAACTCCACAGCATGAGCGCGGCGATAAGAAGGGACAGTGCCGGATCAATCCAGTTCTGACCTGTGAAGAGAATCGCAAGACCGCCGACAATCACCGCGGCTGTCGAAAGCGCATCTCCCAGCATGTGGATAAAGACGCTGCGAATGTTCACGTCATCGCCGGCCTTGGAGAGCAGCAGAGCGATGGTGCCGTTCATCGCCAGTCCACAGGCCGCGACAATCATCATCAGCCTCGGCTGGACGCTTACGGGCTGCCCGAAGCGATGAACCGCTTCGATGCCGATCCAAACCGAAATGACAACCAGGGTCAGCGCATTGAGAAACGCCGCAAGTACGCCGGCCCTCTGGTAGCCGAATGTCTTCTCATCCGTCGCCGGCCTGGTCTGAAAATAGACCGCAATGAATGACAGCAACAGCGCCAGAAAGTCAGAGACGTTGTGGCCGGATTCCGAGATAAGCGCCAGCGAGTGAGCGCGCAGTCCGGCGAAAAAAGTGAGCAGCACATAGCCCAGTGTCGCGAGCAGAGAAAAGCGTAGGATGCGTTGCGTCTTTCCCGTCGTCGGCCCGTGGTCATGCGTATGCATTGCGCTTAGTCTACGTGGCGTTTCATAGCCAGACAAACCAGTCGGTTGACCCGGCTGGATGCGGGCTATCAGGATGGTTTACTCGTACGACTCGCCTTCGATGACTGACGGCGATTGAGGGATGGGATTCTGCACCTATCGGATCGCGGTGCGGGCGATGCGCCGGACAGGATGAATAGGTACTGAATTGGCCGTGTCGCGCAGCCCACTCCAGCTTTCCGCGATGATAATGCTATTCGTCGGATGGTGGGGATCATAACGGACCGATGCCGGAAAGCCGAGCCGGCAGTCATAGATATTGACCAGGTTCTTGAGCAGGGTTACATCCTGGGATGCTTCATAAATGACACCGGAAATCTCATATTTGTACAGAATCAGCTGCATACCCATCGGCCGGCCTATCTCTTCCGGCGTCAGATCGGAGATATCGATGACCGTTGCATCGATAATGCGGCCGCTTTTTACCAGGGCCTTGCGGCGTTCGCGCTCGAGTTCATCCGCGCTTTCTTCCTTGCGGCTCAACACCATCACCGCGATGCCTGCCAGCAGGGCGCTGACGCCGGCAATCGTGCTGAACACGTTAAATCCGCGCAAGGGTAAGCCGTACATGGTTGCTCCCGGGGTGTCTGCCGTTTCAATGCACCCACAGGATAGCGCAGCAATCCGGCGAACGGGAGTATCGAAAAGGGCATTTCCCTACCCATGAGTGCAATGCCATACGCAGTCAGAATCAGCCTGAATGAGGTGTGGCCCAAGTGCTAAAGAGCCGTTGCTACGCCTCGCGGGACCCTGTTTTTACTGCGTTATACTTAAAGAAAGCATGAAAAATGGAACGCTCTCCTCCGTCCGCAGCGAGTCGAAAGTCAGACCTGCGGCACCGGACAATCCACTCCTGACATTCCCACCAGACCAGCCCGGCCGCCAGCGCATCCGTTCGACTACCGTCATCTGCGTGCGTCGCGGCAACAGCGTCGTCATGGCCGCAGACGGCCAGGTGACTCTCGGCGACGCGGTCATCAAGCATTCCGCGCGAAAGATCCGTCGCCTGTACCAGAACAAGATTCTTGCCGGATTCGCCGGCTCAACGGCCGACGCCTTCTCGCTCTTCAGCAGATTTGAAAACAAGCTGGAACAGTACGCCGGCAACCTCGGACGATCCGCTGTTGAACTCGCGAAGGACTGGCGTACCGATAAAATGCTGCGCAATCTTGAAGCCCTGCTGGTCGTTGCCGATCCAGGGCAGACTTTTCTGATCAGCGGCTCCGGCGACGTGATCGAGCCCGACGAAGGCATTGCCGCTATCGGCAGCGGCGGCTCCTATGCCCTGGCCGCGGCACGCGCCCTCATCCAGAACTCGGAACTGCCGGCCCGCGATATCGCTGAAAAATCAATTCGCATCGCCGGGCAAATCTGTATCTACACCAATGACCAGATCACAATCGAAGAATTGACTGCATGATGTCCGAGCCTGCCTCCGGCGGTGCCTGCGCGTCGGGCGGTATTTGCCACACGGGCATATTTAAAACAGAGGGAGGTACTACTTCCCTCAGTTTTAAAGCGACGCCCATGCGGCGGGTATCGCTGCCCGCTCAGGGCCCGTCCGAGACCCTCTTCGACACTTGCACGCATGGCTCGAAAGGAGCCGCACATTATGGCTATTTATTTACCTGGAATTGCTGAAGACCAGGAACTGGCTCTCGATGAGTTGACGCCGCGGCAGATTGTGGCGGAGCTGGATAAGTACGTTGTTGGTCAGAAGGCCGCGAAGCGTGCAGTAGCGATTGCCCTGCGCAATCGCATGCGGCGCCAGAAGCTCGCTCCGGATCTTGCCGAAGACATCATGCCGAAGAACAT
>CAZZZL010000066.1:0-21165 GCA_964658655.1 uncultured Acetobacteraceae bacterium | reverse complement strand
CTCGTATTACCGCGGCTGCTGGCACGAAGTTAGCCGGGGCTTCTTCTTCCGGTACAGTCATAATCGTCCCGATCGAAAGGAGTTTACGTCCCAAGGGACTTCATCCTCCACGCGGCGTTGCTGCGTCAGGGTTTCCCCCATTGCGCAAAATTCCCCACTGCTGCCTCCCGTAGGAGTCTGGACCGTGTTTCAGTTCCAGTGTGTCCGTGCGCCCTCTCAGGCCGGATACAGATCATCGTCTTGGTGGGCCATTACCCCGCCAACTAACTAATCTGCCGCGAACTCCTCTCCAAGCGCATTGCTGCTTTGACTCGTAAGTGTTATGCGGTATTAGCCCAGGTTTCCCTAGGTTATTCCCCACTCGAGGGTAGATTAGTCACGTGTTACTCACCCGTGCGCCACTTTACTCAGGGCCGAAGCCCCTTTCTCGTGCGACTTGCATGTGTTAGGCACGCCGCCAGCGTTGATTCTGAGCCAGGATCAAACTCTCGTTTGAAACTGTTTGGTTCATCCAGGTCGACGGAGGTCGACGGAATGAACCGGCTTACCATTCCACGACATAAGCCGTGGAGCTCGGTAAGCACTTACCTTGTGAGAATGTTCAAACCAACTTCCTACATTCTCACGACTGGCACGTTCAACCTGATTTTCAAAGATCCTTGAAGAAGTTCCGCCTAAGCGGTTTCTCTTTGGATCGAAGAGCGCAGTATTTCTACCGCACGTCCCCGAACTTGTGGTGCTTCAGTGTTGGCATCGCTGTTCACAGCGCCGCGCAATCACTTTTGGCGCACTTCCCAAAACTACAGAAGTTTCTGGTTCCTGTCAACGTTCAACTTCTTTCGCTTGATCCGCCAAGTGCGGCAAGGTGGCGAAGTTTGAGTTGACTCGAGAGGCTCAATCGCCCACTACGAACCAGCCTGTGTGTCTCAACAGGCGCCCTGCACTAAACTCTGAAAGATAGTCACTGCAATGGCAAAACCGCAGTCGAGCGCATTTGGCTCGAGGAGGAAATCCTCCGACTTGCAAAGGGGTTTCGTTTGATTGAGGCCTTAGGCCCAGTCTCACGTCGCTTCAGCCTTCTTATACTCACAAGCTTTTCGCCTGGTGGCTATCAGCTGTACATCCCACTTCGTTTAAGACAACTTAACCACATTAGCAGGAGACTTTAACAATTGCAAGCCTCAAGTTTGTTTCTTTGCTTCTAGCCGTCCACGTTTTGCTTGTTGTGCCTTCTCGGCGACTGTCTGCATACCGTTGCGACTTGTTGGATACTAGCAACCGATGGGCGCCGATGCAAGGCGCGAGGCTGTTGAAAAGGGCATTTCCCTGTTGAAATTCCGCTCCAGGCCACGCCAATGGCACCCTGTTACTGCCAAATATGTCTGCTGCTGTTGCATTTTTCTACATGCATATCGGCCCTGATAGAAGTATTTCCGAGCCTATCGGGCGATCACGCCAAGGTCAGTCAGTCCATTGACGAAGAACTGCACGGCTAGCGCAACCAGCAGAAGCCCCATGATGCGCACGAGAATCCTGATTCCCGTTTCGCCCATGAACCTGCGCACCCGGTCCGCACTGGCAAGCACCCAATAGCTGATCCAGGCCGTAAAGCCAATGACAGCCACGATGGTGGCCACTTCCCATAGCTTTGCAGCCTGGCCGACTAACACCATCACGCTCGAAATTGCCCCTGGACCGGCCAGCATGGGAATTCCCAGTGGAACAATGCCGACGTCTTCCTTCTCGGTTGCTTCTTCCGCGTCACCCGAGGCTTCCTGAGTGGCAGATCGCTTGGCCTGCAGCATATCCAGACCAATCAACAGCAGGATCAAGCCGCCGGCAATCTCAAAAGCCGGCAGGGTTATCCCGAACATGCGAAAGATGAATTTACCGACCAGCGCAAACGTCGTCAGCACGATGAAGCAGGTGATGGACGCCTTGCGGGCCATGAGCTTTCTGCGAGGGGCGTCGAGATTCGACGTGATGGCGAGAAATGTCCCGATGGCAGCGAAGGGATCCACCAGGAAGAAGATGGAACTGAGCGCGACCAGAAGGAAGGTCACATAGCTCGAGTGCAAGGTATTCAGGGCGACAGTAGCAGCCTGGCCGTAAAGCAGAATCATTTCACAATCTCTCTTTCGATGGTGAGCGTTCGCCAGTGGCGGCGCTCTCTTTCAAGCAGGGATGGTAGCAGTCATCCATGGATCGGCAGCGCGATAGCAGCCCTTTTCGGGCCGTTTTCACGATAAAGAATGCGTATCGGCCGTAGTGATAATGAGCTGCGCAGATGTAATCGCGATCCGTCAAATATCGTTCTTTCGAACGACCCAGGTTGTCATACAGCGCTGCTGCTGCACCAGGGTAGTCTTCAAGGGATCGAGGAGTTGTCCGCCCATTTGCGCGGTGATTGACATCAACAATGCTTCGTCGACGGCAAATCGTTCTGCGCCGTCCGGGGACAAGTAACGTCGCCCACCAAGGTGCTGGTGAGGCAAACCCGGACCGCTTGTTCCAATGATAGATGCCAGTCGGCAGAAAAAGACGCTTCCCGGCCGCAAAACACGCCACATCTCGGCCACCATTGTCCTGAAATGGGCCTCGTCTCGAGAGAAGTGCAGCACAGTATTGCTCAGCACGACGTCAAAGACATTGTCGGGAAACGACATGGCTTCAACCATCTCCACGCGGAAATTTCCCGCCGGCAGGGCGGGATGCAGCCCGGCTGCGAGGCCACGAACGGCTGCGACGGCGTCAGGATCGGCGTCCACGCCAAATACCTCGTAGTGTTCGCGTAATAGGTAAACCAGGTTGCGACCGTAGCCGCAGCCCGCGTCGAGTACACGCATGCCCGGAGCAATGCGGCCCTTCAGCAGCTGGTCAAAGAGGTAAATATCCATCTGCCCGAATTGTTTTTGCAGCGTGGCCATGGAATCAGCATAGAGGCTATGCCTCCAGCGGGCCCTGCGTCGCCGGAGGCAGGTCTTCGCTCGACCACCACTCGACCCGGCATAATAGAGGCTATGCCTTTGAATTGTGGAATTGTCGGACTGCCGAATGTTGGCAAAAGTACTATTTTCAACGCACTTACGTCGGCCAAAGCAGTGGCCGCGAATTACCCCTTCTGCACCATTGACCCCAATGTCGGCGTGGTGACAGTGCCGGATACGCGCCTGGACAAGATTACGGAGTTTGTGAAGCCGAACCGCACCGTGCCGACGACGATGGAGTTTATCGACATCGCCGGACTGGTGGAGGGGGCGAGCAAGGGCGAAGGGCTCGGCAACCAGTTTCTCGGCCATATTCGCTCGACAGACGCTGTCATACACGTGGTCCGGTGCTTTGCGGATCCGAACGTGATCCACGTGGCTGGCGGTGTCAACCCGCTGCATGACATCGACGTGATCAATACGGAACTGCTGCTGGCTGATCTCGACACGCTCGAAAAGCGTTTTGCCAAGGTGCAGAAGGCTGCAAAGACCACGACCGATGCCAAGGTCAAGGCGGAGTTTTCCGGCCTCGAAAAGCTGCTCGAAGCTGTGCAGGCAGGACGACCGGCGCGCACAGTCGAGTTGAATGAGGATGAGCAGGTGTCGGCGCGCGACCTGCACCTGATCACTGCGAAGCCGATGCTGTATGTCGCGAATGTGGATGAAGCAGGCCTGCTGACGGGCAACGAATGGACCGCTGCTGTAGAAAAGCGAGCGAAAGAAGATGGCAGCCAGGTGGTGCGCATCAGCGGTGCGATGGAAGCTGACATTGCGCAGCTGGAGCCGGAAGAGCGCAAGGAGTTTCTGGCGGAAATGGGACTGGAAGAGCCAGGGCTGAATCGCCTGATCCACTCGGCCTACAAGCTGCTGAACCTGATCACGTATTTCACGGCAGGCGTTCAGGAAGTGCGTGCGTGGACGATCATTCGAGGAACCAAAGCGCCCGGTGCGGCAGGCGTGATTCACTCTGACTTCGAGCGCGGCTTTATCAAGGCCGATGCGTATCACTCCGATGACCTGTTCGCGCTGGGCAGTGAACAAGCCGTGAAAGAAAAAGGCCTGCTGCGTTCAGAAGGCAAAGAATATGTTGTGAAAGACGGCGACATACTGTTCTTCAAATTCAACGTCTAGGATCTGCCATCCGGGCGACTGCGGCTTTGCCGCCTAGCTCCCGTTGGTCGCCTGTTTCTTGCTATCCGCCGTGTTGTGCCTGATGCACCATCCAACACTTTCACTCTGCGCGTAGCGCAATTACGGGCTGAATGGAAGCGGCGCGGCGCGCTGGCAGATAACTCGCGAGCAGTGCGGACGCGGCGAGCAGGGCGGAGACCGCGCAAAGGATGCCAATGTCCCAGGTCTGTACCCCGAAGAGCAGGCTGCGTAGTAGAGTCGCCGTTGCGAGTGACGCGACAATGCCTGCCGCAATCCCCCACGCTGCAAGCTTTCCGGCTTCCGACAGAACGAGACGATAGACGGAAGAGCGCTGCGCGCCGAGCGCCATACGAACACCTATTTCGCGCTCCCGTTGACTTACCGAATACGCAATGACTCCATAGAGCCCGACGGTGCTAAGGAGCAGGGCAAGCACGGCAAAGCCCGTCACGATGCGAGCCGATGAACGATGGAGATAAGCAGTCTGCGAGTCATTGATGCGCGCAGCCATGCTGACTTCGTCGCTCACACCGATTCCCTTGTCCACCTGGCGCACGCTTGCGACGAGAGTTGGCAGCACGGCCTCTTCGGACTGCGTGGTGCGGACCACAACCGAGTAGAAGCTGTCGTTATTCTGTGCCATGGGGTAGTAAACGGTGGGGACGATCTCAGAGTCGAGTGGCCCCTCTTTCAGATCGTCTACTACGCCAACAATCTGCTTGATTGATTTCGGGTCGAGGGTTACACCTCCGAATTGCTGACCTATGGGATCCTGCCCTGGAAAATATTTTTTCGCCAGCGAAGTGTTGATGATCGTAACCAGAGGCCTTGAAGTCGTGTCCTCGTCCGTAAAGAAACGGCCCCGAACGAGACGCGTATGAAGCGTTGAAAAATAGCCGGCACTAACGTCCCTCTCCGGGACCTCGATGTGTTTGCCATCATAAGGCCTGCCTACGAAACGGATCCAGTCCGTATTGCCATTTGTGGTGACGGGAAGAAGACTGGTGATAGCTACGGACTGCACTCCCGGCACGGCTTGAAAATTTTCAAGGATGTGCCTGGTGACCGCAGCCAATTGATCGCCATTCGTGTAGGTGTGTTCGTTGAGTGCGATGGAAAGTGTCGCAAGATGGTCCGGCTGAAAGTTCAAATCTACGTGGAGAAGTCGGTAGAAGCTCTTGGCCAGCAGGCCGGCGCCTACCAGAAGCACAACCGCAATCGCGAGCTCGACCACGACGAAATGTGAGCCGAGACGTCGCCAGGCAACTCCTGCACTGCCGCGCGCACCCTCGGCCAACCCGTCACGCAGTTGCGTCGACGGCATACGGAATATCGGTGTCAGCGAAAATAGAGCCAGGCTAAGCAACGCGATTGCGACAACAAACAAAAGTGAATGTCCGTTGATCGAAAGCCCGCGGAGGAACGGCATGCCCACGATCATCTCTTCCGGCACCATGCGCGTAAGTGCTTGCATCATGGCGTACGCTGCTCCTAGGCCTATAGGAACAGCTGCAGCTACGATAATCGCTCCTTCTGTCACGAATTGGCGCACGAGCCGAAAGCGAGATGCACCCAGCGCGCCACGGACGGCAAACTCACGTCGCCGACCCTCGGATCGCACAAGCAGAAGACTGGCGACATTGGTACAGGCAATGATGAGCAGCAGACCCGCGCCTGCGAAAAGCGTTTCAAGAATCGGGCGAATGTCGCCCACGATTAATTCAGTGAGCGGTTCGACACTTGCTCCCTGACCGCGATTGTCGCCGGGATATTGCTTCTCCAATTGCGTTGCGATGGCCTGCATCTGTGCACGCGCGGCCTGTACCGTTACGCCATCCCTCAATCGCGCAATGCCATCCAGGTTATGGCAGCTGCGGCGCGCAGCGCACTCGCCCGAAGCCTGCAGCGGATACCAGAATTCCGCATGACCACGAGGGGCAAATTGAAAGTTTTTCGGAAGAACGCCGACGACGGTGTAGGTTAAGCCGCTCAGGGTGATCGCGTGGCCAATAATGTCCTTACGACCTGCAAATCGCTTCTGCCAGCAAGCATAAGTGATGATGACGTTATTCGGACCTCCGGCAACATCCTCTCCCGGATAAAAATCCCGGCCCAGCATAGGCTTGATGCCAAGCGTGCGAAAAAAACTATCGCTCACCCGTGCGCCGGATACCATCACTGTTTCGTTATCAGTAGTGAGCAAAGAACCATTGCCGGTGAAGACACTGAAGGATTGAAAGGCAGTGTTCATGCGCTTCCAATCCACAAAATCAGGATAGGAGATGTTGGCACGGCCGATCAGTGCAATCTGCTCGGTCACGGCAACAAGTCGATTCGGGTCTGCATAAGGAAGCGGCTTGATCAGCGCCGCGTCAACAAAGCTGAAGATGGCAGTGCTGGCGGCGATGCCCAGGCTGAGCACCAGGACGGCAATGATTGCGAAGCCGGGATTTTGACGAAGCTGGCGGGTCGCGAATCGCGCGTCCTGCAGCAGCGATTCAATCCATGGAACGGTGCTTCGATCACGCCATGCCTGACGCGTCTGATCGATGCCGCCGAGTTTCATCAATGCCTGACGCCGTGCTTCTTCAGGGGCCATGCCGGCGCGGACGTTGTCTTCAATATGCAGTTCGAGATGGCTGGCAAGCTCGGCATCGATTCCCTCTCGCCGCTTCAATAGACCACGCAGACGAACTGTTACAGAACGAAGGTAGCCAATCATGCTTCCTCCGCCGGTGCAAGGAATCGCGCGAGAATGGCCGTCGTCTGCTCCCAGCTGCTTGCTTCCTTCTGCAACTGCTTCCTGCCTGCGCGTGTCAGTTTGTAGAATTTGGCCTTGCGATTGTTCTCGGAAAGTCCCCATTCAGACGCGATTGCGCCTTCCTGTTCAAGCTTGAGCAGCGCCGGGTAGAGGGTGCCGTAGTTAAGGACGAGCAGATCGCCACTGGTCTGCTCGATGCGGCGCGCAATACCATAGCCATGCAGAGGTCCCATCGCCTCCAGCGTTTTAAGCACCATCAAGGCCAGTGTTCCCTGCCAGACGTCAGTCTTGTCGCCCATCCATTTCATCCCCTATTGCAATGCCATAGGAATACTGACATATCTCCTATGGCATTGCAATAGGTGTCATCTGTCCGTCGAAAGGCTCTTGTGTGTCCGGCAAGATCTCCGTCGACGTGACTCGTTCGTAAACTGCCCGCGTGGCAGGGATGGAACAAGGGATCGTGGTATTGTTGCTGGCATGTTGACTGCTCGTTCGATTGCGCTTTGGGCACTTACGCTGGGAAGTTTTGCGGGCCTGAATGCCGCCTTCGCGCAGCCTCCTGCTGTTTCGTTTCGGTGCAATGCCGTCGCTGGTGAGGCATTCCCCGACAAGGCGAATCGCTTCCTGCTTGCAGGCTTGAAATACCAGCCGGTCGAAGCGACCCAGGCCGGTTATCACGGCGACCAAAACACTCAACTCGATGCCGAGCTTGATGACGCCAGTGCTTCGACCCTTGCCGCGCAGCGAGAGTTGCTGAAGAAAGGTGAGGCATGCTTCGCGCATTCGAATGCAGCATCTGCGGAAGATGCTGCCGACCTGGCGCTGCTGATAGACAACATTCAGTCGAGCCTGTTTCAGCTGGATATATTGCAGTCCTACAAGTACCATCCACAGGATTATGTGGAGATGATCGGCTCGGGATTGTTCTTTCCGCTGACCTCGACTAACGGAACCGAAGAACAGCGGCTGACCTTTGTGCTGGCGCGCATGGAGCAGATACCTAAGGTACTGGATGAGGCGAAGTCCAATTTGAAGGAAGCTGATCCGGTTTTCATCGATACGGCACTCGAAGAGAATGACGGCGACATCGGCGTCATCACCCAGGTCGGCAGCATGATCGCGACGGGATCGAAGCTGAGGCCGCGCTTCGACGCGGCATCGAAGGCTGCGAATGCTGCGCTGCGATCTTATGCTGCATGGTTAAAGGATGACCTGGCAAAACGTCCGCAGACTCGGACATGGCGAACGGGTGCGGATGACTACGCGAAGATTTTCAAATATGCGCTGGGGCCGGGTACGGATATAAAGCCGGACAGCGTGTTGGCGTCTGCTGAATCTGATTTAGCGAAGACACGCGCGGAGATGTATGCGATCGCACTACCACTGCATACGAAGTGGTTTCCGGAGCACGGTGAGCAGAAAGATCTGACCGGCGACGCGCTGCAAAATAGAATTATTGGCGAGGTGATTGGACGCATCAACGAAGACCATGTTGAGCCCGGGCAGTTGATTGAAAAGATTCGTGCTGACGCCGGAGGAATTCGCACATTCATTTTGCAGACAGACCTGGTAACGATCAGCGGCCGTGACAATATGAAAATAGTACCGACGCCGGAGTTTCTACGCGGCGTATATTCCGTTGCAGGATTTCATTCCGCGCCTGCGCTCGATCCAACAGGCGAGGCCGAGTACTGGGTGACGCCGATCGATCCGAAGATGCCGAAAGAAAAGGCCGAATCCAAGCTGCGTGAATACAACAACTGGATGCTGCAATACCTGACGATGCATGAAGCCCTGCCCGGACATTACACGCAGTTCGAGCATGCGAATAATCTGCAGCCTGTTGCACGGAGGGTGCTGCGGGCACTGGTCGCAAACGGCAGCTATGCGGAAGGATGGGGCGAGTACGGCGTGAAAGAAATGGAAGACGCCGGGTATGCAGACCATGATCCGCGCTTCGTACTGATGGTGCAGAAGATTCGTCTGCGTGTGATCACGAATGCGATTCTCGACATCAGTATGCAAAGCCGTAATATGACGGACCAGCAGGCCCTCGACCTGATGGAGCAGAAGGCCTTCCAGACACCGGCAGAAGCACAAGGCAAGCTGCGCCGCGCGAAGTTAACGGCCGGTCAGCTGATTACGTACTACGTCGGCTATCACCAGTGGATTGATTTACGTGAACGCGTGCAGAAGGAACAGGGTGCGCGCTTCAATCTAAAGACCTTCAACGACGCGGCTTTGGACGAGGGTCCGCTGCCGATCCCGATACTGCAAGCGCTGCTGGAAATGAAGCTGGGAGTTCACTGAATAAAGCCCCAGATCGCAGAAGCGAGACAGTATCTGCGCTCATTGAAAAACACGAATGGCTTCAGCGCGCAGCCGGCAGGCCGGTAGCGGTGGGAAGGATGGCCTGGTAGCTGCGATCGAGGTTCGGGCCGATCAAAAGGATCGCCGTGATGCGGCGAACAACCTGCGCAAACCATGCGGCTTCTTCGGGGTGGAGCGGGCGTTGCAGGAGCGGGAGCTCGCGGTAGCTGAGCCACTTCTTGAGGACCTAGTAGCCGCCCAGGGTGTAGGTCCAGACGTTGGCCGGGACACCGGTCCAGAAGGCTGTGCCGTTGAGATAAATATCGAGGCAGGATGCACCGAGGATCGCGAGCGCTTCTTCCAGTGTGAGCGACTGGGCCGCGGCGAGAGTGGTGAGCCGGTCGCGCTCCGTCGCTGTCCAGTCGCGGACTTTAACGAGACCGCGGCCCGGCATGACCGTGCTGCCCTGGCCGCGGCTGCCCCAGCCTGCGGTGAGCTTCAGCGCTTCTTCGAGCGGGAGATTTTGGGGGAGTTTGAGTGCGGCGAGGAAGGACCATTCGGCGGAGAGGTTGAGGGTGGATTCGGCGTCGAGAAGATCGGCGAGACGGCGACCAAGGGTGGCGGAGTGGTTGAGGAGTTCAGCGGTTGCGGGGAGTGGGATGCGGGGCCAGTCGCCCAGGAGGGCGCCGGCGTTTTCGGTGCGGTATTGCGGGGTGTGCATGGTGGCCAGGGCGTGGAAGAACAGGTCAGCAGGCTCAGCGCCGATCCGCCCTGCAAAGGAGGTCGCTGGCCCGGATAGGTTTAGCGTGTAGGTCGAATCATGATAAAGCCCTGACTCTCGAAAAGTGTGTTGAGGGAAAAAGTTCGACGGGCCATTTCCGAAATGGTCCGCAAGTTGTCGCGTGACGGTACCACGCGAAAAGGAGTCAATCGCTTCTCGCTGACGGGCTTCTATCCATAGATTCTTATCTGCTACATTAGCGATGAATTCCCGCCGTTTCTCGTCCAGCAATTTTGTTGTCGGCTCCCAATAAATCCATCTAGGGTCAAATGGTCGGTACGTATAGCGGAGTATCTGCCACTGACGAAATTTTCTTGCTTTCAGCAGGGCACGCACCGCCGTTGGGCTGAAGCGTGCGCTCTCTTTCATGGCTGATGGCATTTTCAGCCTTATGTGATCGTCCGCTTGGTCCCCGAGATATTCAGCTATGCGTGCCTCTAGCCGTTCCCTATCTACGTCGATGACTAAAGGGTCGCGACTCGATGTGACTCCTGTGGACGAGAAAGGAAATAGCTCTATTAATCGCGGCCATAATGTGTAGTCCGTCGAATGCACGCGGTAGGCGAAGGGGTTGCCGAGGGCTGGGATGGTCGTAAGCGATTTAAAGGTGGGCGTGGCTTCGCGGCGGCTTTCACTCAACAGTTGGGCAAGCTTGGTTGTTCCCCAGAGGTCGCGAATCTGCGGAGTTGAGTGCGGATGCGCTGTATTGCGGACCAGGTTTGCAATGGCAGTGCCGACCTGGATGCCTTCACGATTCTGTGGTGTGGAGAAGGCGCTGGGATCAGGTCGGCCTTCAGGCGTGGTCTTGCCGGTCCTGTATTTGTCTCCGTTAAGGTTATCAATCCAGATCTGGTTGAACGCGTGCAGGTAGTGATGGCGCATGGTGGTGTGCGAGAGGCCATCAAGCCAGGCGCTGTTGGAGATGAAGGAGACGATGCCTTGGCCGTCGGTGTTAGCGGCGATGCGGCGTTCGGCAATGCGGAAGAAGCGGATGTAGAGATCGTTCAGACCCTGGCCTTGTGGTGCGGGCAATCCTGCGACGGCTGCACGGTAGGCGGTGGTAAGGTCGCGTTCTTCTTCGATCTTCGCGATACCGGCGTATCCGTTATAGGGCGGGTTGCCGAGGATGACGAGGATGGTGCCGTGCTGCTTGATGTCATCGGCAGCCTCGCGCTCCTGCTCCATTTCGACAAAAATGGACTTGGGATGCGCGGCAGGGATCCAGCCGGTGAGGGCGTTGGTGAGGAAGATGCCGGCACGTTGCTCATCGTTGAGCGGGGCGTGGGCTTCTTCAAGGAGACGGCCGATCTCCATGTGGGCGATGACGAAGGGCGCGGGCATGATCTCGAAGCCGAAGACGCGATTGAGGGCAGCGGTGCGGAGTTGGGCGGGGACGAGTGCAGTGTCGTCGCCAGCCTTCTCGATTAGGGTTCGATGGATGCGGTCAAGCACGGCCGTGAGATAGGCGCCGGTGCCGCAGCAGGGACCGAGGATGCGGACGGCGGGTGAGGCGAGGCCGTCGGGCTGGTTGAGCTCGGCGCGGAGCAGGTGGTCGACGCGCTCGACCATGTACTGGACGATTTCACGCGGGGTGTACCAGACGCCGAGCTCCTTGCGCAGCTGCGGGTCGAAGGCTTCGAGGAAGGGCTCGTAGAAGTAGGCGACGGCTTTCTCGCCCTGGAAGATGTCGAAGAGACTGCCCTGGACGCGGTTGAGTGCTTCGCCGGCGAGCTCGAGTATCTCCGTGAGTTGGATGGTGTTGAGGTGATGGCGATCGGAGACCTCACGGAAGAGCTTCCGCAGGACCGGGACTTTAAGGTAGTCGTCGGCAAGCTTCCAGTTGAAGACCGCTTTAGGCTGGCGGCCTTCGGAGGAATGACGCCAGAGTACCCAGGCGGAAAAGATGCCGTAGAAGAGGGTCTGGACAAGGGTAGAGCGGAAGAAATGCTCGCCTTTTTCGCCTTCAAACTGGATGCCGAGGACTCTTCCAGCGCGACCTTCACGTTATGGAAGGCGGGAAGGTCATGGTCTTCAGAGCGCGCCCGGGCTTCGCGGGCGTAGGAGGCGAGCAGCCACGCAACCTCTTTCGGCTGGGTGAGCGGCACTTTGTAGAGCATGACGCGCTTGAGGAAGTCAGGCAGAAGCTGGTCATGCTTGGGATCGATGGGACGGCACCAGAGGTCGTCCGCGGTGATGGCAAGTTTATAGCGTTCCAGTGTCCGCGGCTGGCCATCGGGCTGCAGGGTGAGCAGCCGGAACTCATGCAGGTTGGTGATGAGCACCGTGCCATATTGGCGCAGATAGCGGAGCGTCTGTTGGCTTTGCGCGAGAGTATTCAAGTCATAGCCTGCGGGTTTGATCTCGACGACGCCGCGCTCCGGATTATGCAATAGCGGTGGTTCGGCGTTCCTGGGTGAGCGAGCAGGCTGAGGAAACGGGCCGCCATCCGGCATACCGGCGCCCTGGTTGCGGAGTTGCGTCGAGAAAAGCACGCGTGGCTTCAGAGTCTGGCCGACGGCGTTGAAGAGGCGGTCTAGCGGCGGGTAGAACGAAGTTTCGGCGGTGGCCGAGCCGGTGGCAACGAATGGCGCGGAGGTCGGTGACGTACTGGTCGGCGGTATAGGTGGTGGGCACGTTCACCCATGATGCCATGTCCGCTGGCAATGCCGGGAATAGTCAGCCGGATACTGGCTGGTTGGACGGGTGGATGAGATTTGTGACGAAACAGTCCAGGTCAGGAGTCGATAGTCTGAGCTCCCGTCTCTACGGCAGGTGCAAAAGACACAGGTGGTTTTACTTCGCGCAGGAGCAATGTTTCGAGTAGATCAGGGTCCACCGGCGACCCTTGGCGGGCGCAGACATCGGGGCATCGCAATTGAAGTCGGCGTCGGCAGCCACCAGCTATAATCGCCTGAGAAGCGAAAGGAAGAGCAATGCCCATTCAGCCCACTGCAAAAATCTGGCATAACGGAAACCTCATCCCCTGGGAAAAGGCGCAGCTGCATGTGATGAGCCACGTGGTCCATTACGGCTCTTCGGTTTTTGAGGGGATTCGCTGCTATGGGCAGCCCGAAGGCGCGGCGATCTTCCGCCTGCAGGAGCACATGCAGAGACTGCTGGATTCAGCAAAAATTTACCGCATGCCAATTCCCTATTCGCTCGACCAGTTATCGAACGCAGTAGTGGAACTGGTCGAAGCCAATGGCGTCGCTCCCTGCTATATCCGGCCAATCGCCCTCCGCGGCTATGGAGAGATCGGCGTCAGTCCGAAAGGCTCGCCGATCGAGGTCTACCTGGCGAATTTCCCCTGGGGCAAATACATGCCGGTCGGGCAGGGTGCCGATGTTTGCGTGTCGTCCTGGAACCGCCTGGCGCCAAATACCATGCCGTCCCTCGCGAAGGCGGGCGCTAACTATATGAATTCGCAGCTGATCCGTATGGAAGCCGATATGCATGGCTATGCAGAGGGTATTGCGCTGGACGTGAATGGCTATTTGTCGGAAGGTTCCGGCGAAAATCTGTTCATCGTGCGCAATGGTGTGCTGTATACGACGCCGCTGGCGAACTCAGTGCTGGCAGGGATCACGCGTGACTCCGTGCTGACCCTGGCACGGCATTTCGGCATTCCAGTCGTCGAACAGGTGATGCCGCGCGAGATGCTGTACCTGGCGGACGAAGTCTTCTTTACGGGTACGGCGGCAGAGGTTTCGCCCATTCGCTCGGTCGACAAGATTCTTGTGGCTGATGGTGAAACTGGCCCGATCACCAAGCAGTTGGCCGAGGAGTTTTTCGGGATCGCGAATGGGCTCAGGGCTGATCGCTTCGGCTGGCTGACACCTGTCAATGTGCGAGTCGAGCAGGCTGTAACAGCCTGAAGGTGGATGCACTTCAATGAAAAGGTCCGGACGCTGGTCCGGACCTTTTCGCTTTGGCGGTTACGTATCGGTCGAGCCTGGAACGAGCTCTGAACTATCGCTCCCGGCCCTGCAGCCTATCTCGCTTCCAAGCGGCCTTGCGACACGAAATTTACTGCGCCGCCTCCGTCGGAGTAAGCAGGGGTCCCTGGGGTGCAGGGGTATTTTCCGGATCAACTTTCGCGCCGTGATCCAATGCTTCATCGGGAGACGTCTGCGGCCCGACTGGCGGTGACGTGTAGTCCAACGGTGGCTTGGCCAGCAACGGTCGTGCGCCACTGTGAAGCCCCCATCCAGGCAGGTTCTGGTTACCGGTGATGAGTCTTGCGCCACTCCGGTAGAAGGCATATGTCCATGCCCAGGTGGCCATGACGCGCAGGCGGTTGCGGAAGCTGACCAGGAACCACAGATGCACCACCAGCCAGGTCATCCACGCCTTTACGCCACCCCAATGGGCCTTGAAGGGCCATTTCACGTCGGCAACGGCCGCGAGCCGCCCAATTGTCGCCATATCCCCCTTGTCGAAGTAGCGGAACGGCACACGGGGGCGATTATCGAGGTCAAGACGAATGAGCTTCGCAGCGTGCGTGCCCATTTGCATCGCGGGCTGTGCGACTCCGGGAACGCGTTTGCCGTCCTGCTCCACATGGCTCAGATCGCCACAGACGAAGACATTCATATGTCCGCCGACGTTGAGGAACTGGTCGACCATTACGTTGCCCTTCTTGTCGACAGGTACGCCAAGAAGTTTGCCTAGTGGCGATGGCGCGACACCGGCGCCCCACAGGGTGACAACAGCATCCACGTGCTTGCCGCCTACGACCACGTAGCCGGGCTGAATGTCTGTCACCTGCTCGCCTGTGAGAATTTCGACGCCCAGTTCGTGCAGTTGGGCGACAGCCATTTTCTGCAGATCCTCGGGATAGGAGGGCAGAATGGTCGGACCGGCTTCGATGAGCAGTACGCGGCTCTTGCCCGGATCGATATGGCGGAAGTTTTCACGCAGGTAAAGGGTCGAGATATCACGTAGAGCGCCGGCAAGCTCCACGCCCGTGGGACCACCGCCGATCACGACGAAGTTGAGTTCAGGATGCACACCGGTCTCCAGCATCTCGCGCTCAGCCAGTTCATACGCCAGGAGGATGCGGCGTCGAATCTCGGTGGCATCTTCGAGAGTTTTGAGGCCGGGAGCACTATGAGCCCAGTCATCATGGCCGAAATAAGAGTGTGTGGCACCGGTAGCGACAATCAGGTAGTCGTACTCTATCTCCGATTCGCTGCCGAGAAAGACGATCTGGCGATCGAGATCGAAACCGATTGCCTCATCCATCAGCACTTCGACGTTTGTGTAGTGGCTGAGAATGCCGCGGATCGGCTGGGCAATGTCCGCAGGTGATAAAACAGCGAGCGCAACCTGGTAGAGCAGAGGCTGAAAAACATGATGATTACGGCGATCAATGAGCGTAACGTCCACGGCCTGGCCACCGAGCTGCTTGGCAGCACTAATTCCGGCGAAACCACCACCAAGAATGACGACGCGGGGGCGCTGCCGGGAGGTCGACCGAACCGTGCGAGAGATTTCTGTAGTGGTTGTCATTTCCGCCATGACACGCTCCTGAAGATAAGTTCTCTATCGAGAGATGCAATTGCTTGCCCCATGGACACAGGAAAGCCGCTCTCTCTTTTTGGGGCGTGCGGGAGTCGAACGCCTCTTTTAAGGATGAATTTCAATATCGAGGGGCACGGATGAAGATGGTCCGGCTGATGCAAGGCCGGTAAAATGCTCGGGCGCTGATGCGACCGGGACTGGCAGGAATGAGACAGAGCCGTCGCCGTTACTGGTACCAGTAAGAGAGATCGTGCCTAGAATTCGACCTTGAGTGCAGGTTTTCGGAGGCTGGCAGGCTGCAGTCCAGGCCCGTATCGACCCGGTCAAAGTCACAGTACCGCCAGCAATAGGCTGTCCCCCGGGCGCAATCAGGCGAAGCACCACCGGTGCGACCGGCTGGCCAGTGAATAGTTGCTGAGAGCTGCCGCTGACGGGTCTGAGGATTTCTGCTTCCGCATGGACCGTATATACGGGGAGATTAACGCAGGAAGCAAGGCTGAAAACACAGGCCGACAGTGTCGCAATTGCTCCAGCAGGCCACGGGCCTAGGCTGATGGCGAGCGTGGAGGTGCCTTCTGCGTTTGTCACGCCGGTCGCTACAACCGGCGCCAGCAGCCCTGTTCCGGACCAGGCGACGGCAGCATTCACAGCTGGTGCCTGGCCATTCCACACCCGTACCTGTGGTGACCATTGCCAGGACACATTTGGAGCAAGAAAAATCGGAAGGGTGAGCGCTGCAATGACTGGCTCGGACAAGGCCGTAATATCCGCGTATAACGCGGCGCCGTTCGATAGATATGCCTGCAGCCTGGTGAACCCGGGAGCCAGAGCCGTCGCCTGGACTGTGGCGTAGCCATCTCCGGTCGTTAGAACGCTGCAGACAGGATTGTTGCACGCGGTAATACCGATAGAGCCCGCTATTACGGAGAAGAACACAGGAACGCCACCGATCGGGGTCACCTGATCCGGGGCAAACACCCTCACCGTGAAGGGATTTGTCACTCCTTCAAAAACCGTTGGCGGCAAAGCTGTCGAGATCGAAAGTGTGTCGGTGGAGGCATCTCCGTAGCTGATACCACCCCCGATCGCGGCGATGCCATTCGTAGCGGGATCCACGACAACTAGGTCAAGACTGCCGGTATAGCCGGAAGATGCTGGCACCACGGCGGCTATTGTCGTCGGCGTGATTTTAGTAATGCTCGCGTTAATGATGCCGCCGAGGGAAACAGCCATGCCAGGGCGAAAACCCGACCCGTTGATGTTGATCGAGCCTCCGGCGAGGGGGAGGCGTGACGGGCTGACGGTGCCAGCATAGAGCAGGCGGCCATGAAAAGCGTAATCCGGTCGGCCATCACCCCGCTGGTCAGCGATTCCAAGCAGGAGCTGGCCATCCGCCGTAGTGTCGACCCCCAAACCCGTTGCACCGACATGTGCTCCGTTAAACGGAGCGATCGTGGCATTTACAGGCGAGCCAATGGTTGGATCTAGCACATTCCATATGCCAAGTACACTTCGGAGCTTGCTTTCAGTCGGTGCAGACGTCTGGTCGATCGCTTGCGTCTCTATTGTGAAATGACGCCCGCCCTGAACAGGTATCGTGAACCAATTCGCCTGACCAACGCTGGCAATCCGGGATTGCCATTCGCCGCCTGAGGGAATTATGGAAGCCTCAGCCGGGCTGCCGCCGCTCCCAGTCTGGAGGTCATCCTCAGAGTCAGAAATGGTGAAGTCCTGCTCGATCGACTGTCCTGCCGAAAGACCGCGGATGGTAATGGCCGGCATGGTTCCGGAGGGGGATGGCGAGCCCAGCTTGTATGGCCCTACTGACTCCCATCCAGTGTAGAGAGGATTTATCGGTTCGAGCGTAAGTTGATAATCCGCCTGGCTTTCGCCAACCGGCAAGATGATGCCTGTAAGGTCGTAAAAGCCTTCGGTTGCCGGCTCTACCGAGCCGAACTGCGAACCAGAGCCCGTTATGGGACTGCCTTGCTCGCCTGCGAAGGCGAACCCGCTGACCGATGTAACTGGATAACGATCGTCAGGCAGACCGACGCCAGGGATAATTGGCCGGGCGACGACATTGACGCCCTGCATCCCCTGTCCGCTGCTAAAGCTGATCGTTCCATGAACGGAAATGGTCGCGAGCGCCGTTGCAATTTTCCCCGGACGCTGAAGCAAGCTTCCTGCGCGAACTGGGTAAAGCCGGCTCACGGAGGCGACGTCGTCCGGACGGAGTTGCAGTGGATTGGGAATGCACTGAGTACTGAGTTGGCCACAATCAAGGTCAACCGGCCGCATGGTTGGCCAGCCTTCCAACTGCTGGTAGCTGGGTACTCCTGGACCACTAAGGATGCCGTCGTTTGCCTGCGACCAGTCGAGTCCAAGCACACGGCCGAAGGCACGGATCAGATAAAAACGAATCTGCTCCAGCTGCTCGGGGCTCCCCGTACACCGGCCGTTGACAAGTATCAGGGCGTGAACAATCGAGCCTGATGTGCTGAGATTGTCGACGATTGGGATAGATCCATTATCCCTGCAATCGTCCGGATCACTGGCGTCGTGGCCGAAGAAAGCGTCGATGACCGATCCGTCTCTGTCAAAGACAACCGCTACAGGGGTGGAAACAGCTCCTGGCATGATGTCGGATGGCATGGCGAGGCCCGCCGCGGTCGCAATCACATTCCCGCCGCTAACATCTTCTCCCAGCGTTCCTCCACTGGAAATGAATGCTCCTGATGTAGGGACAGCATTCCACACCTGGGCAGCGGCGGCGACCGTCTCCGATGCAAGCGCGTTAGTCACACTGGCGCTGAGATCACCCTGGTCGACGAAGTAAGCAACCTGGCCATTGCTCCACAAAACGGGTTGGCCGGCGATGCCCGGGTCGAAGTAGGAATTACCGGCCACAAAGCGTGGTCCGCCAGCATGAGCCGATATAACGAAGCACGAAAGCAGGACTGCAATGAGAATTCGCACAGGCTACTGGAAGCCTGGTGCGTCGAGACAATCGATGGCATAGGGTTCGGACCTCGGGCTGCGCGCTATCTCTGAGATCATCGACAAAAACTGTCCTGTCTCCATGCTGGTCGAACTGGCGGGCAACACCTTCAAAAGCTGGCTTGGTGCAAGTCTTTCCTCATTCGGCGCCAGACCGACTGTGTACGGTATCGCTGGCGTTAGAGTCTGAAGATCAGGGCACAGCTTAAGAGGCGCCGGCGACAGCATAGCCGGGATCTTACCGGGGCCAGGACATTGCTGCAGTCTTCGAAGGTCTAGGCGATCTGCTCCGGAACGCTCGAAAATTCCACAGTTCTTCGCAAAGAACGAGGTAAGACCGTATGCATTTCGCGCATTCAGGAATGCGACCAGGCGCTCGCCCGGGCGAAGTGGAAATGAACCTGGACCATCTTCGATGAACTTCGCCACAAAGATTCCCGGAGGAGCGCCCCGAATACCCGTTGTCACGTCGAATCGGACCGTGATCCAGCTTTGGGCGTAACTCCGCTCAGTATCGATCACCTGCCCGGCAAAAATGATGGCCGAATGCTCAACCAGGTATGACAACGGCAGCTGGTTATGGGTGGCATCCTGCAGCCGCAGGTGTGAGGTCATGCCCGAGGTGCCCTGCTGCCCATTTATAACGGCGCTTGCGAGCCCAAGAAGGCTGCAGGCAGCCAGTTTTCGATGCCAAACGAAAGACGGATATAGCAATTTCCGCGAGCCTGGCCGGACTCCTCGTTCGTTCTGTCTGCGACCGATGCTTGGCAGCTTGTAAAACACGGGATGACCTCATGCAAGGCGCTTTCGTCCTTATTAAGCCATGAGGAATCCTGCTTCTCTTCAGGAAAATGAGGAGTCAATGAATTTGAGGTTTCAAAACAGAACAGGCTCTCGCCGAGTTAGAGCGGCCAGGCCATTTTGGAACGAGCTAAGAAAACAATTTCAGAAGCCTGGTTCGCGCCGGCCGGCTTCGGTCTAATCTAAATCTCGGGATAGAAGTCAAAAAAAGCATCGATGCTCTGACGCAGCTGGGCTTCGATCTGTTCTCTCGAGCCCTCGAGGACGTGCATGGTGACGTGCGCTTCGTTTCCGTTGGCAAGTTGAACAGGTGCCTCGCCAACACTCTTCACTTCTTCCGCAGGAAGGAGTCGCATTCCGTAAACCAACGTTAAATTCGCCATTCGTTAATGATACTTGCCTTACGAAGACAACGTTTTGTCCCCTGAACAGCAGGAAAGTATAGGCTGCATCGCGGAGGTTCCCGGTAGAATCAAACGACTGACTATGGCAGACGACATTCGCGATACGGTGATTCTCGGGTCCGGTTGCGCCGGGCTTACAGCGGCGATTTACAGCGGACGCGCTAACCTCAAACCACTTGTTCTTGAGGGACATGAGCCTGGCGGGCAGTTGTCCATTACGACGCTCGTCGAGAACTTTCCTGGTTGGCCTGAGGGGATCCAGGGCCCCGAACTGATTGAAAACATGCGTAAACAGGCGGCCCGGTTTGGCGCCGACTTCAAAATGGCTCACCTGGCTTCAGTGGACTTGTCGCAGCAGCCATTCGTGCTCAACCTTGGATCTGACACGGTAAGGACGCGAACGCTCATCATTGCCAGCGGCGCCTCGGCCCGTTGGCTCGGATTGCCGAGCGAAGAAGAGCTGATCGGTCATGGCGTCAGTTCCTGCGCCACCTGCGATGGCTTCTTTTTTTCAGGCAAGGAAATTGCAGTCATAGGCGGGGGTGATTCCGCCATGGAGGAGGCGCTCTTCCTGACACGCTTTGCGACCAAGGTCCATCTGATCCATCGCAGCGACAAATTCCGCGCATCGCAGATTATGCTGGAGCGGGCTCGGGCTCACGAGAAGATCGAGTTCGTCCCGAATACAGCTGTGCTTGAAGTACTTGGCACTGAGGTGAAAGAGGTTACTGGTCTCCGGCTGCGTAAAAACGCAACTGGCGAAGAGTACACCCTGCCGGTGAGCGGAATGTTCCTAGGCATTGGTCATGAGCCAAACGCAAAAATGTTTGAAGGCCTGATCGACCTTGACGATGATGGTTATGTGAAAACGCATGACTTCGTCCTTACCAGGGTGCCGGGGGTATTCGCCTGCGGAGACGTTCAGGATCGAAGATATCGACAGGCGATCACGGCAGCAGGTTCCGGGTGCGCGGCCGCTCTGGAGGTCGAGAAATACCTCGAAGAACATGGTCGCTAGAGCCAGGATCGGGATTGCTTTAACCGTCACGCGCCAGGCATGAGCATCTCTCCGCTGGCTGAAAACTATGCGCGCGTCGAGGAATCGATCTCTGCGGCTTGCCAAGCCTCTGGCCGAGCCAGGGGAGAAATCACGCTGATCGCCGTCTCGAAGATGCACACAGCGGCCCTGGTGGAAGAGGCGTTGGCATTGGGAATGACGCATCTAGGCGAAAACCGCGTACAGGAGTGGCAAGCAAAGCGACTGGAATTGACTGCCGCTGCTCAGAGCGTCGCGGACGTTCACCTGATCGGTCACCTGCAGTCAAATAAAGCAGCCAAAGCGGTCGAGGTATTTAGCGCGATCGACACCCTGGACTCATTCAAGCTAGCGGAACGGCTGAACATCGCCGCAGCCCAGATGGACCGAGTTCTCCCTGTCGTGATAGA
>CAZZZL010000065.1:0-22923 GCA_964658655.1 uncultured Acetobacteraceae bacterium | reverse complement strand
ACCGTTTCTGCGCGTTCCAGCACGTTTCTGAGCCCCTGAAAACCCTCCGGCGCGTAGCCGATACGGAACTTCTGGATCGTCTCCGCGGAGACGCCGCGGCCGGTCAGATATTCGCGAGCGGCAGCACCTTCCGGTGACCTCAGCTGTTCTTCAAACCAGACCGTCGCACGTTCATGCAGATCGAGAAGCTTCGATCGCTGACGGCTCTCTGCAGCCTCTTCCGGCGAGTTGAATTCGCGTTTGGGTAACGCAATGCCGCACTTGGCTGCCACGATCTTGATGGCCTCAGGGAAGCTGACGTTTTCGAGCTTTTGTACGAATGAGAAGACGTCCCCGGAGACGCCGCAGCCAAAGCAGTGATAGAACTGGCGCGTGGCGTGGACAGAAAAGGACGGCGTCTTTTCGCCATGAAACGGGCACAGGCCTGAGTAATTCTGTGCGCCCGCCTTCTTCAGGCGCACGTACTCGCCGATGACACGGACAATGTCCGCCTGCTGTTTCACGGTCTGGGCAAAATCCTGGGACATGGCTGGGCTGCATACTCAGCATATCGCCTCTGCCTTTCGCGGACGACAACCTCCATTGCGCTGCAGGAGAACGGATATGGAACTGATACCCGGCATTGTGAAATCCCGGCCAAAAGTTGTTTTCGGCTTGCTGGCTTTTGTTCTCAGCCAGTTGATACGGCTGGCGCATCCGCATGGACGCGGTTGGGAATTTGCGTCGGGTTTCATGTTAGGTTTCGCGGTGGCGATGTTGGTTTCGGCCTGTGTTGACAAGTACAGGAGTCGGGATTGATTTGCTGCATTACTTCTGAAACCAAGTCACTGGCCGGATGAGAAATGCAGATCCTTCGACTTCACTGCGCTCGCTCAGGATGACAATTTCTCTGCCATCACGAGAAGAGCCAATGTTGCTCAGGATGATGAATGATTGGTCAGGCCGGCGAGGCGCAGTATGCCGTCCGGGGTGACACCGCGTTCGCGAAGGCTGCGCAGGCTGAGCGCATCGTGTCGCTTTGCCAGGCGCTGGCCGTGCTCGTCCCGGATCAGCTCACAGTGGAACCACGCCGGATTGCCATAGCCGAGCGCCCGGTTCAGCAGTATCTGCCGCGCAGTTGATTTGAGCAGGTCAGCGCCGCGCACAACCTCCGTAATCTGCATGGCCGCGTCGTCGACGACGACGGCGAGTTGGTAGGCCGGCACCCCATCGCGCCGCCAGACGAGAAAGTCTCCGAAATCCTTACCGGCCAAATACGAGCGTTTGCCCAGATTGCCATCGGTGAATTCGATGCGTTCGCCCTCTGTCACCCGGAAGCGCCAGTTCAAGCCCGCCGGGCATGAAGATTCGCTGACCGACCCGGCAGGCGGCCTGCAGGTGCCGGGATAGAGCGGCTCGTCGTCATGCTCATGGGCAGCTAGTTCGTTACCACCGTTCTCGTCTTCATGGGGAGCACCCGCTGCCCGGGCGAGTTCGCGGCGAGAGCAGCGACAGGGATAGATGCAGCCCCCGGCGCGTAGACGCTCCCACTCAGCCCGGTAAAGATCGTAGCGTTCACTCTGGGCGTAGGGCCCGAACGAGCCGCGCTCGTAATGCTGCGCTCCCGACGGCCCTTCCTGCCAGCGGATGCCCAGCCACTCGAGGTCTTCGATCATCGCGGCCTCGTAGTGCAGGCGCGAACGCTGCGGGTCAAGATCTTCGTTGCGCATCACCAGTGTTCCGCTCGCGGCCATGGCACGCTGATAGGCAACCCGGAAAGTCTTCGCATGGCCGAGATGCAGCAGGCCAGTCGGCGAGGGTGCGATACGTCCCCGATACCCCGAAAGCGAGCGTGAAGATGAGTCAGCCGCGGCCACGCCTTATTGTAGGGCGGTGTATTGCAGGGCGGCCGTGTGCTACGACGTTTTCGGAATAGAGCTTAGCGCGATCTCCCGGAACCATGGGTCTTCAGCAGTGTTCGGTAGATGACTTGCAATTGGTCAACCTCCTGCTAAGCTCGATCCACTCGAATTGCCCGCCCCCGCAGCGCAAGTCAATCCTCGCAGCAACGCCTGAATACGGTTCGGGCCCCGGAAATGTGAGCGCGCATGACAGAAAAAAGCAAAAAGACCGGCGCAGGCCAGGAACACAGAGCAAAGACGGTTACAAATCTGGCTGACTGGATGTTTCTGCAGCCGAGCGTGCTGGACGAGATGCACGATGCGGTGATTGCGACTGACCTGGAAGGCATTGTAACCGGCTGCAATCGCGCGGCGCTCAACCTCTACGGGTATACCGCCGAAGAGCTGATTGGCCAGGATATTGCGAATTTCTACAGTGAGGATGAGAAGCACATTCTGCGTGAGCAGGTGTTGCCATCAGCTTTAAGCACCGGCACCTTCCGCGGAGAGGTTCGCAACCGCACGCATTCCGGGGATTACCTGTATGTCCATCTTTCGGTGTCACTGCTGCGCGACGGAGAAGGCAACCCGGCAGGTATGGTGGGCTTTTCTGTCGATGTGACAGCGCAGAAGCTGGGCGACCTGGCATTACGCCGCAATGACGACATGGAGCGCGAACGCGAGGCCACCGAATTGCGCGGCGCGATCGGGGGAAGGGCTGAAAGCCACGAAGCGGAGGCGGCGCTGCGGCGCACCCTGGAGCACAAGCGCCTGGGCATGCAGGTGGCGGCACTGGCACTGGCTGACATCGACTACGCGACTGGCCTGAATTCGCTCTCGGCCGAGGCAGCGAGAATGTTCGGGCTGGGGGACGATGCCATTGCAGTGCCACGCAGTTCTGTGCACGCAACGTTTCATCCTGAGGACCGTGCAGAACTGTCGCGACGGATCGCCGGGTGTCTCGATCCGACAGGCATCGGCTGGTTTGCCATGGAACATCGCGTGATCTGGCCGTCGGGCGAAGTGCGCTGGCTGCGGGTAAGGAAGAAAGTCTTTTTTGAAGGCGGTGGAGCCAGCCGGAAACCGGTCAGCGCCATCCTCGCAGCCATTGACATCACGGCCGAAAAAAATGCGACGGAAGAGGTTCAGCAGAGCGAAATCCGTTTCCGGACAATGACCGAAAGTCTTCCGCAGATGATCTGGACGTCAGACGCGAAAGGGCAGAAATTATTCTGCAACCAGCGCTACCTCAAATATCTCGGGATCCCTTCCGCCGGCATCGTCGAACTGCAGTTTGAGGACTACCTGCATCCGGAGGACCGGGCTGCCACATCGGCACAATGGCAGCATTGCCTGTCGACGGCGGAACCATATCTGCAGGAGTATCGGATGCGTCGTCACGACGGCGTCTATCGGCACTTCATCGCGCGGGCGCTGCCAACGGTCAATGATTACGGGGTAGTTGATCGCTGGCTGGGCACTATTACCGACATCCACGATCAGAAGCTGGCGGAAGAAGCGCTGCGGCAGTCTGAAAAGCTGTCGACCGCGGGCCGGCTGGCTGCGAGTATCGCGCACGAGATTAACAACCCACTGGCAGCCGTGACGAACTCCATCTATCTCGCACTGCAGGATATGACACTCAACAGCACCACCCGGGCCTTCCTCGAAATGGCAGACCAGGAGCTGGCCCGGGTAGCGCATATCACCACGCAGAGCCTGAAATTTCACAAGCAATCCGTGTCTCCGGAACACGCGGACCTCGGAAGCCTGATGCGCTCGGCGCTGGCCCTGTTTGCCCCGCGCTTCAAGTCGAAACAGGTGACCGTGCGGATCGAGGCCGAGGCAGGTGCAAGCGTACGGTGCCTGGGCGACGATGTGCGCCAGGTATTCACGAACCTGCTGAGCAACTCACTGGATGCAACCAGCGACCAGGGGCGGATCAGGATTCGCATCAGGAACGCTCACGCATGGAGTAGCGACCAAACGCCGGGCGTGCGGGTTGTGATCGGCGATACCGGCTCAGGCGTTCCAGAAGCGATCCGGCAGCGCATCTTCGAACCATTCATCTCGACGAAAGTGGAGACGGGCATCGGGCTGGGCTTATGGATTTCTGAAGCCATCGTAAAAAAGCATAATGGCCAAATGCGCCTGCGCAGCAACACGACTATCGCCCGCCATGGCACTGTCATCTCGCTTTTCCTGCCTGCCGATGGACTCCGCCGCCCGCTTACCAGAGAACGATAACCACCCCCGCTGCGATCGAGCTGAAGCACTTTTAACTAAGTTGCATGTATGGATGAGGAGCGGCGCTCTCGCTGACATCTATAACCAAGTCATCTTTCAGCTTTGCCGGTCGCCGGGCAATGTGGTATCAAGTGATGCCGGGAGTGCGCAGGCATCGCTGATCCCCTACCAGGCGCGTCTGCAAAGCATCCGCTCTCGTCGGCGTTCGGGCTAATTTCACATTTCAGGAGAGACCTGTGCAATGTCCTGTATGCAGTAAAGAAGTCGAGCCGCAGAGCGCGTTCTGTAAGCACTGCGGCGCATCGATCGCAGGTGCACCGGCGGCCGCGTCCGGCTATTCTACGGTGCCTGGATCAGGTGCCTCAGCCTACTCGGCGCCAGCTGCGGGTGCGGGATATACCCACATACCCGGCTCGGCTGGTCAGGGCTACACAGCCGTACCGCCGCAGCCCGGCAATATGCCGCCGACGGCGGTCAATCCCGGCCTCTCAGAGAACGCCGCAGCCGCCATTGCCTACATCACGATCGTTCCGGCGATTGTCTTCCTGGTGCTGGAGCCGTACAACCGCATGCCGCTGGTGCGCTTTCACTCGTGGCAATCCATCGGGTTGTTTCTAGCCGCGGTCGTGCTCCACTTTGCCGCGACGTTCTTCGGTATCATGCTGCATTTCATACCGTTCGTCCACCTGCTCTTCCTGCTCGTTCAATTTGTGATTTCAGTTTTGCTATTCGTGTTCTGGCTGATTGCGCTCCTCAAGGCAAGCCGAGGCGAGTGGTACAAGCTGCCGATCATTGGCGACTTTGCAGAGAAGCAGGCGCGTGCCTGAGAGCCTGGTCTAGAACAGGTCGGGAATGCTGGTGAAGGCAATCCTGGTCGCCGCTGCTGAACCGGCCGGCAGCATACTGGCGAAGTGCAGCATGGAGGTGCCGTGCTTGGCATTGATCCTGTCCATGGTGCTGGACAGGCGGGTACGCCGCGCTTCGACTTCGAGCCCGGAAAAAAGGCTGAGCGTGTGCAGGTGGTCCGGCACCAGGTTGCTGAGGCCCACGCCGACGAAGAACGGCTTCTGGTGAGCTGCATCCTGCGGGCGCGCGGCCCAGAGCTTCCTGAGGCCATCGATAAGCGTCTGGTTATCCTGGCACTCAATCAGCGACGTGCTTTGCGACCACGCGGCCTGCGGTATGCCGGAAAGATGCTTCTTCGAGGAATTGGGCACAGCGAACTTGATGGTAAGGCGGATATTCGTCGCCCACAAATGAGCATTGCGCAAACGCATGGCGGTCTTGTGCAGCAGCTTGCTGACGACAGCGTAGGCCCCGTCCGGGTTGCGCATCTCCGGCGGCAGTACGTGCGAGTTGCCGATGGATTTCTGATGTTCGAGTTCGGCGTCTTCGAAGTCTTCTCCGCGCAGCCAGTGGTAAAGCTTCTCGCCGCCGATGCCACCCCAGACATTGTTCATGGCTTCGCGATCGAGCGCGTAAAGCTGCGCCATGGTGCGAATGCCGCAATCCTGCAAACGCTTGTCCATGCGCGCGCCGATGCCGGGCAGATCACGCGGCGTAAGCTGCAGCAGGGCAGCTTCGAGGATGTCCGGTGTGAGGGCAACCAGGCCGTCGGGCTTCTCCATGTCCGAGGCGATCTTTGAAAGGTATCGATTTGGCGCGAGGCCAATGGAGCAGCGCAGGGTCGCGCCGGCATGCTCGCGGATGCCGGCCTTGATGCGACGGGCCAGGTCAAGCGCGGCCAGCAATGGCTGCTCGCGGCCGATGAGCTTGCAGGCCATTTCATCGATTGACATGACAGAGGCGACCGGCACGTAACGCTCGACGGCCTGCACGATGCGGTGATGGTACTCGACGTAGAGTTCGTGGCGGGCCTCGACCAGCACCAGGCCGGGGCACATCTTTTTAGCCTCACCGACCTGCGTGCCGGTTTTGACGCCGAAGGCCTTTGCCTCGTAGCTGGCCGCGATGCAGCAGGTGGTGTCGGCCATGACGGGGACGACGGCGACGGGACGACCGCGGAGGAGGGGCTGCAACTCCTGTTCGACGGAGGCAAAATAGGAGTTGAGATCAAGGAACAGCCAGCGTACCCGCGGCCCGGAATGGGCGGTGAAAGTCTCCGCATGTACCGGTTTGGGCGGGTTTAGACTGAAGTTCATCTTCCCCTTATTTTCGCCCTATGCAGATGCCTCCCGCAAGGCTTAGTGTTATGCCCATAGAGGGTGATTACCGGACGCTTCCACTTTCGAGGGTTGGCGTCAAGTATCAAGACAGGCGATTCTTGTAGAGCAGAAAACCTGCGTATTTAATTTCTTCTCTAAGCAATTACAGAGGTACAGGCCTATGTTGTCCGCCAACTTTTCCGCCATTTCACATATGTTTTCGCAATTTGAATCGTATGTCCCGGCCGTCGCTGTCACGCTCGGCGCCGGGGTACTGGTATTTTGCGCGGTGAGCGGTGCATGTTCGCCCTGCAAGGAGAAGGACCCGATCTTTCGCAAGCGCGTGATCTGAATCGCCGGGTCGTCAGCATGCTGATGGTCGCAGCCACGGCCGTGTCCGACTGTCTTCTCGGCCCATGTGCATGAAAACCAGCGGCGTACGGTCGCAAAATCCTCGACCTGTGGTCGGCACTCTATAATCCGTGGGAATGGCCAAGCCGGATTTGCAGTCAGCCCCTCATCAGACGAAGGCACCTTCCACCCACCTGCAGGAATTGCGGGATCGCCACGCGCTGGTGGACGAAGCCGGCGGGCTGGAGCGCCGCGAGCGCCAGAAGCGCGACGGTAAGCTGACGGCGCGCGAGCGGGTTGAACTACTTCTTGATGAAGGAACTTTTGAAGAGACAGACCGCTTCGTCACCCATCGCTGCACCGATTTCGGCATGGGCGAAAAGACTATTCCGGGCGACGGCATCGTCACCGGCTACGGCCTGATCGACAGCCGCACGGTTTTCGTGTTCGCGCAGGATTTCACGGTCTTCGGCGGATCGCTTTCAGAGAGCAATGCAGCGAAAATCATCAAGCTGATGGAGATGGCCCTGCGCGTAGGCGCGCCCATCATCGGCCTCAACGACAGTGGTGGTGCGCGTATTCAAGAGGGCGTGGTTTCGCTGGCCGGCTACGCGGACATCTTTCTGCAGAACACGCTGGCGTCGGGAGTGGTTCCGCAGCTTTCCGCCATCCTTGGGCCGTGTGCGGGCGGCGCTGTCTACTCGCCGGCTATCACCGATTTCATCTTCATGGTCGACAAGACTTCATACATGTTTGTGACCGGTCCTGACGTCATCAAGACTGTTACCCATGAAGAAGTGACGAAGGAGCAACTGGGCGGGGCAGGCACACACAGCGAGATTTCCGGGGTCGCCCACTTCGTCGCGCATGACGATGCCGAATGCCTGGCGATGCTGCGCGAACTGATGAGCTTTCTCCCTTCGAACAACCTAGAAGAGCCGCCGCGACGAGTGACGAATGATTCGCCGAAGCGAATGGATGCCGAGCTGGACACCATGATCCCGGGCGAGCCAAGCCAGCCGTATGACATCAAGGACGTGATCATTCGGCTGGTAGACGACGGATACTTCTTCGAGGTGCAGGACCACTTCGCTCGAAATATCGTCATCGGTTTTGCGCGCATGGATGGCCGGTCGGTCGGCATCGTGGCGAACCAGCCCATGCATCTTGCAGGCGTGCTCGACATTGACGCGAGTGTGAAAGCAGCGCGCTTCGTGCGTTTCTGCGATGCCTTCAATATTCCGCTGATCACGCTCGAGGATGTTCCGGGCTTTCTTCCAGGGACACAGCAGGAATATGGCGGAATCATCCGGCATGGCGCGAAGCTTCTGTATGCGTATGCGGAAGCGACGGTGCCGAAGCTGACGGTCATTACGCGCAAGGCTTATGGCGGCGCTTACTGCGTGATGAGTTCCAAGCAGATTCGCACAGATCTGAACCTGGCGTGGCCGACGGCGGAGATCGCCGTAATGGGGCCCGAAGGCGCTGTGAATATTGTCTACGGCCGCGAGCTGGAGCAGGGTCTGCGGGACGCGGAAGAGCGCGAGGGTCCGCTGACAGAAGAACGGCGGCAGGAGCTGCTTGCGACAGCGCGGAAAGAGAAAACAGACGAGTTCCGCCACCGGTTTTCGAACCCGTATATCGCGGCCGAGCGTGGCTATGTGGATGCAGTGATCCTGCCGAGTGAGACGCGGCCGCGACTGATTCGCGCGCTGGCCATGCTCGAAGGAAAAAGAGATAAGAATCCTCCGAAGAAGCATGGGAATATTCCGCTGTAACGTTTGCGGCCGGAGTAAGAAACAGCAGCTCGTGCGACATCGCTGAAGATGACAAAAGTGTAACGCCCGCAGGACGCGAACTTCTTCTCGGCGATCAGGCTAGATTTCTTTGACCGGCTACCTTCATAGCCGCATCTCTCTTAGTTAAAGGAGAATCCCGCATGTCCCCCAACTCTCCGAAGCTTGTCCTGCTTCCCGATAGCGAACATCCACCGGTACCGAATGCAAGCCACATCGGCAAAGCGACGGGCAACCGCGACATTCGCGTTTCCGTAATTCTTCATCGGCAGAGGCCGCTCGATATTGAGGCACTGGGCGGCCGGCAGATGTCGCATGAAGAGTATGACGCTACCTATGGCGCCTCTCAGAAGGACTTCGACGCTGTGAAGGCATTCGCGCAGGCACATGGACTGAAGGTCGATGAACAGAAGTCCAGTACGGCGCGGCGCAGGGTCGAATTGCGCGGCACGGTCGCTGCGTTTAACGCTGCTTTTGGTGTGGAGCTGAATGATTACGAAGCCACCGCCGGCCGGCACCAGGGCAAGCAATTCCATGCGATTACGAGTGCGGTGCAGGTTCCGGAAGAATTGTCGAGCTGTGTGGAAGCCGTTCTTGGCCTTGATAACCGGCCTATTGCTACGCCCAAATTTCGTGTAAAGCCGGCTGCAGCGGCGAGTTCCGGAACGTTTACGCCGCCACAGGTCGCGCAGGTATACAACTTTCCGACGGCCGGGAACGGTGCGGGACAGACCATCGGCATCATTGAACTTGGCGGCGGTTACAAACCTGCTGACATTACTAACTATTTCAAGTCACTCGGCATTACTGCGCCGACGGTGACAGATGTGCTGCTCGATGGCGGCGCGAACGCTCCGACGACTCCCGACAGCGCAGATGGGGAGGTGCTGCTGGACATCGAAGTGGCAGGCGGCGTAGCGCCCGGCGCGAAGATTGTCGTCTACTTCACGACTAACACCGACCAGGGATTTCAGGACGCGATCTCTACCGCAATCCACGACACGACAAATAATCCCAGTGTGATTTCGATCAGCTGGGGCGGCTCGGAATCAAGCTGGACTCAGACCGCGATCAACAGTATGGACTCGACCTGCGCAGGTGCGGCGGCGCTGGGCATCACAATAACGGTGGCGTCGGGCGACTCGGGCTCTTCGGACGGAGGAACCGGCGATCATGTCGACTTCCCGGCTTCCAGTCCAAACGTGCTGGCCTGCGGGGGCACCGCGCTGACAGCAAGCAATGGCCAGCGCCAGTCAGAGGTCGTTTGGAACGACCAGGCCTCGGGTGGCGGTGCAACAGGCGGCGGGGTGAGCACAGTCTTTTCCTTGCCCAGCTGGCAGGCGAACGCAGGTGTGCCTGCGCCGGCCGATGAACAGGCGTCCGCCGGCGCCGCAGTCGAAACGCAAGCCGCAAAAAAGCACCGGAAAAAGAAGCCGGGCAGTGGAACGGGGACCTCGGGCAGCGGTTCGGGAACCGGGACAGCAGCGACGACCGGTGGCCGCGGCGTGCCCGATGTCGCCGGGGATGCTTCTCCTGCATCCGGCTATACCATCCTGGTGGATGGGACGCAGGAAGTGGTGGGCGGCACCAGTGCAGTCGCGCCGCTGTGGGCGGGACTGGTTGCGCTGCTGAACCAGCAGTTGGGCAGGAAAGTCGGCTTCCTGAATCCGCAGATCTATGCATTCGGGGAAAGTCCGTTCTACGACATCACCAGCGGCAACAATGGAGACTTTTCGGCCGGTACCGGCTGGGATGCCTGCACCGGTCTGGGTTCACCAAACGGCCAGGCATTACTGACTGCACTTAAAGGCTGACGCGATGCAGAGAGAGTAGCGAGGAGAGATACATTCTTCGCCATTCCTCCGGGCCGTTGCGGCGCTAGTTCGTTTTATCCGCAGGCGGAGCGATGGCCGTCCCTGGCGGCGGGCAGTTGCCGAGGCATTGGAAGCCGGAAACCTTCGGCTGGAGCGGGTCCCACTTCCATTCCCGCCACGGCTCGTAGGGTGGCGCCAGCGGCCGGTGGTGGAGGATGTCCCGGCAATCGTTCAAGCCGTCGCGCAGTGACTCCAACTGGGGAAACAACTGGACCTGCTGACTGTCCAGCAGGCCGATACCGGATCCCATGTTAAGCGCAATCAGAAACGCAGCCATACCCGTCCAGGCGGGAGGGATCACTGGCGACGCGCCGAGAGAATGAGCGTGTAGGCCGGGATTCATAATCAGGATCGCCATCACCAGGAAAGATGTAAGGGCAACGAGAGAGTTGAAGCGAAAACTGTCGAAGCCCTGCAGGTGCAGCGATAACGGAGACAGCGAGGCGACCCAGACAACGGCCCTTAACAGTATGCGAACGCCCTGCTGCGACCACTGCCTGACCTGGCGCAAGCTGACGGCAATGAAGAAGGCCGTCACCGGACCAAACAGGCAGAGTGAATCCATCTGCATATTCCAGTAGTGGGTCGACTGTGCGAGGTCCGCCATAAGGCGGAAGTTGTCTCTGATGCCGCGGGCAAACACGGCAAAAAGCCACTCGCGGGGCGGGAAATCCAGGCGGGCAATCATCGACAGGCGCAGGAGGCTGATTTTCGATGGAGTCAGCGCCGGCGCCGCCGATATCAGCAGGGCGGTCACCACCGGAATGGCGAAGAGCGCTGCCAGGCCGATGGTCTTGCCGGATGTTAATGCCCGGCGCAGGGTGGCTCGGCTGTCCAAGTCATTCTCCAAAGCCGTGGGGTCGAAGATGTCGAGCAGGGCGCGCAGGATGAACAGTGGAACGAAGACCAGCAGGAACAACTCGTGAATGAAGAGGCCAAGGATACTGGCGGCGATCGCTGCCGGCAGAAAGAAGCGTGTGCGCCGGATGGTCAGAACGGCGATCGCCATCACCGCCTGGAAGACTTCGAGGTGTCCTGACAGGCTTACCAGGTAGGTGAGACCGAAGCTGGTCATCATCACGGCGCCTATCCACGGAGAGCCGGTCACCTGGCCAAGCCGTCGGAAGGCGATAAAGGCCAGCTCGAAGACGAGCAAGAGCGTGAAGGCGAAGGACAGCACGACAATCTGGTTGTAGTGGCTGATATGGCAGAAACGCAGGACCTGGCCAAACAGGCCGCGTTTGATGAAGCCGGCGCTGTAGTCGGTCTCCATCTGCGTCGCGCCCCATCGGTCGGGCCGATGTAGACCTTTGAAGACGGCGAGCAGACTGAGCAGCAGCAGAGCCGGCTGGAGCCATCGTCCCTGCCAGAGCTGGGCCGGCTGTGGCTGACCCGGGTTCTGGTGTGGAGCCGACCGGCCCACCATCGATGGGCCGGGGCGACTGACATCAATACTCAACGGGTCTTTCCGTCTCGGCGCAAAATCGAGGCTCCTGTCCATTTTCGAACATTTATTTTGTTACCAGATGACAATTCCGTTAACATCGCCCAAGTAGTGGCAGCTACGCGTGGGCTGCCCGGCTATGACTAAACCTTTGCGTTAGAAACACGTCCTCATCCAAGGAAGTGTTCCGGGGATGGGGTGGTTCCGGATGTGTACTGCCTTTAATGGATGCAGCAATCTGCAGCCGCGTTCTGTCTTGGAATTCAAGGGGAGTAATCGCAAATGGGACGAGCTTTCGGGCTCCTGTTGTCTGCATCACGATGCCAGCAATATTCTCCTGCGATGGAGTGGCTTTCGTATCAAGGCGCGCCGGGACGGGAGGGTGAAACGAATCATCAGTGTTCCCTGTTCACTGTGACACATCCATTCGACGTGGCGACAGATGTATACCCACTCACGATCCATGTACAGACTACGCGCTTTCTAGAAACAGGCCTCCGCGGCCGCGGTAATACCGGCAGACGTTCATGCGACGTCATGGGACGTGCCGACCTTGACTAGCCTCGAAAGTTTACCGGCGACGACTGCCTGGAAGCACGCCGACCGCACGCACTGGCTGTTTTTCGTGGTCTTCTACGCAGTACTGGCGAACATTCCTTTCTGGTACGCCAAGCATTTTCTTGGCTTCTTTCATGATGGCTGGTTCTGCCTGGAGTATGCGTTCATTGGCCTGGTGGCACTCTTTGTGCCGCGCCTGCTTGCGTCACTGCTGCTGTTTCTGACCATTGTCGCGGACATGATCTGTGCGGTGTGTGAGACTTATTTCCTCACGCCCATGGAATGCCTGACGAACCTGGACGACCTGGGGAAGGTGGACGGCCAGCGGCTGATCATCCTGATTGGCCTCTATGTTCTGACTTTCCTGGTGATTGCCACTCCTTTCGTTTTGCCGATGACGAAAATCAGGCGCGGGGCTCGTGCACGGATCGCGGTGTGCCTGGTCGCGTTCATCGCCATCTGTGCCGGGACAGACCTGCTGACACTGGTGCGCCGCGACGGGCACATTCCAAATCCCATGAAGCTGGAACCACCTGTAGACGAGCGGAAGCTGAGTGCCTTCGCGGAACTGCGCTTGTCGCGGCGCACATACGTGCGGCTGATGACGCTGGCCTTTCATGATGCGGCGCTGGCGGAGATCGAACACTCCTACAACGCCTCAACCGCGCCTGTGAGCAGTGCCGCGGCCATTGGACTGAAGGATGCAAGCGCCCTGCGCGGGACTGGTCCGGAGGCTGCGCCCAATGTTGTGCTGGTGCTGCTCGAGTCCTGGGGACTGGCGAACGACCAGGCGCTTCGCGATGCGCTGGTTGCCCCCTATGGACAGCCGGACGTGCTCGCGAAATATAACGTGGAACAGGGGACGGTCCCGTTCTACGGACCGACCATGGGCGGCGAGGGGCGCGAGCTGTGCGGCAGCCGGATCGGGTTTCAGCTCATGACGGCTTCAAAAGAGTCGCTGCAGTCCTGCCTGCCGTCACGACTGGCGGCTGAAGGCTACCACGACATAGGCGTGCATGGACTGGATGGGCATTTCTTCAAGCGCTCGGACTGGTGGCCGCGCATAGGGTTCAAACAGCAGATCTTTCATGACGACTTTGCGAGCGAAGGCCTGCCCACCTGCCCGGGTGCCTTTCCGGGGATCTGCGATGCTGCTATCGCGAAGTGGATCGGCGGCCGGCTGAGCACACCTGCGCCGCAGCCAAATTTCCTCTACTGGGTGACCCTGAATTCGCATCTGCCGGTGCCGGTACCATCGCCAATGACAAATGGCGCACCCTGCTCGATCGACCCGCTGCTGCAGGCGCGGCCCGCCGTGTGCTCGTGGTATCAGCTGGTGGCGAATGTGCAGACTTCCGTTGCGCAACTGGCCATGGCCAAACTGGCACGGCCAACGGTCTTCATCATTGTGGGCGATCACACACCGCCGTTTGCGGACTCGCTGTCCCGCAACGCCTTCTCCAATGCCAAGGTGCCGTACATCATCCTGGTGCCACGGGAGCAGGCTCCGCATCCCGCCGCTGGCAATTAACCATCAGTTTTGGGAGTTATCCAGGTAACTCACGCAGGACCGGCTTGTTCTTTTCTCCGAGGCTGACATATCCCATTGGCCGGGCGTGATCGTGCGTAAACAGCACCAGCCATTGTTCGGGAATGGCGCGCTGGTAGAAGCGCTTGCGCTCCGCGATACAGCGGACGGGATCGAGATCGTAGCCCATCACCCAGGTGGGATCGAGGTGAGCGCTGGTCGGGATCAGGTCCGATATGTAACAGGCCCGTTTTACCTCTGAATCAATCATGATGGCGAGCGTCTGGTCGGTATGGCCGGGATAAGTCTCGACGGAGATTCCGGGGACGATGTCGGCCGAGACGCCGTCGACAAGCGTCATCTGCCCGGTTTCGATCAACGGATCATAGTTGGCGCTGCGATAGCTGACAGCGTCGCGATCGAGCTGAAGATGTCCATGCTCAACTTCACCGCGATGCGCGAAGTAGCGGGCGTTGGGGAAGGTCGGGATGACTTCGTTGCGATCGTTCAGCGTTGTGTTCCAGCCGCAATGATCGAAATGAAGATGAGAGTTGATGACGATATCGACTTCGTCCAGACCGATGCCGGCGGCTGCGAAGCTTTGCGGCAGGAGTTGTTTGGCGTCGAAGATGGCACGGAGCTTCTCGGGGATCTTATTGCCTATGCCGGTCTCGATGACGATCGTATGTTTGCCGGTGCGAACGACGACGGTGTTGGTGCCAAGCAGGATGCGGTTTTGAGCGTCTGCCGGGGCACGCTTTTCCCACATGGTCTTCGGCACAACGCCGAACATGGCGCCGCCATCAAGGAGATACGAGCCATCGGTGAGGATGGTCAGTTCGAAGTCACCGAGGGTGGTTCGGCCGCGGATCAGGTCGTCGTTCGTCACGAAGCGATTGACCTAGTCAGCTACCGGTACAAGCTTCTGCTGGCTGCCGGTGGGGCGAGAACCGATGAAGCCATAGTAGGCAATGAAGATGTAGCAGAGCGCGGGGATGATGAAGGCGTGGTGCAGACCGATCATATCGGCAACCTTGCCCTCGGCCAGTGGAATGATCGCGCCGCCAACGATGCCCATTACCAGGAGGCCTGAGCCTTTGCCGGTCAGCGGACCCAGGCCGGCGATGCCGAGAGTGAAGATGCTGGGGAACATGATGGAGTTGAAGAGACCTACCAGCAGGATGCTCCACACGGCGAGGCTGCCGAAGCTGAGGATGGAAATGACCGTCAGCACAAAAGCTGCGATGGCGACGAAGCCGACCGCTGTTCCGGCCTTGACTCGTTGCAGTACTCCGGCGCCGATGAAACGGCCGATCATCGCTCCGCCCCAGTAAAAGGCAACGTAATTGGCGGCGGTCTTGATGGAGAGATTGCCTGTGTCCGGCTGGACGAAGTACTTGATGAGATAGCTGCCAATTGCGACTTCCGCGCCCACATACAGGAAGATTGCGGCCACGCCCAGGACCAGGTTGCGATGCTGTAGAACACTGCCCATGGGGTTGTTGCTATCGCCCATGGGACGAAACTCCTGGGTGGTTTGAATGCGCGGCAGCTTGAAGATAGCGATGGCGACAGCGACCAGGATGAGCGTCAGACCGATGCCGATGTAGGGCAAACGGACCGTGGACGCTTCGTGCTGGTGATACGCCAGCAGTCTTGCAGGAGAGAAGGTCTTGAGCGTTTCCGGGCTGAGGTCGACGCCGCGCAGGATCAGGTAGCTGCCGAAGAACGGGGCGAGCGTGGTTCCGAGCGAGTTGAATGCCTGGGTCAGGTTCAACCGGCTCGAAGCAGTGCTGGGCGGTCCAAGGACGGATACGTAGGGATTTGCGGCAACCTGCAGTGCAGTGACGCCGGCGGCCAGGACGATCATGGCGCCAAGAAAGAACGGGTAAGACGGAACGGCCGACGCGGGAAGAAACAGGAACGCACTGGCGGCCATCACCAGTAGGCCGGCGACCATGGTCTTCTTGTAACCGATGGTCTCAACCACCTTGCCGGCAGGAATGGAGAACAGGAAATACGCGGAAAAGAAAGCGAACTGTATGAGACCGGACTGGAAGTAGCTGAGGTTGAAAATGTCCTGCAGATGGGGGACCAGGATGTCGTTCAGCGAGGTAAGAAAACCCCAGATGAAGAACAGCATGGTGACCATGGCAAGGGCCCGGCTGGTGTTGCTTCCTGCGGATTCGACTGTGTATTCCTGTTTTGCGCCGCCTGCGATCGCCATCGTTGGTTCTGTCCCCCGGTCTTAGGATGCCGTTTCGGACACTAACACATTCACAGGGCTGAGGGCACGCATCGCGGGGGAGGGTAGGGCGTTACCAGACGCGTTCGACCGGGAACTGGTCGAACGCTGTGTCGGCGCTCAACAGCTTCATCCTTTCAAGATGAGCCTGCGCGGCAATCAATCGATCAAACGGATCTTTGTGACTTACAGTGAAGTTGCCAGCGAGGAGCGAATGCTCCGTGGTTACTGGAATAAAAGTGTAGCCAAAGAAGATCATTTCGGCCGATGCCGCTTCTGCAGTCCCTGGTCTTCCAGCGCGTACGCTGCGCCGATCAGGGCGATGTGAGAGAAGGCCTGAGGGAAGTTACCCACCTGGCGTTTCCGTCCGATGTCATATTCTTCAGCCAACAGACCCAGATCATTACGCAGCGACAGCAGGCGTTCGAAGAGCTTAGTCGCATCGTCTTTACGGCCGATGAGCGCCAGATTGCTGACCAGCCAAAAAGAGCAGGCGAGGAATGCGCCTTCGCCTGCCGGCAGACCATCGCTGCTCTTGCTGGTGTCATAGCGCAGCACAAACCCATCCTGGGTCAGGTGCTTCTCGATGGCATCGACGGTACCGATGATGCGCGGGTCTGTTGGCGGCAGAAAACCTACCTGGGCGAGCAGCAGCGCTGAGGCGTCGAGTTCTTCGCTGCCATAGTACTGGACGAAGCTGTTGCAGTTCCGGCTGAAGCCACGTTCACATACTTGCTGGTGAATGGTGTCGCGGGTCTTCTTCCAGTCCTCGAGAGGAACATCCTGCCGGTCGGCATACTGCCATTCGTCGGCAATCTTGATGGCCCGGTCGAACGCCAACCATGCCATGGCTTTGGAATAGACGAAGTGCTTCTGGCCGCCGCGCGTTTCCCAGATACCGTCGTCAGGCTTATCCCAGATGGTCTGCAGATGGTCGACGAGACCTCGGATGAGGTTGAAGTCGGTTTCGCGATCGTTCAGAATGCGTCCGCGCGCCCAGTAGAAGGCGTCGAGGGTTTCGCCGTAGATATCCAGTTGGACCTGCTCCGACGCGGCATTGCCGACGCGTACGGGCTTCGAATTTTCGTAGCCCGCGAGCCAGGGGACTTCCCACTCGGTGAGTGTTCGTTCGCCCTGGATGCCATACATGATCTGTACTTGGTCCGGACTGCCGGCGATGGTGCGCAGAAGCCAGTTCATCCAGGCCTCCGCCTCCTTGAAATAGCCTCCATTCATCAAGGCGAGCAGGGTGAAGGTGGTGTCACGCAGCCAGCAGTAGCGATAATCCCAGTTACGCGGGCCGCCGATCTGCTCGGGCAATGCCATGGTCGGCGCAGCGACAACACCGCCGGTGGGCTTGTAAGTCAGGGCCTTCAGCGTGATGAGGGAACGCTCGACGGCATCCCGATACTTTCCCTGATAGGGACAATGGTCCGACCAGGATTTCCAGAAGGCTGACGTCTGTTCGAGCGAGTGATCGGGGTCGATGGCCGGGGGATCTGCGTCCTTGTAAACACCGTAGTCGCCATAAGTCAGAACAAATGGAAGACTCTCGCCCTCGTTGATGGTGAAGTTGCTGTGGGTCTGCAAGGCTTCGCCGTGGGTTGCGACCGGGGTGCGCAGGACGACAGTATGGGGACCGGCCACGGCGCGGATGCCGTCCGCTATTTTCCGGACCCAGGGTATGGCCGAGCCATAGTTGAAGCGGAGCGACAGAACGCTCTGCATGACAACGGTGCCGCGAATGCCGTGCACGATGCGGACGAGGTCGGAGTACTTGCCGCGGATGGGCATGAAGTCAGTTACAGAAACTTCACCCTGGTCGGTTTGGAAACGAGTCTCGAGTACCAGAGTGTGTTCATGGTATTGCCGGCTGACTTTTTGGACAGTCTGTTTCGGAGAGATTTGCCAGAAGCCGTTATCTTGCGAGCCGAGGAGTTTTGCAAAGCAGGCGGAGGAGGCGAAGTTGGGCCAGCACAGCCAGTCGATGGAGCCGTCCATTCCGACAAGGGCGGCTGTTTCGCAGTCGCCGATGAGAGCGTAATCTTCGATATTCATTGCCTATTGCTCGTGGTAATTGCGGATGAGACCACCATCCACGATGAAGGTGGAACCGGTGATGTAGGCAGCGTCGTCGGAGGCGAGAAAGGATGCCATGGCACCGACGTCGTCGACCGTCCCCATGCGGCCGAGCGGAATATTGTGGAGGAGCGCGGATAACTCTTCCTTGTTATCGAGCAGCGTCTTGTTGATGGGGGTCGAAACGGCACCGGGCGCAACGTTGTTGATGTTTATGCCGAGCGGTCCGAGTTCGACGGAGAGATCCCGCGTGAACATGCGCAGCGCGCCCTTGCTCAGGCAGTAGGTGGAGAAGCCGGGGAAGACCATATCCTCGTGCACTGAACTGATGTTGACGATGGTGCCCTTGCGCTTGAGCTCGCGGAGCTTGTTGACGAAGAGCTGGGTGAGGAAGAATGGCGCCTTCAAGTTGACGTCCATCACCTTGTCGTAGTCGGCCTCGGCCACGTCCCAGAAGGCAGCCTTCTTTTCCATGCCTGCGTTGTTCACCAGAACATCGATGGTGCCGAATTTGGAGATAGTGGCGTCGAGCAGGGACTGGCGGTCGGCAGCCTTTGTGATATCGGCCTGGACAGTGATGCCCTCGGCTCCTGCCTCTTCGATCAGCTTTAACGTTTCGTTGGCGCCGTCGGCACTGCCCAGATAGTCGACGACGACTTTGGCGCCATCATGCGCGAAGCGCTTGGCAATGCCCTGCCCGATGCCCGAGCCGGAACCCGTGATGATGGCGACTTTCCCTTTTAGTTCGCTCAATGCGGTGCTCCTGAGTTGAAGAATCTTTCACTGCGTGGGATGCAGATCGGGCCGGGAGAATTGAGGGGGATGATGATGAGATGGCAGCGGCTTCGCTTTATTGCCCATTCCGCTGTAATAATGTTGCGGCAGTTGCAGAACGTCGTTTGGCGGATGGATAGAACGGGCCGAGGTTGCGAAGTATGAAGAAGCTGAGCTGGACACCAGCGCTGACTGGGTTGTTTGCCATTGCGCTGGCGGCGATGGGTGGTACGCGGTTTGCGGAGGGTCAGGCGGACAATCGTCCGAAGATTACAGGGATCTCTCACCTGGCGGTGTATACGAGCGATCCCGCGGCAGCTGAGCACTTTTATGTGGCGATCCTCGGGGCGAGGAAGGCATCCGATCCGGAAGATGCGAAGGGTGTTCGCTACTACTACAGCCCGACGCAATATACCGAGGTGCTGCCACTGCCGGCAGACCATACGATCAGCCGGATGGACCACGTTGCTTTCAATACAGCGGACGCGAGCGCTCTGCGGGATTATCTGAAGACACACGGCGTCGCGGACATTTCGGCACTGCGGCATGGAAGCGATGACGGTATCTATTTCGAAACCAAAGATCCTGAAGGCAACAAGGTGCAGTTCGTTCAGGCTTCTCCCTCCTTTGTGATTCACACCAGCGGGGATACCGGTGCCAAGGAAGTGAGCAGCCGGGTGATCCATGTCGGGTTCCTCGTGCACGATCGCGCGAAAGAGGATGCTTTCTACAAGCAGCTGCTTGGATTCAAACCTTACTGGTACGGCGCCATGCAGCCGGACAAAGTTGACTGGGTGTCACAACAGGTCCCTGATGGCCATGATTGGCTGGAGTACATGCTGGTGGGCGATGGGTCGACGACGCCTGTCAACAAGGTGGATGCGAGGGAGCTTGGCGTGCTGAACCACTTCTCGCTGGGCGTGCCGAATATGGAGCAGACGGTGACAACGTTGATCAGTGGAGATCGACTGCCGCCGCGCCATGATGGTCCGCAGATGGGCAAGGACGGCAAGTGGCAGGCGAACTTTTATGATCCAGACGGCACGCGGGTGGAGTTTATGGAATTCCAGCCGGTGATGAAGCCGTGCTGTTCGGATTTCACTGCATCGAGTCCGGCGAACTGATCAGTACCAGCGAGACAAACAAATTCAAGACCACCAGGGAGAAACAATGACAGCACATTCCAGACGCAGCTTTTTGAAATACGCATCGGCCGCGGCGGCATACAGCGCGGTAGCCACGCAGACCTTCTCCGCATCGGCCACACCGCTTGGGCTGCCCCTGGGGCTGCAACTCTACTCAGTGCGCGATATGCTGCCGAAGGACTATGAAGGCACGCTGGCCCAACTCGGCAAGATCGGCTACCAGGAAGTGGAAGCGGCCGGCTTCTACAACCACGATGCAAACCAGGTGAACGCGGCCATGAAGAATGCCGGCCTGCATTGCGTGAGTGCGCACTACGCATGGGACACGCTGCATCCGCAGCTGGACCAGATCATCGAGTTCGGGAACAAGATCGGGCTCAGCTACATCATCTGCGCGTTTCCCGGCTTCAAGAATCCTGCGGCGGCGAAGGACAAGAGTTATGCCGGCCGGTCGCGGGCATTCACGCTCGAAGACTGGCGCTGGAACGCCGAACAGTTCAACACGATCGGAGAAAAGGTGCACGCCTCCGGGATGCATTTCGGGTACCACAATCACACGATGGAGTTCGCCGAAGAGGGTGGCGTGGTGCCCTATGACGAGCTGTTGAAACTGACTGATCCGACGAAGGTAACGATGGAGCTCGATTGCGGATGGGTAACGGTTGGCGGAAAGAATCCGATTGATTATCTGAAGAAGTATCCGAACCGCTTTTCGATGCTGCATGTGAAGGATTTCAAAGAGCTGCCAACGGCTGGATCATCGGAGGCAAAGCCGCCGACTGCGTCCGAGCTGGGCCAGGGCAAGATCGACTACATCCCGATCTTCGCGGCTGCCAACAAATCGGCAATCAAGCACATTTTCGTCGAGCAGGAGCAGTACGACATGGAACCGATGGCAGAACTGAAGGCGAATGCCGATTACATGAAGAAGTTCAGCTAGATACTTTGCCTGGAACAGACAAAGCGGCGCCGATGCCAAACCGGATCGGCGCCATCGTCATTTGCGCAGCTTCAGATAGCGTTTTGATACGATTCGGCATGTCGAAACTTGTTTCTATCGCCCTGACGCTGCCCTTGCTGACGTCGCCCATCTTCGCGCAGACGGCACCCACTCCGCCCTCGGCAGCAATGCAGTCACGCATGGCCCACTTCCTTTCTCCGGGTAACGGCGCGTGGAGCGCCGTGCAGATTGCCAATATGGGCAAGCTGCGCGACGCAGCGACGTCTGACGACTATGCTCTGACCGAGTTGCGTCACCTGACAGACAACATCGGGCCGCGTCTGAGCGGTTCTCCCCAGGCGAGCCAGGCAGTGGAATACGTGGCAGACGAGATGCGCAAACTGGGCGCCACTGTCACCCTGGAGAAAACAACGGTCCCGCACTGGGTGCGTGGCGAGGAAACAGGCGCGCTGACGGAATGGACCGGCATGACGCCCGCGGCAAAGGGCAAAACGACACAGAAAATCGTGCTGACGGCGCTCGGCGGCAGTGTGGCGACCCCGGCTGACGGCCTTACCGCTGAGGTGGTGGTTGTGCCCTCCTTTGACGCTTTCAGCAAGCTGCCGCCGGGTGCGGTCAAGGGGAAGATCGTACTCTTCAACCATCCGTTCGATAAGGAACTCGCAGCCGAGGGGTATGGCGGGCAGGCCTACGGCCAGGCGGTGGTATACCGCGGGGCGGGTCCGAGCATCGCTGCCGCGGCCGGCGCGTCAGCCGTGCTGGTGCGGTCGGTGGGAGGAGCAGATTTCCGGCTGCCGCATACCGGGGCGACCTTCTATGATCCTTCCCTGCCGAAGATTCCTGCGGCCGCGGTGACTGCCGAAGATGCCGACCTGATGGCCAACCTCGCTAGCCAGGGTCCGGTGACGATGCGGCTGACGATGACCCCACGGACGCTGCCCAAGGTCGAGAGTTACAACGTCATTGCAGACTGGAAAGGCTCGACCCATCCGGAGCAGGTGGTTATCGTTTCCGGCCATCTTGATTCATGGGACCTCGGGACGGGCGCGATTGACGATGGAGCCGGCGTGGTGGTGTCGATGCAGGTGATCCACCTGATGCAGAAGCTGGGTTTGCATCCTCAACGCACTATACGGTTTATCGCGTGGATGGACGAGGAATCAGGCTCGGAAGGCGCGGCCACCTATGCGCAGGACCACGTCGGCGAAATTTCGAACCATGTGGGGGCGCTGGAGAGCGATCTTGGCTGCGATCACCCGGTCGGCATCACGTTTGCAGGATCACCGGAGCTGGCGGAATGGCTTCGTCCGGTAGCGCACGAACTGTCGCCGATCGGAGCTGCCATGATCACGAGCGGCGAAGAAGCGGGCGAAGATGTCGCGGCCGTCGTGGAAAAGGGCGTGCCCGGATTTACGCCGACCCAGGACAGCCGATTTTATTTTAATTATCACCACACGGCCGCCGATACTTTTGACAAGGTCTCGCCTCGTTTCCTGGGCGAAAATGCAGCGGTGATGGCAGTGACGGCCTATGCCTTGGCGGAATCTTCGTCACCGGCTCCGCGAGCGGCAACAAAAGTCCCATAGTTACCGTCTTTCGATCAGCCGCATTACTGAAGGGGTAGATGGAGAGGGTCAACAGCAGCGAAATGCCTCTCCCTGGCATCAGACTAGCTAACAGAGTGAGACGCAAGAGTGAACGACCAGGCATGTGGACAGAAAGTAATGGCTAAAGATATCAATAGCAGTGGTGGCAGCCCACGGTTATGCTGCTACTACCTCCGAATTTGAGTTTTGGAGCAATCCTACCCGCGCGAGAATTGAGCCACGCACAAGGATGGATGACTCAATAGGGTCACAGCCTCGAGGGTCACAGC
>CAZZZL010000064.1:0-23275 GCA_964658655.1 uncultured Acetobacteraceae bacterium | reverse complement strand
CCCGACGGCACATCGATAACGATTGGCGGCGCTGCGCCGTTCGCCTGGTAATACTGGGCCAGTCTTTTGCGAACATCGGCTGCGCGGATTCGTACTACCGGATCCTGCCCGGGATCGTAGCCAGCCGGCCGGTCAAATACTGCCATGCCGATGACACGCTCACGCAGGGCATCTCCGTGCCCGTCCAGTGTCCGCTCCACAATGTACCGGAGGAATCGTTGGCACTGGCGCGAAGTGCGGAATAACGCGCTGGCCAGGATTGACTCCAGCTCCTGCATCACCAACTCGCGCGGCGGTGAGGCTTCAATCACTTCAGGGGAATGTTGCGAGGCTGGCATGGGTTCGTGTACCAGCGTATCTATTGTGCCGGGGGTAGTCTACCTCGCCACTGCTCATTCATTCCACAGGACTTAAAGTCAAACACCCCTCGATACCGTAACCAACCTTGACACCTCTTGTTTACGAAGCGTCCTCTGGCAACCGGTCGCGTAGAACGTTCCGAGTTGACGGCACGCCACCCTGAGGAGAGGGCCATGCATCACCAGCTTTTGCAAAGAGAAGTACGGGACACAGATCAACCCATTGGGAACCGGCACCACAGGGCCAAGCACTTGAAACATTGGGCCGTCGCCATTGTGCTCTGCCTCATGACACTGGCAGCCGGAAGGCGGCCCGCAGAAGCTCAGCAGAGCGCAACCCTCAGTGGCACGGTTAATGACAATTCCGGAGCAGTGATCGGAGGCGCCAGGATTGAGCTCACGAACGAAGCTTCCGGGATCGTGCGCAATACCGTCACCAACGGTTCGGGCTTCTATACCCTCGCGGCGATTCCGCCGGGCAGCTACAAAGTCACGGTGACGGCGAATGGCTTCAAGCAGTACAGCCAGGACGGCGTGGTCTTTACAGAGGGTCAAAGCCGGACACTACCCGACCTCAAGCTGGCAGTCGGCAGTGAGAGCCAGCAGGTCATCGTCACCGGTGCCGCGGAATCGTCCATCCCCGTCGATACTGGCGCCGTCGGCACCACGCTCAATAACTACATGGTCTCGAATATCTCCGTCGTCGGCCGCAATGCCGGCGAGCTTATCAAGTTCATGCCAGGCATGGGTCAGAACGGTGGCCTGGGCCAAGGCGGCTCGTTTCCCGATCAGACGGTCGGCACCAACAGCGGCCCTGCCGGCTCATTCTCTGCCAATGGCACCCAGCCTAACGGTGCCCTTGGCTACTATCTCAATGGCGTCAACATCGAAGACAGCAACAACGGTACGCAGCTCAGCAATATCAACCAGGACATGGTCTCCGAGGTCCAGGTGATGACCAGTTCCTACGGCGCAGACTTCCCTCAGGGGCCAACTGTTTTTCAGGCGTTCAGCAAGAGCGGCGGCGATAAGTACCACGGCGAAGGCTATCTCTACACGCGCAATTCAAACTTCAACGCTGAAGATGCTTTCGAGAAGAACCAGGGTATTGCCAAGCCGTACGCCTTTGACTACTACTCGGGTGGCAACCTTGGCGGACCGATCAAGTTGCCGCATGAGGACTTCGGCAAGAAGCTGTTTTTCTTTGCCGGCTATGAGAACATGCGCCAGCAGCCACCCGGCTCTCTCTACGAATATTTCGTGCCCACCCCGGAGATGCGCGTCGGCAACTTCAGCCCGGCCTATCTCGCCACCCTACCGACGACAGTACCCGGCAGCGGAAACGCCGTACCGTGCCCTGCACCGTCTGCCGCGACTCCCGCGCAGGGCGGTAAGAACTACGTCTGCAATGCCGGCCTGGTATTCCCGAATGGCCAGCTTCCTTCGATTGCTCCAGATGCGCTCGCGCTCCTCAAGCTTTACCCGCAGCCGAACATTGACCCGGCGACCCATAGCGGCAATAACTATCAATACATCAGCAATGTTCCACAGAATCGCTGGGAGGTTGCCACACGCATCGACTACAGCGTCAGCGAGAACACTAAACTGTTCGGCGTTTACCAGCTCCAGCATGAAAAAGATATTCACCCGTTCGCAGTGTTCTATGCGCCCAGCAACGCGCTGCCTTATCCTTCGCCCATTGTTGCTCCCACCACATCCAACCTTGTTTCCATCAACCTGACACACGTGTTCAGCCCGTCGTTGACGAATGAGCTGATTGCGTCTTATGTCCGTTACTCGAATACGAATAATCCGGAGAATGCAGCTGCAGTTACCCCGCAGGCTATCGATTTCTCGGCGCCAACGCTTTTTGGTTCGATTCGCAAACAGTTCCCGAACATCAATATGAATTACGGCAGCGGACTGGCAGGTTTTTACGGCACGTCTTTCGGCAGCCCGCTTGCCGGCGGATCGTTCGGCAAAATTCTGCGCCGTGAAGCGATCACGGACAACATCACCAAGATCGTCGGCACGCACAACATGAAATTCGGGTTTTACTGGGTCTTCAATAACAACGAGCAATCCAGCGGTGGCGGCAATGTCTTCTCGCAGGGAGACTTCGACTTCGAGAATTCGTCTTCGACCGGCACCGGTAATCCAATTGCCGACTTCATGCTGGGTCGAGCCAATAACTACTCGCAGGCCAGTTCCGACTCTGTCGACAATGCAATCGCATTTCAGTATGACTTCTACGCGCAGGATCAATGGAAGGCTACCCCGAAGTTGACACTCAACTACGGCATCCGCTTCACCCACCTGGGCCAGTGGTTTGCACCTACCATCGGGGTACAGGTCTTCGATCCGTCGACCTATGACAACTCCACGACTGCTCCACCAAACACCGGACTTACCTGGCACGCCATCAACCGCAATATTCCGCGTTCCGGCTTCGAGTCGAAACTCTACTACGACCCCCGCGTATCTTTTGCTTATGACATCACCGGCCAGGGCAGGTCAGTCATCCGCGGCGGATTCGCCGTCTATCACTACCCTGAGAGCGAAGATATCGGCGGCGCTACCGAAGGCGCGGCCGGCACCTATAACTACACCACCGCCAGGAGCCTGACTTCCTATCAGGATGTGGGGAATTACCATCCCTCGACTCTGAATCAGAATGGGACCAGCATCAGCGCATTGAAAAAGGGATACAGCGATCAGCCCCACGTGAACGACTACAACATGACCTACTCCCAGGCCCTACCGGCCCACTCGGTCATGGAAGCATCCTTCCTTGGAAGCCTCAGCCACGGCCTCCTTATAGATGGTCCCCTCTCTAACATCAATAACGTTCCTGTCGGGGCGTTCTTCAGACCCGATCCCGTCACCGGCGCCCTTACTCTGCCCAATAACCCGGGATTTACCTCGCAGGACTATAACCCCTACCGCAATTACGCGACACTAAACGTGGTCAACGGTGGCAGTTATTCGAATTACACTGCCGGGCAGATCGCCTGGCAGAAACAATCCGGTCCCGTGACATTTCTCACCAGTTACACTTTCGGAAAAGCACTGGGTATTCGAGACAGCGAGTCAGATAACGGGGCGGGTGCGGGCACCGAAGTTAATCCGTTCAACCTGGCAGCTAACTACGGCGTACTTGCCTACGACCACACACATATCTTCAACACGGCCTATGTCGTCGCGCTGCCGAGTCCGCTGCACTCCCATGCTCTCTACGATGGCGCGGTCAACGGCTGGACCGTTTCTGGCGGCATCCAGTTACAGAGTGGTGCGCCCATCCAACCGAATACCGGTGGCACACTAAACGCACAGTACCCCAGCACTGTCAGCAATAGTCTGAATCTAGGGACCAACGCGATCCCTCTGCTGCCCGTACTTACATGTGACCCACGCAGGGGCACCTCTACAGGCCAGTACTTCAATCCCTCCTGCTTCCGTCTGCCGAACGCTCCTGCAGTCGTCGGTCAGCCGGGCGAGAACGGCCAGTATGTGTGGCCCTACATCAAAGGCCCGGCCTATTTCGATGCGGACATCTCTGCTTTCAAAAGCTTCCATGTTTATGAAGGCCAGAACGTACAATTTCGTATCTCTGCCTTCAACTTTCCCAACCATGCCCTGCCGCAATTCAATGCCAATGGAAGCGGGAGCGACCTGCGACTTAGCTTCATCGGCGCGAACAACGCCCCAAGCCAAACCAACACTAATACCATCACCACAGGCAAACCCACTTACGAGGTCGGCAGCCGCATCCTGGAATTAGCGATAAAATACACCTTCTAAGTTGCAAGATCGCGCCCAGATACCCCACATCTCTGCTCCGGAGTGTGGGGTTTTACACGAAGGCTACGCGAAGGCGCATATGCAGCCATAAGTGTCGAATCTGCACACCTGAATCATCTGTCGAGGTAGAACAATGCTCAACACACCACGCGCATGCCTGTGTACCATCCTGCTTTCACTATTCTCGCTTAAAGCTATTGCGGACAACCCTCCGCCTCATACAGATGTCGTGCTTGGACAGGAGCAAACGCACGCAGCAATGATGATCAGGCTGACCACTGGCGAATTGCGTATCAAGCCCTGCGGTAGAGGCATCGTGCGCGTAACGTTCGCAATCGGCACATCGATCCCCGACCTAGGCAATCCGGCGCTATCCGACAGCGCGTGCGCAGATACGCCCTTCAAAATACAAGTAACTGCAACTGACATTATCGTCATTTCGCCGGGCGTGTCCGCAGTCGTCAACCGCAACAGCGCCGCCGTCAGCTTTCGCAACGACGCCGGAGAGACCCTTCTTTCAGAAACACCATGGCCCTTTCCCCGGCAGCTCACTCCCACGGTCACGGATGGCATGGCGACTAACCGTGCCTCCACCTGGTTTGCGCTCACACCGGAAGAAAGTCTTTATGGCCTGGGTCAGCATCAGACCGGCCAGCTCAATCTTCGCAATCAGCAATTCGAACTTACACAGGACAACACAAATATCTCCATTCCTTTTTTCCTTTCGTCGAAAGGCTACGGCGTCTTATGGAATAACGGCTCAGCCACCGACTGGAACAACCGCTTTCAACAGGTGCTGGCAATTCGCTCGGATGTCGCGAAAGCAGTGGACTACTATTTCATCCAGGGTTCAGATTTGGACCACATTATCGCCGGCTACCGGCGACTTACCGGCCCCGCGCCACTTATGCCCCGCTGGGCCTACGGTTACTGGCAATCCAAACTTGCATACCGCAGCAGCCAAGACTTACTCGACACAGCAACGAAGTATCGCCAGCTGAATATACCCCTCGATAACATCGTTCTGGATGAGGGTTGGGAAACTAAGCTCGGCTCGCGGGTCTTTACGAGCTCTTATCCAGACATGCGCGGAACTATCCAGTTGTTGCACAACGAGCATGTGCACGTCATGACTTCGATCTGGCCGCTCTATGAGGCGGGCAGCGCCAACTTTGACACCATGGCTCACAACGGCTGGTTCGTTCCCGGTGGCGTCAATCGCATCCCCGCTTTCCTGCCGGGCGAGCGGCTCTATGACGCCTTCTCGCCGGATGCCCGCTCAGAATACTGGGACGAGGCAAAGCGTTCTCTCTACGATATCGGCGTGGATGCTTTCTGGCTGGACTCCACTGAACCTCTCGATGCCTACGCTGAGGAGCATGGCCCCATGCTCGCAGGTGCGCCTACCGCGCTCGGCAATGGCTCTGCCCATGTCAACCTGTTCCCGCTGATGACTACTGAATCTATCTACAAGGGGCAGCGCCGCGCGAGTGACAAACGAGTCTTCATACTTACTCGTTCCGCCTATCTCGGGATGCAGCGCAATGCCGCGGCCGCATGGTCGGGCGATACGCTCACGACCTTCGAGGCATTCAAACGGCAGATACCCGCCGGCCTCAACTACTCCCTGACCGGCCTTCCTTATTGGACCAGTGATATCGGCGGCTTCGTTGGCGGTAACACCGATGACCCTGCTTACCGCGAGCTATTCGTACGCTGGTTTGAGTACGGCGCCTTCTGTCCTATCTTCCGTGCCCATGGCGCCCGCCAGAATGCGCAGAACGAGTTATGGTCCTTTGGACCGGAAGCGCAGCAGATACTTACCATGTACGATCGGCTGCGCTATCGACTTATGCCATATATCTATGCCATGGCTGCGCGCACCACGTTTGATGGCTACACGCCCATGCGTGCTCTTGCATTCGACTTCCGCGAAGATCCCAGGGCCGCCAATATCTCAGATGAATTTCTTTACGGCCCCTCGTTGTTAGTCGCGCCGATTACTGATGCAGGCGCAACTGGCCGTGACGTCTATCTCCCCGCAGGCGCAGATTGGTACGACTTCTGGACCGGAGACAAGTTACGTGGCGGCCAGGCTATCCATCGCGAAGCTCCACTCAACATTTTACCGCTGTATGTGCGCGCCGGTTCCATTCTTCCTCTCGGCCCTGAAGAGCAATACACAGGCCAGCATCCTGACGCGCCCATAGAACTGCGCATTTATCCGGGGGGCGACGCGGAGACTAGTCTTTACAATGACGATGGGGAAACCTATCGCTATGAGAGCGGTGCCCATACAACACTCGCCATCCACTGGAACGATGAATCGCGAAGTCTAACCTTCGGCACGCTTCACGGACACTTGCCCGGTGCGTTGAACAGTCAGCACTTCCATGTCGCGCTTGTCTCCTCCACCAACGGCGAGGGAGAAATGGAATCGCATCAGACTCGCGATGTTCCTTACCACGGAGTGTCGATGTCAGCCTCGTTTTAGGCGACTATAAGTGATCAAACAGACCGTTCGCCAATCCTGTGTAGGCAATAATTATTCAAGCCAAGTGTTCGGAATCAAGTGCCTGGATAGCTCAGCCACTGCTACCTAACACTTATAAGTGGGACAGGTGCATCCTCCAATTAGAGGACTGTCTGTGCCATAAAATGGGATTTGATTGCCTGCGGGCACAGGGCTTTCGCTAAGGGCGCGAACCGGTCTCAGTCATACCGCTTTACTTTCTGCCAGTCGTCGGCAAAACTTGTTCCGCGATCATGGCAGAGATAGATTTTCATATGCTGCGGGAATGCGTATGGGTTGTGCATCGAACCCACTTCTTTCACCCCGCGGTATTCTTCTTGCAGCTCTTCAGCAGTTGCAGTCGTGACGACAATCATGACCGAGCCTGTCTCTGCATGAGGTCCCCACAAGAAATAGTTATTGTGTCCACTGATTGCGTACGGAAGACCGTGACCTAGGAAGTTGATCGCACTCGCAGTATTCCAGGTTTCGCAAAAGATGCCTGCCTGTTTCTGCTCAGATAGAGGAAGCGATTGGTAGGCTTGCGTGACATCGTCTGCTAACTCCTGCCACCCGAAGCGGAGTGAATAGAAGTCAGGAAATGGCTCGACCCGTTGAGCCGACCTGCTTCGCAGGTGAGTCTTCTCAGCCAGTACCAGCCATCTGTCTGGAGTCACCATGGCCAGCACCAGTGGGAGGACCAATAGTTCAAGCAGAAGGGCCGGTGCAACATAGAAAGCTATCGACAAGCGCCTTAACCGCGTTGAGGCATAGGCCTCACATGCGACGCCACCTGCCGCAAATAAAATTGGATAGATGGGCGTCAAATAATAATCTTTGCTTCGTAGCACGATCATGATGGCCAGGAAGAAGAGATAGGTGAACCCCAAAAATCGGAAGCGAGCTGCATTTCTATCGATCAGCAGCCATCCCATTCCGGCAAGGAGTAGTGGCAAGCTCACGAAGCCCATGAGTTTTACCTGTGCAGGAATAAACAGGCGGAGAGAGCTGTGGCGCGCGGCCGTAGCATTGTGCAGAAATTGAAAAGTAGCCCATCCATGCGTAGCTTGCCAAAACAGGTTAGGCAGCACGAGTAACACAGCTACCGATAGACCTAATACCAAGCCTCGCGAAGAAAATACCCGGCGCTCCCGTGTCACCAGCAGTCCCAGAAAAAGTGCGAGAAGGAAAAAGACCATCGATGGTTTATTCTCAACTCCGAACCCAGAAGCAAGTCCGAAAATCAACCACCACAAATAGCTTTCCTCTTTTAAAAGCTGAAGCATCGCCATAGCAGCGGCCATCCAGAAGACCGGCTCAAAACTGTTCATGGTTAGGAAGCTGTCGGTAGCCAGGAATTGCGGACAAAGCAAGACCCAGGCTAGTGCAATCACCTGCCCACCGCGTCGAGCACCCATCTGCCATGCCAGCAAACCAGTCAGCAAAAGCTTCAACGCACCTGCAAGTGCCGAAAAGCACGACAGCCAGTCTTGCCTGCAGTGCAACAATCGGGCCGTGATCCACATAGCCCCAGTCAAGACGCTGTCCGCACAGGATGTAATAAAGCTCATCAGTGAAGTAACCCCAACCGAGGTGAGGCTGCAAAAGATTGGCCGAGAGATGAAGTAGTAGCTTTATCAGTGCAAAGAGCGCCGCAAGCTTGAATGCTTCGCGGACTCCGGTAGGGTGATCCGCCTGAATGTGGTTCTTTGCAGCACTCATCTCTTGCCTGCTGCCCTGACTGACGTCGACAGCTAAGGACGATCGACTCGGGAGGCTACTAAAACGAGTGGTCATCGTTACGCTCCCGTTTGGCACCAGCTTCTTCACCTTGCAGAGTTAGCGCTTCACCTTAGCCAATGTTAAAGATTTCTTTTCACGATTCAGAGTGGGTGTGCCTGCCACGAGCTTTATGCCGAAGAACGATCGCAATCTATCCGACTAAAAGCTTCCCACTGCCATAGCAATCGTAGATAAGTCGTGCCCGATCAAAAATACAGCTGATAGAAATCGCATGGTTCTAATCAATCACAAGCGCAATCATGTAGAAGCTAGTTTAGTTATTAGCTATGAAAGAGCAAGCTGTCCTGCGGGTGTTTGAATTAAGCGCGAGATCGCACGTTCGTAATACTGCGGGTCGATGTGAAAACAGAATCTGATTGCTTTTGGCAGATATGTTTATCGCAAGTATGAGTCTGGCTCTAAGAGCGGTTCACTTTGAGGTAAATGGAAGCATCCTTGATTTTTGCCGCCACTATGAAGGATCACCTCCGATGTGACTACTCGCATGCTGTCTGAACGACTTGAAGTCAGTAGTCGGGAACATTACGGGTTTGCGGAGTCGGTGCGCGTATTGCCATCCGAACCACTAGAGAGGAAGTTTGGTTTTACAGTGGACTGCGCGATAGGTCCGAATCGACCGCAAGTTATTGTTTTGTTGGTGGGCGCTGCAGGATTCGAACCTGCGACTTCCACCGTGTGAAGGTGGCACTCTACCGCTGAGTTAAGCGCCCGCGGTAGCCTCACTTTAACATCCCCGGACGGCCTCAACCAAACCGGCCCTGCGCCACATATCCATCACTCCATCCGCTCACCAATACATCCCTTTACCCCTACCGGTAGAGATAGAATCATCCCTTAGCCCTGCTGATGGTCTTCCGCAAATCAGATCGAGACACTCCGTCGCGCGAAATCCCCGGCGCCCGGCCTGACGCTCCGGACGCCGAATTGTCGTCTACAAACGGCTCTTCCGGGCTCGTCGCGCCCCATTCTGCCGGTGAAAGCGGCGTTTCGGGGGAAAAGTCGGCGCTTGGCAGCGATGACGCGCAACCTGTTGACGAGTCTGGTGTCTACAAGGATATGGCGACGCAGGCACTCAATCCGGGCCAGATCCACGGCGGTTCCCTGGCGGATGTGCGGCTGGGTGAGATCCGGCAAGAGCTGGTGATGGCTGCCAGGATCTCTGATTGGTCGTTGCTGTCCGACGCCGAGATCATGCTGCGGGTGCGCCAGGGTGACGACGCAGGCTTTAACTACCTGATACAGAAATATCAGCGGCAGATTGTTCATTTTATGTTCCGCATGGTGCACAACCAGGCCGTTGCCGAAGAACTGGCCCAGGAAGTGTTTCTGCGGGTCTACCGTTCGCGCGAAACCTACCGTGCAGAGGCCCGCTTTTCCACCTGGCTCTACCGGATCGCGACGAACCTTGGCGTGAACCATGCACGTGATACCAAGCATGAACGGGCCGCGCAGAATATTTACCTGGACGCGCCAGATCCGGAGACCGGAACTACGCCTGATGTTGCCGACGCAACACCCGACGTTGAACATAACCTGCTCCGGGACGAGCGTCTTCGCGCTATTCGGGAGCGCGTTTTAGAGCTGCCGGAGCGGCAGCAGACAGCAGTCCTGATGCATAAATATCAAGGGATGGATTACAAGCAGATCGGCGAAGTACTCAAGCTGAGCGAGTCAGCGACCAAGTCCCTGCTCTTCCGTGCCTATCAGACATTACGCGAAAGCCTGAAGGAGTTCGTGTAATGCGGGAAGTGAGTAAAACTATGAAAAATGAATTGAAGTGCCGGAAAATTGAAGCGCAATTGCCTGACTTGCTGTTGGATCCACAAGCGGTAAAGCCGTCGGTGCACGAGCACCTGGCATCCTGTGCGGATTGCCGGTCGGAACTGGCTTCGCTCCGTGCGACCATGAACGTCCTCGATGCATGGACTGCCCCCGAGCCGTCGCCCTACTTTGACACGCGCATGCAGGCTAAGCTGCGCGCTGCCAAGGAAGCCGGGCCGGAAGGTTTCTGGGAGCGCATGCGGGCGCGGCTGCTCTTCAGCACGAATGTTCACCTGCGCACTGCGGGTGCCGCGGCCCTGGCAGCACTACTCGCAGTGGGCGGCGGATCTGCGCTTTACGTATCGCAGCTCCCGTCGAGTCATCCACAAGTGGAAGCTTCGGCAACTGTGCAGGACCTGCAGGCTCTCGACGGCAATGCCCAGGTGTTTCAGCAGTTGAACGCGCTGGACGCCGACGACACAGACAACGGAGCTGACAGCAACTAACCGCGCGGAGGATTTTGCGGCAGCCGGCGAACGCTCGCTGGCATGTAGGAAACATCTGCTGCCACACAACACGGGAAGGCGCCGGTATGCTGGGAAGCGGACTGGCAACAGCACACCAGCAATGAGGGTACGATGGCAGGCGGGCGAAACGGGTGCAAGGACAATGGACTGGTGAGGCGTATCTGCCGGACTGCCCGATTTGCCCTGCTCGCGGGGACGCTTCCCTGCCTCGCAGCCACGCCAGGAGTGCCGGCTCCCACCGGTCAGTCAAAATTGTCCAAACCCTCGGCATACCATCCCGTGGAACCTACGCCGCAGCCGGTCAAGCCTCTGCCCCGCGTGGCAGCTGCGCCTCCGCCACGCTCAGTCCGTCTGCAGCAGAACCCGCATGGCAATGCGCAACAGGCCAGCTTGCCCCAGCGCAATCCCCAGGGCTCCGCGCACCCGGCAACCGCTCCTCGGCCGGAGCCGGTCGGGCCCGCACTAAACCACCCCGCACAGGTCGATCAAGAGCCCCATTTCGCCCTGCTGCAGCCAGCTCCGCAGCCTTCGCAGCGGCCTCGGGATCTTCAGGCATACGCTCAGAATCCGATGGCGCGACCCCGACCTATAATGACCGCCTACCCGGCGACCGCTCAGCCGCCCTATGCCCGCCGTGTTCTGTACCAGGGCAACAACTACCCGGGAAACAACAATCAGCGCCGGGAAAATGGCCAGGCCGCGACCGACCATCTTCCCGCATGGATGCGCAAGCATCAGAATGAATCTCCTGCTGAGCGCGAGCGATCGCTGCGCCAGGAACCTGGCTTTAACCGCCTGGCTCCCGCTCAGCAGCAGAACCTGATCAACACTCTTCATCGTTTGAACGAGATGCCGCCCGACCAGCGCGAACGCACCCTGATGCGCATGGAAAATATGGAGCGTCTGAGCCCGCAGATGCGTGACGCGGTCCGCAGTTCGGCGCGTCAGTTAAGCGACCTGCCGCCGGATCGACGCCGACTCTGGCAGAAGGCCTTCCGTGACCTGAGGGACATGCCCCCCGAACAGCGGCAGGAAGTGCTGCGCTCCCCCGAGTTTGCCGGACAGTTTTCTGCCCAGGAACGCTCGATCATGGGAAACCTGCTCGCGGTCGAACCCTACCGCAATCCGGGCCCCATTCAGCCGCCACTCTATGGCAGATAAGCAAATCCTTGGGGGCAGATAAGCAAATCCTGGGCTAGTTGTGTAGCAGGCTCTTCGCCAGAAACAACACATTGGCCGGCCGCTCCGCCAGCCGCCGCATGAAGTAGGGGTACCATTCCGTCCCAAACGGTACATACACCCGCACCTTGTACCCCTCAGCCACCAGTTTCTTCTGCAGGTCCCGCCGAATGCCGTACAACATCTGGAACTCAAATGCGGCAGGATCGATATGCTGGGCCTGCACATAGCGCCTGGTCGCATCGATCATCGCCTCGTCATGCGTGGCAATGCCGTGGTACACCCCGCTCCCGACCAGCATCTGCATCAGGTGCACGAAGTTCTTATCGACGTCCGCCTTTTCCGGGTAGGCGAGAGTCGCCGGCTCCTGGTAGGCGCCTTTGCATAACCGGATGCGGATTTCGTCGGCAAGCAGCATCTGAATATCAGCTTCGCTACGGAACAGGTAGGCCTGGATAACGACGCCGATGCGACCATGGTTGCCCGGCTCCGCATGCAGACGCCGCACCATGTCAATGGTGGCCTGCGTGTACGGAGTTCCCTCCATATCCACGCGCACAAAGCTGTCAACCGTGCGGGCATGCGCCGTCAGCTTTGAGACGATCCCCTCCGCCAGCGCCGGATCCAGTTCCATGCCCATCTGCGATAGCTTCACACTAACGTTGGCCTGCAGCTTCTTTTCGCCGATCACGTCTAGCAGCCGATGGTAAATGCCAGCCGAGCGCTCCGCCTCTTCTGGCGTACGCACGTTCTCTCCGAGGCTGTCGAGTGTGGATGCAATGCCATGCTCCTGCAGTGTTTCGGCAGCCTGCACGACTTCTTCGAGTGTCATTCCAGCGATAAACCGGGAAGACATGCGGCGGCCGGTGGAGGAACTCTCCGAAAAGTGGCGCAACGGCGCATTCGTGGACAGGGCAATGAAGCTTGAACGCAATATGGACATGGTTTGAGAGCGGAACTCACCATCTTCTCACAACTGACGCACCAGAATTTACCAACAAATTGCGTGCAACCACTCCACGTAGCTGCTATTGTGGCGATTAGAGCAGTCCGTTCAACCGAACCGCGGACATCCCCTGCAATTCCCTGAAGCATCTATCTTGGGTGGAGTCACGAATCCAGCTCGCCCCTCATGTTGGCTCTGTCACCTCCACGTATCAGTCGTAAAGGCTTGTACAACAAATGCGGCCTTCGAGGCTGCTGAAATGGAGATCCCCCTATGGTGAATCACTGCGCAAATCCCGAATGTTGTAAACCCTTGCATTACCTGCGCGAGGGACGCATCTTCGTGTTCGACGTTCCGGATCCCCTTGCGCCTGCCAAGGCTGGGAAAGTCGTTCGCAGGATGGAGCATTTCTGGCTGTGTGGCAACTGTTCTGAAGCGTTCACGCTGGAGCAGGGCACTGAGCGAAATGTGCACATAATGCCCAAACCAATGCGCCACCGGCATGCACCGGTTGCCATCGGACCTACCGCGATCGCGTCCTGACCGATGCAAAGCAGACAAAGGCACCCCGGATCCTCCGGGGTGCCTTTTTCTTTGCACTTCCGCCGGTTTTCAGACTTCAAATGACCGATCGCGCATCCGCGCGCCCTGGAATCAACATCTGGCCGGCCATTTTGAGAATTTGTATCCATAGCCCTAGAATGTTGCATCTATGTAGCGTAACAAGGGTTATCCTTCCCCTGGAGCCGATCAGTCATGACGAAAGCAGACCTGGTTGAAGAAGTAGCGCAGCTCGGGGACCTGACCCGCCGCGACGGCGAAGTGATCGTCGAGACCATCTTCGAGTCAGTAATTGCCGCCCTCCAATCCGGCGACAAGATCGAGATCCGCGGATTCGGCAGCTTTCGTATCCGCCAGCGCAAACCACGCACCGGCCGCAATCCCAAGACAGGCGCCAAGGTGGAAGTACCGGCCAAACGCGTCCCCTATTTCAAGCCAAGCAAGGAACTACGCGACCTGGTTAATCCCGCCGGCGCTGCCACAATCAAGCCTGAAAACAATAGCGCTGCCTGATTCTTCAATACTGACGAGACACAGGCGAGCGTTCAGCAAGCGGTACGGATACCGATGACACTCATCATGCGTCCGGTCTTCCCGCCGCTTTTCCTGTGCGAAAAAAATCGGTGCGGAGAGCATCCCGTGCATTCGCCTAATGCATGAATGTTTTCAGCCTTCACGCCTGCGTCCAGCAGCTGCCTGCGGTTCGCCTCGACCAGGTTGAGACGAAGCTCCTGACCTTCCCTCCCAATACCTGTGAAAAGCTCATCCGCATACACGAAGCGGCGGCGAAATTCCTCCAGCACCTGCGCCCCAACTGTGTAGCAACAAGCTCCGATGCATGGTCCGATCGCCGCGGACAGGTCTTCCCCACGGCTAGCAAATTCAGCCTGCATCTGCGACGCTCCGGCCTGAACAATCCCTTGGACCGTCCCTCTCCAGCCGGCATGAAAATCAGCGATGACCCTTTTGCGCGTATCGACGACCAACACGGGAACACAGTCCGCTGTCAGGATGGCCAGCAGCTTCCCTGCCCTGTCCGTCATCAGGCCATCCCCGGCCTCAAGCGGGGCCGCGTCGTCGACACGATGCATAATTGCAGAGTGTACCTGTCGAACGGTCACCAACTCTGCACGCCCCTCGCCGCCACGCCCGTCCATAAGCTGATCAACCAGCCGTTCGCGGTTGCGCAGTACCGTTTCCCGCTCGTCTTCCGCGGTAAAACCAAGATTCAACTCGTCGACTCCGTAGGCGTTACTTAAGCCGCCCGCCCGCTGCGAAAAGCCATGCAACAGCCAGTCAAGCGGCTTCCAGGCCTCGCATTGCAACAGTTCAGGGACTGTGTCGGCAGTCGGTAAGGAAGTGTCCATGCAAGCATAATGGCAGAATTCGCCACGAAATTGCGCGGCCGCATGCAGGCCAAAAGACTTAGGCCCGCTTTCCAGCGGGCCTTCTCAAGAGACTTTGCAGGTAGGGAGTCCAGGGGAAAATTGGACGGGAACCAGGCCGAAAGCCGGTTCCAAAAGGATGAACTACTTAAGAAGAATGGGCATCGCCCGAAGTAGCCTCTTGTGTTACTCACACAGTTGCATGCAAAGGGCCAAATGATGCTCCGATCGGAATACGAGCCTTATGGCAGTCAAATGAGCGCGGTGTTGACGATCCGATCAATTTCCAATTCAGGATAGGCAGCGCGCCCGGTCCTCGGGGCACAAATAGTGGCACATTTATACCACTATTTGGCTAGCATATACCTATTTTGAGACCTCAAACTCCTCATCCAGGGTCTGGATTTTGTTCAAGAGCGCCTTATAACTGACATTGAGTCGCCTGGCTGCCTCGCGACGGTTCCATCGCGTCTCCCGCAGCATCCCTTCAATGGCCGCACGTTCCGCCGCCCAGGCAGCGCGTTTTCCGATCTGGATCAGCGATGGATAACCGGCATCCGCCTCCGGAAGACGTAACGACAAATCGATCGCCTCGGTGAGGAGGGCAGCTTTAGCATCCGCGTGCACCAGGGGCGCTTCCGGCCATCCCCCGTCGGTAGAGGCTTCCATGCCGGCATGTGTGGGTTCCCGGGCGGCGATGTCGCGCAGGATCTGCGTCGTTCCGCCGACGATGACATACCGCTTGCACAGATTCTCCAGTTCACGAATATTGCCGGGCCAGTCGTATTCCAGCAGGTAAGCCATCGCGGCCTCGTCTATCGGCGGCGTAGCCTTGTCGTAGATCTTTGAGTAGCGCTGCACAAAGTAGTTCAGCAGTTCGGGGATTTCACGCTTCCTGGCACGCAGCGGTGGAAGGCTGATAGTGATGACGTTCACGCGATAGTAGAGGTCTTCGCGGAAGCGTCCTTCCTTCACCAGCGCATCCAGCGATTGATTCGTCGCGCAGATGACCCGCGCATCAACGGACACATCTCGCTTTGCACCGAGGCGCGCAAAGTCACCATCCTGCAGGACATGCAGCAGCTTCGCCTGGAGCATCGGGTGCATTTCGCCAATTTCATCGAGAAAGATAGTCCCGCCATGCGCCAGTTCGAATTTGCCGGGCTTGGCTTTTACAGCGCCGGTAAAGGCTCCAGCCTCAAAGCCAAACAGCTCACTCTCAAGCAGGTCATTGGGAATGGCCGCGCAGTTCACCTTAATGAAAGCGTGATCGGCGCGGGGCGATCGGCTATGAATCAGCCGCGCCGCCAGCTCCTTGCCAACGCCGCTTTCACCGCGCAGCAGGACAGTGGCACTGGTCGGCGCCACTTTCTCGATCATTTCCCGCACTTCGGTCATTTCTTCTGAAGTTGCGAAAAGGCGCGGGATGGTCGCGTGCAAAGCATTCTGCGCAGGAACAGGGGCATGCGCGTGGAGCACCTGGTGGGTGACCGTCGGCGAGAGACGCGAGCCTGCGTCGCCTGTTGTCACACGAAGGCGCGCGCAGAGGCTTTCGAGTTTTGGCGCCATCTCCGAGGACTTCAACGGCAGTGACAGGACCGTCTCGACGCCAGCTTTGGCGGCCTGGAAGAAGACTTCCGGATCAGGCGCCGCGATGGCCACCACGGGCAGAATTGCCGCGAAGACTTTTGCCTGCTCAAAGGAAGCTGTAGCGTCTCCCAATTCCATAATCATCATGTCGGCCGCGTGCAGGCGCGATGAATTCTCGACGGCCTGCAGCACGTCAACCGGCTCGCAGGTGCCGCCAAGCTTGCGCAGCTGCGCGGCAACAGATGCTGCAGCAGCCTTGTCTGCTACCGCCAGCAGCGCCAGCAATGGTCTGGATGGGGACATTGAGAATCATTCTAGCCCTCAGAAGAAGCTCCCTTCTGCAGCAAACTTCGCACATGCGAAGCGCGCGCAGGGGAAAATTCCAGTGACGCACTGCACAATTCAGCGCGTAGCAGCTGCTACTTTTACTGCTCGGCGCGGGGGCCGGGACGCGTGCTCTCGCGCAGACTGGTACGTTTGGCGTCTACGCATCGACCGCACAAAGCAACGCGCGGAGGTGAAAAGCCTCCACGCGTTCGGTCAATTGATTTTGACTAGACGAGAGCTGCGCCAAGGAGAGTCTTCAGCGCATTTACGTAGTTGGCCAGCGCCTCACGACCGGTGAGCGTCATCGCATAGGCCGTCACTGGCTTGCGTGCGACGAACTTCTTTTCGACGGTTACGTAGCCGGCCTCTTCTAGTTTCAACAGGTGCGCGCCAAGGTTGCCATCGGTAGAACCGGTCTTCTCCTTCAGCCAGGTGAAATCAGCCTGTTCCACTCCTGTCAGCAGCGAAAGAAGCGCCAGGCGCAGCTTTCCATGGATCACGGGGTCAAGTTCCGGAAGGTCAGGCATGGGCCACCTGCCCCTCCCTCAACGCCGCCTTGTCACGCGCTTCGCGAATCATGAGGTAGCTGCCGAAGCCAATGAAGCAGATGAAGGTTGCGCCGAGAAATGGTATGGCGACCCCGGCATTCGTATGCGTGAAGGTGGTGATCAGCGAGGCAATCCACCACAGCGATCCAATGACAATCTCAGACCGCCAGCGCAGAATGATGCCGTTTGCGATCTGCGCAGCGCCTAAAAGGATCTCGATCGTAGCCGTGAAGGTATGACCGTCCCCATAGCGACCGGCGGCAACTGTCGGAAAGCAGTACAGCAGGAGTGCGCAGCCAACGGCTACCCAGATTCCGGTGAGTGCGCGGCTGCGCGTGGTCATCGGAGCGCCGCGCTTCTTTGAGATGGCGATCAATGCGGTCAGCACGCTGGCCAGGGTCATAACGACTGGCCACGCAAACGCCGCACTGCGAACGGCCGCAGGTGCACTCGCCCATCCCGTTGCGACAAGATAAGACGTGCCCCAAAGCACCAGGCTCCATCCCCAGTACTCGGTTGTTTTGCGACCCTCGCGGATCATGCTCTCGATGTACGCCAGTTGCTCATTCGCTTCCAGCCGGTTTGGTGAAGCCATATCGTTTGTCGCCGTCATAACCGCCTCCAGTGAGCCGCCGCCTGCACGACCCGGCTCCACGAAGAGAACTCTAAAACACAGAGTACTCCGCGTCAAGGAATATTTTGAGGATTTCTGTTCGGTGATCCCAGGCTGTTAGCGTGGAGCCATGTCCAGCAATCTTCTTTCGCTTGAAGGTAAAGTCGCCCTCATCACCGGCGGTTCGCGTGGAATTGGCGCCGAGACCGTTCGACTTTTCCGCGCTGCCGGCGCAAGGGTCGCCTTCAACTACAAAGCGGCGCGAGACCGGGCCGAGGCCCTTGCTGCCGAGTGCGGCGGGACGGAGCATTGCGTCTCTATCCAGCAGGACCTTTCCACTCCGGAGGATGGCCGTGCCCTAATCGCGAAAGCCATCGCCGCATTCGGGCGCATCGACTGCCTTGTCGTGAATCACGGTATCTGGCCGCCGCACGACGCGCCGATCGACACCATGTCTGACCAGCAGTGGAAGGAGACGCTGGCCATTAATCTCGACAGCGTTTTTGGCCTGGTGCAATCGGCGGTGGCGGCCATGAAGCAGCAGGGCGGCCCGGGTACGCGCGGCCACATTGTGCTGGTGAGCTCAACAGCCGGGCAGCGTGGCGAAGCCTTTCATGCGGATTACGCCGTGAGCAAGGGTGCCTTGGTCTCGCTGACCAAGAGCCTTTCGAGCGAGCTCGCAGGTGAAGGCATTTATGTGAACTGTGTGGCGCCGGGATGGGTGGCAACCGAGATGTCTGCGGCGGCATTGAACGACCCTAAAACGCGCGCGAAGATTTTCGGTACGATTCCTTTAGGCAGGGTCGGCGATGTGCGCGAGATCGCAGGACCGATTCTCTTCCTCTGCACACCACTGGCAGGATTTATTTCGGGCGAGGTACTCAACGTAAATGGCGGCGCCGTTCTGGTTGGTTAAACGATTTCTCTTCGCGCTGCTGCTGGCGGGCGCACTTTTCACGGCGCACGCACAGGATTCAGTCGACGCCCCGCCGCAGGGGCCGGCCAATGCTCCGCCTGACAAAGCGCAGCAGGCGAGTGATGCGAAGGTGCATGCGCTGCTGGATGCAATGGTGCAGGCACTCGGTGGCGACAAGTGGCTGAACCTTGCCGGCTTTCAGACGAGTGGCCGCACAGCCGGCTTCTACAAGGGCAAGCCGACCGGCGCCACGTCTGAGTACGTGGCCTACCATGCGTATCCCGACAAAGACCGCACCGAGCTCGGCAAGAAGCATGACGTGGTCGAAATCATCAACGGCAGCGAAGGCTGGGAAGTGACGTACAAGGGAAAGAGTCCGATTCCGCAGAAGGATGTGGAGGACGCGATCCGTCGTCGCAATCACTCGATCGAGATCGCGGTCCGGCAATGGATGAAAGACCCTGGTACGCTGCTGCAGAACGGTGGCCAGACGACAGTGGAACGGCACCTGGTCGACCGGGTCACGCTCATCTCGACCAGCAACGACAACATTACGCTGGACCTGGACGCGCAGACGCACCTGCCGATTCGGCGGAGCTTTACTTGGCGTGACCCGCTCTACAAAGATGAGAATGTGGACGCGGATGAGTATGAGCTGTACCACAATATCGACGGCATCCAGACGCCGTTCAGCGTCACCCGCATTCACAACGACGACATGGTGAGCCAGCGCTTCCTATACAACGCCGTGTACGCAGGGGCAGTACCTCCAGCCATGTTCGACCCCGATGTCGCTCTGCAGAAAGTGGACAAGAAGGACGCGAAAAAACAGGCGCAAAGTCCATCGAAGTGAGCCGCATCGGCGCGGGTAAAAGCTTGAGCGGTTTATACTCGAATCGCTGCTATGGAAACGCCAGAAACCAACGCTACTTCTGCAACGACTGCGACGACCATTCTCGATATCAACGAGATTATGGCGTTGCTCCCGCACCGCTACCCATTCCTGCTCATTGATCGGATTGTCGAGTTTGCGCCGCGCGAGCGCATCGTCGCGATCAAGAATGTGAGCATCAACGAATCGTTTTTCCAGGGCCACTTTCCTGCCTACCCCATCATGCCCGGTGTCTTGATTGTGGAAGCGCTGGCGCAGACCGGCGGCGTGCTGATGCTGACCGAAGTGCCCGACCGCGAAAACAAGCTGCTCTTCTTTACCGGCATTGAAGAAGCGAAATTTCGCCGCGCCGTTGTTCCTGGCGACCAGGTGCGCCTTGAAGTCGATGTGCTGCAATACAGCCGTCGCGGTGGACGCATGCAGGGTCGCGCGTTCGTCGATGGCAAAGTTGTTTGCGAGGCAATCATCCGCTGCCAGATAGTGCCGCGGGAACGCAAACCCTCTACCCCGGAGAAGCAGGCCGCAGAGCCGGTGCTGGAACCGGTGACGCAGGGGTGAGCGTCCACGCGACGGCTATCGTCGCAGACAGTGCTGTTATTCCTGAATCATGCACCATCGGACCATACTGCACCGTTGGCCCGGATGTCGTCCTTGGCGAAGGGTGCCAGCTGGTTTCGCATATTGTGCTCGATGGCCACACTACGCTCGGCGCACGCAACAAGGTGTTCTCATTCGCGTGTCTCGGCATCGCGCCGCAGGATTTGAAATACGCAGGCGAGCCGACGAAGCTGGTGATCGGTGACGATAATTCCATTCGCGAATATGTGACGATCTCACGCGGCACAGCAGGCGGCGGTGGCACCACGCATATCGGCAGCGACTGCCTCATTATGGCCTACACGCACATTGGCCACGACAGCCACATCGGCAACAGCTGCATTTTGGCAAATGCCGCGACACTGGCCGGCCATGTGACGGTAGAAGATTACGCCGTCGTCGGTGCGCTCTGCCCGGTCCACCAGTTCTGCAGGATTGGCCGTTATGCGTATATCGGGGGCGGCACGACGATTACGCAGGATGTGCTGCCGTTCTCGCTGACCTCCGCAAAACGCGATGTGCATGCCTACGGTCTGAACAAGGTAGGCCTGGAGCGCCGCGGGTTTACGCGTGAACAGTTGCGCGCCCTGCAGCATGCGTACCGGGTGCTGATCTCTTCGAAAAAGAACACGCGGGAAGCACTCGAACAATTGCGCAGCGAAGAGCAGACGGAGCACGTCGCCTACCTGATCGATTTCATAGCGGCAGCTGAGCGCGGCGTCATCAAGTAGCAATGGCCGCCTTCGCCAAAAACGACACCAAGCTCGGACTCATCGCCGGCAATGGCCGCTTCCCTTTTCTGCTGCTCGATGCTGCGCGTGCAACGGGACGGCCTGTCGTCGTCGCAGCGATCAAGGAAGAGACTGATGCCGAGATCGAAGCGCGCGCTGTTGCAGACGCCGGCATCACTGTCCACTGGTTTTCGCTTGGCGAACTGTCCCGGCTCATTGAGACCTTTCAGCGCGAAGGCGTGAAAGAGGCCGTAATGGCCGGCCAGGTGAAGCATAAGCAGATATTCTCGAGCATTCGTCCGGACTGGCGGCTCGCCAAGCTGCTGCTGAATCTACGCTCACGCAATACGGACATGCTGCTGGGCGCCATTGCCAAAGTGCTGAGTGATGAAGGCATCGAGCTTGTTTCGTCTACGGCTTACCTTGAACCCATGCTCGCGAAGTCCGGCGTACTAACGAAGCGTTCGCCAACTGCCGCTGAGGAAGCCGACATCGCCTACGGCCGCAGCGTGGCCTCGGGCATTGCCGGCTATGACATCGGGCAGACTGTGGTGATCGCCAGCCTGGCCTGCGTCGCGGTGGAGGCCATGGAAGGTACCGATGCCACTATCGCCCGCGCAGGCGCGCTGCTGGGCACGATGGAGGGCGATGCCTCCACGCTTGAACGATCTCTCACAGTCGTCAAGATTGCCAAGCCAAAACAGGATCTGCGCTTTGACGTTCCGGTGATTGGTATCGCGACAATCGAGACCATGACGAAGGCGAAGGCCACCTGCCTTTCGATCGAAGCGGGCCGCACACTCATCTTCGACCAGGAACGCGTTCTTGCTCTCGCCGACGATGCTGGTATCGCGATCACAGCGAGCATGCAGAGTACCGCTTCCTGAACACAACGGGTACTCTGCCTTTATCCGCAACACGTCCATGGCTGGCGGCAGTCAACTGGATGAGGTACAAAGGTGGCTAAGCCCTCTGCCCGGATCTGCTCGGAAGTGTGGAGCACCATGGCACGGCCCCCGAGGAGTTAGAGCATGCAGAATTTTCGATTGTCCGCCGTTACCGCCATCGTCATCGCAGTGATTGCGGTGGCCCTAGTCGCTGTTCGCCACTCCCGCGCCGATGATACGGTGCCGCAGGTCGGTCAGACAGCGCCCACCTTCACCCTGCCCTCGCAGGACGGCTCACCGGTCAGCCTCGACAGCTATCGCGGCAAGTGGATCGTGCTCTACTTCTATCCGAAGGACCAGACCTCCGGCTGCACGCTCGAAGCTCACAATTTCCAGAAGGACCAGAGTGCCTTCGATGCCGCCCACGCCGTGATCCTGGGCGTGAGCGTCGATACCGTCGACAGCCACAAGGCTTTCTGCACCAAGGACGGACTTACCTTCAAGCTGCTCGCCGATCCCGACAAGAAAGTCGTGCCGCAGTATGGCTCGCTCGCCAACTACATGGGCATGAAGATTGCCAAGCGCAATACATTCCTGATTGACCCGCAAGGCAAGATCGCGAAGGTGTGGACTGGCGTCGATCCCTCCAAGCACAGCCAGGAAGTCCTGGACGCCCTGCACTCTGCCGAAAAGAAAAGCTAGTACTGCGCGTACTGCACGTACGGCGAATCGCTTCGCGAGTAAGGACTGGTCGAGAGCCACTGAATACTAATTTCAGTGGCTTTCTTCTTTGGCCATCAAACCTAGTAAACCAAGCCATCCAGTCACCCGGAGTTCTTCAGCATCACGCGAGTGTTCTTCGGTCACAGGAATTCGTGCGTCCGTATAGCAAGTACCGCTGTCCGCGCAGGACCCGCCGGAGGCACAATGCTCTCCGGAGTCACGAATTTCAGACGCAAAAAAGCCCGGCATAGTGCCGGGCGTTTTTGCTTGCCTGTTCTACGTTTGCCTTATTACTTGGTTGCCTTTTTTGCGGACTTCTTCTTAGCCGGAGCCTTTTTCGCTGCCGTCTTCTTGGTTGCGGTTTTCTTAGCCGGAGCCTTTTTCGCTGCCGTCTTCTTTGCTGCAGACTTCTTCGCCGGCGCCTTCTTCGTTGCGGTCTTCTTTACTGCTGCCAAGTTCTTACCTCGTTTTGTTGATTTTTTAGTGCTGGCGCTTTTTTTGCTGGCCACTTTTTTGGTGGCCTTACTGCCGCTGGTTGCGCCTTTTTTCGCGGCAGACTTCGTGACGGCCTTCTTGGCCGATGACTTGATAGGAGATGTCTTTGCTGCCGCCTTCTT
>CAZZZL010000063.1:0-24030 GCA_964658655.1 uncultured Acetobacteraceae bacterium | reverse complement strand
GACCGGACTGCTGACGACACTGCTTTTCTGTCTGCCGCCGCTGCTCGACATTCGCAACGTCAAGCCGAATCTCGTCTTCCGCAGGATGGTCGAAACAGAGGACGGCAAGCGCTCGTGGACATCCGCATTCAAGGAAAAGCGTGCGCAATCCCTCTCGATCGTCATCATCGTGCTGGCACTCTGCTGCATTGCAGCTGCACTGTCTGATTCATGGATCGTCGCCCGATGGTTCACCGGGGGGCTGTGCGCGATCCTGCTGTTTATCCTGGGCCTGACGGCTGGCGTACTCAAACTATTACGTATGTTGCTCGATAAAACGCGGCTGAGCCTGCCCTCGTTCCTGCGCCACGGCCTCGCCAATCTTTATCGGCCTGGCAACCAGTCGAAAGCGGTCCTGTCCGCGCTCGGAGTCGGCGTCATGCTGATCCTCTCTGTGTTCCTGATGCAGCGCTCCATGATTCACGATATGCAGATGACCCTCGGCAGCGGCGTGCCGAATGTCTTTCTCATCGACATCAGCAGCGAGGAATTGCCCGGCGTTCAAAAGCTTCTCAACAGCCAGCCCGGGGTGCATGGCGGTATGGAAGCGCTGCCGGTCATCAGTGGACGGCTTTCGCAAATAGACGGGATTGACGCCGAATCGCGGAAAGAGGAAAAACATTTTCCGCGTCATCTGCTGCAGTCTGTACTGCTTACGTGGTCAGACAAGTTGCCGCCCGGCGCGAAGATCACAGAAGGAAACTGGTGGGGAAATGATGCGCGGGGACAGGTAGCCGTGGAGGCAGACCTGGCGAAGCGTCTTCGCGTGAAACTGGGCTCAACACTGGCATTTTCAGTGAACGACAATTTTGTCCCGGTCAAGGTGGCCGCCCTCTTTCACAATGATGGAGAACATGTGAACGCGCGTAGCGAGTTCGTTCTTTCGCATGACGCGCTGCGGGGCATGCCGACGGTCTGGTACGGAGCCGTTCACGTGGCGCCGCAGCAGGTAGGGCAGGCGCAGGCGGCGCTCTTCGCAAACTTTCCAACGGTCACTGTGATTAATATTGCAGACGTTATCGAGACCATCCAGGGAGTGGTGCGGCAGATCACACTGGTCATTCGCTTCCTTGCAGGATTCTCGATACTTGCCGGTGCTGTAATCCTCGCATCGAGCATCGCCAGCACTCGTTATCGGCGCATCCGGGAAGTCGTCGTGCTTAAAACGCTCGGCGCGAAGCGGAGTCGCATTGCCGGCATTTTCGCAGTTGAATTCATCATGCTCGGCTCGCTTGCTGGGTTTGTCGGAACAGTCTTTGCCAATCTTCTTTCTTCGCAATTGCTGCGGAGGATGGATGTCACGTTTCACGGCGCCTGGTATGCCAACCTGCTTGGCATCGCCGGTACCGCGCTGCTCGCCGTCGCGACGGGCTGGCTTGCCAGTTTCCGCATCCTGGGGCAGCGGCCGCTCGAAGTGCTGCGCGAAGAATGAGGGCCTGTCGTGTCAGCAGCTGTTACAGGTAAGAATAGCCTGCAGCAGCACCGAGGGCTCGCGATTACGCCGCTTCACGTCCCGAACTGAAGATTCGTCGCTAGTCAGATCCCACTGGAATCGCCGGGTGTGCAAAATTGCTCTATCCTGCCCGGCCATGCTCCAAATTAATTTTCTGTTGCACTCTGGCGTTTCATCCCTTACTTTGTACCTACCTCCACAAAAGGGTGATGAACTTGGACCGATTTCAATACTGTTGTCGCTCCTGTTCCAAGCAAGTCCTTCCTTGTCGAAGCTTGCCCTTCTAGTTCACACCAAGCCTTCCATGTCTGAAGCTTGATCCCAGATCCGTCGCTGGCTTCGCGCCAGAGCGACCCCATTTCTGTTTTTGTTCAACTTGGAGGCATCCGCATGTCCAGGATTCGTCCGCTTTCAGCGGCTCTGTTTCTACTACTCGTTTTATTGGTGTCGAGCACGTCCAGTACGTTGTTCGCGCAGACTTTCCGCGGTGGTCTCAATGGCACCGTGACCGATCCATCCGGCGCCGTTGTGCCAAGCGCCGATGTACTGGTCGTCAACACGGCGACCGGGGTTTCGTATAAGAGCGTGACATCCAGTGGTGGCGAGTTCGTATTCCAGGAATTGCCTCTCGGCACGTACACGGTTACCGTGACGCCGGCAGGGTTCAAGCCTGAGAAAGTCGATGCTGTTCCCATCACAGCGGGCACTATCTATACACTGCCAATCAAGTTGAGCGTCGCCTCGGCCGGTGAGACGGTCGAAGTCTCCGCGAATGCGATCGCACTTGATACCACTTCGACCACCCAGACGACCGTCGTCGGCGGCAGACCTTTGCAGGACACACCGCTCAATGGCCGCGATTTTACGCAACTGGTGAGCTTGTCCCCGGGGTTTGCGAATGGGGGCGCCGGCGGCTACGGATCGCTCAATGGGACGCGTGCCAATCAGATTAACTGGCAGATCGACGGCATCGATAACAACGATCTCTGGCACAACATTCCGGCTGTCAACCAGGGCGGCGTCTCTGGAATTGCCGGTATCGTGCTGCCCATCGACGCGATCCAGGATTTCTCTGCCCAGAGCCAGGCTTCACCCGAATCCGGGCGCAATCCAGGTGGCAGTGTGAATCTCTCGCTCAAGTCTGGAACGAATGCCCTTCATGGAAGCGCCTACTACTACAATCGGAACGAGTTTTTTGGTGCCACCAGTCCATTCACCGCGCCTGTAAAACAGGAAGTGCGTAATTACAATTACGGATTCTCCGCAGGCGGTCCGGTCATGCGCGACAAGCTGTTCTGGTTTGTAACTTACGAACACCAGCGCTTCGTGATCGGCGTCCCGGCGCAATCAACCCAACCCTCGGCAGCCTGGCAGCAGGAAGCTTTGGCGGCTCTAAAAAGTTTTCATATCACCCCGAACCCCGTGGCTCAGAACCTGCTGGCGACTCTCTGGCCTTCGGCTGTGACCGGGGTTCTTGCGGGAGAAGGAACTACGAATCCGACACAGTTCAACTACGTAAGCACTGATCCTGAATACGGCTACAGCTACAACGGACTAGCCAAGGTCGACTACAACATCGATGAGAAGAATCAGCTCACTGCTCACTGGTTCGTCGGTCAGGGCAACCAGGTGGCTCCGGTTGGCTCACATTTAAAGGATTACTACGAAGTCGCCCCGATCCACGTTCAGAATTACGCCATCGTCTTCAACCACGTATTCAACAATTCCGTCAGCAACCAGCTGCTTGCCGGCGTCAACTATTTCAACCAGGTCTTCAACGACTTCAACAACGGCTTCGACTCTGCTGCGCTCGGCCTGGTAACAGGCACCACGCTTAAAGGGGCGCCAAACATCAAGATCACCGGTTTTGACCCCATCGGCGAGACACCTCCCGAGGGTCGTAATGACATCACCGGCCATCTCACGGAAGATCTTTCCTGGGCAGTGGGGCGTCACCAGTTCAAGTTTGGCGGAGAGCTTCGTAAAGCCCAGCTTGACGAGTTCTACCATCGTCACGCGCTCGGGAGCTTTACGTTCGACGGCACAGAAGGCCCTGTCCCGGGCTCAGGCGTTGCCTGGAATGCCGGCTCAACAGACACCCAGAAACTCGTAGGAGCATTGGCTGATTTTCTGGCCGGCAATGTAAAGACTTCGTCCATTGCGCTTGGTGATCCAACACGGCAGGTCTTTGTCAATACGTTTGACTTCTTCGGGCAGGATACCTGGCAGATCAACCAGAAACTGAGCGTCAACTACGGACTTCGGTGGGACTATGAAGGCCCTCTGCATAACCCCTACAAGAATCTCTCTGTTTTCCGGCCCAGTATCGGCGGAAACGAAATTGCCTTCCAGGGTGCGCAGATCAGCAATCTCTACGATCCTGTCTACAACAACTTCAGTCCACGCGTTGGTTTTTCCTACCAACTGTTACCGAACACTGTCCTCCGGGCGGGCGCTGGACTTTACTATGACAGCCCCAACCTGAATCCTTTTTTGGACAACCGTCCCGGCAACAATGCGCCGAACGGTGTTGAAGGCAACCCCGGCGGCGCGACTCCTGTCACCACGGCAACGCGCGGCGACTATACCATTGTGCAAGGTGTGAATACCTTCCCGACGAGCATCGCGTCCAACAGCATCTTCTCTATCGCCCAGAACTTTGTTCCTTCGCACAACATGAATTACAACCTGCAGCTCGAGCAGAGCCTGTCCAACAAAGTGGTTGCGCAGCTTGGCTATGTGGGTAGTGGAGGTCGCCACCTGCTTTCCATACGCGACATAAACCAGGCTGCGCCGGGTGTATACAACGACGACCCCGCCGGAACACCGAATGGCCAGACTGGTGTTCAGAAACAGAATGCAACACGGCCTTACTACACTGCCGCCAATCCCTACACCTTTATCAATGAGATTCAAAGCATCGGCACATCGAACTACAACTCGTTGCAGGCGACTCTGCGAGCCTCGAACCTTCACGGCGTAAGTCTTCAGGCAGCGTACACCTGGTCACACAGCATGGATATCGTTACGGCGTACCGTGGTGCATTGCCACAGAACAATTTCGATTTCAAAGGGGACTACGGTCCAAGTGACTTCGATACGCGGAATACGTTCATCGGCCTGGTGACCTACGATTTGCCGGGCACGCAAAAATTCAACCATCTCAGCAAAGGCTGGCAGGTCAACAGCCTGCTCACTTTCCATGGCGGCCTTCCATTTTCCGTCCTGAGTTCGGCTGATAATTCGGGTACAGATGAAGGCACGCAGCGCGCCAACTTCGTGCCGGGAGTAAGTCCGTACGCGGGCGCGAGGCAGAGCAAGGTGCAGGGACAGTGGCTGAACCCAGCCGCTTTCGCTGATCCGGCTGCGGGCACTTTCGGCACCTCTTCACGCAATGCGTATGTTGCGCCGGGCTATGGCGATGTCGATCTGTCTATCTTCAAGAACACGCCGATCACAGAGAAGGTCACAACGCAGTTTCGTGTGGAGATGTTCAACGTGACGAACCGCACCAATTTCGCGCCCCCACTGAGTGCCAGCGGCGGCGTCAATCCTAACCAGGCGCTTGACACGGCTCTCACCTTGTCTGACACGGTCGGTGACTTTAATGGAGCTCCCGGCATTGGTGCAGGCGAACCATTCAACACGCAGCTTGCTCTGAAGATCATCTTCTAGAATCAACCACGAACGTAGACAGCGGCATCCGCAGGAAGAGCGGGTGCCGTTTTTTTGTGTCTCGCTCAAGACGATGGTGCAGAAACGACTTGCCGACCGACGGAAGTGGTTGCCCCCCAGAGATTCGAACTCCGATATGCTGAGTCAGAGTCAGCTGTCCTACCATTGAACGAGGGGGCAACACGGGCGTTGAGCGCAGGAGCGCTCCCGCAATGTGTTTATAGTAACGGGCTTAGCCGCAGGTCGTCAATCCGTTAGGGATGTGGCGGACATCGGTCAGAATTTTCCGAGGAAGACCGGCGCTATGTGCCGTTTGTAAAGATTTTCCGTCACATTTTTTGCGATTACTGTCTCATTGGCTTCGAGCAGTCCTAGATACCGCGGACCCAACTTTGCCGCAACTTTGAATCCCACGTGTAGAAGCTGGCGCAGACTGCTGTTGTAGGCGCTGTTCTGCTGGTCGTGCCGCAGTGCCCCGGTAAAATCTTCTGAACTCCAGCCGTTCACATCCTCCGGCTTTGGCAGCTTCTCGCTGTCGATCGCGATCACGGAAGCATAAGGCGCGCACAGTTCTTCACGATGGCTGTAAGCCTCGCCATACACTTCCTTCGCAAGCGCCAGGCCGTCTCCGCCTGCCTCTGCGAGACCGATGAGTTCCTCCAGCCACGTGGTGCCCGCGGTCTTTAGATGAACGCCGGCTTTTGCCGCTATCGTGACCTCGTGGATCGGTCTGTAGATGGAGAACTTGTCGCTGCCCGAGTGCACGCTGAGCTTCAGGTTTTCCGGCAGACCATAGTGCTTGATCGCATGTGCGATCGCGTAGATATCCTGCGAAAATTCCTCACGGAATTTAGCTACATCACCTTCGTAATCGACACCCTTGTTGAAGCGGCCGGTAAATTTTGGCGCAATCGTCTGCACTGGGATCATCTGATCGGCAATGGCCGCCAGGATCACGAGCAACTCGACCGGCGTCTGCGGTGAATCCGTCTCGTCCATCGAGACTTCTGTCACAAAATTGCCAGCGCCTTTGTTATGAGCAATCTTCTTGTATATCTCACTTGCGGACAGGACAGCCGCGAGGTATCTGCCGGCTATGCCGCGCAGTGTCTTTTCATCCAGGTGCAGACTTTCGTTAATGCCATCGATCCTGATATCGCCCACCAGCTCGGGATGCTGCTTCACAAAGCCTTCGATCGCGTCTGCCTCTGCCGCTTTTCCGATGCGGTCGGCTACATCGATTGTGAAGAAGTCGCAGGCATGCAGGTAGCGATCGACAGTCGACAGGTTGATATGGTCAGCGTCACAGAAGTACCCCCGGGTCCAGTGCAGTGCCCGCACTGCCTCGTCTGCCGCCAAGCGCGTAGCGTTTGGTTCGGAGCCGATGATCGTATGTTCACGATTGGATTTATTCCAAACGGGTACGACCACGGTGCCCTCCTCGAAAGCCCGCACACAGGCTGCCAGCTGCGCTTTAGCCTGGTGAGAGAAGCGGTCTCCCACTCCAATGGAATACTTTGGGAGCTGTACTGCAATCTGACTCATGATCTCCTGCTCATCTTTCGTTTGAAGAATTTAGACCAACACCTACAGGTTACGATGCCGTTGACGGCAGTGAACCGGGAATTAGAGCCGGGATGCAGTGACCGTCATCTAAATGAATTGTAGTAGAGGAGATTATGAGCGAGACCGGCTTGAAGCTGAAAGTTGACGGAATGCATTGCGACGCGTGTGTGCGCCGCGTGACCGCCGGCCGCCTGTCCGGCTCATCTCCATCGCACGCGCAACCGAGGTCATCGGCATCTTCGCAAGCCGCCCTGCAGAAGTTGCCTACCGTCATCTTGACCGCGTGAGCATTGGTGAAGCGTCGCTCGATTTCGATGCATCACGTGTGAAGCCGGATCAATTGATCCAGGCTCTCGATGCGATCGGCTTTAAGGCGCGGGCCGCATCGTGAAGCGTTGTCAGCAATGCGTGTAACCATGAAATCCGGGGCCGCGGGCAGTTCGACAGGACCCGTTGCCCTCTCACGTCACCCTGAGCGTGTCTGGCATGACCTGTGCCGCGTGCCAGTCTTTTGTTCAGAAAACCCTGCTGGCCCAGCCAGGTGTACAGGATGCGTCTGTCAACCTGATGATGCAGAATGCAACGGTTGATTATTTACCGCAGACAATCAGTCCCGACCGAGTCGTCGAAGCAGTAGAGAAGATCGGTTATGGTGCGCAGCTGCCGGCGCTCGATTCGTCTGCAATCGATCACCAGTCTCAGTTGGACGACCAGCAATTGCGGGTTTACTCCGCGCTTCGACGGAAAGCGCTGGTGTTGCTGGCAGACGGTTTGATTGCCATGATTATTTCCATGCCGCTGATGCGCGAGGCCCGTATCGGGGATCCACTCCTGGCTTGGTCCATGCAGACGATTGATCCGCGGCTCCATGCGATCCTCCCGGCACTGTATCGCGTACCGGCCACTTGGCTGCGTGCTGTACTGCTTGTCGCTACCACGGGCATCATGGCATGGGCAGGCCGACACTTCTACACGAAGGCATGGGCCGCGTTACGGCATAAAACAGCCGACATGAATTCTCTGGTCGCGCTCGGCACAGAGACCGCGTATCTGTATTCAGTCATCGCCACGGTCGCACCAGCCTATCTGTGGCGTCACGGTGTAGCACCGGATGTCTGTTATGAAGCCGTCCTGCTTATTATTGCCATGGTGCTCTGCGGCAATACCTTGGAGGCACGGGCGAAAGGCCAGGCCGGGAGTACATTGCGCAAACTCATCGCTCTAGCCCGCGACTGCGCGCGTTCTGCGCACTCATCAAGACACTGCGCAGGCCGATCTCGAAGTCGAGATTCCGCTGGCACAACTGTGCGCCGGTGATCATGCTGTGGTGCGGCCCGGGGAGCGCCTGCCTGTTGATGGCATTGTCCTGTCTGGCCATTCCAGCGTGGATGAAGCCATGCTCACAGGCGAGCCGTTGCCGGTCGAAAAATTTGCTGATTCGCCTGTGTCCGGCGGCACGCTAGATTAGAATGGATCGCTCGTCTACCGGGCGACCCGCCTGGCAGCGAAAGCGTGCTGGGTCAGATCGTGCGTCTGTTGCGAGAGGTGCAGGGTGCGCGCGCGCCCATGCAGCGGATGGCGGATCGTGTCAGCGGCATTTTTGTTCCCCTGATCTTGATTCTGCCCCTCGTCACTCTTTTCTCGTGGCGAGCATTTGGCGGTTTGCAGAGCTGGGCGCATGGAATAGCCTGCGCTGTGGCTGTGCTTGTGATTGCCTGTCCGTGTGCCACGGGTCTGGCAGTACCGACCGCGGTGATGGTCGCGACCGGTTGGGGAGCAAGACTCGGCATTCTCATCAGGGGTGGCGACGTACTCGAGAGCCTCGGACACATTCAGACGGTCGCCCTCGATAAGACCGGCACAATTACCGAGGGTCGCCCCGTCGTCACCAAGGTAATCGCCTGCAACGGTACCGAAAACGATTTAGTACGACTGGCTGCGGCTGTTGAACAGCGCAGTGAACACCCCCTGGCCGGGGACGTTCTTCGCTACGCGGATCAACTCAAGATCGTGCGACCTCCCCCGACAGACTTCAAAGCGTCCCCCGGCAAGGTAGCCGCTGCGACTGTGAACGGGCGCCGCACCTATGTCGGAAGCCGCGCCTACCTACAGCAAAACGGCATTGACCTTCACCCGCTCGATGCCCAGGCGGACGAGTTTGCCGGTGCAGGCGAGGCGGTGCTTTGGATTGCGGCCTCCCGTCAACTGACTGGCTTGATCGTCGTTCAAGACCAACTCAAAACCGGCTCGGCGGATGCTACTTCAAACCTCAAAACTCTTGGCGTTGAGGTCGTTATGCTCATAGGAGACAGCGAGTCCACCGCTGCGGCGGTCGCCGAGCAGGCAGACGTCACCGACGTCAGGGCCGCCTTACTGCCGGCAGACAAAGTCAAAGCAATCGAAGCACTCCGATAGCGGGGCAGAATTGTCGCAATGGTTGGCGACGGTATCAACGATGCTCCCTCACTGGCTGCGGCCGACGTCGGCATCGCGATGGCGACCGGTACAGACATCGCTCTTGCCGCGTCCGATGTGACCGTCATGCGCAGCGACCTCGGCAGTGTCCACTGCGCCATTCGCCTGGGCCGGGGAGCCATCCGGATCATGCGTGAAAATCTCTTCCGGGCGCTTCTTTACAATGCCGTTGGTATACCAGTGGCGGCCGGCATCCTATACCCGTATTACGGGATACTCTTGAGTCCCATCATTGCAAGCGCCGCCATGGCGCTCAGTTCAGTGAGTGTTGTCGCCAATAGTCTCAGGCTCAGCCGCATCCGCCTGTAGCTCCGGTAATCGAGGGAGCCGGTAAACAGTAATCGCTGTATTGAGCGCATTTCCTTGCCTCCGTAAACCACCGCTCCTGGTAACTGCACGCGTTACCCGTGATTACTAAATGGGTAAGGAAATAGTCTCCCTGCGCCTTGTATAAGTGCGTAGGCGGAGATGGTTCGCGAGTCCGCTCTTTTTTCGTATTGCGCGCGAAGGCTAACGAACAAGGCTATGTGAAAAGTTGTCTTGGGCTCCTCACGCATCGGCTCTCCCGGGAGTGGTTTCAAGAGCCGTAGAAACGTATTAGTACGTGTTGCGCATATTTTGAGGAGTTTCTTACATTTGCCTTTGCCATCGACGCAACTGAAAGAACTGCAAACGCGAGCGAGCCGGATTGCCGCAGATGGCATGCGTGCCTTTGCACTTGTAACGCTCGGCCAGCTTCTCGTCGAAGCGTCCATCCAGTGTGCTGAGGCCGATGCTCTTATCGGCGACTTCGGCAGCATGAGCTATGCCGACCTGTTGATCAGGGCACAAAATATAGCGCTGGTACTGAAACGGCGCGATATCGGTCCGGGAAATTTTGTCGGCGTCCTGATGACTCAATCGCCGTCAGCAATTGCCGGCATTGCCGGCATCATTCTCTCAGGCGCCGCGTATGTGCCCATTTACCCGGAGCTTCTCCAGTCACCTAATATCCCCGATCTTGTCCGTCATGCCGGAGTCTGTCTCGTGCTGTGGGACGGGCCTGCGGCGGCGGCTATGCCCTCGTCGATTGACCTGCGCAGAGTGGGCGTGCCAGCGCTCGATGTCTCACGCGTTGAGCAGGAACTTATGCCGTCATCGACGGAGAGCAAATTTCCAGATGTGCTGGCGGATGCGCCCGCTGCCCGAATTTTTACTGGTTATGCAGAATACGTAACAGTCACGCACCGAAGCATAATCTCTCTCAGCAGACTTGCCGACACCCTTTCGCTCGGAGCTGACGAAACGTTCTTGATGCAGCTGCCCGCCCGCACATCGCTGCACCATCCAGCCCCTCCGCGTCCTTCGCTTTTCGAGCTTTGGGCAAGCCTGCTGCATGGCTCATCCCTTGCCATTACTTCACAGGATGATCTCGATTCCACCGCTCATGCCGATTGGGTCGCCCGCAAAGGCGTCACCGTCCTCTGCCTGTCTGTTTCGCGCGCAAATCAATTGATCGATCGTTCGCCCCGGCTTCTCTCTGCGTTGCGTTGCTTAGTGATCGAGAACGACGGCAGGAGCGGCAGCATGTCTCCATCGCGAGTGGCATGGTTGCAACAGGAATATCCATTACTCCAGATCGTCCATGTATATTGCACGGAGAAGACTGCAGGCTACGCCACGGCTTATCGAGTGCCTCCGGATTATCAGGCCCAGGGTGATCTGCCAATCGGCTTTCCGTTAAAGGGTTCGCAGGCAGACATCGTGAACGATCAGCTCGAGCCAGTGCGTGCGGGAGAAATGGGGCAGCTTGTCCTGATGGGGGACTGCGTTTCATTGTTCAAGGATTCGAATATTGTAACCAGCGAAGACTCATCTCTCGGTGTTTATCTGACCAGCGAACGAGCCCGCCTCCGCGCGGACGGTCTGCTCGAATTGCATGGCCACCTTGAGCCACAGCTTGTGAAGGACAACCGCCCACGCGCATTTGAAAGCGCCGATGTCGAAGCCATGCTCGCAGGACAAAAGCACGTGCGCGAAGCCGCCGTGGTCGCAGGTCATGGCAGGAACGGAAATCCACAGATGGTCGCTTTTGTTGCGATGGACCAGGTGAATGCGGGCGGCACCGCGCCCTTTGAAGGATCTTTGAAAGAGATTCTACCCCCCGCAGCGCAGCCCTCGGCGGTTCGTTACCTTGAGGAGATGCCGCGCAATGCGGACGGCGAGATTGATCGCTTCGCACTGGAACATGAATGGAAAAAGGAGAGTGAGAGATCGCAGCAGGGAGATGCTCTGCAACAGGAGATCCTGCAGTTTGTCCGTTCACTATGGCTTCGCTTGCTCCGTCGCAATTTTGTAGGCTACGAGGAGGATTTTCTCGCCGCCGGAGGCACTCAGGTCCAGATGATACGGATGCATTCTGAGCTCAACCGCAGGTATCCCGGCGCCATCTCCATGGGCCAGATCTCTGTACTGCGCACGATGCGCAATGTTTGCGAACACCTGTTCGATCACGTCGCCAATAGCCGCAGGGGCCGCCTGGCCAGGCGCGGTGCATGAAGCTCAGCTTATTCGTTGAGAGCTGCAGTTGTGAGGAAGCTGTAATCGCCAGACGCCGTTACGTGGATATTTGTCAGACGCTTACTGTGCACAATTACATTGTCAAAGTACCAGAGCGGAATGGTCGGCAAGTCGTTCGCTAATATCTTCTGCACCTGCACGTAGTCTTCGCGACGAGACTGTTCGTCGATCTTTAACGAAGCATCATTCAATAGCCGATCCACTTCAGGATTCACGTAGCGTCCGCGATTGGCACCATGCGGCGGCTGCGTCTCTGTGCTGTAAGCCCAATGGAAAATGTCAGGACTCTCGTTGCCGCCGATCCAACGCAGAGCATACATTGAGAATGCTCCCTTGGTGATGTCCGCGTAGAATGTGGCGAATTCGTAGCTGTGTACATCGAGCACTATGCCGACCTGTCGCAACTGCTGCGCAATAATCAGCGCTAGTAGCCGGGTCGTTTCTTCAGTCGACGTTTTCATTGCGAGATGAAAACGGATACCATCAGCTCCGCGCTTTCTGCCTGAAGCATCGAGCAGTGCATTGGCCTTTGCGGTATCGTAACTGTAGGTGATTGCGTCGTTCGCATAGGCCCAGTGACTGGTTGGCAATAGTCCTTGGGCAAGTCGCACCTGGTTCCAGAATAAAGACTGAACAATGAGCGGCCGGTTGATCGCATAGGCTATGGCCTGGCGCACGCGGACATCACTCAACTCTGGGTCCTTCATGTTGAACGTGATGTAGTTTACGACTGTTCCGGGACTCTGCCGCACGACCAGGTTCGACCTCGCATCGTTCTCGATCGTGTGCACCATATCCGGCGTCAACGAACGACTGGAAGAGATATCAGCTGAACCCTTCTGCAGCTCAAGCGCGCGGGTGATGGCATCCGGCACTACAGCAAAATGGACCGAGGAAATAGACGGAAGAGGCTGCCAAGAATTCGGGTTCCGGTGCACCAGTACTTCCTTGTCCGGCTCCTGCGAATCAAACACAAAAGGTCCCGAGCCGATCGGGTGTTTCGAAAAATCACGCCCACTTCCATACGGCACGACGCCGAAAGCTCCATCTGAAACATTGAAGAGCAGGAAAGGGTCCGGTGCTTTCAGGTGCACGATAACTGTCGCGTCATCGGGCGCGTCAACGTTGCGCACTTTTAGGAGCGAACCGCTCTTGGCCGTGATGAGCGACCCGTTATGCATCGTGTCAATGGTCCACTTCACATCGCGTGCAGTAAGCGCGCGTCCGTCGTGAAAATGAACTTCACTACGCAGGTGAAAAATATAAGTCAACGGGTCAGGCTGTTCCCAGCTTTGCGCCAGCCAGGGCTGCGGCTGGAAGCGAGCGTCTTTGCGCACCAGCGCATCAAAAATCAACGCATCGATGTGTTCGGATGCCTCGTCTGTACCGACGCGCGGATCAAGATTGACCGGGCTGCTCTCGATCAGCATCGTTACCTGGCCTGGCTGGTGCAATCGCTGTCCGCAACCGAGAAGGATTATCGATGCAAGCAGGAGACCGATGTATTTAAGCAAAGTAGGTTACCTGTCCGAGTATGGCGGGGCAGCGTGCGCCTGTTGCCGCCGGCACGTTCGCTGGACGATGATGCCAGGTTTCATAAGCGAGCAAAGCAAACGCTGCAGCTTCTTTCGCCTGCGCAGGTAGGTGAAACGTATCGGTGGTCGTCACGTTACAGCGAAATGGCTCGAGCACTTCGCAGAGCATTCGCATCAAGGTCGCATTTCGGGCGCCGCCGCCGGCCACAATGTAATCCGTCGGAAGTGCGCGCTTCTTTGCGGTAGCCAGCAGCGGCTGAACGAATGTTTCATAGGCGCTGCGAATACTCTCGACAGTAAACGCCGTAGCAGTCGCAACTGCATCTTCATTCGTCAGGCGCTTCTTCCTGCAGAGCTTCAGAAAGTCTGCAGCATAGCGCTCGCCGAACTGCTCACGCCCGGCGCTTTTCGGCGGAGTCAGTTTGAAGTAAGTGTTCTGCATTACCTGTGCCACAATTTCTTTCGAAGTAGATCCGCGCGCAGCAACTTTGCCTCCGCGATCGAATGGCTGGTCGTACAGGGTCTGCATCAATGCGTCGATAATCATGTTGGCAGGTCCGGTATCGAAGGCGATCAATTGCTCAGCTGATGCGCCCGCCGGCACCACGGTCAGATTGCCGATACCACCCAGGTTCTGCAGCACTCGATTGCGCGTCCTGCTCTGAAACAGCGCCCAGTCCAGGTAGGAAACAAGCGGCGCTCCGTGGCCTCCGGCGGCCATGTCGGCCGGTCTGAAATTTGAGACCACGGGCAGCTTCGTTGCACGGCTAAGCAGCGCCATTTCTCCAAGCTGCCAGGTACAAGCAACGTTGCGGCCAGCATAGGGAGCAGCGATGCCCTGGTGGTAGATCGTCTGGCCATGGCAACCGACCAGGTCGACACGCTGGCCATATGTTTTAATTGCCTGCGCTGCTGCCTCGGCGTACGCAATGCCCAGGCGCCAATGCAGTCGTGCCAGATCTGCGGTCGAGATACTTCTCGCATCCATCGCGCCCATTACATGAGTGCGAAGCGTGGCTGAGTACGGATAGGACGAATGGTGCAGCAGCTTCAGCTTGCGGCCATCGGGGCCTGCGTCCCTGATGCGCACGATTGCAATATCAACGCCGTCGGCGGATGTCCCGCTCATCATCCCAGCCACGGTCAGCGCACTGCTTTTTATTCCTCTGGAGGCTTTTGTCATTGCGTGGATCGCAGCCTCTTTACCTGGGCTTGGTCGATCTGCTTCTGGACCTTGGTTGTAAAGCTTTCAATTCTTCCGCGGATGGTCTGAAATTGTTCCGGCGTCGAAGCAGCAGGCAGTGAATCGCGCCTCAGCAAGCGTCGCTTTTGTTTTTGAACATGCGCCGCGGCTCGCTCCACCTTGCGCCGGAAGGCACGTGAACGTTCGGCCTCCGCTAGAATGGCTTCGTACGATTGCAGGATCAACGCAGGCTCTTTGCAGACTTCAATGATGTGTGTGCCCGCTGCAATCGCCGCGATGGACGCCTCTTCGATGGACTGGTGGCCGAGCACGCCTCCCATCTCCATGTCATCCGAAATGATCATCCCCCGATAGCCAATCTTCTTACGCAGCACATTCGTGATCCAGAACTTCGAGAGCGAAGCGGGGCCGTTTGAAGCTCTGACTCGAGGATAGGCCCCATGCGACACCATCAGGAACGGAAGTTTGCGATGGAGCTTGCGAAAGGGCAACAGGTCTTCAGTCCATAGCTGCTCCCATCCGCGATCGATCTCCGGCATCTTGGCGTGTGAATCGAGCGCACCGCCGCCAAGCCCTGGAAAATGTTTGCCGCAGCCCAGCACATCGCTTTTGCGCAGGCCCTGGAGGAAAGGCTCGGTATACTCGATTACATCTTTCGCCGTTCGACCAGCGACGCGTGTCCGCATCACGCTGGCTGAAGCGGGCAGCGCCAGGTCGAGCACCGGCGCGAACGTCGTATTCAAACCCAGCAACGACAATTCCTGGCCGATGAGTCTCCCGTGCTCCAGCGAAAGCCTGCTGTTTTTCGCGGACGCGACCGCAGCCGCCGATGGCATGGGCGCCACCAGGTCGCGCAGCCTGTCGACCAGTCCGCCTTCTACATCGACGCAACGAAATGTCGGCGTCTGCGTGGCTGCGTTGAAGGCTGCCAGCAGCGCGTGCACTTGTGCCGGGCTTTCAATATTTCGCCGGAAGAGGATGACGCCGGACGGTTGCAGCAGCCGCAGCCACGCTGTCTCGGTTGGTGTCTGCTCTGTGCCTTCGAGACCCACGATGAACAGTGAACCAACCTGTTTTCTCAAGCTCACGATTCAGTCTCCTTTGCCCGCCGCCAGTGTGCCTGTCCTGATCTCATTCTTCAATGCCTCGATCAGGTTAAGAGCCTGCATGGGCGTCAGTGAGTTGATGTCCGTCTCATCCAGCCTGTCCAGAATACGTTGCGAGAGAGGAGTGAACATCACCATCTGCATCGGCGTTTCGGTTTCAGCGGCGATGGTGCGTTTTTCCGACCGCTCGTGCTCACGCAGCACCACCTTGGCCCGCTCAATTACACTTGCCGGAAGCCCCGCCAGCTTGGCCACATCGATGCCATAGCTGCGGTTCGCGGCTCCCGGTTCGATGGAGTGCAGGAAAGAAATGCCGGTCGGCGTCTCCTTCACCGCGACGCGGAGATTCATCAGCCGGGGAAGCGAATCAGCCAGCATCGTCAGTTCATGGTAATGCGTAGCGAAGAGTGTGCGCGCGCCGATCCTTGCATGTAAAAATTCCAGCGTCGACCATGCCAGCGACAGCCCGTCGAACGTTGCAGTGCCACGTCCCATTTCGTCCAGAAGAATCAATGACCGTTCAGTAGCCGTGTTGAGAATGGTGGCCGTCTCCATCATCTCGACCATGAATGTGGAGCGGCCGCGCGCTACGTTGTCGCTCGCACCGATACGTGTGAACACCCGGTCGACAATGCTGAAGCGCATACTGTCCGCTGGTACAAATGACCCGATCTGCGCCATGATGATCAGCATGGCGGCCTGCCGCAGGTAGGTTGATTTGCCGCCCATGTTTGGCCCGGTAATCACCAGTACTGCCGGGCCTTTCGTCGACAAATGCAGATCATTCGGCACAAAGCGACCTTCACCGGAAGACTCCAGCCGGCACTCGACAATCGGGTGCCTTGCCGCCACCGCCTCCAGTATTCCGCCTTCTTCCAGCAGCGGCCGATTGTAGTTGCGTAGTACGGCTAGATGCGCAAAGGCGGTCAGCACATCGATCTCAGCCAGCGCGCCCGCAGTGCGTCGTATGCGCGAAGACGCAGCCATGATGGTCTGCCGCAGCTCGGCAAAGAGAGTCTTCTCGATCTCGACTGCGCGTTCATGCGCGGTAAGAATGCGCGTCTCGTAGTCTTTCAACTCTGGCGTCGTGAATCTCTCCGCGTTCACGAGCGTCTGCTTGCGCTCGTAATCGGCCGGAACTGATTTCAGATTCGAGCGCGTGATCTCAATGTAGTAACCAAACACAGAGTTGAACTTTACTTTGAGCGACTGGATGCCCGTGCGCTGCCGCTCGCGTTCTTCGATTGCTGCAATCGATTGTCGGCCAGACTGGCTCAGGGTACGCAGCTCATCAAGCTCTGCGTGCCGCCCCTGTCCGATCACACCGCCATCGGCAATCGTTACTGGTGGCTGTTCGATAAGGGTCAGAGTAATGGCCTCGCACAGATCGGCGAGAGGATCGATTGCTGCGGCAAGCTCAGACCATCTGCCCTGTGGGAATGCCTTCAGCAGTTCGGCCAGCAGTGGCAGCTTCGTCAGCGATGCGCCGAGAGTCGAGACATCGCGCGGCGTCGCCGTGTCGAGCGAGACACGCGCCAGCATGCGTTCTAGGTCGTAGACGTTCCCGAGCAGCCGGCGCAAGTCTTCGCGCTCCATCAGGCGCGCCCGGACAAATGCGACCGCATCCAGCCGGCTGTTGATCACGTCTGCCGAGATGGATGGCCGTAAAATCCACGATCGCAGCAGGCGCTTGCCCATAGGCGTAATGCAGCAATCAAGGGTGCGGAACAAGGTCGTATCCCGAGCAGAATCGGCAAACAGCGGCTCGACAAGTTCCAGGTTGCGCAGCGTCACCAGGTCAAGCACCAGGTCATTCGACTGTGCATAAAAGCTCAGAGTATCGATGTGCGCAAGACTTGCCTGCTGTGTCTGCCGCACGTAGTGAATAATGGCACCCGCCGCGATGGCGGCAGCAGCATGGCCGCTAAGTCCAAAACTTTCCAGCGAATGTGCATTCAACTGCTGTTGCAGGAGAGGCAGGGCATAGTCTCCGCTGAAAACCCAGGCATCCAGCGGCGTCTTGGTGCGAATGGACTCAAGCGCCGTGGCATCGGGCGCGAACGCCTCAGCCCTTTCTACCAGGACGCCGGCAGCCGGGTAGAGCAGTTCCGCAGGCTGCAGCTTCTCTGCTTCCGCCAGGCATTGAAGGATGGCCTGCGGGCCGGTCATCTCGGTCGCCATGAAGTAACCGGTCGAAATGTCCAGCAGCGCAAGCGCCGCTGTGTCCACGCCCCCGGTCTTTGACACAAAGATTGCGGCAAGGAAGTTGTTTTTGTCGGCGGCAAGCTCGGCATCCATTGCCGTGCCGGGCGTCAGCACCCGCGTGACCTCACGCCGGACGATCTTCTTCGTGAGCTTCGGGTCTTCCATCTGTTCGCAGATGGCTACCCGGTAGCCTTTCCGCAGAAGACGGGCAATGTATGTTTCGGCCGCGTGGAAGGGAACTCCGCACATCGGGACAGTCTTTTCGCGGTCACGGGCGGTCAGCGTGATTTCGAGTTCACGCGCAGCCGTCTTTGCATCGTCAAAGAACAACTCGTAAAAATCGCCGAGTCGGAAGAAAAGGAGTGCATCGGGGTTCTGCTGCTTGGCAGCCGCGTACTGACGCATGACAGGTGTCAGCGCCTGGTCATCCTGAAGGTTACGAGGGGTTTCAGCCACGAAACAACAGCATACAGGCTTCAGCCAGACAGGCGAACCGTGGATTGCTGATGACCCCACTGTGAAGCTGTTCGTTCAAACTGAAAAAGCGCAGGCTGCCCTCACCAGAGGGGCAGCCTGCCCGTCGTGTCGCTACATATTCGTCTCCTATGACCTCAGAGACGACTTCAAACTAGCCCCGGGTGACTGCGTCAGAACCGTGCTGCTTCACCACCTTGTTATAAAGGCCGAGGATCAGGAAAGGCGCAGCCCACTGGCCGACGAAAAGTGCATGCTCTTCCTTACCCTGAATCTTCAGGATCAGTGATCCCAGGATTGAAGCTCCAGCGGCTCCGAGAAAGAAGCTGGACGGCCATTTCGAAGAATAGCTCTCCAGGAAACCTGTAATCTGATCTTCCTCGACTTCACCAGCGCGTACACGATAGTCCGTCATTATTAGTCTCTCCTTAGCGAACAACTTTAGAGGGAGATGCGGACTTAAAGACAACACGCTGTACTCTTTAAGAATAAATTTCGTGGCAGGAAAGTTATCCGTCCAATTGTGTACATCGCGGTATCGTTGCGCTCCCTTCAGGGTCGACCCTACTCTCCGAGCATCAGCCGACGGATTGAGTAAGCTTTGCCCGTCTCCGGATCGCACCCGATGATGACAGCACACATCCGCGCATCATTTCTCGCAGCCTCGAACTTGGCGGGCATCCCGGTCAGGAAGCGCTGCAACACCAACTCCTTCTCTACCCCGATGACACCGTCGTAGGGTCCACTCATGCCGACATCAGTTTGAAATGCGGTCCCCCCGGGCAGGATTCGTTCGTCCGCCGTAGGAATATGAGTATGCGTGCCGATTACCGCAGTAACCTTACCATCTAGGTACCATCCCAGCGCAACCTTCTCCGAAGTAGCTTCGGCATGAAAGTCGACCAGGATCACTTTTGCCTTCAAACGGTTTAATACCTCCGACACTGCGCGAAAAGGGTCTTCGTTTGATGCCATGAAAACGCGACCCTGCAGGTTGACCACTGCAAATGGTGTACCTGAAGGTAGTACCCCTTCATAAACTCCGTGCCCGGGAGAGTTTGGCGCATAGTTCGCCGGGCGGATCACGCGGCGGGGCCGATCGTGGCTTTCTGCAGGCACAGACTGCAAATATTCAATTATTTCCCGCTTATCCCAGACGTGGTTGCCGGTTGTCAGCACGTCGGCGCCAAGGTCGAAAAGCTCTTCGGCGATAGCGGGGGTTACTCCAAAGCCACCTGCGGAATTCTCCGCGTTTATGATGACCAGATCAATTTGTTGCTCATAGACAACATGGTGCAGATGTTCATGGACGATCCTGCGACCTGGACTTCCGAACACGTCACCGACAAAGAGAATATTCAATTTAAGGCCTTTCCAGTGGTTACCTTTGCGAAACCGGGCGTTATAGTCAGGTCATAGCTACGTTTATCAGTAACAACATCTATGACTAACGAGTTATGAACGTATGGCCGCCTTATGATAGCGTTCGTTGCATGGCCGCAAATACACGATTCGCAACCGGTGTCCACATTCTGGTTTTACTGGCAGCCGAGCCAGATAAACTGCAAACCTCAACGAACCTGGCAGAGCATCTTCACACCAATCCTGTTGTTATCCGCCGCGTTTTGTCGTCATTACAGCGCGCTGATTTAATTGTGAGTCAAAAGGGCCCGACCGGTGGTTCGCGTCTTGCGAAACCCTCCAAGTCAATTACGCTCGCCGAAGTCTATAAGGCTGTCGAGAGCAATCCGCTGTTCTATACCCCAGATGCAACAAGTGGTATCCCGGGCAAAGTAAACTCGGCGCTCGACCGCATGTTTGTTCTCGCTAAGAACTGTGTGATCGAGGAGTTCAAGGGCACGACGCTCGCGCAGCTGGTCAAAAAAGTGGGCAAGCCGGCTAAGAAGTAGGCTGTCCCCCTTGTTGCCTATAAGCGACTAATCTGTTTCCGCCTGCACCCGGGGCTTCATGAGTGGAAACAGGATCACGTCGCGGATCGAACTGGCGCCGGTCAGGATCATCGTCAGCCGATCTATGCCTATGCCTTCGCCACCGGTCGGAGGCAGGCCGAACGACAGGGCCCGCACGTAGTCGTGGTCCATCTCATGGGCCTCTTCGTCGCCGCGGGCACGTTCAGAGAGCTGCTGCTCGAAGCGCTTCTTCTGCTCTTCCGGATCGTTCAGCTCGCTGAAAGCATTCCCAACCTCAAACCCGCCGATATAAAACTCGAAGCGCTCCACCCAATCCGGCTCGTCCGGCTTGTTTTTCGAGAGCGGTGACACCGCGACAGGGAAGTCGTAGATGATGGTCGGCTGCACGAGGTGCGCTTCCGCCACTGTCTCGAAGATTGTCGCGATCGTCCTGCCGGTTGGCTCGCCCTGCTTGTACTCGAGGTGGATCCTCGCAGCGCGTAGCTGCTGGACCATGGCCGTCACCTTTGCGCCATCGGCAAAATCTTCCATCATGGGGACTGTTCCTGCTGCCGCCGGCCAGAAATGAAGGATCGCCTCGCGCATGGAATACCGCCGCCACTGCCCCAGGTCGATCTGTGTACCATTGAACTCCGTCGCCAGCGAGCCGTTGACCTCCTGCGCGACCTGCTTGACCAGTTCCTCGGTCAGGTCCATCAGGTCGTGGTAGTTGGCGTAGGCCTGGTAGAACTCGAGCATGGTGAATTCGGGGTTGTGCTGGGTCGATACACCCTCGTTCCGAAAATTTCTATTGATCTCATAGACGCGGTCGATCCCGCCGACCACCAGCCGCTTCAGGTACAGTTCCGGGGCGATACGCAGGTACAGTTCCAGGTCGAGCGCATTGTGGTGCGTCTTAAACGGCTTTGCCGCAGCACCGCCCGCCAGCGGTTGCATCATCGGCGTTTCCACTTCAAGGTAATCGCGATCGTCGAAGAATCGCCGGATTGCCATGAGAATCCTTGCCCGCTTCACGAAGACGGCACGGACGTCCGTGTTCATGAAAAGGTCGACGTACCGCTGGCGATAGCGCAACTCGACGTCAGCGAGACCGTGGAATTTTTCCGGCAGCGCCAGCATCGCCTTGGCCAGGAAAGTGATGGTCTCTACATGTACTGATAACTCACCGGTCCGTGTACGAAACAGGTAGCCGCTTACGCCAATGTGGTCGCCCAGGTCGAGCAGCTTGTACAACTCGAATGCAGAGTCGCCCACGGCATCCTTGCGGACATAGATCTGGAGCCGTTCGCCCTGCTGCTGCAGCGTGGCAAAACCGGCCTTGCCCTGTGCACGAATGGCCATTAAGCGGCCAGCCACCTTAACGTCAATCCGCGAGGCCTCGAGCTGCTCGCCGGTTGACGCGTCGTACTCGGCTCGAATGGTTGCCAGGCTGTGGGTGGACTCGAAATGATTGGGGTAAGCGGGCGATCCAAGCGCCTCAATCTGCTGCAGTTTCTGCTGGCGCAGGGCAAATAAGCCGCGCTCAAATTCTGACTCGGACACGTTGTTCCTCTTGCGATGGTTTGAAGCTCAGTATACTTGCGGCTGCGGCTGGTCTCACCGGTCGGTAGACAGGCAAATGTCATGGACGAACGGCAGGATACAAATTCTGGCACCCGGGCTACCCGAGCTGCTCCCAGGAAGGAAGGGACGCTGGAGTCCCTGGTGCAGGTCGAAAAGCTGGTTCAACTCGGCTTGCTGATCCCTTGCGCTACCTGTATCGGCTGGATCAGCGGGGTCGGGCTGGACCGGCTGTTCCACCAGCACTGGATTTTCATCGTGGGACTGATCCTCGGGGCGACCGCAGGCTTTGTGCAGATGTTTCGCGTCGTCCTCGCGAATACGAAAGAATAGAAGCCATGCCTGAGAACGAACCCACTCCCTCTGAAGCAATGGTGGCCGCATTTCCATTCAACGACCAGGATTTCAAGTGGGCGCTCAGGCGTGCCCTCCGCCTGGTCGGAGTATTCGCACTGGTCGGCATCCCCATTGCCTGGCTCATCGCCGGCCGCTCTTCAGCGATGCTGTTCCTGGTAGGGGCCGTCATAGCTGGCAGCAGCATATGGGTGTGGCAGAGGCTCATGGGCGCTGTGCTCGACCGCCTGGCGCAGGGAGTCACCCCGCGTCCGATGGGCCCCGTAATCGCCGGGTTCTTCGCCCACCTGATTTTCTCCGGATGCCTTCTTTATGTTAGCCTTAGGGGTTCCAATGGCTCAGTGTACGCGTTGATTGCGGGACTGGGACTGGCACTGTTTGCGCTGTTGATCGAGTCCCTTCGCCTGCTCAAGGTCTGGACGCTCTGAACGCAATCAGTGACATCCCACGCACAGGGAAAACACTGTAATCATTGGCAGCAAAGACGTTGCAGGACTGACACAACAGGAAAAAGAGACTACAGAAACAGACTCGTATGCCAGCCCAATTGCCCTTTACCGCTTTCCTGAACGACCACTTCGCCGGCCCGGCGAATGCGGTGCTTAATGCTGTTCATGTCCATCCGAAATACCCCGCACAGCCAATCGACAATGCCTTCGCCATGGAGCTGCTGGTGTTTGGCGCACTACTGCTGTTCTTCATCCTGGTGCGCGTGTCGCTTAACGTCGAGAAGCCGGGCAAGATCCAGATGAGCGCCGAATGGATTCATGAGTTCGTCGACGACCAGGCCCACTCCATTGTTGGCCACGGCTATGAGCGCTATGTGCCGTTTTTCACATGCATTGGCATCTTCGTCCTGCTCAGCAACCTGCTCGGCCTGGTGCCGAAGTTTGAGGCGCCGACATCGAAGCCGTGGGTCCCGCTTGGCATCGCTGTTCTGACTTTTATTTATTACAACTACCACGGTGTACGCGCTCAGGGATTCTTCACCTACCTAAAGCATTTCGCCGGGCCGATCTGGTGGCTTGCGCCGCTGATGATCCCGATCGAGATCCTCTCGCACCTGGCCCGCATGCTCTCGTTGACTGTCCGTCTTTATGCCAACATGTTTGCCGGCGACATGGTGACGCTCATTTTCTTCTCACTGGTGCCGATCGGCGTTCCCGCCGCAGCGAATGCGCTGCATCTGCTGGTGTCTTTCATCCAGGCGTACATTTTTATGTTGCTCGCCATGATTTATGTGGGACAAGCCACCGCGCACGACCACTAGAGTTTCGATCTTAAGCGCGAAGCGCGATTCGCCGCACGCGCAGTGCTCAGACCGGGAGATGCTTCCGCCCGCTCTGTCAAAAGCCGACAGCGTGAGGATGCCAGCAAGGTGAGCGTCAACCACCCACTGACGGACTTTCAGGGAAGCTCAAGGAGTAACACCATGCGTACCATCTCAAAGAAGTGGCAGTACATCTTCATGGCACTGTGCGGACTGTTTCTGGCCGCCACACCTGCCTTCGCACAGGATGCCGCCGCAGGCGGTTCAGCTGCCGGTCTGGGCACCGGCCTCAGCGCACTTGCTGCCTGCCTCGGCATCGGCATTGCAGCCGGTCTTGCAGGACTTGGGCAGGGTAGGGCTACCGCATCGGCTACAGAAGCCATGGCGCGCAATCCAGGGGCCCGCGCGGGCATCCTGCTGTTGCTCACGCTCGGTCTCGCCTTCATGGAATCGCTGGTCTTGTTCACCTTCGTGATCGTGCTTCTGCGCACCCACTAGGAACAAACGCAACTTTGCCTGTTTCCTCCAACAGAAAAGCCCTCGGCATGCCGAGGGCTTTTCTGTTGGTCAGGCAGGCTTTGATCTACTGGTTCGCCGCCAGTACCGGAACTGCAGTATCGGTTG
>CAZZZL010000062.1:0-24120 GCA_964658655.1 uncultured Acetobacteraceae bacterium | reverse complement strand
CTGCTGCGGTGCTGCCTGCTGCGGTGCCGGTTCAGTCGCGGCCTGCTGTGGAGCATTGGGGTCGACAGGAGGCGCGTTGTTGACGTCTGCCGGATCGGTGGCGGCGTTGACAGTGGACGAATCCGTGCCGGTGCCGTTTGATTTGCAGCCTGCCATACCCATGCAGAGCGAGGCAGCCAGGCAAAAGGTACTGGCGGAAATTTTAGTTAAACGCATATGTTCTCCAGAAATTCGGTTGCTGCCGGGAGCGACAAGCTGCCGGGGTGCTCGTCAGTGTTAACACGGATTTTCAGGAAAGTCTTGCGAAACGCAACAGAAACCTTGAAATGGCCACGATGCCAGACGAACAGCAGCTGAGAGAAGGCGACCGGTGGTAGGCTGCTTCTATTATCTTCACAGCCATGAAATATTCAAACCTTGTTCACACATGCCCCGCCGCCCTCGCCTTCACAGCTGGATTCGTGTTTCTGGCAGCGGGTTGCAATGGAAAAACTACCACTGCTCCGATCGAAGGACCATCGATGAATAACGCCGCGGCCAATACGACGGTCCCGCAGGTGCCGGGATTGACGCAGGCAGCACTGCAGGCGGCGCAGGCTATCGATCCGGAGAAGATCCGGGCGTCGGTGAAGGAACTGGCGGATGACAGGTATGAAGGACGCTATCCGGGCACGCCGGGTGGGGACGCCGCGGCGAAGTATATTGCTGACCAGTTAAGCAGTTATGGTGTGAAGCCGGCGGGCGACAAGGGCAGCTATTTCCAGAAGGTGCCGTTCTTCGCGATGCATACCGTGGCGGACAAGACACAGTTTTTGTTTGTCCCGAAGAGCGGATCGCCGATCGATCTGAAGTATGCGGATGATTACGTGGTGAACAACCAGTCGGGTGCGGCCGATTCGACTGTGGACGCGCCGATTGTGTTTGTGGGGCACGGGATCGATGCGCCGGAATACCAGTGGGATGATTTCAGCGGCATCGATGTAAAGGGCAAAGTGTTGCTGGTGGTGGTGAACGAGCCGGCTTCCGACGATCCGAATTTCTTCAAGGGCAAGGCGCTGACCTATTACGGCCGCTGGACCTACAAGTACGAAGAGGCTGTGCGCAAGGGCGCGATCGGGGTGCTGATCATTCACCGGACCGACCTGGCGAGCTATCCATGGACGGTGGTGCGGTCGTCCTGGTCGGGCGAACACTCCTATCTGAAGGGTGATCCGCTGGCGAAGTTGAAGGCAGCGAGCTGGATCCAGCTGGATACGGCACGGAAGCTGTTTGCGGCTGCCGGGCTGGACGTCGATAAAGAGATTGCTGCATCGGACCAGCGCGGCTTCAAGGCGGTGGAACTGCCGGTGCGTTTGAAGGCGCACATCGTGAGCGTGCGGCGCGACTTTACCTCGGACAACGTAGTGGGCGTGGTGGATGGGAGCGGCGGCAACACGTCGAACGATGTGCTGTATACGGCCCACTATGACCACCTGGGCGTCGATCCGAATATCACGACCGGGGACAAGATCTACAACGGTGCGGCGGACAACGGAACGGGCTGCGGCATCCTGCTGGCACTCGCGAGTGCCTATGCGTCAGCTGCGAAGAATGGCGCAGCGCCGCCGCACAGTGTCTACTTCTCTGCAGTGACGGCGGAGGAGCAGGGATTGCTGGGATCGGAATATCTGGGAATGCATCCGCCGGTTCCGGCGAAGGCAATCTCCCTTGACCTGAACTATGACATGCTGCTGCCGATCGGGATTCCGACGTCGGCGGATGTGTCTGGCTCCGAGCGGACGAGTTTCTATCCGACTGTCGAGGAGACAGCGAAAGCCTTTGGGCTGGTGCTGCAGCCGGACCAGACGCCGAATGCCGGACACTACTACCGGTCGGACCACTTCTCGCTGGCGCGCGTAGGGATCCCGGCGTTTTCGATTGGCGAAGGAACACTGTTTGCGGGACATCCTGACCGCTGGGGCAAGGAACAGGAAGAGGACTACACGGCAAAGCGCTATCACCAGGTAACCGATGAATACAAACCGGAAATGGACTTCCGTGGTGACGCCCGGATGGCCCAGTTTGGCTTTGTGCTGGGGTGGCAGGCATCGTCTGCAGCATCCCAGGTAGAGTGGCAGAGCGGCGATGAATTCGAGAAGCCCCGAAAGCAAAGCGAAGGACTGCGCTCAGGGCGATGAGTACTGCGCGTGCGGCGGGACCGCTGCACGGAAGACTGGTGCGGAGCTGTGGTGAGGGGACTGTGATGGGTGATTCTCCAATCCTCAATGAGCGGGTGCGGTGGCTGGCGGTGCTAGCGTTCGCGTTGCTTTGGCCGGCGGCTGGTCATGGGCAGGCGACCGGCAGCGGATCGCCTACCCTGCATCAGCGGACCGAGCAGACTTATGGCGATGTGCGCAGCCGGAAGAATCCCCAGGTGCCGAGCACGCTGCCAAGCGAAGCGTCGGGCGAATACCTGATGGGGAAGCCGGGCGATGTGATCGAGATCATCCTCGACAACAACGGGCTGACCGGTTATATCTCCATGATCGGTAAGACGGACAAGGACAAGGATGCGGCGCTGACGTATTTCTTCGACGATACGCAGCTCGACGCGAAGAGCCTCTCCTTCACGACGCGTCCTGTTCACGGCACTTACTATTCGTTCCTGGGAACTATCGTGCGTGGACCGGCTCCGACCAAATCGAAAGAAGGCTACTACCTGCTGCAGGGAACGCTGACACTGCATAACACCGCGGACCGGAGCGAACAGCCGCGGCGGGTAGCATTGCCGCTGGCGCGGACGATTGATGGGTGAGGGTTTTTCTTCCGGGCGATAAGCGGGGTCATCCGGTGATTGCTCAGCGGTGCGTGAAGAAGACGCAGGCCCTTAAGCTTCGCTCAGGATGACACGGTCGTGGCGGGCAGGAGCGATCGGTAAGCTAGCCGGAGCTACCCATGTCGAGGCTGCGCGGGTATACGCGGACTGGCCGGGACAGGTCGATGTGGTCACCGGTGTTGTCGATGCGCTGGCCGGGCCGTCCGGGAACCTCAAGGAATTCAGCTTCGAAACGGCCGCCGGGTGCTCCACCTGTTCGCAGGAAGGTGGCGACAGCACCGGTCCGTTCGGAAGCAAGGGTGGCCGAGTTGCCGGCGCTTTCGGGCTGGTCCCGTTTGGAGAAGAAATCGGAGATAGCGAGACTGGCCGCCATGGATTCCGGCATGCGCAGAGAGCGCGAACTTTCCTGCATGGTTTCGAGGTCGAGGGCAGGTTCGACGGCCAGCGGTTTTGACCTGGCCAGCAATCTTTCGATGGGCAGATAGCGGAGGGCAGTGGCGATAGCCATGCCCGTGAGTATGCCTGCTGAAACACCTTTCCAGAATGTAGTCCTGTCCGCCATGGAAAGCCTCCGGTCCCCTGTTGCAGATGCGTTGAACTTGCTGCGACTGACAAGCCCCTGGCCGGGCTGCTGCTGCTCTGTGACTGGCAGAGCAGAGCAGCATCCGGAAAAGCCTACTCGATTATGCTCCCGAATGACGGCGATGCCGCTGATTCCCAGCACATCTTTCGGCCTGCTGTTCCGAAATGGGCCACAGCGATTGTCTAGTAGTAATCCGCGCAGCTGAGGTAATAGCCGCAGGTGGCGCAAAGCAGTTTGCATCGCTGCGAGTAGAGCCGGGAAGAGCAGTTAGGACAGAAGAGGCAGTGGTGCTCGGCGGGAGGAGCTTTCGGGGCTGCCAAGCGGTTGGCGGAATGATCGGAAGAACTGGGAGCTGGGTTCATCGGTTGACCTGCGCGATAGGGTGTCAAGCCGTTAGTTTAGGGCCGAGCCGGGTCAAGTCATCGCATAAAGTTCGTCGAGGATTCACAGGCGTGCGCACGACAGGAGAATACGGCATCCCATAGAGTGTTGGAATGCGGCTGGAAGGACGTGAGATCCAGGTTGTAGCCTGCGATCGGCGTGCGGGCCGCGAAGAAAAGGAGCAATACATGGAACGCAAGGCAAATGCCGTATGGCATGGCGGATTGAAAGACGGCAAGGGAACGATTTCGACGGACAGCGGTGTGCTGAAAGAGGCGCAGTACTCTTTTGGAACGCGTTTTGAGAATGGTGTAGGGACGAATCCCGAAGAATTGATTGCTGCGGCGCATGCGGGCTGCTTCACGATGGCCCTGAGCAGCGAGCTGACCAAGGCGAACCTCAAGCCAGAATCACTCGAGACAACCGCAGCGGTTACGTTTGAGGTGGTTGACGGCAAGCCGACGATCACGAAGATCCGCTTGACGACCAAGGCGAAGGTGCCGGGAGCCGAGAAGGCTGCGTTTGATACGGCGGCGGACAATGCAAAGAATGGCTGCCCGATCTCGCGGCTGTTTCACGGCAACACCGAGATCACGCTGGACGCACAGCTGGCGTAATTTGGCTGAAGAGTGACAGCCGCGTGGTGCCGTCCGGTGTCACGCGGCGGTTGCGTTGTGCTAGGCTTCGCCTTGCATGTTTACGATGAGGTCGCGAAATTGACGGTTAAGAGCGGCTGTCTGGTCAACACCTTTTTCGAGCAACTGGAGCCACTGGCGGCCGGTTTCGTCCAGCTCAATGGTGCCCATGAGATAGGCCGCCTGCAGGATGATTTCGAGCGAGTTATTCATGTCGTGCAGCAGCCGGCGCATCTCTTTTGCGTCCTGCTCGGTGAGTGATAGGGCGGTGTAGGCGGGTGCGGGATGAGGGTCCGTCATGAGTCTCCTGAAGAATTCTGCGGACGACGTAACCGGAGCTTCCGGAACGAGAGAGCAAGTACAACGTTACAACAGTATTGTGATGCGATTTGCCGGACTGCGTTGCGGGAAATGGAAGGCGGCGGAAGTGTGGGGCGGCTTGACAATGCCTCGGCGCTTTGACAGACTTATGGTTGTTGGGTCGTTACGGTCCAGCTATTAAGTGCCGTAGTGGCGGAATTGGCAGACGCGCGTGGTTCAGGTCCACGTACTCGCAAGGGTGTGGGGGTTCGAGTCCCTTCTTCGGCACCAAAATTTTGATTCAGTAATGAAAAGCCCCGGCGATGACCGGGGCTTTTTGATTGGTGGCTACAGCGCAGAGGCTGTGTTGAACCCGGCGATGCTGATGCGGGGATCTTCTCCACGCGTGTCGCGATGGTTCAGCTCGACGAGCATGGTGCGTTTTTCGCCTGGCATGAGGTTGATGTAGTTGTCGCTGTAAATGGCCGGAAGAATACGGTCGCCGGTTTTTTCACGGACAGCCTTGAGGCGGACCATCAGTGCCGGCGAGGTTGAGGTGTTCTGCAGCTGCGTGGTGAGAAGCCACAAGTCGCCTCTCTGCTCGGTCCTGGTGGTAGCGGAGACTTTGACCTTTGGCAGCTCGCGGATGGCTCGGTAATTCCCTTCTTCGAGGCCGCGGAGATAGTCGTTCGAGGAGAGGACCTCGTTCCCCCGTGTGAGCGTGAGCCGCAGGAGATGTACGGGTGTGAGGTTCGCGGGATACTGCATGGGGATGCAGACGACGGTGCTGTCTTCTTCGCTGTCGACGGATGCAGTCTTCGTCCAGAGCTTGCTGCCATCCATGTTGAGGACGTCCACCTGTGCGCTGAGGCCGGCCTGTTTGCCGGCGCTGTAATTCACGACTTCGATGGCTTCGGTATCGCGGTTCCACTGGATGTGGATGGGTTCGGAGGCTTTCTTGCAGCCGAAGTACGCGGCGGTCGGCTCGAAGTAATAATCGTAGGTCTGCCAGACGAACGAGGGCCAGCAGGGATGGCTCATCCAGAGCAGAAGGCCCATGCGGTACTTGCTCTGCGCTTCAAACATGGCGCGGTAGCCCTCGTAGTTGACGAACTGGGCGAGAGTAATCCATTCATCCGCGTTGTTGGCGCCGCCGTAGTTCTCTTCGATGATGCTGAGGAAGGATCTGCCGCCCTGCGCGCCCGCGAGATTGAAGTCATGCAGACCCCAGTCAAGTGCCTGCGGCCATAGAGCGCTTTCGGGCATCATCGCACGAACGCTTTCGATTGGCGGAATGTTGGGCATGCCGATTTCGCTGTGCAGCTGCTTGTCTGCGTGGCGGAAATAATACGTGGGCGGCAGTGCCTGGTAGGGGCCGTGGCCGCTGACGACGTCATCCGCGGAACTGCCGATGTAGTGAATGGACGGATGCAGTTCGGCGAGGGTTTTTTCGATGCCGTCTTCAAGAGGCGCCGGCGGGAAGCCTTCATTGCGTCCGCAGTAGAGGCCGATGGAGGCGTGGTTGCGAATGCGCAGGATAAGGTCGCGGACGTTACTCATGAAGAGCGCGTTGTCATTGGGGATGGGGCCGTCGTAGGGATTGGCCAGCCAGAAATCCTGCCAGACCATGACGCCGTGGCGATCGCATGCTTCGTAGAATGCCTCATCGCCGATCTGGCCGACCCAGTTGCGGATCATGGTGAAGTTCATCTCGCGGTGATAGCGGACAGCAGCGTCATACTCGCGCGCACGGTAGCGCAGCATCGATTCGCCGAAGCCCCAGTTGCCGCCGCGCGCAATGAAGCGACGGCCATTGATGAAGAAACGCAGGTTGCCGCCGTCATTGTTGAAGGACATCTGGCGGATACCGGCTTTGAATTTTTTCGTGTCGAGGGGCTTGTGGCCTTTTGACTCGAAGGAAAGCTCGACGTCATAGAGATGCGGCTCGCCATAGCCGACAGGCCACCACAGCTCCGGCTTCTGCAGGCGCAGTGCAGGCTGCGTTGTGGGATCGAGTCTGACCTTCCTGGTTGCCGAGCCTTCGATGGTCACGCGCTCTTGAAAGGTGATGTCGCCGAAGCGGCCGCGCACAAAGCCGGTGACCGGTTTCGGGTGATGGTTGACGAGATCGACTTCGATGCCGATGTCTGCGCGGGAGATATCCGGTAATGGAAGCGTGGTTGTGACGTATGGATCTTCGATGGTGACGGCGCCGGTCTTTGTAATGAAAACGTCGCCCCAGATGCCCGTGTTACGGCCGCGGATGGTGGGAATCCAGTCCCAGCCTATGGAGGCGTGGTAGGTGGGATTGTCGGCGCCGAGAGCTCCGCCATTCTTGCCCGGAGATTCCCAGGTCTTCTGCTTGGCGCTGCCGGGTGTCGCATTTTTCTCGATGCGGACGGCAAGTGCGTTCTGTTTGCCGGGCTGAAGTTTTCCGGTGACATCGAAGCGGCCGTGGATAAAGCCGCCTTCCATGCGACCGATTTTCTCGCCGTTCAGGAAAATGTCTGCTTTCCAGTTGATGCCGTCGAAGTGGAGCCATGCAATTTCGCCGTGGGCAGTTTCCGGCGCAGTGAATTCGGTGCGGTACCAGAAGTCGGAATAGAAGTAGGAGTCAGAGATGTGCAGCTGATTCTGACCGAAGTTAGGATCGGGAATAGCGCCGGCGTTGAGATAGGAAGTGAGGACTGTGCCGGGCACAGTGGCGACGACCCAAGGGCTGTCCGGATAGCCTGTCCTGGACAGAGCCTCACCCTGATCAGACACCAGTGATGAGCGTTGCACACGCCATGCGCCGCCGGCGAGATTGAGCCGTCCATCTGTATCAGTACCTGTGGCAGCAGCGGGTTTAGCGATGGGACCGCCGCGGCCGTAGACTTCCAACTCACTCAGGATGTATCCGTTCGCCGAAGCGGGCCGGGTCATATACACGCGCACATAGCGGGCGCGGGCGGGTTGCGCGAGCTTGAGGTCGTCGATCAAGGCCTCGGTAGTGGGAAGCGGCTGCAGTTCACGCCAGTTGGTCGCATCGTCCGAGACCTGGATGGAGCCTTCGGCTGCGCGGGCGATCCAGTAGAGGGCAATGCGATCGAACTCGCAGGGTGCGCCGAGGTCGACGTAGACCCACTCGTCGCTGAGGCCTGCACTCTTCCATGCGCTGGTGAAACTGTAGGGACCGCCGATCTGGACGCGAGTATCGCCATGGTAGAAGGCGGTGTCGCCGATGCCCCACTGCAGGTCGGCGCTGTCCGGGGTCGCATTCGCACGGTTGAACTGAATTTTGTAATGACGACTGTTGCTTAACTGCTTGAGCGCGATGGACGGCTTGAAAAGAAGCATGTCATGCGCGAGATCAGGCGGGAAATTTGTAGTGGGCAGAGGGGTCATTGGGCCGGAGCTGCCCATCTCCTGCCAGATGCGGCCGTCTTCTGAAGTGAGAACAGTGATCGACAGAGATGCGATATCGGCGGCTTTAGGAATGGTCGCGAAGACTTCAACACGGTCTACCGATGGGACGGTTGTTCCGCCACCGAGCTCGACCTGCGCGGAAGGATTGGGACCTTTCAGGGCGACGACGCTGGCGGCGAAGTGATCGAGGAAGAGCTCGCGTTCATTCTTCGGCAGGGGTCCGCGCGCATCAGTTGCGGTGGCGACCCAGGTGGGCAGCTGCGTGTCCTTTACGCCGTCGGTGACGAGCTGCGCGGTGAGGTTGTAATCGTAGCTGCTGGAGTGCCAGGCGGGACGAAGCAGGGCCAGGTTGCGATAGTTGGTGCTGTCGATGACGGACGAGGGGTTGAAATTTTCGGAGGCCAGGCCGGGATAGAGACCGATGCCGCGGGTGTAGGGTTCGGCAGCGCTGGTGGTGGCGACGGTTTTACCGGCGGCCTGGCTGGTATTCGGCTGTCCAGCGAAAGCTGGCAGCGCAGGGAGCGTGGCGCCGGCCCCCATGATGATTGAGGTCTTGAGAAAATCGCGTCTCGACGTCGACATGCACTCCCTTTCGAAAACAGTTTTACAGAGCGGTAGCGCTTCTTAGGATGGTCGCCGGTATTCGGCGAACATGGGCAGCAACACGCGGTGGACAGAAATGTTCAACAAGCGGCTCTTCGAATGTACAACGATTCATGATCGCCATGCTTCGTGACGCGATGAGATGCACAGGCTCAAAAGCCAGCCATTGCGGATGATACATGATATGGATATCATCGTCCTCGTCTGAAACGGCGACGGAATCCCGTTGCGAATGAGGATTGATGCGTTCGCCGTTCGGTACAGGGGTCCTTTGATGATGCGCAGGGTTTGCATTGCTCTTTCTATCGTGGTGATGTCGGTGTCGCCGCTGCTGGCGAAAACGGTGGTGTTTCGAGAGCCGGGTTTTCCGACAATCGACAGTCTTCCGGTTGCAGAGGCGTCGCTGAAGATTGCACTTGACTGGGATGTGGTGCTTGCCGGGCTACGGGAGCTGAATGGCAAAGATGCCCTGCAGGGAGCAGACCTGCTGGTGCTCGCCTATGGCTCCGCGGTGCCGATGGAGGCGTGGCCAGCGATCGATGCGTATATGAAGGCGGGCGGAAACCTGCTGGTGATCGGCGGGGAGCCGCTGCATGTGCCGGTGGATGGGCAGGCCGGGCAATTTAAATCGGAGCCGCCGCAGGACAGGCTGGGCCGCGTGCTCGATTTTCGTCATACGTATGCAGTGCCGGTGGAGAGTGGTGCGACGTTCGCATGGAGAGATGGCTACGCATTTCTACCAAAGGTCGCCGTGCATGCTCAGCAGTTCTTCGCAGTGGAGGGAAGGCTGAACGGTTTGGGCTATATGCGGGCCGGGGATGGCACCAAGCTGGCGGCGCCGGTGATTGTAGCCGAACGGAACAGCGGCGGTGCGGGGTCGCGGGTGGTGGCGCTCGACTTCAAACCTGCAGAGGGGTATTGGGAATCTGCTGATGGCATTGCATTGATAAAAGCCGCGGCAGGGTATGCGCAGAGAGGGGCGACACAGTTTTGGGTGGAGGCACAGTACTCGACGCTGCGGCCGGGCGAGGTGCCGCAGCTGACGGTGCATTTAAAGCGGCCAGGATTGAAGGATGAGGCGGCAGGAGATGCGGATGTTGAACTGATCGATGATGCGGGAAACACAGTTGAGAGCGCCCACGTCGCGTTGCAGGGTGGGCGTGCATCTGCGGCTGTTCCGCTGGCGAAGGTGCTGCCGAATGGCTTCTATAAAGTGCGTGCGACTTACTCGGAAAACGGAAGCGCCGAAGAGTTTTATGAGAATGGCCTTCAGGTGGAAGATGCTGCTGCGCTGGACGCGGGACCGGCACTCGGAGTGGACAAAGACTTTCTGACACTGGGCGGCAAGCCGTTTCTGCCGGTGGGCACGAACTACTTTACAACGGAGGAAAATGGCTGGGATTTCTCCGGGCCGCGCAATGCGCTGGTGTGGGAGCACGACTTTGCGGACATGGAGCGCCACGGCGTGTCGTTTGTGCGGACAGGTGTTTGGATGTCGAATGCAAAGTTCGTGGAGCCGCTGACGGGCGCAGTGAACGAGCGCTTCCTGCGCAACCTTGAAGCGTATCTTGCGGCGGCACAGCGTCATCATGTTGCGATCAACTTTACATTCTTCGCCTTTGCGCCGCATGCGGGTGAAATGGCTCGACGCACCACGGGTGGGGCTGAACCGACGCCGCCAAATCCTTACCTGGATGGAGCGACGGTGAGGGCTGAGCAAGATTATGTCCTGTCTGTCGTGAACCGCTTCAAGCATGTGCCGTGGCTGTCGTATGACCTGATCAACGAGCCGAGTTTTTCAAATCCGCGAAGAGTGTTTCATGGCAACGTGCCGAATGGCGATGCGGCGGAATTGGCGGCGTGGCATGGATGGCTGCGTGCGAAATATCTGACAATCGATGCGCTGGCGCAGGCGTGGGCTGCAGATCCGGTGCAGCTGGGCAGCTTTGACACGGTGCCGCTGCCTGACGACGCGGACATGGCGTATGACCGCTATGGCAATGCAAAAGAGGTGCGGGCGCTCGACTATAACCTGTTCGCGCAGGATATGTTTTCAGGCTGGGCGAAGGGCATGGTCGCGGCGATCCACGGCACCGGTAGTACGCAGCTGGTGAACGTGGGACAGGATGAAGGCGGTGTAACGGACCGGCTGCTGAACCGGTTTTATGCGACGAGCGGTGTCGCGTTTACGACGAACCATACGTACTGGCAGGATGATGCGCTGCTGTGGGACTCGATTGCGGCGAAGTCTCCGGGCACACCGAATATCACGGGCGAGACGGGCTACCAGCCAGTGTGGGCTCCGGATGGAAGCTGGCGTTATGACGAGCTGACGGGCACGGCACTTGAAGAACGCAAGTGGGCGCTGGGTTTTGCGGCGGGGTCGAGCGGCGCGATGCAATGGGACTGGGCGCGCGAGGCGGACTTCGGGATACAACGCAGCGATGGTTCGGCGAAGAGCTGGGAGAACATGATGCGCGCGCTGGGAGAGTTTGCGAAGGAGGCAGCGCCCTATGCGAGGGGTTTCCAGCTGCCCCAGATTGCTATCGTGCTTCCGCAATCTCTGCAGATGTCGGTGTATAACGCCGAGGCACTGGCGGCGCAGCAGGCCGCTGTGCGCGCGCTCTATAACTATGACCGCACGACGGCGTATGCGGTGGGCGAATACCAGATCGATACGCTGGGTTCGCCGAAGCTGATGATCCTGCCGTCTGCTTATGGGCTGACGGAAAAGGCGTGGCAGGCGATGGAGCAGAAGGTGCGCGAGGGCGCGGTGCTGCTGATCTCCGGGCCATTCGGTATGGACGCTCATCTGCATCCGACAGAACGCGCGGCGGAGGTCGGGCTGGACTATTTGACGACCCCGCTTGAGATTCGCGACCAGACTTTTGAGTGGGCGGGTGAGCCGCTGCATTTGAGTTATGGCGGACTGAAGACGACGAAGCTGAGTCGCGCTGAACTGCCGGGAAACAAAGACTGGGCCGAGGTGCGGCTGGGCAAGGGCAGAATACTTTTCTCGGCGCTGCCGCTGGAGTTGAACGATCGGCCGGAGGCGACGGCGGCGGTGTATGCGTATGCGATCAAGGCTGCGGGGATTGAGCCGGCGTACACAACGACGATCCGTGATGCGGGGATGCTGATCTGCCCGACGGAGCTTGAAGATGCAACGCTCTATGTACTGGCTTCGGAGACGAATCGGAGGGACGTGGCCTTTCACGATGCGCGGAGCGGGAAGGATTTCAAGGGTGTGCTCGAGCCGGGCCGCGCTGCATTACTGCTGGTCGGTAAAGATGGAAAACTGATCACTGCTTACAACTGGCCGCGTTGAAGTTATGTACGGGGCTTACGGTCGTGAACTGCGGCGATGTTGAAATGCGCAGGATGCGGCGCCGGCGACGATGGCGTGGTCCTGCAGCTGGGAGATGCGGAGTTCCGTTTGCTCTCGATGCAGAGCACTAGTGGCAGCGGGCAGGAATAGTGCGGAGGCGCGAGCAATGCCGCCGCCGAGCACGATGATGTCCGGACGAAACGCGGCGAGGGTGGCTGCGAATATTTCGCCGAGACGCTTTCCGAACTCTTCAAACACTTCGCGAGCAGCAGCGTCGTGTGCAACGTCGGCAGCGATGTCGATCACTTCGCGATGCAGGCCGGTCCTCGATAGATAGGCCTGCTGCAGGGCGCGTGTGGAGAGCATGTCTTCGATGATGCCGTTAGCCCAGGGAATGTTCCAGAGTTCGCCACCGTTCGGGACGCCAGGGCCGGTCGTAGTGATGTGTTTATTGATGGCGAACGCTGAACCGATTCCTGTGCCGAGCGTGATGCCGATGGCACGCTGCGCAAGACGCGCAGCGCCGCAGCCGATTTCGCCAAGAAGAAATGCGTCGCCGTCGTTCAAGAAGCAGATCTGGTCTGTTGACCAGCCGAAGTGCTTCGCCAGGGACTGCTTGAGATCGAAGCCGTAAAGAAAGGCTAGCTTGTGCTGCATGCTGCTGATGCCATTCTGATAATCGAACGGGCCGCCGATGGCGAGAGCGGCGCCGGGCAAGGGAGTGAAGCCGGCTGAAACGGCGCTCGCCATTTCTGCGAGCAGGGCAACGAAGGCGGATGACGTGTCGATGTGATGGATGGGGCGGGTGAGCGCGGCCTGTACGTGGAGTGGCTGGCCGGTGGAGATGGCAGCGGTGATGTGGCTGCCACCCAGGTCAAAGGAAAGCACGGACGGCGGAAATTCGGATGACACGGTTGCCTCGCGATGTGAACGCTAACACAGCAAGTGAGTCAGGGGACATTCCGCGGGCTACAAAGTTGTGTAGCGGCGTGGTAATCAGCGCAGGTAATGGAGAAGAGGGTTGACAGGGGTGTGTTCAGTTTCGTATAGATTCAGCTGCACGATGATATGGATATCACAACTTGGCTACTCCGATAGTCTGTGATGGAACGCAATAGCGGTATGCGCCCCGGCCAATCTTCTGCAACGTGTTTTTCAGGCATTGGAGGTTGTATGCAACAGGTCAGCCGGTATGCGGCTCAGAGGGCGGGTTCAGCTTCAGTTGAAGGGCCCATCAACATTGGTTTGCTGATCAAGAAGATGCGTTCGTGCGGCCTGGTGCTCGCCTTGATGATGGCGTTCTCAGTTGCCGGACTGGCGCAAAGTCCGACGGGTACGGTGCGCGGCACGGTCGCGGATGGATCGGGTGCGGTGATTGCTGGTGCGACGGTGACCATCACGAACACGCAGACGAACGAGACAAAGACAGCCACTTCTGACAGCGAAGGCCGCTACATTATCAACTTCGTGCAGCCCGCGGTGTATGCGGCGACGGCGAGTGCTTCAGGCTTCGAGGCGGACAAGCAGAACAACGTGGTGGTGCAAGTATCGGTGGGCAGCCCGGTGGACTTTACGCTGAGGGTTGCGCAGCTGTCACAGAAGGTCGAGGTGACATCGACGACACCGCCGCTGGAGACCAGTACGTCGACGGTCGATACCGTGGTGACGTCGCAGCAGATTACAGACCTGCCGTTGAACGGACGCAATCCCACGTCGCTTGAAGTGCTGGTGCCGGGCGTGAATACGACGGGAGGGGCGTCGACGCCGCACATTGCGGGGTCCCGCAATGCAAACAACGAAGAGCAGATCGACGGCATGACGAACATTTTGCCGGAGAACAATGTCGGCAATAATTCGACTGCCTACACACCGATAGTTGATTCGGTGGAAGAGTTCAATGTGCAGACGAGCACGCTGCCGGCACAGTATGGCAGGTTCTCAGGCGGAGTGATCAGCCTGGTGACGCGTTCCGGCACGAACGCGCTGCACGGTACGTTTTTCGACTTTACGCAGACGAATGCGCTTTACGCGAAGAACTATTTTTCTTCGGGACCGATTCCTGATTCGCACCTTTACCAGTATGGTGGCACGATCGGCGGACCGATCACGCTGCCGCATGTCTACAGCGGAAAGAACAAGAGCTTCTTCTTTTTCGCATTTGAGGATTCAAAGCAGTCGAGCAACACAACTGAGACCGATACTGTGCCGACGATTGCGGAGCGTTCAGGCAATTTCGGCGCACTGGGAACAACGATCTACGATCCCGCAACGGCGACTGCGCAGACGATTACGAATGCAGATGGATCGACGTCTACTGTCTATATTCGCAACCAGTTTAAGAACAATATAATCCCCATGTCGCGGTTCAGTGCCGTTGCCAAGGCGGCTCTTGCCTACTATCCAGCGCCGACTAACAATGCGCTGGTCAATAACTATACTTATACCGGCGCGGTGGTGAATAACTACTACCACTATGATCTGCGCCTGGATCACGACTTCGGCTCGAAGTGGCACAGCTTTGTGCGCTTCTCTCACCTGAATAATCCAAATACACCGTTCGCGGATTTCCCGGGCCAGAAGGGTGTGGCGTCGCAGGGTTATGGTGGTCCCGGTGTGGGCGGAGCGTACAGCGCTTCCTTCGATAACGCGATCACGCTTTCGCCTACGCTGGTGATGGACCTGCGCGCAGGGTTCAGCCGTTCTTCTGAAAACCGGACAGCGTTCGGGGGCAACTATAACCTGTCGGCGCTTGGGTTGCCGGCATCTTACATTGCCGTAGCGGCGGCGAACGACCAGATTTTTCCGAACTTCAATGTCGGGAATAATGGCGCAAGCCTGGGTTCGGCCGGATACGTTCCGCTGCTCGAAAATCCCTCGGCAGTGGATGTCAATCCGAGCTTTGTGAAGGTGCTTCACGGTAACTCGATTACGTTTGGCGGTGAGTTTCGGAAGCTGTTTCTCAACTTCCACCAGTATGGTTATCCGTCAGGTCAATTTGGCGGCATCGACAATACGTGGACGCAGAAGTATGCGGGGGGCGACCCGAATCCTGGCGATCCGCAGACCGGCAACGAGTTCGCAACTTTTGCGCTTGGCCTGGCTGACTATGGTTCGATTACGCATGACACATCGCTGGCGACGGCGAGCACGTATGACGCGCTGTATGTTCAGGACGATTACCAGGCGGCGAAAAATCTGACCTTCAACATTGGCCTACGCTGGGATGTGGAAGTGCCGCGCACGGAGCGTCATAACAAGCTCGACTATTGGGACCCGACACTACCTTCGCCGATTGCCGGACTGGTGCCTGCGAATGCCTGCCTGTACTGCGGCAATCTAGTGGGACGGATGGTGTTTGTAGGACAGCCGGGAAGCAAGTATGGACGCCACCAGGGACCGACGCAGTGGAAGGATTTTGCACCGCGCGTTGGCTTTGCGTGGAGCGCAAATGACAAGACCGTGGTTCGCGGCGGGTATGGGCTGATCTACCAGGCGTCTGCGCTGCAGGCTGCCGGAACCAGCGGCGGCGCGGGTACGGATGGATTTACCGGCCAGACCAACTTCAACTTCACGCTTGATAACCAGCAGACAGTGAACACGACGTTTGATAATCCTGCGCCAACGGGCTTCAACCTGCCGAAGGGTGTGGCGGGCGGACCGGGGACATTCCTGGGCCAAGGGATTTCGGATACATTCTTTGATACGTATCGTAATCCTTACACGATCCAGGGCAATTTGAACATTCAGCGAGCGCTGCCACTGCAGACTGTTGTCGAGGTGGGCTACCTGTATAACCGCGGCAACTTCCTGATTAACGGTGATCCGGGCGTCCCGTTCTCGCAGGTAGATCCGAAGTATCTTTCGCTAGGATCGAAGCTGACTACAAATGTGGCGAATCCGTTTTACGGAGTGATCACGACACCGGGTTCTGCATTGGCAGCGCCCACTGTTCCGTATTCAGATCTGCTGGCACCATTCCCGCAGTATTCGGGTGTGTCGAGCTATCGCAAGCCTGATTCTGGATCGCACTATAACGCGATAACGGCGAAGCTGGACAAGCGCATGTCGAATGGACTGTCGCTGCTGGTGTCATTCACTGGTTCGAAGCTGATGGATAATGCATCGAGCGTCGTGTCTTACCTGGGACCAACCAGCCAGACCTATGCCAACCAATACAATCCGAAGGCAGAGTTTGGATTGTCGTCGCAGGATATCTCGCGGCAGTTTGTTGCCGGCTATGTGTACGAACTTCCGTTTGGTCGCGGGAAGCAATTCCTAGCACACGAGAACGGACTCATCGATCACCTGGTGGGCGGATGGCAGACGAACGGCGTCGTGCAATGGAATACAGGAACGCCGATTGTGCTGGGCGGGGCGCAGAATAATACGCACCTTGCCAACAGCTTTTCGCAACGGCCGAATAAGGCGCCGGGTGATGCAAACCTGGCGCATCGGACGCTGTCGCAATGGTTCAATACGTCGCTGTTCTCGCAGCCTGCTCCTTACACGATTGGCAACGCGCCGCGCGTGCTGCCAAATGTACGGGTACCGGGATATACGGAAGCAGATATGTCGGCCTTCAAGAATAACTTCTTCGGGCCGAGTGAGCGGTTCAATGTGCAGTTCCGTGCCGAAGCATTTAACGCTTTCAATCACCCGGTATTCAGTGGTCCGGATACGGGAGTGAATGATGGTAACTTCGGATTGATTAATTCGCAGTCAAATACTCCACGCCAGTTACAACTTGCTGTGAAGTTTATCTACTAGTAGTAACTGGAAGTAATCGCTGATGAGTGTAGATAAGACGGCTGCCGAACTGGCAGCCGTTCTGTTTTGCCAATGGTCGTGATAGTGTTTAGAGCGCCGAAGGAATTACTCCATTCCGGCCAGATGCATTGTCTTTCGGGTGTGTTGCGGAAGAGTTGAAGGAAGGTTCCATTGTTGCCATCGAAGGCCAGGATGCAGGATGTTGCAAAGTTGGCCGGCGTGGCCACGATGACAGTGTCACGAGTACTGAACAATAGTGCGCCGGTGACGCAGGAGACGCGGCAGCGCGTGCACCAGGCGATCAAGACGCTGAACTATCGGCCCAATCCTTTTGCACGGTCACTGCGTCGCGAGAAGTCGAATTCCATCGGGATCATTGTTCCGAATTTCTACGATCCATTTTTTGCGAACTGTGCGCATGCGATCAGCCTGGTGGCGAAGAAGCATCATTATTCGGTGAGCGTGGCGACGTCAGAGGAAGATTCGAAAATCGAGTTTGCGGAAGCGAGCCTGATGGCTTCAAACCGGGTGGATGGTATTGCGGTCATTCCCGCGGCGCTAGGGAAATCGCGGCTGAACCGGCCGGAGTTTCATGCGACGCAGATTGTTACGCTGGACCGTCCGATCCGGGGGCACCGTTTCAATAGTGTGCTGGTTGAAAATCAGCAGGGGTCGGCGGCGGCGGTCAAGCACCTGATCGGCCATGGCTACAAGAAGATTGTCTACCTGGGGCTATCGGAGCGGCTGTATACGATCAACGCGCGCTACCAGGGATATCGAACGGCGATGCTGCAGGCCGGGCTGGCGCCGGACCAGTATTTCACATGCGCGACGCAGGAAGAGACGCTTTCAGCGATACGGAAAACCATGGCATCGCGTAAGACGCCGGCGGCGTTCTTCATGAGTAACAACCTGGTGATGCGGCACGCGCTACATGCACTGGCGTTGTTGAACCTGACGATTCCGGATGACGTTGCGGTGATCGGCTTTGATGATTTCGAGATGGCTGATATTTTCAACCCGGCAATTACGGTAGTGCGGCAGCCTGCGCTGGAGCTGGGTAATGTTGCGGCGGAGCTGCTGTTTTCGCGCATCCATGACAAGAACGGATCGCAGGGCGGGCAGCAGATTGTGCTGCCGGTGGAGATGATTGTGCGGCAGTCGTGTGGTTGCAATCCGCGAACAGCGAATGCAGCTTCCAGCGCGAAGAAGAACCAGGCTTCTTAGCTCGTTTGCAAGCAGATCCCTCCACTTCGGTCAGGATGGCAAAGGTGGCAGCCGGGTGGTGTTTGTTCTAGACGACGGCAGCGAGTCCGAGCGTCAGCAGGAGCGCAGTGACGGAGATGATGGTCTCGCAGACGGACCAGGTTTTGAGCGTCTCGACCACGCTCATGTTGAGGTACTCCTTCACGAGCCAGAAGCCGCCGTCATTCACATGAGAAAAGATGAGTGAGCCCGCGCCCGTGGCGATCGCCAGCAGCTCAGGATGAACACCGGTAGAGTGCGCGGCGATGGGACCGATGATGCCGGCGGCAGTCGTCATGGCGACGGTGGCTGAGCCGGTCGCAAGGCGAATGAGCGCAGCGGTAAGCCAGGCCAGCAGCAGCAGCGAGATGTGTGCCGCCAGGGCAACACCGACGATGGCCTGGGAGACGCCGCTGTCCTGCAGGATGCGGCCGAAGCCGCCGCCGGCACCGATGAGCAGCGTGATGGTCGCGGTGGGTGCGAGACATTCGTTAGTGAAGCGCAGGATAGTTTCGCGGCTGACGCCGCGCATGAGCCCCAGGGTGACGAAGCTGCAGACAGCTCCGATGAGCAATGCGATATCTGCTGTACCGGCGAGACGCAGAAGTGCATTCATGCGGCCGCCCGGTGTGAAGAGCAGGTCTGCCCAGCTGCCCACAAGCATGAGCACGACGGGCAACATGATGTTGGCGAGGGTGAGCGAAAAGCTGGGCAGCTTCTGCAGACCTTTTTCGAGGTCGTGATCGATGAAGGCAGAGGCGATGGGATTGTCGGAGGCGAGCTTGACGCGCGGGGCAATCCACATGGCGAAGAAGGGCCCGGCAATGATGGAAGTTGGCACGCCGACGAGCAGTGCGTAAAAGATAGTGCGGCCAATGTCCGCGTGATAGAGAGTGACGGCGATGAGCGCGGCGGGATGCGGCGGGACCAGGCCATGATCGACGGAGAGACCGGCGATCATCGGCAACGCCAGTTTGAGCAGGGGTGTATTGGTTCGGCGGGCGATGGTGAAAACGATCGGGATGAGCAGGACGAAGCCGACCTCGAAGAAGACAGGAAGGCCGACGACGAGCCCGATGGCGAGCATGGCCCAGGGAATATATTTTTCGCCGAAGAAGCGGATGAGAGTTTGTGCAACCTGCTCGGCGCCGCCGGATTCAGCCATCATTTTGCCGAGCATGGTGCCGAGCGCGACCACGATGACGATGTGGCCGAGCGTGCCGCCGACTCCGACTTCGAAAGAGCTGACGACTGACTTCAGAGGCATGCCTGTCGTGAGTGCGAGGCCGATGGACACGACGAAGAGCGTGATGAATGGATTGACCTTGAGGACGGCGATGAGCACGACGAGCGTGATGATCGCACCGAGCGCGGCGAGCAGGAGGAAGACGCCGTGATGGTCGATTCCTGCAGTCATCGCGAGAGTGGTAGTGGCGGCGGCCAGAGTTTTGGTCATGAGGAAGGGGCCGTTTCGTGATCGATAGTCAGGATGAGCGTGGCTTGAAGGCGATGCAGTCTACTTCAACTTTGCAATCGACGACCATTGAAGAGACAACGCAGGCACGCGCCGGCGGATGCTCACCGAAGTAGCTTTTGAAAACTCCATTGAAGGATTGGAAATCGCGCGCGTCATCGAGCCACACACCACAGCGAACGACGTGCTCGGTGCCGTAGCCGGCTTCGTTGAGAATGGCGAGGACATTCTTGATGGCCTGGTGGGACTGGGTGATGATGTTGCCTTCCACCAGTTCGCCGTTGACCATGGGAACCTGACCGGAAACGTAGAGCCAGCCATCTGCTTCCACTGCGCGGGAGAACGGCAGATGCTGGCCGCCGGTTCCCTTACCGCCTTCGACACCATAGCGCTTGATGCTCATGGGAATGTTGTTTCTCCTGCGTTGGATTGTTGAACGCGACTGGCTGCATGCGACAAAAAGCGGCCGGCCCGTGCAGAGGATGCCTTGCCTTCACGATACGACAGTACACCGTTGACCCACACGGCGAGGATGCCTGCGGATGCTGCAACGGGTCGAGCGAAAGTAGCCGTGTCCCGGATGGTTTCGGGATCGAAAAGAACCATGTCCGCGCAGTAGCCGGGCTTGACGAGTCCGCGATCGTGCAGATGAAAACGCCGAGCGGTGAGGCCGGTCATTTTGTGAACCGCCTCGGTGAGCGGGAGAAGTTTTTGATCCCGACTGTAATGGCCGAGAACGCGCGGAAAGGTGCCCCAGAGGCGGGGATGCGGCATGGGGTCGTTGGGCAGGCCATCCGAGCCGATCATGGTCGCGGGATGTTTCAGGATGCGCTGCATGTCGTCTTCAGAGATGCTGTGATAGATGGCGCCGGCAGGGCGGAGGCGGGTGGCGGCTTCAAGATGGCTTACGGACCACTGCTGCGCGATGTCGGCGAGTGTGCGGCCGGCGAGTTCCGGGTGCGGGTCAGACCAGGTGATGGTGATTTTGACGCGCTCGTCTACCTGGCGGAGATCAAGGGTGCTCGAACCGGCTGCGTAGGGGTAGCAGTCGAAGGAAACGGGCTGATGTTCGCGTGCCTTGTCCAGGAAGGAAAGTACTTCTGCGCTGCGGCCCCAGTTCGCAATGCCGGCGCACTTGAGATGCGAGACGACGACAGGTACCCTGCTGATTCTTCCGATGTCGAATGCTTCCTGCAGTGCGTCGAGGATGGCTTCGGTTTCGCTGCGCAGGTGCGTCGTGTAAATGGCGCCGTGGGTGCCGAGTGATTCTGCCAGCCTGACAACTTCTTCTGTCGAAGCAGAGTGAGCAGAAAGATAAGCGAGGCCGGTGCTGAGACCAAGCGCGCCGCGGCTGAGCGCGTCATCGAGTTGATGACGCATGGCGCGGATCTCTTGTGGAGAAGCGGCGCGGTCGAGGCGATCCATGTGGTTATTGCGCAGAGTGGTGTGGCCTACGAGAGCGGCCACGTTGACGGCAGGTTGCGCGCGGTGGACGGCGGCGATGTAGGAGGAAAAATCGGGATAGGTGAAGGCGTCAGGGGGGCCGAGCAGGTTCATTGGATCGGGCAGGTGGCCGCGTAGAGCGGCTGGTGCGGCGCTGATGCCGCAGTTGCCGACGATGACCGTGGTGACGCCCTGTGAGAGCTTGGGCAGCATCTGCGGCGTGCGGATGATGTTGGTGTCGTCATGGGTGTGAGAGTCGATGAAGCCCGGTGCTAGGACCATGCCGGCTGCGTCGATAACGGAGGCAGGGACGGCGCGCATATCAGGCTGCATGGCGAGGATGCGCCCATTCAGAATGGCCACGTCAGACAGGGTATGGTCCGCTGCGTCGTCAGCTTCGCGGCCTGTGCCGTCGATCACGCGGGCGTTGCGAATGAGTGTGTCGCACGTGAACATGACGGGCCTTTCTCCGAATGCGGTCCTCAGAAATATAACGATATACGCTGTAGAAGATTGCTGCGCAGCGCGGATCGGGAGGGTGACTGGTGGAGAGAAATATAGAGCCATTCGAAAAAGGCATTGGCTGCACCACGAGCGCCCTCGGCCGGAATGAGATTGTCGCGCTGGGCTGGAACCTGTTGCGCGAAGATGCAGGGCTGCCGGCGGCTGTGCTGTCTGAAGAGAAGCTGCGGCACAACCTGCACTGGATGCGCGACTTTATTGCGAGCTATGGCGTGAAGCTGGCGCCGCATGGCAAGACGACGATGGCGCCGAAGCTATTTGCGATGCAGATGGAGGCGGGTGCATGGGGCATTACGCTTGCGACGGCACAGCAGACACAGGCGGCGTATGCGCATGGCGTGCGGCGCGTGCTGATGGCAAATCAGCTGGTGGGCAAAGCGAATATGGACAAGATTTCCAGCCTGCTTGCGAAGGGTGACTTTGAATTTTTCTGCGTCGTGGATTCTGTAGAGAATGTCGCGGCCCTGGGGAGGTTTTTCGGCGAACGGGGCCAGCGTTTACAGGTGCTGGTCGAACTCGGCGTGGAGGGCGGAAGGGCGGGTGTGCGGGATGCTGCCGGTCTGTCGCATGTGGTGGAAGAAATTTCCCGATGGCGCACAAGTATCGTGTTCTGCGGGATCGAGATTTATGAGGGAGTGCTGGCGAAGGAGGCATCGATACGTGCGTTTCTTCAGCGTGCGGTCGAGGCGACAAGGATGCTGGCTAACGAAGGGCGGTTTGATCGAGATCCGGTGCTGTTGTCAGGCGCGGGGTCGGCCTGGTATGACGTGGTCGCCGAGGAATTTTCGAGCGCTGCGACAGGAGTGGAGACCGAGGTGGTGCTGCGACCCGGCTGCTACCTGACGCATGATGTTGGCGTGTACCGGGCGGCGCAGCAGCGCATCGACACGCACAATCCGATTGCGGCAAAGATGCAGAGCAGCCTGCAGCCGGCACTGCAGTTGTGGGCGTATGTGCAGTCGCTACCGGAGCCGTCGCGCGCGATCATTGGACTCGGCAAACGCGATGCGGCGTTCGATGCGGGACTGCCGGTGCCGGCTTTGCATTTTCGTCCAGGGAAGGTTGCGCCAGTCGCGATCGAGCGTCCATGGCAGCTGACGAAGATGATGGACCAGCATGCGTACATGGAGATAGCTCCTGGAGATGATGTTGCCGTGGGTGACATCATCGGGTTCGACATTTCGCACCCGTGTCTCACATTTGACAAGTGGAAGGTGCTGCTCATGGTGGACGCGCATTTCAATGTGGTCGATGTGGTGGAGACGTTTTTCTAGCGCTGGCGCGCACGAAAGATGCGAGCTTGGGGGCCCGTCAGTAACGTATCTGCCCGGTCCGCAGGCTTTATACTGGAAGCGAGATGGGAACACACTTAGACCGCATCGTTGAGCAGACCCGGGCCGATTTGATGGAGCGAAAAGCTGCTGCCTCGCTTCCGGCGCTTGAACGCGCTGCCGCAGGGCACACGCCTCGCGGCTTCAGCCGGCATTTACGTGAGCGTGCCTTGAGTGGGCCGGCGATTATTGCGGAGTTAAAGAAGGCGTCGCCTTCGAAAGGTCTGATCCGTGAAGATTTCGATGTGAGCGCTCTTGCGCCGCAGCTGGAGGCTAACGGAGCTGCTGCTTTATCTGTGCTGACAGACGCGCCATTTTTTCAGGGCAGCCTGGAGAATCTGGAGCGCGCTTCTGCTGCGACCAGCCTTCCGTGCCTGCGCAAAGACTTTATCGTGGATGAGTTTCAGATCCTGGAGGCGCGCGCGCATTGTGCCGATGCGATCCTGCTGATCGCGGCCATTCTGTCGGATGCCGAGCTGCGGGATTTCCGCAACACTGCTCGTGATTACGGGCTGGACGTGTTGTGCGAGGTGCATTCAGCGGAGGAAGCTGATCGCATCAGCGGACTGGAGTGCGAGGCAATCGGTGTCAACAATCGCGATCTGCGCACGTTCAAGGTCGACCTCGAAACTTCATTCGCCTTGCGTGAGCGGCTGCCTGTGGATGCTGTGCTGGTTGCCGAAAGCGGCATTCACACAACGGATGATTTACTGCGGCTGCGAGCTGTTGGATTTGATGCGTTTTTAGTCGGCGAGTCATTGATGCGCGATCCGTATCCGGGCGAAGCGCTGGGCCGCCTGCTTGCACCATTGCTGACTGTAGGAAGGGCGTAGCGTAAATGTGGGTAAAAATTTGTGGCAACACTAATCTTGATGACGCGCAGCATGCGATTGAAGCGGGTGCCGATGCGCTGGGATTTGTATTTGCGCCCAGTCCTCGCCAGGTGACGCTGCAGCAGGTGCGGCGAATGATTCCGCATCTGCCGCATGCGGCCGAGACGTACGGTGTGTTTGTCGATATGAGCGCGGATGAAATTATCCGGACGGTGCTGGAAGCCGGACTATGTGGCGTGCAGCTGCATGGGCATGGTGAGTTGCGGATGGCCGAGACGCTGCGCCGTCGCTTTCTGGCATTGCACGCCGAGACGATCAAGATCGTGTCTGTGCTGACGTTCGATGAAACGCTGCACGACCAGTTGGAATCTGCTGCCGCAAGCGCCGACGCGGTGCTGGTGGATACACGTTCGGCTACGCGTGCCGGGGGGACTGGGAAGCGGTGGGACTGG
>CAZZZL010000061.1:0-26088 GCA_964658655.1 uncultured Acetobacteraceae bacterium | reverse complement strand
CCCCTGATTTCGTCATCGCGCAATCCTCGATGCCAGTGTAAGTCCTGTTAAACGCCGTTGTCGTCAGTCAGGATTTCTTCCATCAGCCGGCTTCTCGGTACCCGAGCGACTGATTGTGCATACCGGTCGCGCGCGCTATGATCGACCTTCCACGTTGGTTTATGCATTCCCTCCCTTCGGTCAGGACGAGCCCTTCTCCCATCAGCGGCCTGGGAGTATTCGCAATTCGACAGTTCTCCGCGGGCGAAGTTGTCTTAACAATCGACGATAGATATGTCGTGAGCGAAGCACACCCCATTCCACAAGGAGAGGAGAATCACTGCGATCAGCTTCAAGGTGGAAGGGTGGTGTGGATGCAGGAGCCAGAGCGTCATATCAATCACTCTTGCTGGCCTAATGTCTTTATCCAAACAGAAGATAGTGTTCGTCATGTTGTTGCTCTTCGAGACATTGAGGTCGGGGACGAGATCACATACGACTACAGTGTGAATGGCTACGGCGATACGGTATGGCACTGCAGCTGCGGAAGCCCGCGCTGCCGCAAAGATGTCCACTCGGACTTCTTTCATCTTCCAGTGGCGATCCAGCTCGAGTATCTGCCTCTTCTGGACGACCGGTTTCGCCAGGAGCACGCAATCGAGATCGACAAGCTACTTCGCTTGAAATGCGTGGATCCCACGCTGCCATCGGCTCAGAAATCTTAGATCATGAAGATCATGAAATGCAGCCGTCACCTGGGGGCTCAGCCTCCCGGAGATCGACTGAATGTATACAACAGCGGCTAGTGCCACATAGAACTCAGCGATTTCTGAAGCAGAATGGTCGGAGGTTCGCTGATTCCGAGTTCGATTGGCTCTGTCTCGTTCTGCCTGCTCAAAGAAGCGCAAGCAATGGCGATTTTCATCCAGGATTGCGACGCGCCATGTGTGACTCTACTGGAAGCAGAGCGGGCCCGACCTTTGCGCAGCACTCAAACCTATAAAGAGTGCCTAAGAAGCCGAATAGCGCCGCGGAGTCAAAGAACTGGTCAGGAGCTCTTCGTGACATCGCATGTTTGTCGTTTGCGGATCCCGCCGGCTTCGCAATGTAAACCAGGCCGGTACCTAGGGTAACGATGGCTCGTGTTCGTTACGCCATCCTTACAGGTTGTTTGCGGATCTTTTACGGTCGATGTCCTAACATTAGAAGTCGGTCACAAACATCGTGATGATTGTAGCCAAGAAGCTACCATCTTCAAGTGACTCGACAAATCACCGGCTGAAAGGCCGTCGCATGAGCTTAGCTTCTTTAAGCTCTACAGAAAGTTACGATCATGAATCCGCTTCGCAAGCAGCTTCACCTCCTGCAGCACATTGTGCTTGGAGTGGTGCTGGCCCAGTCTGCCAGCACAATCGCATTAGCTCAACCGGCCAATACCACTGAACCTGGAAGTGCATCGATCAGTATTACTCCGCATATCGTGGGTACAACTGAGCGGATGATTGCCCCTTCAGCCAGCGATGCCTCGCCTGACGCATCGCGTCCCGCAGACCACGTTGACCAAGCGGAAGTCGCCCTCAATCCGTGGTCCTACGGCATGTCGAGCAGTGTCGGCATATTAAATCCCACGGGGCTTAAAGTGTCAGCGGGAGATGCCGCTGGCATTTCGGATGACAGTGTTTTAAAAGGTAATTTTTTTGAGCGACTGCGTCAGTATTACTCCCAGGATTGGGCGGGCATAAATCAGAGCGTGTCTGCCCCAGCAAAGCGCGGTTTGGCAGCCCCTCTTGATTCTGCGCCATTTCCTTCGTCAGATTGGGGCTATGGTGGAGCGCCAGACATCGGAGCTCCTGACGGAAACAGCTATCCGTTGATGTCGGCTTTGAAGCTGAACGCGAGGCGCACGAAGATCTATGGTTGGATTGCACCGAGCATTAACTTCAGCACATCCGGTCATAACAACTTCCCTGTGTCTTACGACATCTTTCCGAACAAGATCGAGTTGAACCAGGCCGTTGTTTATGTGGAACGTCTTCCTGACACGGTTCAGAAAACCCACTTCGATTGGGGCTATCACCTTACAGCGTTCTATGGGATTGACTACCGTTTCACGACGGCCAAAGACTACCTCAGCCAACAATTGCTGAAGTCTAATCGCCAGTATGGCTTCGATCCTGTTTTGGAATATGCGGATTTTTATTTTCCCGTCAAGGACGGTCTGAACATTCGTGCGGGACGGTTCCTTTCTGTTCCTGGTATCGAAGCCCAACTTGCACCCAACAACTACAACATGACGCATTCACTGCTTTATACGATTGACCCTTTCACGGAAAGTGGAGCGATTGGGACACTCAAACTGAACAAGCAATGGATGGTTCAGCTTGGGATCTCTGCGGGCCATGATGTCGCCATCTGGTCGGATGATCACAAGCCATCCGGTATCGCCTGTCTCGACTACTCAACCGAGTCAAACAACGACAACTTCTACGCCTGCGCAAATGGCATCAACAGCGGCAAATATGCCTACAACAACCTTCAGGATTATGACTTCACTTGGTACCACAAGTTCAATAGCAAGTGGCACTCCGCCACTGAGACCTGGTACATGTATGAGCGCGATGTTCCAAATGTTGCCGGTAATGTCGTCAACCCCGTCCCGACTGAAACCGGTGCGAATGGTGCCTACTGCAAGGCGGGTGAACAGCGTTGCACCGCACCTGAGTACTCTATCGTCAACTACCTGAATAGAGAGGTAAATTCCAAGCTAATGGTGGGATTCCGTTCCGATTTCCTCGATGACAAGAAGGGTCAGAGAACGGGGTTGGCCAGTAAATACACGGAAAATACGTTGTTTGCGACCAAGTATGTAGGAAGCTCAGTGCTCTTCCGCCCTGAGCTGCGCTTTGATCATTCGTGGGACTTACGGGGCTATAACGCTGGCACCAGCCGGAACCAACTCTTTTTCGGAATGGATGTCATCTACAAATTCTAGAGACAGCCGTGATCATCAAGTTCATCTGATGATCACGGCTGGCGCGCATTGACATCCCTAATGGCAACCTTGAGATTGTGGAAGTGTCTGTTGTTGATGGTTCTATCTGAAACAAAAGAGAACGGAACTATTCGGTCATCGCGGTTCGAGGATTACAGTTGTTAGCGCCAAGCAGAGCTTTTTGAGCAAGGGCCAATTGCTTTTGCCAAATCGGTTCGGGCAGTCACGAGAAGATGAGTCAATGTCGGACCCCTTACTGGACCCGACCTGAACAGAGACTGTTTTGCTCTCAACGGTTTGTACTAGACCAGTCAACCGCGATCCCTCTACAAATCTCAGCTGTGGCCTTTGATGTACAGCGCCAGGTAGACCGCCAGAAGAATTAACAGGCCCACCACACTCCAAGCTGCAGCAACAACAATTAATTGAATTCTCCCGGTCTTTTCCGAATAAGAGGAATAGCTGTGGCCGTGAGGGCGAAGGGAGTGAAGCCGTCCTCGTAGTCAAAGACCCGTTTCTGGTTAAGCCAGACATGGGAACAATAATTGGCTGTTCCTATGTGAAGGAATGTGCGTGTTCCGGATTTGGACTAAGCATTAAAACTTGCATTCGTACCAGAGAACACCTACCACCTGTAACCTGCGCGATATGGGCACGCATCTCTGCGCCCTGATCACCGGAGAACACTTTCCAAAAGTCCTGCTCTGTCTCGGCTGCACATACGCCCAACCAAAGAAGAGTGCAGTGTCTGTATTCGGGCGCACGCTCTGCAGCGACCATGGAAGTCAAAACGCCGCAAAGTGACACAACGAATCCGCCGGGCAGATCGCCGCCAGCGAACTGGAACTCATCCGTATTCAAACCGCTTTTGCAGGGGCGGCAAGTGCAAGACGGGGCCGCACCCTTGGAGAGGATGCGCCAGCGGGAACGGAAAGGGTGGAGCGCAGCGCAGGTCTGCACAAGCGAAGCGGGGAATCAGAGGGTGCTGTTTGCCCGCTCGTGGTGAAGCGCGGAAAATTGGGTGCCTCTTGTAACGCGCCAGAGACGGAGCCCCTTGGGATCTCACCTTCTTGTTTTGCGCGGAGGGCAGAGAAATTGCTCTAAAAGCGGATTGACCTGACGCGATCGGTTCGCCGGCTTGACTGATTTTCCTGCGAGCAGCTGGACTCAGAACGAATGGCGGAGAGAGGGGGATTCGAACCCCCGATAGAGCTTTTGACCCTATAACGGTTTAGCAAACCGCCGCCTTCAGCCACTCGGCCATCTCTCCGCGCAGGCGCCAGTGAAGGTGTCACTGTGCTAACGGGATTATATCCGAACCATCGCGATCTGCCACGTGTACTTACGCCTTGCGGGATTTATCGATCGCGCCACAGTTTGCTTTCACCGCAGCCGCCAATTTCCGTTACATTTCTTCCATGGCCCATCGGATTTCCTCGAAAAAGCTGCGGCTGATTCCCCTTGTTGCCGCAACCTATTTCATGGTCTCGGGTGGCCCCTACGGTATCGAGGACATCCTCGGAGGCGCCGGTTATCTCGCCGCTCTCGCCATCCTCATCATCCTGCCGTTTATATGGAGTCTGCCCACAACACTCATGATCGGCGAGCTCTCCAGCGCCATTCCGGACGAGGGCGGGTTCTACATTTGGGTGCGTCGCGCCTTTGGGCCGTTCTGGGGCTACCAGGAGGCATGGCTTTCTCTCAGTGCCAGCGTCTTCGATATGGCCATCTACCCCAAGCTGTCGGTGCTGTACCTCGGCAAGCTCATGCCGGCGTGGACGGCAGGGAATCGCGGCATCTTCTGGGGCGTCGCCATCGTCATCCTCTGTTGTGTCTGGAACATGGGTGGCGCGCGTAGTGTCGGCCGGGGCTCAGTAGCCCTGTTCGTCCTGCTGCTGCTGCCCTTTGCTGTCCTGGTGGGCGCCGGTTACTGGGCAGGCTGGCTGCGCTTTCTGCATCATGCACCCGCCATGGCGCACGTCACGCCGGAGGGAAGCTTCTCGACCGCGATCCTCGTTGCCATGTGGAATTACATGGGTTGGGATAACGCTTCGACTGTCGCGCAGGAAGTCGAAAATCCTCGGCGGAATTATCCCATCGCCATGATCTCCGCAACCGCCCTCGTCGCGCTTACCTACATCGTTCCGCTGAGTGCGATTGCCGCCGCCGGCATCCCTGTCTCGCAATTCACCACGGGCTCATGGACGGATGCCGCCACCCTGCTTGCCGGGCCGGTCCTGGGCCTCGCAATAGTCGTTGGCGGCGCACTGAATGGCTTGAGTATGTTCAACGCGCTCACGCTGTCGTACAGCCGTCTGCCCGTAGTTCTCGCCGAAGACGGCATGTTGCCTGAACAGATGACTCGACGCAATCGCCGCGCCAGTCCCTGGGTGTCGATCCTGCTCTGCGGCCTGGGCTGGGCGCTGGCACTTGGTCTGAGCTATGAGCGGCTTGTTTCAATAGACCTGATTCTCTACGGAGCCAGCCTGGTGCTGGAATTCGGCGCGCTCATCGCACTGCGCGTCAAAGAACCCGGGCTCAACCGGCCGTTCCGGATTCCCGGCAATACGGCTGTCGCGTGCCTGGTGAGTTCCGGACCTGTTCTGCTGATTTTCTATGCAATTTATGCGGCGCGAGCCGAACGTATCGCGCACATGCCATCGATCCTGTTTGGATCCATCATCGCTGCCGGCGGCCCCGTCTTTTACCTGGTGTCGCGCAAAGCATGGGGGCGACGCGTTACGCTTGCCCCCACCCTCGCGGATTCAGCCGTCGGCGACTGAGTCTACTTTTTTGCGCTGGCCTGCGCTTCCTTGTTCTCGATAAACCGCTTCTGCGATTCGATGACCTTGTCCCGTGCGTAGGCCGCATCATGCCAGCCCTTGATCTCAACGCGCTTCCCCTCGAGGTCCTTATAGATCGAGAAAAAGTGCGTAATTTCCTTCAGAATGTGCGGATAAATCTCTGAATAGTTCCACACGTCCTGGTAGCGGGGATTGCCCTTGCCAACGGCCAGTACCTTTTCATCGGCTACGCCCTGGTCAAGCATCTCCATCAGTCCGATCGGCCGGACCTCCATCACGCAGCCGGGAAAGCTGCCGGCATCCACCAGCACCAGCACGTCCAGCGGATCGCCGTCCTCGCTCAGCGTCGAAGGGATGAAGCCGTAGTCTCCGGGATAATGGACAGGCGAGTATAGGTTCCGGTCCAACCGGAATACATGCAATTTCTTGTCGTACTCGTACTTGTTGATGCCTTCCAGCGGGATCTCAATGACTGCATTGATCACTTCGGGGCTGCGTTCACCCACGGGAAGTTCAAGATAATTCACCATTCTGTTTTCACTCTTTGCATTCTCTGGATTGGGGATTGCCTGGGCTCGGGGCTGCGCCTGAAGCACAGATAGTGGAATGTAAGCCACGTTCCTCAACAGACTCTTCCTCAGGAAACCGCCTGCTGGTTGATCTCGTTTCACATGGCACTGCTGTGCTGCTGCTGTCTACCTTTATAATCAGCGAAGATGAAGGCACATGTCTACGTTACGCTGAAACGAACCGTCCTCGATCCCCAGGGTCAGACCATCCACGGCGCACTCAAAAAAATGCAGTACAAAGGGGTTGCGGACGTACGGCAGGGCAAGTATTTCCTACTGACTCTCGACCAATCACTCGCCCAGAATGCTGCCCAGGCAGAGGTGGAACGCATCGCCCGGGAAGTGCTGACCAATCCCGTCATCGAAGAGTTCACCTACTGTATCGAACCGTAGTCGTCCGCGTCCGTTTCACCCGCCCCCCGCCTCGGTACCGAAAGGCACGAAATGAAGCTCGACTCGCTGCTTAAGCTGAATAAGGAAAAGCGGACTCTGGAAGCCGACGACGCGGACCTTTCCAATTCCACCTTCCAGCACACGCGCCTTGCAAATGCGACCTTCAGCGATGTCGATCTGTCCGAGGCGAAGATTGACGACGCGAAGATGCCCGGCTGGAAGGTAAGTGCCAGCAACATGGCGGACTGGCAGATTGAGGACGCCGACCTGTCGAATCTACACATCCGGCAGGCCAACCTCACGGGCGCAATCATCGAAGAATCTTTGCTGGACGGCATGACCATTGACGGCATCCCCGTCCAGGCCCTGCTCGCTACATATCGCGCCGTCCACCAGGACGACTGACGCGCCCTTTTTCAGGGTGCCCGGAACAGGCATGCCCGTACAATGGACGGCATGTGTGGAATTGTTGGCTATGTGGGACCGGAAGACGTCACCACGATCATCCTTGAAGGTTTGCGCCGCCTTGAGTATCGCGGCTACGATTCAGCCGGAATCGCCGTTGGCGGCGAGACGAAAGCAGGCAGCACGACTAATGTGCTTGAACTCCGCCGCGCCTCCGGCAAACTGCGCAATCTGGAAGAGGTTCTGCGCAACAAACCCATCCACGTGCCCGGCAAGGGAAGCTACGGAATTGGCCATACCCGCTGGGCGACTCACGGCCGACCCACGGAAGAAAATGCCCATCCCCATCGCGACTGTACCGGCCGCATCGTCGTTGTGCATAACGGCATTATCGAGAATTACCTCGCGCTCAAGCAGGAGCTGATCGCGCAGGGGCACGTATTCGTTACAGAAACAGATACAGAAAGCATCGCGCACCTCATCGAGCAGGAGATCAAATCTGCAGAGGACTCCGGCAAGTCCATGCCGCTTGAGGAGGCCGTCCGCCGTAGCGTCGTTCGCCTCACCGGTTCTTTTGCCGTCGCCGTCATCTCCGCGGACGAACCCGATAAGATCGTGGTCGCGCGCTCCGGTCCGCCTGTGGTCATCGGCCTCGGCAAAGGTGAGTACTTTGTCGCGTCCGACGTTCCGGGAATCCTGCATCACACGCGCGATTTTTATTTCCTCTCGGATGGCGATGTTGCCTTGCTCACGCGTGACGGTGTTGTACTGACCGACTTCAATGGCAGTCCCATTGAGCGGCCCATCCAGCGCATCCTGTGGGACCCCATCCAGGCGGAAAAGGGTGGCTACAAACATTTCATGCTCAAGGAAATATTTGAGCAGCCGCGCGCGATCCGTGACACCACGCTCGGCCGCATTTCGCTCGAGAGCGGCACCGTATTCCTGAACGAGATGGACATCACGACGGAAGAATTCCGCGCGACCAACAAGATCAACATCGCGGCCTGCGGCACCAGCTGGCATGCCGCTCTCGCCGGGAAATACATGATCGAGCGTCTCGCCCGCGTCACCGTCGAAGTCGACTACGCCAGCGAATATCGGTATCGCGATCCCATCCCTGATCGTAATGCACTCGGCCTGCTCATTACGCAATCCGGCGAGACGGCCGACACGCTCGCCGCCCAGCGCGAAATGGTCGCGAAGGGCTCGAAGACGATCGCAATCTGCAATGTGGTCGGCGCCATGGTCGCGCGCGAGGCTCACGGCGTCATCTACACGCACGCCGGGCCGGAAATCGGCGTCGCCTCCACCAAAGCCTTCACCGCGCAGCTGATGGCGCTGTTTCTTTTCGCCATGCACCTCGCGCAGCAACGCGGCACAATTGCCAAAGAGCACAGTCAGCGGTTGGTTGAAGAAGTAAGCCTGATCCCGGGCAAGATCGAAGAGATTCTCCGCGCTCGCGATCAGGAGATCGAGCTCTTGGCGAAGTCCTACTCCACCGCGCGTGACTTCCTCTTCCTTGGCCGCGGCATTCATTATCCGATTGCGCTTGAGGGCGCGTTGAAGCTGAAGGAAATCTCTTACATCCATGCCGAGGGCTATCCGGCTGGCGAGATGAAGCATGGTCCGAACGCGCTCATCGACGAAACACTGCCAAGCGTCGTCATCGTCACCCGCGATGAAAGCGATCCCGCGTCGGTCCAGCGCTACGAAAAAACGTTGTCGAATATCCAGGAAGTTACAGCGCGTTCGGGCAAGGTGATCGCAGTCGCGACGGCAGGGGACGAACGGATCGCGCAACTGGTCGATCACGTCATCTATATCCCGCAGGCGCCGGAGCTGCTCGCACCTGTCCTCGAGACGGTGCCGCTGCAATTGCTTGCGTACCACATTGCTGTGCGGCGCGGCTGCGATGTGGATCAGCCGCGCAACCTGGCAAAATCCGTCACAGTCGAGTAGCACTTGTTCTTCGCCCATCAACTGCTGTCTCATTGCTGTAAATGAAACGAGGATGAATGGTTCAGCGTCAGCTCTACAAGGCACGTCTCGAAAAGAAGCTTCTGCTTTCGGAACCAATGAAATGCTTCCACATGGAGTTTTCCGTGGAAGGTCTGCACGAGTTCCCATTCGTCGCTGGCCAGTTCATTTCGGCTGTCGCGGAAGACAGCACCGGCAAGACCCAGACGCGCGCCTATTCGATCGCATCAGCGCCCCGTGCCAATCAGTTTGACCTTTGTTTGAACCGCGTTGAAGGCGGCTTCTTTTCAAATCTAATCTGTGATCTCGAAGTCGGTCAGACCATGAATTTTCACGGGCCGCACGGCCTGTTTACTCTGCGCACACCCCTCACTGACGGCATCATGATCGCAACCGGCACAGGCATCGCTCCCATGCGTGGATTTGTCGAGCATCTCTTTCCTAAAAATGGCCCTGATCGCTCGGAGGGTCGCCATTTTTGGCTGGTCTATGGTACCCGTCACGCCAGCGAACTCTACTATCGGCACTACTTCGAGAAGGTCGCAGCAGAGCATCACAACTTCCATTTCGCCGCCACGCTCAGTCGCCCGCATGACGGTTGGGAAGGCCCCCGCGGCTATGTGCAGGAGCTGGTCGCGAAGATTGCCGAAGAGCATGCACACAAACACCTGCATGGTGAACTGCCGGGTCCGGCTGCTCCCGATGGCTTCAATATCCACGCATATATCTGCGGCCTGAACGACATGGTCAGCGCCAACCGCGATCGACTCAAGGACTTAGGCTGGGAGCGTAAGCAGATCATCTTCGAGCGCTACGACTAACTCAGAGCCTACGACGACAAAACCAAAAGCCTTCCCCGCTCCATTACGAGCAGGGAAGGCCTCTCACGTTTAGTCTGTTTCTCCCAATCGCAGCTATGGATTGACCTTCTGTGACAGCACCGCTGACGTGCTTTCCGCGTAGTCAGTTGCCCCTCCATAGATTGCCTTGATCGAGTGGGTTCCAGTTGCGAGACTTCCCGTTGTCAACGTTGCCTTGCCGCTGGACAGAGTCTCGGTCCCGATCTTTTTGCTGCCGTCCATAAAAAAGACAGTACCTGTTGCTTTACCGGAAGACGCCTTCACAACTGCTGTGAACGTCACCTTCTGGCCTTTCGTGGAGGGATTCTTTGACGACTCCAGGGTTGTGGATGTCTTCGCCTGCTTTACCGTTTCTGTAAGGGTTGATGAAGCGCTTGTCGCATAGTCGGCACTCCCACTGTAATCCGCCGTGATGGCATGGCTTCCTACTGTTAGTGCCGATGTTGTGTAGCTTGCCTTTCCCCCGCTGAGGTTTACTGTGGCCAGGGTCGATGAACCGTTCTTGAACGTTACTTTCCCTGTTGGCATTCCCGACGTGGATGGCTTGACCGTGGCCGTGAAGGTGACTGCTTCATCATAGGTCTGTGGATCTTTTGATGACGCCAGCACTGTTTCTGTTTTCGCCTGCTTGATGGTTACCACCACAGCTGATGAGCTGCTGGCCTTATCGCCCGCACTGCCCGCGTAGGACGCGGTCAGCGAATCGGAACCAACCGGCAGCGTAGCAATGACTAGCGTCGCCCTGCCCCCGGAGAGTGCCGCCGACCCTACGACGGTGGAGCCGTGTTTGAACTGCACCGAACCGGTTGGTGCGCTTCCAAAGGTGTCTCCGACTGTGGCCGTTAGAGTAACTTTATCGCCGTAGATGGTTGAAGTAGTAGAGGCCGCCAGCTTCGTTGTAGTCGGCGACTCGATCGAGAAGCTGGCCGAACCGACATTGCTCCGGTTTCCGGCGACGTCAACGCTGTAGTAGGTGACGGTGTGTGATCCCTGGGAGGAAATCGTCAGCGGCGACCCGTAAGCCACCACCCCTCCACCGTCCAGCTGGTAGTCGATGGACTGCACACCGCTCCCGCTATCCGTAGCAGACAATGTGATGTGAACCGGCGAGATATAGATCGATCCGCTCCTGATACCGCTGAATGAAGCAGCAATGGTGGGAGCGATCGTGTCGTAGCAGACTGGTCCATAGGATTGCACGCCAGATGGAACGCCCATGTTATTCCAGGCCTCCACATACACGGTGTGGCAGCCCTGGCTCACCGGGCCTCCTGTGCACAAGGCTCCGCTCAGGTCGGTGCATCCGAAGCTGCTGTTCACATGTTGCGGTCCTGCGAAGAACGAGTCATAGATTGCAGGACGCGCGAGCGAGTAGGAGTCGCTTGGGATGTAATCCCACCCTTGCGTGTACCCGGCAATCCCGGTTCCGGATCCACCTGCGCTGCCTGCATTGTCGATCACCTGCCAATCGACAATCTGGTCATCGTTGAACCAGGAATTTGTGGTGGGACCGCCGAACGAAATCGTCGGACCGCCGTTCGCCCGCGCGTCATACCAGTTGATTGCGTAGGCAAGCTGCAGCATGTTCGCCGATCCCCAGCCCGTTACCTCGTCATAGCCCGGGCCGGCGCAATAGTAGTTCAGTCCATACGCAGCCGTCACATCGTTGCTGTTGCATCCACTCGTAATATCGTAGAAAGGGAAGTGTGCAGCGGTGTGGTATTTGCCTTCGTCGTATAAGTAATAGTCTGCATTACCGATAGGTGCGCAGGCCGCAGACCCCGAGCCGCAAACATTTCCCAGGCTCAGCCCGTAAGCGTTTTGTTGCGCAAAGAAGCCGGCAAGTTCCGGCGCGACAATACTCGTTCCGGCATTTGCCGTCAGGTTGCCATAGAAATAGAAGTTTTGGAATTCAATCGCGTTCAGTGCCATATCCGGTACAGCACGACTGTTGAAGCCCATGCCGGATTGGTAAGACGGAGTAGCGAAATAGCTGCTGAATCCACCAGTGCCGCCGCCATAATTATTGTTGCAGGCGCCGGTGAAGGTCGAACCGGTCCATGCCACTTCACTCAGGAAATTCGAGTTGGAGTCGAGTGACAGATCATTGCCACCGGCAGATACAAAGTTCGGATCCGAGCCGGGAAAAATAAGCGCGTCTGCGGGACCGCATCCGCCGGTTGCGCCGTTGTCTCCGGCTGACGCGATCAGCGTCCAGCCCTGTGCGACCATCGATGACCATATGCCGTCAAGCGTCGGCGTTGCATCGCCGAAGCAGGCCTCTTCGCATCCCCAGCTGGTACTGGTCACACGCGCATGGCCGTCCTCCATCATCTGCGTATACAGATCTGCCATGTCTCCAAAGTTGGCACCCTCGTAGACGAATACCTGAGCAGTGTTATGCTGTGATCCAAAACTGTTCGCCCATGCCGAGGACCACTCCGTATCCATGGTCACCTCCAGGCAATTATCGTCGTAGCCAACGCAGCTGTAGCCGCCATCGACTGAGATTTTCCAATCCTCCCAGGCAATGTACGGATATTGATTGTGAAAGCCTTGCAGGTCATTTCCATTTACGTCTCCATACGATGCAATCGCAATAGACGCTTCGGGCGGCGAATCGGAATCGCCGTTCGGATTGCAGCAGTGGCCAAGATTATCCAGCGCATTCAGGTTATAGGCTTCGCTGCTGTAGATATCGGTCGGGTCATAGTATCCGTTGGTGATCTGAGGACTGCCGGAGGCCTGCGCTTTAGCTCGCGCCGCCTTCTTCTCAGCAGACGCCTTGATCGCCGTGGCAAGTTTTTCCCGGCTGCCGTCTGCGTGAAAGAGGGCCTCAGGCTTACCTGCCACCGGCCCTGGTACATAATCAGGCCGCGCAGGAAGCGTTCCCTTGGTTCCCGCGATCGCAGGCCGCAGCTGAATAAACGAATTCATGCCCATGATCGATTGAACGACATTGCTCAGCGCGGCTGGTAGCTGAGGATCGCGATCATTGGCGAAATAGGTCTGTCCATTCATCTGGTAATTATTGATCGTCACGTTCAATGCCTTCTCGATCGTGGCGACGGGCGCCTCGACATCGACCAGCAGGCGGCTCTTGTAGCGATGAGTAATCGTAAGACCCTGGCTTTGTGCCCAGTGCAGAACTGCCTCCTCATCTTCGGCCGATGGTGCGAACCGCGCATTCCATTCGTCAGCTGTCAGAAACTTGTGAAACTCCGGCGACCTCTTATCGTGCAGCTGATCGATCAGCAATCTCTGCTGATCCTGGTGCTGTGGTGTAAGCGCAATCGTCAATCGCAGCTTCTTGTCGGGATCGTAGGCTTGCGCCAGCTTCGCGCGGCCATCAAGTACCTGCGCAGGCGTATGGCTCATCGGTCGATTGCCGACCGTTGCCGAGACCTGGGCGAGAGCTACTCTCGAAGCAAGCAAAAGAAAGAGAGTGGATGCGAGAAAGGACGCGCAGCTGCGGCCGTTTCTGAAATTGTTGAGGTGTTTCCTGAACGCGTTCATGAGTGCTCCAGACAAGGCATTTACCGGCAGGGCGCCGGCTCAGTGCGAGCCTTGTCGTGTTTCATTCACATAGTGAGCAGGAGCGATCATTCGTTACATGCGTAACCAACAACAATCATCGAGTAATCTTTGCGGCGGCCTCCTGGCACGCTGACAGTGCGCCAACTGGCAGCCTGCCGCCACAGCCAGCAGACCAATAAAAAGGGACGCCCAGGCGGCGTCCCTTTTTCAGATACAGTGTCGGTTGCTTACTGGATAGGCTGCCCGTTTACTGTCAACTGCTTCAGTGTTTCCGCATCCTGTGCCTTGATCGCATCGGGCAGCGGCGCGTAGTTGAGCGAACCGGCGGTAGCCTGTCCATCCCCCACGACATACTGCACAAATTGCTTCAGTGCCGTACGCTTTGCCTTGTCCGTACCGTCCTTCGGGATGATGAAGAACGTGAGCCCCGAGATAGGATAGGCGTCCGTCGCGCTCGCCGCGGGATTCACGATCGGTGTCCGAACATCCTTCGCCAGATCAGCGGCAAAACTTGCAATCGCAGCGGAAGCACTTGCTGTCGACGGCGTCACATAGCTGCCACCCTGATTCTTGATGGCGGCCACTGGCAGGTTGTTCTGAAGCGCATAGGTCAGATCGACGTAACCGATGGCGCCGGGCGACTGCCGCACCTGTCCGGTTACACCCTCGCTGCCTTTACCGCCATTGCCCGTCGGCCAGCTCACCTGGGATCCTTTGCCCACCTTGGTCTTCCACTCGTCGCTCACAGCAGTCAGGTAGGTCGTCAGGATGTTGCTGGTGCCGCTGCCTTCTGCACGATGAACGACAAGTACGTTGACTTTAGGCAGATCGACGCCCGGGTTATCGGCCTTGATCTTCGAGTCCTGCCAGGTCTTGATGGTGCCGAGGAAAATGCCGCTCAGCACTTCAGGCGAAAGCTTGATTGGCGTTTTAAGAGTTGGCAGATTGTAGATGATCGCCACCGGACCGGCGGACTCGGGAATCTGCAGAACAGGCGCCATCCCGGTCATCTTGTCATCGGCCAGTGGGGCATCGGACGCGCCGAAATCGACCGTACCCTGCTTCACCGCTTGAATACCGCCGCCGCTCCCAATCGATTGATAATTGATCTGCACATTCGGATTCTTGGCCTGGAAATCCGCGGTCCAGCGTGTCATGACCGGGTAAACAAACGTACTGCCCGCTCCGACCAGCGATACATTGCTGGAGGTGGATGGCGAATTACAGCCGGTGACTCCCGCAACGACAACCGCGGCAAGACTGCAAAGTGCAAAACCAGCGGCAACACACGCGGTCGGCAAAGTTTTTCTACTGTCTGTCGTGATTTTCAATGAAATCCTCCATCCGTATTTTGTCAGACTGACCCGGAAAAAGACGCACTTCTTAGTCACATTCATCAGAGTTTCATCAACGCCAATGTGCTGAGCCAGCGGCAACAGCGGGCGCCCCACTGTCCTCTAATAGAGTGCATCGCAAAGAAAGGCAGGCAGTTCATGAGCAATTCACTTCAGGGTAAAAAGGTAGCAATCCTTGCAACCGACGGTTTCGAGCAGGTCGAACTGACAGATCCGAAGAAAGATCTGGAAGATGCAGGCGCAACTATAGAAGTCATCTCGCTCAAGCCTGGTGAGATCAAAGGCTGGGACAAGACCGACTGGGGCAAGAGCGTCAAGGTCGACAAGACAGTCGAGCAGGTCAAGGCTTCTGACTACGACGTGCTGGTACTCCCCGGCGGCCAGATCAATCCTGTTAAGCTACGCGTCGATGAGAAAGCTGTGGCCTTCGTCAAGGACTTTGCGCAATCCGGCAAGCTGGTCGCCGCTATCTGCCACGGTCCATGGACGTTAATCGAGGCAGGCGTCGTTAAGGGCAAGACCATGACCTCCTGGCCCTCAGTCAAGACAGACCTCAAGAATGCAGGCGCGAACTGGGTCGACAAGGAAGTTGCGCAGGATGGCAACTTCATCACCAGCCGCAAACCCGAAGACATTCCGGCCTTCAGTAAGGCCATCATCGACTACGCGTCCGCTGGCCAGCAACTTAAGGCAGCATCCTGATCAACTAAAAGGGGCGCCGCTGAGGCGCCCTTTTTAGTCAAGAACTAGGCAGCGTACGATCGCGCCCATTCGAGAATGCTCCGAACGGCGACACCCGTGGGGCCGCTTGCCATCCACGGTTTAGGCTTATCGATCCAGGCGACGCCCGCAATGTCCAGATGGACCCACGGCGTATCTTCCGCGAATTCCTTCAGGAACATCGCTGCGTTTATGGCCCCACCCCAACGTCCGTCTCCGGTGTTCATAATGTCGGCAATGCTCGACTTGATGTGTTCGCGATAATCCTCTTCAACCGGCAGACGCCAGAAGCGTTCCCCGGAGATCTCCAGTCCCTTCGCAAACTTCTCATACGTCTCATCATCGTTCGAGAAAACACCCGCGTTGATGAGTCCCAGTGCTACGACGACTGCGCCGGTCAATGTGGCAGCGTCAATCAGGTGGGTCGCGCCCAGGCTCTTTGCATAGCTGATGCCGTCGGCCAGAACCATGCGGCCCTCGGCATCGGTATTCATCACTTCAATCGTTTTGCCGGACATCGCTGTCTGGATGTCGCCCGGTTTCTGCGCCGTTCCGGAAGGCATATTCTCCGCCGCGCATACCACGCAGATAACCTTGACGTTCGGCTTGAGCGCGGCAATTGCCTGCATCGCGCCGAGCATGGCTGCGCCGCCTGCCATGTCATACTTCATCTTCTCCATGCCATCAGCCGGCTTGATCGAAATGCCGCCAGTGTCAAACGTGATGCCTTTGCCCACCAGCCCCACCACCGGACCACCTGGCTTGTAGCTCGCCGGCTCATAGGTCAGCACGATCAGCGCCGGCGGTTCCGCCGATCCCTGGGAAACGGCCCAGAATGAGCCCATCTTCAGTTCATGCAGCTTCTCAGCGCCATAAATTTCAGCCTTCAGCCCGGCCGTCTTGGCCATGGCGGCGGCGCGTTCGCCGAGAATCGTAGGCGTCAGCAGGTTACCCGGCTCATTCACTAGGGACCGCGCAAAATTCTGGGCACCCGCAATCACAATGCCTTCCTGCATGCCGGCATCGATTGCTTTGGAATCGATGCCTTCAGGAGCAAGGATCTGAACTGTCGTCAATGCACGGTCAACGCGGTCGGACTTGTACGTGTCGGAATCGAAGTTGCCAAGGTTCGCCCCTTCGGCCAGCGCGCGTCCTACCTGGACGGCGTCAAGGTCTCCAGAAGTGGGAACGAGCAGCGTAGCTTCGCGAATTTTGCGTGGCTTGGCGAACCGTATAGCCGTTCCTGCAGCCTTGCGCAGTTCATGCACGGTCGCCTTCTTCTTGCCTGGCGCGGCCAGCCCGACAATCAGCAGCCGCTTCGCCGCAAGACCCGCCGGCTTGTGCAGCAGGAGTGTTTCGCAGCTCGCCGCCGCAAATTCGCCAGTCTCGAACGCCTCTTTAGTCAACGCCTGGATATCGGCGTCGATGTGCAGCAGCTCAATCAACGGCCGGGCATTCGGATCTTTCTTATTCGCCGTATTGATGGCGAAGACTACCAGCAACTCTGTTGCGGTTGTGGCAAGGCTGGTATGTACGAGAGTTGTGTTCATTCCTTCAAGTACTCCTTGAGCAAACTATTCACAAGATGTTGGTTAGGAAGTGGAAGGCAAATTGCGAAACTATTCCATCGCGCGACGCTGGCTGCGGACGATAGCTGCTTTGGCTTCCATGTCCGCCTCGCGCCGCCGCACGGTTTCGCGTTTGTCCCAGTCCTGCTTGCCTTTCGCCACAGCGATCTCGCACTTGGCGCGACCATTGCGGAAGTAAATCCGCGTCGGGATCAGCGTAAGGCCCTTCTGCTGCGTAGCATCCAGCAGCTTCAGAACCTCGGAGCGATGCAGCAGCAGCTTGCGCGTTCGCAGTGATTCGTGATTCTCGGTGTTGCCGTGCGAATACGGGCCGATATGTGCATTGAGGAGGAAGGCCTCGCCATTCTTCACAATGCCGTAAGCGTCCCGTAGATTTGCCTGACCCTGCCGTATCGACTTGACCTCGGTGCCATGCAGGGCGAGACCCGCCTCGAACTTTTCCATCAGGAAATAATTATGACCCGCCTGCCGATTCACCGCAGCGTCGCGCATGCCGGCCGCAACCGGATCGCGTGGCTTGTTCTTCTGGGGAGCGGACTGGGTAGGTGTACTGGTGGGACGGGACATAACCGAAGCTAAATCCTAGCATGCTGAAGCAACCCGTTGGATGAGGCGACCACCTCTGGCGATGCTATAATCACGCCACAGCGACACCGTGACTGCATGGCTCGCCGTGAGCTACGGATACTCGGATATCCCTGCAGTTTCGAGCAAAGATCGCGCCAGGCGGCACATCACTTTGAGGGGCACTAACTGATTTGCTGGCGGTTTGCCCGTCGGCCTGGAGTTGCATGAATAGCCGTACCGCGAACCCTACCCTGAGCTGGACCCTCCCTGTCGCCCTGACGTTAGCCGCTATCGCGTTGAGCCCATTTCCTGCGGACGCCTCCAAAAAGGACAAGTCTGCCAAGGCGTATTTCAAAGCGGGCGTCAACGCAGAGGCCGCGGAAGACTACATCACGGCCTACGAGGACTACTACAAGGCCTACCAGAAAGATCCCAAGGACCTGGGCTTCAAGACCTCCTACGAGCGGATCAAGGTGCAGGCTGCGGGTATCTGCGTCACGCGCGGAGAAAAGCTGCGCGACCAGGGAGATATGAGCGGCGCGCTTGCCGAGTTCATGCGCGCGCTCGAAATCGACCCCACCTATGAGCTCGCCCAGCAGGACATCAAGGCAGTCCGCGAGAAGCTTGATAACCCCGGTGGCAAAGGTGAGAGTTCACTGCGGGACCCTACGCAGGACGTCAACCAGATGTCAGCGCCGGTGCAGCTCAAGCCGGCCTCCGATGAGACACTGCCTGCCGTTCACATGGTGGCCGATGCCAAGGAGGTCTACCAGACCATTGGCAAGATTGCGGGCATCAATGTACTGTTCGATCCTGATTACAACTCCAAGCGCATCACCGTCGACCTGCAGAATGTGTCGCTGCTGGACGCTTTGCACATCGTCGGACTGGATTCGAATACCTTTTGGCACGCCGTCACGCCGAACACCATTTTCGTCGCCCAGAATACCCGCGCGAAGAGGACCGAACTCGAGGAGCAGGCGGTCCAGACCTTTTACCTGTCCAACGCCGCTCAGCAGAACGACCTGAACGATATTCAGACTGCGGTCCGCCAGCTTCTCACGAACTCCAAGCTGTACGCCGTGCCCAGTCAGAATGCGATCGTCATGCGTGCGACGCCCGACGAGCTCCTGCTTGCCCAGCGTGTTATTTCCGATCTCGACAAGGCGCGTCCGGAAGTGATTGTCGACGTGGCTGTTCTCGAAGTGAGCCGCCAGGCTGAGCACAAGATCGGCATGTCCCTGCCTCAGTCCTTCGGGCTGACCTTGCAGGCGAACAGTACGACGACCGGCGCGACCACGACTTCGACAACCGGCAGCACCACGGACGGCTCGTCTACGCCATCCACCAGCACCAGCGGCATCACACTGAATCAGCTAGGCAGCCTGAGTGCCAGCAATTTCGGCGTCACCCTGGGGAAGGCAACTGCCGACCTGCTGTATAGCGATACCGACACGAAGGTGCTGCAAAATCCGAGAATCCGCGCTACGGACGGTCAAAAGGCTGATCTGAAAATCGGCTCGAAGATCCCGGTCGCTACCGGTTCGTACCAGACCGGTGCTGCTACCGCCGTCGTCAGTTCACTGGTGAACACCCAGTTCCAGTACCTCGATGTTGGCGTCGAGGTTGAGATTACGCCGACCGTTCACTACGACCATGACGTTACCCTCAAAATGAAAATCGTCGTGTCGCAAACCAATGGCAACTCGAACATCAGTGGTGTCGAGGAGCCGATCATCACACAGCGCACGGCGGAACAGACCATCCGCTTGAAGGATGGCGAGCCGAGCATCCTGAACGGCATCCTGACCCAGCAGACGTCAAATGCCATAACCGGCACGCCCGGCCTGGGCGAACTGCCGCTGCTCAAATACCTTTTCAGCTCGAATGACCACTCCACTTCCAAGGACGAAATCGTCTTCATCGTGACGCCGCACGTCGTGCGCGGCACGCAGTTGACAGCTGACAATCTGCAGGAGATCGACACCGGCACCGGCCAGAATGTTGAGATTCGCCGCATCGCCACTATTCCGGTCAAGGTTCCCGCTGCGGCGGCCGACAAGATGATTCCGTCCTCCGGCCCGACCCAGTCCGGCGCCCAGATTCCGCAGGCTGGTGCGACACCGCCACCTCCGCCAATGAACGCGAACACCCCGCAGGCCGCGGCCGCGCTCGAGCATGACGCCGTAAACTCAGCCGCGGTCAATAATGCGCCGCCGATCCGCCTGCAGGTGATCACACCGCCCACCATGCCGCGTGTCGGCAGCAGCTTCCAGGTCGCCGTCAACCTGTCGGGCGGGAACGATGTTTACTCTGTCCCGATGCAGGTGATGTATGACCCGACGAAGCTGACCTTCATCAATTCGGACACCGGCGCTTTCCTGTCGAAGGATGGCCAGGCGGTCGCCATGGTCCATCGCGATGACTCGGACAAGGGGAATGTCACGCTGTCCATCTCGCGGCCTCCCGGCGTTTCAGGGATGACCGGCGACGGCCAGCTGTGCGTGCTGACGTTCCAGGCGAAGGCCGCCGGCGACAGCATCATCAACGTCGTCAAGGCGAATCCGCGGGACAGTAAACAGCAGCCGATCCCTGTCAATATATCGGGTGCCATCATGCATGTGACGCAGTAGGTGGACCGTGATTCGTCCCTCTTCATCCGGAATGCCCGGCCAGAAACGACTGCACTCCTCGGCTGGGCTTACCCTGGTCGAGCTGATCGTGACCGTGGCAATCCTCGCTATCCTGGCCTCAGCCGCCATTCCCATTGCGCGCTTCCAGGTGAAGCGAGCCAAGGAACGGCAGCTGCGCTATGACCTGTGGCAAATGCGCGACGCCATCGATAAATACAAGGACGCGGCGGACAAGGGAGCATTTACGACCAAGGTCGACAGCATGAACTATCCGCCTGACCTCGATACGCTCGTGAATGGCGTCGATGTGCAGGGAAAGAAATTGAAGTTCCTGCGCAAGATTCCCGTCGATCCTATGACCGGCCATGCGGAATGGGGCGAGCGCTCCATGCAGGACGAAGCCACAAGTACTTCATGGGGCGGGCAGAATGTTTTCGATGTATTTTCGAAATCGACCGGTACGGGTCTGGACGGTACCAAGTATGTGGACTGGTAGAGCTTTTCTATGCGCCTGATCGCCAAACAATCCGGGACAAGGAAGACCGATGTGCAGAACCGCCAACTGAAAGCGCGGCCGGTTCACTCGGCAGGCTTCACGCTGGTCGAGCTGATGGTTGTTATGCTCATCATCGCGGTCCTGGCGGCCATTGCCATCCCGAGCTACCTTGCCTCGGTCAAGGCAGCGCGCGAAGCCGTCCTGAAAGAAGATTTGCACGTCATCCGTGCTGCGATCGATTCCTACACCATGGACAAGTCGAAGGCTCCGCAGGCGCTCGATGACCTGGTCACGTCAGGCTATCTGCGCGAGATTCCGAAAGACCCGATGACGCGCGCCAGCGATACCTGGGTCCCGAGCACCGACAGCGCCTATACCGACATCAACGAGACAGATCCCGGCATGACGGACGTCCATAGCGGTTCGACTGAAACTGGCAGCGACGGCCAGCCCTACTCGAGCTGGTAAGCCGGCCTTCTCGGATCGACCAGCTTCATTTGTCATCTCGGCCGAAGCGGAGAGATCTGCGTCGTATTCCCACGAAGGTCAACCATTCAAATCTGCAGCGCCCGCATAGCTACCCAGAGCTCCTTGATGCCCAGGCCCGATTTAGCCGAGCACAACAGAATCTCATCGATGCCGAGACCGCTCTTCAAGGCCGAGGCGGCTTTGGTCTTCTCATTACCGGAAAGCTTGTCAGCCTTTGTTCCCACCACCAGTAGCGACCGCTGAATACTTCGCAGGTAGCCGATCAGTTTCGCATCGTTTTCCTGTGGTGGAATCTTCGAATCGACCAGGCATACGCATAATGCCAGCTGCTCGCGGTCAGCGAGATAAGGCTCGATGAATTTAGGCCACTCGGCTGAGATTGATTTGGAAATCTTGGCATAGCCATAGCCCGGAAGGTCCGCCAGCATCAGCGTGGGTGGCCGTTCAGGAGCGCCTTCATGCAGTGCAAAAAAATTGATAGCCTGCGTGCGGCCAGGCGTGGATGAAACGTGGGCCTGCTTGGAGCCGACGAGCGCATTCAACAGGCTTGATTTGCCAACATTCGACCGGCCAAGGAACGCGACTTCCGGCGCATCCGATTCGGGGAACTGCGCGGCAGAGGTGGCGGAAAGCAGAAATTGTGGGGTAGGTCTCATGGTCTCTTTCAAGTCTATAGAAACGTTGTGAGCAGCGAAAAAGGGGCTCAAAATGAGCCCCTTCTGGTCGTTATTCTGCTGAATTGTGCTGTTTTAGGTGGAATTCATGCGCAATTTACTGGTGTGCGTGTGAGGATTCCGGGAGCGGCGGCCGCACATTGGCCAACGCTTCCGGCGTCTCTTCCCGCAGCTCCGGCAGCGGTCCTTCGAGTGCGATCTTCAGCACCTCATCCATCTGCTCGACGAAGTGAAGCTTCATCGCCGACTTGAGGGCTGCCGGCAGGTCGGCCAGGTCCTTCTCATTGTCCTTCGGCAGGATTGCTTCGAAGATGCCGGCACGATGCGCTGCCAGCAGCTTCTCTTTCAATCCGCCGATGGGCAGAACCTTGCCGCGCAGGGTGATCTCGCCGGTCATCGCAATATCGCGACGGATCGGGATTTTCGCGAGGGCGCTGGCGAGGCCGGTAGCGATGGTGATGCCGGCCGATGGACCATCCTTTGGGATGGCGCCTTCGGGGACGTGCACGTGGATGTCGACGTTGCGGTAGAAATCCTTGGACAGGCCCAGGTGCTGGGCTCGGCTGCGCATGTAGGAGAGAGCGGCCTGCGCCGACTCCTGCATCACGTCGCCGAGCTGGCCGGTGAGCGTCAGTTTGCCCTTGCCGTCGAGTACCTGTACTTCAGTCGACAGGATGCTGCCGCCCATTTCCGTCCACGCGAGCCCGGTTACCAGGCCTACTTCGCTCTTATCGTGCAACTGCGAGTCGCGGTACTTAGCCACGCCCAGGAACTCGTGGACTGTCTCTTCGGTCAGTTCGGCTTTATGCTTTGCGCCTTGTTCGACCACCTTACGCGCAGTCTTACGACCGATGTTGCCGAGCTCGCGCTCAAGGTTCCGCACACCGGCTTCACGCGTGTAGGCACGGATGACTTCCGTCAACGCGCCATCGGTGAAGGTGAGGTTTTCAGCTGTCAGGCCGTTTGCCTCAAGCTGCTTCTTGACGAGGTATTGCTTGGCAATCTCCAGCTTTTCCGTCTCGGTGTAGCCATGCAGACGCAGGATTTCCATGCGGTCCTGCAGCGGTCCGGGGATGGTATGCAGCACGTTTGCGGTGGCTACAAACAGTACCTGTGACAGATCATATTCAACGTCGAGATAGTGGTCCTGGAAGCTGGTGTTCTGCTCGGGATCAAGCACTTCGAGTAACGCTGATGCAGGATCGCCACGGAAGTCCGACGCCATCTTGTCGACTTCATCCAGCATGAAGACCGGGTTCTTGGTGCCCGCCTTCTTCATCATCTGGATGATCTGGCCCGGCAGTGCGCCGATGTAGGTGCGGCGATGACCGCGGATCTCGGCTTCATCGCGCACGCCGCCCAATGACATGCGCACGAACTTGCGGCCGGTCGCTTTCGCGATCGACATGCCGAGCGAGGTTTTACCGACGCCCGGAGGTCCGACAAAACAGAGGATCGAGCCTTTCGGATTTTTGACCAGCTGGCGGACGGCGAGAAATTCCAGGATGCGCTCCTTGATTTTTTCGAGGCCGTAGTGGTCTTCGTTCAGGACCTTCTCGGCGACTTCGATGCTGCGCGTTTCCTTGGAACGCTTCTTCCACGGAACGGCGAGCAGCCAGTCGAGATAGTTGCGGGAGACGGTCGACTCGGCGGACATCGGCGGCATGGCTTCAAGCTTCTTCAGCTCCTGCACTGCCTTCTCGAAGACGTCCTTGGGCATGCCGGCCTGTTCGATCTTCTTCTTCAGCTCATCGAACTCGCTCTTCTCCTGCTTGCCAAGTTCCTTCTGGATAGCCTTGATCTTTTCGTTAAGGTAATACTCTTTTTGCGCCCGCTCCATCTGCCGCTTGACGCGGCTCTGGATGCTGCGGTCCATGTTGAGCTTTTCAATTTCGACATCGAGAACATCGGCGACACGGGCGAGACGCTCCATGGGATCGAAGACGTTGAGGAGTTCCTGCTTCTCTTCAATGGTCAGCTGCAGGTTTGCGGCGATGGTATCCGACAGCTTGGCCGGCTCGTCCATACGGACGGCGGCAATCATGGTTTCGTAGTTGAGACTCTGCTGCAGCTTGACGTACTGCTCGAACAGGGAGGTGACGCGCTGCATGAGTGCTTCGGTGTTCGGCGCAACTTCGAGGGATGGCTTGTAAGTCTTGACGGTCGCGACGAAGAACCCGTCGGTGTCATTCATCTCGGAGGCACGGGCGCGCTCGATGCCTTCGACCAGCACCTTGATATTGCCGTCCGGCATCTTGACGCTTTGCACGATATTGCCGATGGTGCCGACCGGATAAATGTCGTCGGACCTCGGCTCGTCGATGCTGGCGTCATGCTGCGTCGCCAGAAAAATCTTGCGATCGCCGGTTAACGCTTCTTCCAGGGCGCGGACGCTCGATTCCCGACCGACGACGAATGGCGTCATCATGTATGGGAAAATCACCATGTCCCGAATGGGCATCATGGGAAGTTTACGGACGTCGTTGTTTTTTTCTTTTGGCTCTTTAGTCTGACTCACGCGAATCCCTTCCGCATCTTGCTCTTTGGGTTGTAGGACACCAAGAGAGAAGAGCACCGGCTGCATCGACCCTGCTCAGGTAAGAACAATGTCGATAGCCATACGGCGCTCCTGATCCATTAGACAACGATTAGCGCCATTCGGATTCGGTGCTAACCAGCCTTCTCGAGCAGTGTCACTGACAGGTCACGCTTTTGAACCATTTCTGCCGTGATATCCAAGTCTTTTATCTTCTTGTTGCTGGGCAGGTGGTACATGAGGTCCAGCATCAGTTCTTCAAGAATCATCCGAAGGCCGCGTGCGCCGACCTTACGGGCCAGTGCTTCGCGTGCGACGGCGACGGATGCCGCAGCGTCGAAGCGAAGGTGTACGCCCTCGTATTCGAAGAGCCTCTGATACTGCTTGAGGATGGCGTTGCGAGGCTTGGTAAGAATTTCGACCAGCGCTACTTCATCCAGCTCGTCGAGAATTCCGATGACCGGCAGACGTCCGACGAACTCGGGGATCAGGCCGAATTTGATCAGGTCCTGGGGCTCGGCCTTACGCAGCAGTTCATTGTCGCGCTGTGCCGGCAGGACTTCTTCTTCGACTTTGGATTTGTCGATTGCCTTGAAGCCCAGAGCCTTCTTGCCGACGCGGCGTCCGACAATCCGCTCCAGGCCGACGAATGCGCCGCCGCAGATGAAGAGGATGTTAGTCGTGTCAACGGGCGTAAATTCCTGGTGCGGATGCTTGCGGCCGCCCTGTGGTGGAACATTGGCAACTGTACCTTCAAGAATCTTCAGCAGCGCCTGCTGCACACCTTCGCCGGAGACGTCGCGGGTGATGGACGGGTTTTCGTCTTTGCGGCCAATTTTGTCGATCTCATCGATATAAATGATGCCGGTCTGGCAGCGTGCTACGTCACCGTCGGCAGCCTGCAGCAGCTTCAGGATAATGTTCTCGACGTCTTCTCCGACGTAGCCGGCCTCTGTGAGTGTCGTTGCATCGACGATGGCGAAGGGCACGTCAAGCATCTTCGCGAGGGTATGGGCGAGCAGCGTTTTACCGCTGCCAGTTGGGCCGACGAGGAGGATGTTCGACTTCGACAGCTCCACGTCCGTACCGCGCGTGCGGTTCATCTGGATGCGTTTGTAGTGATTGTAGACAGCCACTGCCAGTTTCTTCTTGGTCGTGTCCTGGCCGATCACGTATTCGTCCAGAAACGCTTTCACTTCCTGCGGCTTGGGAAGGTGCGCCGGTGCTGCTCCTGTCTGAGTTTCTCCACGATCGTCTTCGAGGATGGAGTTGCAGACCGCGACGCACTCATCGCAGATATACGCGCGAGGGTAGTCGCTGGGCGAGGAGATGAGCTTGGCGACAGCATCCTGAGACTTGTGGCAGAACGAACAACGTAATGTTTCGTCGGATCCCGTTCGCGTTTTCATGCAAATTCCTCAGTCACTCCACCGCTCTCAGGTACGAGGGCGGTCAATGATTTCGTCAATAATGCCGTATTCCTTCGCCTGGTTGGCATTCATGATGAAAT
>CAZZZL010000060.1:0-26621 GCA_964658655.1 uncultured Acetobacteraceae bacterium | reverse complement strand
AAGAGGCATTCCATCACGGAAGAAGCCTCGTGAAGGTCCATCATCTGGCAGTGTCGCTGCCCAAACGATGCTGCGGGCACCCTCCTCGATGGGCCTGCCGCCGCTGCCGCCCATGTCCGTCGCAGTCCAGCCTGGGCAAATCGAGTTCACAAGAATTCCACTCGGTCTCAGTTCAGAAGCTAACATGCATGTTACGGCGTTCAGGGCCGCCTTGGAGATGTTGTAGGCCGGCGTACCGGCTCCCATAGATGACATCGATCCCGCCTCACTCGACACATTTACGATGCGTGGGCGCGGTGACCGCTTCAGTAAATGAAGCAACGCCAGCGAAGTTCGCCAGGCACCGAGCGTGTTGATCTCGAAGGCCTCCGCTACCACCGTCCAGTCAGGATCGCTCACACGCTGCCAACTGTCGTAATGGATGGCCGCGTTATTGACCAGCACGTCCAGCCGTTGACACCTCTCCTCGACCCACGCAGCGGCTGTGCTCAAGCTCAAGGGAACTCCCACGTCGAGCGGAATTGCGATAGCCTCAAGCCCCTCTTCCCGCAGAGTTCGTTCGGCTTCGACGCCGCGGGCTTCACTTCGGCAGCCAAGCAACACCGTGTAGCCCAACTGTCCAAGCTGGCGGCCTACCTCTAATCCAAGTCCACGGTTTGCCCCCGTTATCAGGGCAACCGGAGTGTCTTTGTTAGTGGATCGGCGTTCGTTCAGGGTCATAAGCTCATCCTCGCAATCTCTCGATAGGTCCTTGCAGTCACCTTCCAGCCGTCGCTGGTGCGAGACAATTCGTCATCGTAGGTTCCGTAGATCTGAAACGAAAATTCATTCCGCGCAGGGTCGGCGGCTTTGTGAATCGCCTGGACGAGCGAACGGCAGGTCGCCGTATCTCCGGTAAGCGCAACCTCAAAGCTAGAGACAAAGTGGAGCGAGGCGGAAAAGTTCTGGAACGATTCCTCCCACTCGGCAATCACCTCTGAGGCAGCGCGCTTCGCTGCCCCATGATGGCTGGCATCGTGATCGAGGTAAATCTCATCTACGAAGTAGCATCGGCACTCCTCCCATTCGCGACGGTCAGCCGAACGGCCAATCCGGTCGACCACTTCGATTACGTTTTGCCGGTCAAGCAGAGTCTCCAGAGTCATTGGTCCTCCTACTTACTCGGTTGAATGGTCGTGAAACCGCCATCGATGGGGATATTCTGGCCCGTGATAAAACTGGCCGCCGGAGAGCAGAGAAACAGGACGGCCGAGGCGATCTCATCGGGGTCACCCACACGCTGCAGGGGGATGCCAGAAGCTACCTGCTCCAACATGCCGGCAGGAGCATTATCCCAAAGCTCCGTCTTTACCGCGCCGGGCGCGATGGAGTTGACCCGGATTTTATCCGCGGCACCTTCCGCAGCAGCGGCCCGGGACAGTGCGATGACTCCGCCTTTCGCAGCGCCGTACACACCGTAATTGGCGATTCCAAGCAACCCGCCCTGGGAGCTCATATTGACGATTCCGCCACCGCCGGACAGCGCCATCAGCGGCAATTCGTACTTCAAGCTGAGCCACACCGACTTGAGGTTGATCGCAATTTGCGCGTCCCAGTCCTGCTCCGTGTAGTCCGCGAGTCGTGCCGCTTTTCCCGATCCTGCATTATTGAAAGCAAAATCCAGCCTTCCATACTCGCGAGAGATCCTTGCCAGCAGAGCAGCCACTTCGGCTTCTCTGGTGACGTCCGTCTTCACGAAGATTGCTTCGCCGCCGCCCGCCTTGATTGCGTCCACTACTGCTGTTCCCTCTAACTCGCGCCGTGCAGCAACAACGACCATCGCCCCGGCCTTTCCGAATGCAAGCGCCGTTGCCTTTCCGATTCCAGAACTCGCCCCGGTGACGAGGGCGACCTTCCCATTGAATGTTTCCATGACTCCCTCCCCAAAACTATCGACTACGCTTCGAATGTAAGCAGGGGATTCCGATACTTCCAATACTTTGTTTATGCTGCTTTGATACCTTTCAGGCATCGCATGGAACTCAGACACATTCGATACTTTGTTGCGGCAGCTGAGGAGCAGAACGTTCGGAAGGCTGCTGAGCGGCTTCGCATAGCCCAGCCCGCGGTAACCCGGCAGATCGCCGATCTTGAAGAAGAAATTGGATGCCAGCTTTTCGACCGGCTACCTCGGGGTATCCGCTTGAATGCAGCCGGTCTGCAGTTTCTGGGAGATGCTAAAAAGCTGTTGGCTCAGGTAGACCTGGCGAGCACAAATGCGTTGCGTGCCAGCCGTGGTGAGTTTGGTTCTCTCAGAATCGGATTCATCGAGTCCGCGTCATGGCAGGGGGCGTTCCCGCTCACGATCCAACGTTATCGATCGAAGCATCCCAATGTGACACTCCAAATGCTGCCGATGTACTCCCGCGACCAGTTGAAGGCACTGGAGGCCGACGAGCTCGATGCCGGCTTCTGCTATCTGTTCGAGACCCTTCCAGCATCCTGTGTGAGCGCGCTCATCCGGAATGATTCCGTGCAGCTTGCTGTCCCACGTCGGTATGGGTGGCGGCAACGCAAGAGTCTAAAGCTCCGCGACCTCGCCGACGAGCCGATCGTTTGGCTATCAAGATCGCAGGCACCTCAGTATGTGGACGCGCTTCTTCGAGCAATGATCGGACGCGGCTACGCACCAAACATCGCAGAGGAAGCTATTGATGAAAGTACGATGCTGAGCTTAGTCGCTGCCGGGATGGGCATCGGATTTGTCAACTCGGCTAACAAGGGACGCCAGCCCGCTTCGGTCGATTTCGTTCCTGTGCAGGATCTCAACTTTCCCCTGCCCCTTCATCTCGCCTGGAACCGACAAAATAGTTCGGCAACACTTTCTGCGCTCATTAGTCTAGCCGAAAGAGCATCTGCGAGAGACTAGACAGCACGAGACGGAACGACCATTTGCTTCGTCTCGAACGCGCTTCTCAGCAGGTCAGCTACTGTCCGCCAATGATTACCCGTTAAAGTTGCGACTACGCACTTTCAAGTTGCGTAACGGACCCCGGGGTGGCATCGTCCTTCTCCTCTTGCATGGACTTACTGAACGGCTCAGCGCGGCTTGCATGATGCTATCTATCCGACGTAGGTACGATTTTCCTGGAAGCGGCAGATTGTGAACTTTCTGTGACCTTGAATCTTTCCTGTCTTCGCCTCATCCATTCGATAGTTGTCGAAATGTCGTATTGAGAGGTGGAGAGATGAGCAAGCTGACAGGTAAGGTTGCAGTGGTAACGGGAGCATCTAAAGGGATCGGCGCGGGCATTGCCAAGAGTCTGGCGGCCGCCGGTGCTTCGGTGGTGGTGAATTATGCTTCGTCCAAAGAAGGCGCGGATAAGGTCGTCGCTGACATTACCAGCAAGGGCGGCAAGGCGATTGCCGTGCAGGGAGACGTGGCGAAGGCCGCCGACGTGACCCGGATATTTGCCGAGTCGCACAAGGCTTTTGGCAAGCTGGATGTGCTGGTCAACAATGCCGGCGTGTATGAAATGACGCCGCTTGAAGCAGTCACGGAAGAGTCTTTTCATCGGCAGTTCAATACCAACGTGCTGGGCTTGATCCTGGCGACTAAGGAAGCTGTAAAGTATTTCGGTGACAACGGCGGCAGCGTCATCAACATTGGTTCTGTTGTAAGCCGTATCACGCCTCCGAACAGTGCCGTCTACACCGGCACAAAGGGTGCCGTGGATGCAATCACCGGTGTGCTTTCGCGTGAACTGGGACCGAAGAAGATCCGCGTCAACGCGCTGAACCCCGGCCTCATTGAGACGGAGGGTACCCATACTGCGGGGTTTGTTGGCAGCGATTTCGAGAAGGAGCTGGTGAAGACCACGCCGCTCGGACGCGTCGGCCAGCCACATGATATTGCCACGATCGCCGTGTTTCTCGCGTCGGACGATGCAGGATGGCTGACCGGCCAGGAGCTGCTGGCGGGCGGCGGCGTCCGCTAAGGTACTGGCCATGCGGGCGGAGGCGCTTTACGCTTATCTCCCGTTGGTCTGACTTGTCTGACGTGCTTCGCGTAAGAACCAGGCATCGCTGTCACGTGGAGGCGGTGCCTATGGGATGAGGGACTGCTGTTCTACGAGCCAACTTTGGCGCCCTCGTCGATTTGAAGCTCCATCGTAACCGTGTGGGTCTTGTCATCAACGTTCGCGGTCGGGAGCGTAACTACATTCTTGAAGCCTGCCTCAACATAAGACTGCTGGAGATTCATAAGCGTCTTTCCAATGAGCGAGAAGGTGACGAGGTCTCCCGGATGCAGGGCGTATGCAGCCTGCACCTGCCTTGGAGTCAGGGTGTGATTGCCGTGGACAATGAAGCCGCCGAAATAATATTTGGAGCCCGGCGTGATCGCTATGGTCGGGATGGCGGCCGAACTCTCCACGGTCATTCCAGGTTTCAGTGCTGCTTTGAAATAGCCCAGGTCGTGAATGCTCCACAGCGCCTGCTCCGACAAGCGGGCGGCAGAGCAGGATGTATCTTTCTGCAGGATCTCGAGTACTAAGAGGCGGTCGGGTTCAGGGAGACCCGGGACCTCAAGCTTGATGTTTGGAAAGCAGCGTGTCTGTGCGGTACCGGCGGTCGCTACAAAGACGCATGCAACAAGACTGCACAGGAGCAGCACGGCGGCCGGTTGCGGAAGTGATCGGCCATTCGGCAAGCCAAGAATTCGCTGGATACGCATGGTGAGTACTCCTCCGTTAGCGGCAAGGGCGATGGAAGGTGTTCGAGAGCGTCGTTCTTCGAGGAGCGCCAATGCGCGGGCATACTGAACATGGCTGCCAATGGTCGTAAGAACCAGATCGTCGCAGCAGTGCTCACGTTCTGCGCGAATCCTGTTTGAAACCCACCACACCGCAGGATGGTAGAAGAGAGCTGCTTCCGCTAGAGCCTGCAAAACACTAACAAGAAAATCATGGCGGCGGATATGAGCCAGCTCATGGATGAGAATGGCTTCAACCTGGATTGCGGACAGGCCGGTTGAAAAGCTGACGGGAAAAAGGACGACCGGACGAAGCCAGCCCAGGACCGTCGGCACCTGAACAAGAGCGGATTGCAAGAGCGTCACGGGCTTCGATATCGACAGGCGGAGAAGCAGTCGCTGCAGGTCGCGCTCAAGCTCTGCAGGTATGGAAGTGACCCCGGTTCTTCTCAGCCGGGACGTAATGAGAAGACCTATGCCCAGACGAATGAGAAGGACGACGACGCCCGTCATCCAAAGCGCGAGAAGCAAGGGCATCTTCCGGTCCATTGCTGTATTCAAGAGTTGCAGTTGAGAATCGTTCAGACGAAGGCCATGTGCAACGGGAAGTAATATCCTGTCCGGTTTCATTTGGACTGGAACAACTGAGTTGGTGGTTGAGTAGTGCAGGGCATTCACGGTGATTAGAGGTGCGATCACCATAAGACTCAGCGCGAAGCAGCAGACGGCATAACGAAACTGCGCTGAGCGTTTGTGAAGCAGGGCAAGAACGCAGGCCAACACCAAAGCAATAATTGTTCCCTGCCATAGAAAGTGTACGAGCGCCCAGCCAAAGGTACGCGGTAGTCCGTCAATGGATAAAAGATTCAGCTTCATCGGGTTCCTCGTTCGTAGCTATCCAGGAGCGCTCGAATCGCAGCTAATTCGGTGGCGGAAACTTTGCGTGAAGAAAGAGCTCCAAGCATGAGGCCGCTCGCCGATCCACTAAAGGCTCGCTGGAGAAGATTGCCGGCGAGTCTTCTCTGCGTTTCTGCCTGCGGAGCGCTCGTGGTGTACACATGTGATCGGAACCGCTCACTTCGTTGCAGCAGACCTTTGTCAGCCATGACCTGCATCTGCTTGAGGACAGTGGTGTAACCGATCTCTTTTTCTGTCAGCTTGTCGTAGACCTCACGCACAGTCGCGGGCCCTGTTGCCCAGAGAACATTCAAGATTGAAAGTTCCGCCTCGGTAGGGAGGGGAATGGAGAGAGCTCGAGCTGTTTTTTTGCCCATGTGCAGACCATAGTACGACAATCATCGTATGTCAACGATATTCTTCGTATCAGCTGTTCGCTGCGACTTGCAGCACAGCTGAAATATGGCGACGGTATAGCATCGTTGAGCGTGTTCACTTCAACTACGACTCAGTTGATCTCTGTCAGGAGCATTTGCATGCCTTCGGTTGCTAGAAGAAGTTTTTTGCGGTGCCTGTCGCTCGTGGTATCTGCGCCGATATTCTCAGTCGCGACCAGTGCAGAGTCGATGTCTGGCGCCGATGCTGTGGCTTCGCACACTGCCTTGGATGCGGAGCGGATGCGCTTACTGGCGGCGTGGACGATGCAGACGATGGCTACGTCGAACCCGGTGCCGTATGGCGCGGAGATCTTTGGGACGAACGATGGCAGGTCGCTGATGCGTGCGGCTAATGCTGTGGGGCCGGAGCATGATCCGAGTGCGCATGGGGAGATCAACACGATCCGGCTGGCCTGCCGGAAACTGCAGTCCGCATCGCTGCGTGGCTACACACTGTATACAACGTGTGAACCGTGCCCGATGTGCATGGCCTGCTGTCTCTGGGCTGGTCTCGATCGCGTGGTGTATGGCGCGACGATTGCCGATGCCGCGAAGTATGGACACCAGATTTTGATTCCTGCGGCGGAGGTTGCGAAGCGTTCTGATATGCGCTGCATTGTGGATGGACCGGTGGAGCGCGAGGCCTGCCTGCTGTTGTTTACGAATCCGACGATGCAGAAGGTGTTCGCGCAGTGGAAGAAAGGCTGATTAAGTGGATTGTTTCGTGTAGTAGTTGAAGCCGCGGATGGGGCTCGTATGCTTCGGAACGAGTTACAGCAGCCTGAAATAACTCTTTCTACAAAGTGCAAGCATGGAGGGCGACGTTAAGAGACCGTCGAGACTTGGTAGATGACCAGCTTCTCAGCGTTCTCGATTGATAGAAGGTAGGGTTTTCCGTGGAACGTTGTGACGAGGACCTGTGTGAGTTCGTCAGGGGCATGTAGCAGATTTGCGATCATTTTCTTAGAGACGACGGCGTATACATCTGACCTTTCGGACTTGCAAGAGACCCCGAAGAAGCTCTGGCGGCAATCGCGGCAAGTTCCTACTGCGTAACCGTGATCGATGGTTGTTGATTCGAGGTTACAGGCTGGATTTAACAGCACGTTCAATTGTTGCAAGTAACCGGGTTCGCTCTCGTGAGCTACCTTATTCTGAATCTCCCGGGCACACGTCGAGCTTGGGATGCCCAGAAACTGCGCTCTCATAATTGGATTTGAACCGGCTGGTTGAAGGCAACTGTGTAGTCGCATCGATCCTCAACACGAAGGCTGGGTAGAGAAAGAAAGGCCAGCCATTGTTTGCTGCCTGCCGGTTTAGCAGAATCCCGCGTAAACCCATGCACCTGAATGGAACCATCAGGACCGAGTTGCCAGTCGCCTCGCAGCCCCTCCTGAGACGCGGGTTGAGTGAGTACCAGTCGAAATGTTTCGAGATCGATCACATTGATGGTGGCGTCGCCACCCCCAGGCCAAGGTTCAGGTGCGACTGTGACTAGATACTTGCCATTCTGGGCGATCAGCATTTGTGGCTTGATGCTGAACTCGCCTGTCGAAGTAACTGCTCCGTATCCCGGCACGTCAAGATGTTCGACCGTAGGTTTCTGCCCTAGCCAGTTCTTAATTCGAATGACATTCCACGGACCGGAATGCTTGCCGATCAGACCAAGGAAGTCATTATCTGGAGTCAGGGCGATCGCGAACAACGCAGCGCGACGTCCGTGGTCTTCATCAGATTCCGAAAAAAGTCGCAAGGAGTCGGGATGCTCTTGAAGGTCGATCTGGGCGACTTGGGCAAGACCAGTGGTGCGTTGAGGATATGTGCGCAGGGTCAGGAGAAAACAAAAAAATATCGGTAGTGTATTCGCCCAGGTGTGCATGGCTGAAGTATAGACAGCTCCAGCTAAATGGCGGCTCGCCTCTCGAATGGATGAATGACTAATACGAGTTCCTATGCGCGAAATCGCCGGTCAGCGGGGCTTGCTAGTAGATGACTGCAGCAGCGGGAGTACCAGCCTATGCAGGGAATCCGCTCGGCCGTTCGCGGGTGGCGGCGCTCGAAGGACTGCACTCATGTGCGTTCTGCAGCGGCACATAGGACGCCTCGATTCGACTGCGTAAGCTGTCTGACCTGAGAGACGAATCCACGATCTCGACCTTGTAGGGAAGATCCGGCTCGGCGAAGTCGTCAACGACTGCCGCGCGTGTTGTGAACGGAAGAGGAGCGTCTCGAGCACAACGAGATCCAGGTCGGCGAACTCTTTTGTAGTTCCCTTAACGCGCGAACCAAAGGCCCAGACAGCGCGGTCGGGTATGTGGCGCTGAAGAATCGTTGTGACGATGGCCAACTCCGACGGCGAAGCGCTGGATGAGGCCGTCGCGGATCTGGGCGTCCGTTGTGTCGCGCTGGTAGCGTGCGCGTCCTTTGGCGTTTGGAAGCCGAGTCAGATCCAGGTTTTCACTCAATGCAGTTTCCTCCGCAAGTACGGTCGATCTTAACCCGGGGCGGGTGAGGGTCTGCCAGCGAGGTCGCAGGCTCTCCATAGATACCAGCTGGCGACGGAGCGGTAGGGCTGCCACTTTTTGGCACGGCGAAGCATGAGGGCGGGTTTCGGCAGCATGGCTGGCGTGATCGGTTTGCGTTTCGGAGGCTTGCCGAACGTCAGCAGGAATCCTTTGCGAACGCCATAGTCGCTGACCGGCAGGATGTCCGGGCGTCCCAGTCTGAAGATCAACAGCATCTCGACGGTCCAGGGGCCGATGCCGCGCACGGCGGTCAGGCGCTCGATGATCTCGTTGTCGGAGAGACGGCGGATCTGCGTGAGCGTCGGTACGGTGCCGTCGATGGTTTTGGCGGCCAGGTCGCGCAGGGCAAGAGCCTTGGCGGCGGACAGGCCGGCACCGCGCAGGATGTGGTCGGGTACGGCAGTCAGCTGTTCCGGCTGGGGATGCAGATCGCCGAACGCTTCGATCAATCTGCGCAGGATAGCGGCGGCAGCTTTGCCATGGAGCTGTTGATAGATGATTGCTTCGAGCAGCGCCTCGAAGGGCGAGTGCTGACTTTTCAGCTTCATGGTGAAGGGGCCGACGGCCGTGATCAGGCGTCCGAGCTTCGGATCGGCGGCGGACAGGTGGGCAAGCGCTGCCTCGATATCGTAGCGCGGAACGCCGCGCGCCGGCCTTTGACCTTCCGCCATCCCGCAATTCTAGTACCTGGGATTTTGTCGTCCGGGCGAACGCGCCTTTGGTGCTTATCCTCCCGATGGTCGGACCGGGGCCCTGTACATGTCTACACGCGGGTTCGCCGATTTCTTCAGGCATGGGAGGGTGGGAGCGCAGGGAGGAATGTTCAGCCGGGACCGAGATATGTGTCCCATTTCAGATATCGACCGTACCCGTTTTAGGAATATGTTGATCCGGGTAAGCGGTTGTGAAGAGTGGTTCCATAACAGAACCAAAATTCTCAACCTCACGATTGCAATACGGTGCAAGTGGTTTGTTTGCTGTTATATTTCTCGGTGCAGGACACCTAGAGTTTTCAATTTGCGACTGTTTCAGTCGTCTTTTAGTTCATCCTCAATCTCCCGCAGAAACGCGGAAGAGGAACGTATTCATGGCGCAGATTTTCGACCGCAGCTCCAATGCGCTTGCCCGCATGAGCATCATTCTCACAGGCCTGATCGTCATCGCCCTGGGAGTCACGCTCGACCAGTTGCAGCGTTCCCCCTGGGTAACGCGGCAGGGGCAGCGCGCGGACCAGCCGGTCCCATTCAGTCATAAGCATCATGTGCAGGGCCTCGGCGTGCAATGCCAGTACTGTCACATCTCCGTGGAGAAATCGAGTTACGCAGGTATTCCGCCGACCAAGACCTGCATCAACTGCCACTCGCAGATCTGGACGAATGCGCAGCTGCTATCGCCGGTGCGGCAGAGCTGGGCGACAGGTGAATCGATCCGCTGGATCCGCGTGCATGACCTGCCGGACTATGTCTATTTCAATCATTCGATCCACGTGAACAAGGGAATCGGCTGTGCCTCGTGTCATGGACATGTAGACGAGATGCCGATCATGTATCAACAGAACTCGCTGCAGATGGAGTGGTGTTTGAACTGCCATCGCAACCCGGGCAAAAATCTGCGGCCAACCAGCCAGATTTACAACATGGGCTGGAAAGAGCCTTCCATCGACAAGCCGGTATGGTGTGGAAGCGCCGGCAACAAGAGCGGCACGCCGACAGCGCAGACGGTGAGCTGCACGGTGATTGATCCTTCGAAGGTAGGGGCGAAGGAGGCTTCACTGAATATGCTGCCTGCAGGCAGTTATGGCGGCGCGCCCGGCGTGGTTGACATCGCGCTGCAGTCAAGCGCGGGGAGTGGACCGACGATTCAGTACGCCAAGTTCACCAGCCAGGATGCGCTGGGTAAATTCCTGGTGGCTCAGTACCACATTCGAACGCCAACGGAATTGAGCAGCTGCGAGACGTGCCATCGATGATCAACGAGCGAGAGAATACTTTGGAAACGGGCGCGAAGGACATTGCGGGGCAGGGATTGATGCAGGACGGCACAGCACGAACGAACGGGACAGGCGAGATGACGCTCGACCAGGCGCGTGCGGAGCTGTCCGGCAAGCAGGGTCGTGAATACTGGGCAGACCTGGGCAAGGTAGCTTCGCGGCCTGGTTTCGACCGGATGCTGGAGCGCGAATTTCCGCAGCATGCTTCGGAATTCATTGACCCGGTATCCCGTCGTGGCTTCCTGAAAGTCATGGGCGCTTCGCTGGCGCTCGCCGGATTATCAGGCTGCACGAAGCAGCCGGATGAGCCGATCTACCCATATGTCAAGCAGCCGGAAGACCTGGTCCTGGGCAAGCCGCTGTACTTCGCGACAGCCTTTCCGTTCCCGACCGGTGCGCTGCCATTGTTGGTGAAGAGCGATGCGTACCGGCCGATCAAGGTCGACGGCAATCCTGATCATCCGATGAGTAAGGGTGGCTCTGATCCCATCAGCCAGGGTTCGCTGCTGGGTCTTTATGACCCGGATCGGTCTCCCCGCGTGCTCCATCGCGGCGAGCAGAGCCAGTTTTCGATCTTCCAGGCGGAATTCATCACCGCCATGCAGAACAAGCGGGCGTCCGGCGGACAGGGTTTGTACATCCTGAGCGGTACGGTTACGTCGCCGACACTGGCTGCGCAATGGAAGAAGGCTCAGGCGGTCTATCCGCAGGCAAAGTGGATCCAGTACGACCCGATCAACCGCGACTCGGCGCGCATCGCGTCCAAGGCGGTTTTCGGTGACTTTTACGACACGCAGTACAAGCTGACCGATGCAGATGTGATCGTCGCGCTGGATGCGGATTTCCTGTCGGGCATTAATCAGCCGGGATTTGTGAAGCTGGCGAGCGACTGGGCAGCGCGGCGCCGGATGGTAGAGCCCGGGACTGAGTCCGGAAAGAAGATGAACCGGTTGTACGTAGTCGAGAGTTCGCCGACGACGACCGGATTCAAGGCGGATCATCGGCTGGCGATGAAGGCCAGCGATATTCCGGCATTTGCGGCAGCGCTGGCTGGAGCTACCGGTGCCGGCGGCAATTCGGCCCAGCTATCGCCGGTGCAACAGAAGTTTCTTGATGCAGTGACCAAGGACCTGAAGGCGAGCGGTGGTCGTTGCGTAGTGATTCCAGGCGAGCAATCGCACGCCTCGGTTCATGCCTCGGCCATTGCCATCAATCAGGCGCTAGGAAATGTCGGCAAGACGGTTATCTACACCGAGACAGTGAATCCGCTGCCAAGCGTGCAGGGCGATGACTTCAAGTCACTCGTAGCGGATATGAATGCCGGCAAGGTGGACTGGCTGGTCATTCTCGACAGCAACCCGGTTTACACGGCGCCTGCTGATCTCAATTTTGCGGACGCGCTGAACAAGGTCGGCAAGCTGGTCCACCTTGGTTCGCACGTCGATGAATCGTCGAAGACGGCGGACTGGCATATCAACGGTGCGCATTACCTGGAAGCCTGGTCGGATGCACGTGCCTATGACGGAAGTGTGACGATCATTCAACCGATGATCGATCCGCTTTATAACGGTAAAACCGCCCACGACATAATTCAGAGCATGCTGGACGATCCCGCGGCTTCGACGTATGACGTGGTGCGCGGTAACTGGTTCAATGGCGGCGCTTCGAGCCCTGGGCTGGATTCCCCGGCGTCGACCCCGGACAGCGTCGCGATGGCCGGCGCGCTTGAGGGCGCCGGCGACGAGAATTTCCGCAAAGCTCTGCATGGGGGAGTAATCCCAAACACAGCGTTCGAGCCGAAGGCTGTATCGGGAAAGGGCGCTGCGGGCATTCAGGCTCCGCAGAGCCAGCCGGGTTCGATCGAAGTTGTTTTCCGGCCCGACCCTTCGCTGTTTGACGGACGTTACGCCAATATCGGCTGGTTGCAGGAACTGCCGAAGCCGGTTACGAATATCGCGTGGGACAACGCGGCACTGCTCAGCCATGCTACGGCGACCGCACAGAAACTTGAAGAAGGCGACGTCATCGAGATTGAGGCGAATGGCCAAAAGATCAAGATGCCGGTCTTCATCGTGCCGGGTCATGCCGACGACTCGATCACGATCTACCTTGGTCACGGACGCACGGATGCGGGGCGCGTTGGACTTGGTATCGGCGTCGATGCTTATCGGCTGCGCACCTCGAATGAGCCACTCTACATCCCGGCTGTCAAGATCACTAAAACCAGCGAAAATTACGATGTGTGTTCGACCAAGAGCCACTACACGGAGACGCGCGGCGCCAATGCGACGCACGGCTCAGCGATGGCGGACATGGGTGTGGGTCACAATTCGCTGGAGGGTAATGAGGCACTTACCCGCGGTATTGTCCGGTATGCAACGCTGGAAGAGTTCCAGAAGAATCCTCGCTTTGCGCATGAGGGTGTCTGGCCGGAAGATCCTGATCCGCAGACGACCATGTTCTCCAACTGGCGTTACGACAAGAACGCCTGGGGATTGGTGGTTGACCAGAATTCCTGCGTAGGCTGCAACGCCTGTGTGGTGAGCTGCTATGCGGAAAACAATATCGCCGTTGTTGGACGGCACCAGGTAAAGACTGGCCGCGATATGCAGTGGCTGCGCATTGACACCTACTTCGAGGGTGACCTTGAAGCGCCGAGGGCGCATTTCCAGCCGATGATGTGCCAGCACTGCGAGAATGCGCCGTGCGAACAGGTTTGCCCGGTCGCTGCAACAGTGCATACGCCGGAAGGCCTGAATACCATGGTGTACAACCGGTGCGTAGGCACGCGTTACTGCTCGAATAACTGTCCTTACAAGGTGCGCCGCTTCAACTTCCTGCTCTTCTCGGACTACGAGACGGAGAGCCTGAAGCTGATGCGCAATCCTGATGTGACGGTCCGCAGTCGTGGCGTGATGGAAAAATGCAGCTACTGTGTGCAGCGCATCATGGCAGCGAAGATCGAAGCGGATAAGGAAAACCGCGAGATTCGTGATGGGGAAGTGATCACTGCGTGCCAGCAGGCCTGTCCGACAAACGCAATCGTTTTTGGAAACATCAACGACCCGAACAGCAAGGTCCGCAAGATCAAGGACCAGGAGCGAAATTACGGCGTGATCGCAGACCTGAATACTCGTCCGCGCACAACGTATATCGCAGAAGTGATGAATCCAAACAGCGAGCTGGCGGAAGCATGAGCGAGCGAATGAATAAGCAGACGTTAAACGGCGGCGCGGCTAAGAGCTTGGAGCGAGCATGGCGTTAAAAAATGTATCGGTCAATGATCCGATGCTGGATCCGGTGACAGGAGAGTACCGGGTCGTCGGCCCGGGACACACCTTCAAGTCGATCACCGAAAAGATCTCCCGGATTGTGCTCACGACGCACACGCCGGTGGGATGGTTTCTCGGTCTGCTGGTTGCCGGCGGCGGCATCACGATCCTGTTGACGGCAGTCACCTGGCTGGTGCTGCGCGGCGTTGGTATCTGGGGTCTGGATATTCCGGTTGGCTGGGGCTTCGCCATCATCAACTTTGTCTGGTGGATCGGTATTGGCCACGCCGGCACTTTGATTTCGGCAATTCTGCTGCTGTTCAAGCAGGAATGGCGTAATTCCATCAACCGCTTCGCGGAAGCGATGACGATCTTTGCCGTGGTCTGCGCCGGCATGTTCCCGCTGATTCACGTCGGGCGGCCGTGGCTGGGGTACTGGCTCTTCCCATATCCCAACTCAATGGCAGTCTGGCCGCAGTTCCGCTCGCCATTGCTCTGGGATGTTTTTGCTGTCTCGACCTACGCGACGATCTCGGTGGTTTTCTGGTACATAGGCATGATCCCCGATCTGGCGACCATGCGCGATCGCGCCCAGAGTAAATTTGCGCAGTACGCTTTCGGGCTGTTTTCGATCGGCTGGCGCGGTTCAGTCCGCCACTGGATGCGGTACGAGACGGCTTCATTGTTGCTGGCCGGCCTGGCGACACCACTGGTGCTTTCGGTCCATACCGTCATCAGCTTCGATTTCGCGGTTGCAACTCTGCCTGGCTGGCACACGACGATCTTCCCGCCGTACTTCGTCGCCGGTGCCGTGTATTCAGGATTTGCCATGGTCATCACGCTGGCTGTGCCGATCCGGAAGTTCTATCACCTGGAAGACATGATTACGACCCGCCACCTGGACAACATGGCGAAGGTGATGTTAACAACCGGGCTGATCGTAGCTTACGGCTACGCGATGGAACTGTTCATGGCCTGGTTCAGTGCCAGCCACTGGGAATATTTCGCTTTCTGGAACAGGCTGTTCGGCCCGATGGGCTGGTCCTACTGGGTTCTGATTACCTGCAATATCGCGCTTCCGCAGTTGATGTGGCTCCGATCGGTACGTGTCAGTCCGACGCAAATGTTCATCATGTCGTTCATCGTGAACATTGGTATGTGGTTCGAGCGCTTCGTCATCGTCGTTACCAGTCTGTATCGCGATTACTTGCCATCCAGCTGGGGCACATACCGGGCAACTCGCTGGGATTACGGGACTTTTATCGGCACGCTCGGTCTGTTTACGTTTCTGTTCTTCCTGTTTGTACGGTTCATTCCAATGATCCCGATGTCTGAGGTGCGCATGCTGCTCCCCCAGGCGAAGGTGAAGCCGGTGGCTGAACCCCTGCACGAGGCTGGTGATTAAAGATGCCAATTCCTGAAGGAACCTACGGCCTGTTGGCCGAATTCGATACAGCCGGCGACCTGGTGCGGGCCGCGCAATCCAGCTATGACGCAGGCTGGCGGCGCCTTGACTGCTACACTCCCTATCCCTGTGAAGAGGCGGCAGAGGCGATCGGTTTCCACCGCAACTACGTTCCGGCGATCACACTGATTGGCGGCCTTATGGGATTGACCGCGATGTTCCTGCTGGAGACATGGATCAATCTGCTCGCGTATCCGCTGAACATCGGCGGCAGGGAACTCTTTTCATGGGTCGCTTTTATGATTCCGGCTTACGAATGGACCATTCTGTTTGCGGGGCTTTCAGCTGCATTTGGCATGCTGGCCATGTGCGGGCTGCCGGCTCCCTATCACCCTCTGTTCAATGCGCCGAATTTCAGGACGGCATCGACGGACAAATTCTTTCTCTGCCTGGAAGCGCGCGATCCCAAGTTCGAAGTTGCTGATTCGCGCACATTCCTCGAGGCGTTCAAGCCTGTATCGATTGTGGAGGTGGAGTATTAACAGTCACTCGAAACTCCGCCGCAATCTGGCTCTAGCCTCGGTGAGCGCAATCGCGCTGCTGGCAGGGTGCCGCCAGGATATGCATAACCAGCCCAAGGAATATCCGCAGCGCGGTACCAACTTCTTCGCCGATGGGCGATCAGCGCGACCGCAGCCATTGCACACCGTATCGAGAAACCAGGTCAACGAAGCCTCCTATTTCCAGACGGGATTGCAGGACGGCAAAGAGCAGGATTATCTGCCCTTCCCGGTGACGGCGGCCGTGATGGCTCGTGGCCAGGAGCAGTACAACGTCTACTGCACGCCTTGCCATTCTCGCGTCGGCAATGGTGCCGGCATGATCGTCCAGCGAGGCTATAAGCCGGCGGGCAATTTTCACGACAATCGTGTTCTGAATGAGCCTTTGAGCCACTATTACTACGTCATCGCGTACGGCTTTGGTGCGATGCCGGACTATTCTTCACAGATCACGACTGAGGACCGCTGGGCAATTGCAGCCTACATGCGTGCCTTGCAGTTAACGCAGGACGCGAAGCAGAGTGACGTTCCTGCGGGCACGAAGATTGAGGATTTGTCGGAAGTCGCCGAGGAGCAGGGACTGCCAGCCAGCTTCGCGCAACCGTGGCAGATGCCCGGGACTGCGGTGTATGCGCAGCCACAGAACACGTATCCGGGGATGGCGCCATCGTCCGAGAGTGGAAACCCCTGGCCAAAGAACCGACCGATCCTGGCGTTGCCGAACGGCGATTCGCTGCGACAGTCGGATGTGAACAAGGGCATTCTGCCTAATGTCTATCCAGTCGATGCGGGCATCGGACAGCCTGCCAACCAGCCAAATTACACTGCCCGGCCAGGCGAAACGCCGGATGCGACAAGCAAGCCGAAGTCAGCCGCCAAGGTTCAGCCGAAGTCGCAGCCAAAACCGAATTCACCCGCCTCCAAGAAGGCCCAATAAGAGAGGTCAGGGAAAGCACATATGGCACACGGATCACACGAACACGCGCACCACGCTAAGACGCTACCCGCCGACCTGAGCGCCCCCGCGTTTGTGAGCGGCTGGCAGAAGCGGGCACTCACAGTCGGCGTCATCTTTACTATCCTGGGCGTGGTATTGGCTGTGCTCGCTGCGACGGCGAACCATGATGGCATCAACCACCTGCTGCGTTCCTACCTGATGGGCTTTATGCTCTGCCTGGGCCTGACGCTCGGCGGTATGGCCTTCCTGATGGTGCAATATCTTTCAGGCGGAAAGTGGGGATTGCTGCTGCGCAGGCCGCTTGAAGCGATGTCGCGCACGCTGCCACTGGCTTTCCTGATGTTTATCCCGATAGGCCTCTGCTTCAAGAAGCTCTATCTGTGGGCAGCGGTTTCAAATGTGGGCGATGCGCTTCGGTCAGGCTTTATCAATCGTGAACAGGCCCATGCAATTGCTTGGAAACGGCCCATGCTGAGCATCCCGAGTGTCTGGATACAGGTACTGGTGTGTTTCGCCATCTGGTTTGGCTTCGTCTACATACTGAACAAGTGGGGGCTACAGCGCGATGCAGATCCGGAACACCGCTACTCCTACTGGCAGAAGCGGTTCGAGAATGTCAGCGGTGTCGGTGTAGTTCTCTATGCACTCACCTTGACAGTTGTTTCAATCGACCTGGTGATGTCTCTGAACATTACATGGTTCTCAACCATGTACGGTCTGCTTTTCCTGGTTGGTCAGGGCTACTCGGTGCTTGCACTTGCCGTCATCACGGTCGTCCGGTTATCGGATGGCGAGCCGTACAAGACGATCCTGCGCAAGACCGAACAGCATGACCTCGGCAAGCTCTGCTTTGCCTTCACAATGCTGAATATCTATCTGGCCTTCGCCCAATTTCTGATTATCTGGTCGGGCAATCAGCCTGAAGAGATTCCCTGGTACCTGGACCGCATTCGAGGCGGCTGGGGCGAGATTGCTACCCTGGATTTCATCTTCCACTGGGTTATCCCGTTCTCGCTACTGCTCTCGCGCGATCTGAAGCGGGATAAGAATCGCCTGGTCCTGGTCTGCAAGTGGATGCTGTTCGCGCGCTGCTGGGATATGTGGTGGCTTATCGAGCCGAACTTCCCCGACGCGGCGCGTCATCTGCGTTGGTCTTTTGGACAATTCGAGTACTTCACCATACCCGTGGCGATGATTGCATTCTGGCTGGCGTTTTATTTCACCCAGTTGAAAAAGCGTCCATTGGTACCAACCAATGACTCCCACCTGGCGGAGATACTGGAACCGGAGCATGCTCATGCGTGAACCTGAAGATAAAATCTTGAACGCACCCGATCACGGCAAGGTCACTGATTCGCAGGCTCATCCCGCTATCGGTTACGAGGCGAGTGATGTCAACGCCTCGAGCGTAGCCATTTTCCTCACTTCGCTCGCAGCGTTCATTTTTGTGTTCTTTGTGCTCTGCTATGTCAGTGGAAAGGTGATCAACAATGCGCTGGTAAAGCATGACGGACCGCCCAACAAGTGGCATCAGTTGGGCGCGGCTGAGCATAAGCGTGGCGAGAGCATGGCATCGACCACGGAGATGGAGCAGCGGCAGCTGCGTACGATGACACAACGCTTTCCGACACCGCGGCTACAGATGGACGATGGTAACCAGGATCTGGCAGATATGCACCAGAAGGAAGACCTCCTGCTCGACCATTACACGTGGGTTGACAAGAGCCAGGGGAAGGTCCGCATTCCGATTGAGCGCGCCATGGAACTGGTCGTGCAGCGCGGCCTGCCGGTCGCTCCTGCAGCTGCACCGCAGGAAGGCGATGATGCCGCCAGCACTATGAATGAAGCTCATGCGATTACTGCCCCGCTGACCAATGGATTCGCGCGAACGACCTATGAGCAGGATGAAGCGACAGAGCAGAACGTCGAATCGAAACGAACGCAGGGTAATGAAGTCTCCAGTGCGAAGAGGAATGAAGTGCGACCGGTAAATCCGCCCAAGTCGGGCGGCGTTCAGTAGTCAGACGTAATGAGAAGAGCAGGATGACAGTGCGGAAGCAGCAGACAATTCGGTTGAGACAGGCGAACAGCTTAGTCCGATGGATGGCAGTTGGGCTGAGCCTGTTGGCCGCAGCTCCTGTCCTGTCGCATGCGCAGGTCGCCGGGCCCGGTGAGAAGACCATGGGTGAGCCTGCCGATGAACATTTGCCGAACATCCTTAACAAGGTCACGATCGCGCAGCGGCTGAATGCGCAGTTGCCGCTAAGCGCGACTTTTGTGGATGAAAACGGCAAAACTGTAGCTCTTGGCGACTATTTCGGTAAGCGGCCCGCCATTTTCGCCCTTGTTTATTACAACTGCCCGATCCTCTGCTCTGAGGAGTTGAAGGGGCTGGCCGGCGCACTCGAGATGGTGAATTTTACGCCAGGCAAGGATTTCGATGTGATCGTGATCAGTATCGATCCAAGCGAGGGCCCGGTGCTGGCAAAGTCGCAGAAAGCGCGCTACCTGAAATACTACGGGCGTCCCGAGACAGCAGATGGATGGCATTTCCTGACAGGTCAGAAGCCTGCGATTGATGCCGTAAGCGATGCCGCAGGATTTGGGTACGTGAAGATGCCGGGGCCCGACGGCAAGTTGAACCAGTTTGCTCACGCCAGTTCAATCGAGATCGTTACGCCGCAGGGAAAGCTTGCCCAATATTATCTGGGTGTCGAGTATTCGCCGAAGGACATCCGGCTCGGACTCGTCGAGGCTTCACACAACAAGATAGGCTCGACTGTCGATGAAATTCTTACGTACTGCTATCACTACGATCCGCAGTTGAATCGTCACAGCCTGGTAGTGGCGCGTGTCGTGCAATTGGGTGGCGTCATCACAGTTCTTGGGCTTGGCGGTTTTATGGGTGTGATGTTCAACGACGACCGCAAGAAGGCCAAGTTCCAAAAGCCTCCACGGTGGGATGTCGGCGGTAAGAGTTGATGACACACGCGAATAGTAAGGAAACTCTGACTGAAATTGTCAGACAGTTCAGAACGGAACACGGAATCAGCTTCATGATCAGGCACGGGATAAGGGAAAGATGCACTTTATAAGTCCGGTACTTTGGCAGTTTCTCGTCAAATGGCTCAACTACTTCGCTATCTTCCCCAAAGAGGCGTCGACAATCGCGCCATATACTGACGGCCTCTACGCCTACTTGATGATCATGTCGATCTTCGGCCTGCTGCTGGTGGCCGCGATGATTGCTGTCTTCTCCGTACGTTATCGCAGGGCCCGCAATCCCGAGGCGACCCAAATTGAGGGCTCGACCCTGCTCGAAGCAACATGGACCATCATCCCGCTTGGCCTGTTCATGGTCTCGTTCGTGTGGGGAGCACTTCTGTACTTCCGTATCTTCACTCCGCCGCCAAACGCAATGCCGGTTTATATCATCGGCAAGCAATGGATGTGGAAGGCCGAACATCCGGGAGGGCAGCATGAGATCAATGCGCTGCATGTACCGGTGAATCGTCCGGTGCAGCTGACGATGATCTCGCAGGACGTTTTTCATAGCTTTTCGATGCCCTCGTTTCGCGTGAAGCGTGAAGTCATTCCTGGGCGCTATTCGACCGTCTGGTTCCAGGCGACACAGACCGGGACCTTTCATCTTTTCTGCAGCCAATACTGCGGGACGCTGCACTCGGCCATGATCGGCGACATTGTAGTGATGACTCCGGACGATTACGAAGCCTGGACGAACGGGTCGACGAGCGGCATGTCGCTGGCGCAGAATGGCGAGCGATTGTTCGCATCGCTGGGCTGCAACTCCTGCCATACTGCGGGCGGGGGAGGACGCGGTCCCAATCTTTACAGTCTGTACGGAGGCAAAGAATTGCTGGCGAACGGAACGTCGGTGACTGTAGACGACGCATTTCTCCGTGGCTGCATTTTGAATCCTTCGACGCACGCGGTGCAGGGTTATGTACCAATCATGCCGACGTACCAGGGGCAGATCAGCGAAGAGGGCCTGATCGACCTGGTGGAATACATCAAGACGCTCAAGAGCGGCGATCGCATTCAGCAGACGCTGCACACGACGACATTTTCCCCGGAGCAAGGCGGTGCCACCAAGTCTGCGCCTGATTACCGGAATGAACTCACGACAGGGCAGACGGATAACGGCCGCGCCGCGCCCGACACATCCACCTCGAAAGGGGAGGGGGTCTCACCGCAATGAGCAGCACAACGACCATTGTTAATCTCCCGGAGCAGAGCACCGCATCCCTGCCTAAAAAGAGCTACCTGACAGGTGAGTACGGCCTGAAGAGCTGGCTGCTGACGCAGGACCATAAGCGGATCGGCCTGCTGTACTTGATCTCGATTACGTTCTTCTTTTTCATCGGCGGCGCGTTCGCAGGCCTCATCCGGCTGGAACTCCTCACCCCGTTACCCGACCTCGTTGCGTCCGATACCTATAACAAGCTCTTCACGATGCATGGAATCGTGATGATCTTTTTGTTCCTGGTGCCGTCCGTACCGGCTGTGCTGGGAAACTTTCTGCTGCCGCTGATGCTCGGGGCAAGGGATCTCGCCTTCCCCAAGATCAACCTGCTCAGCTGGTACATGTATATGGGCGGCGGTATCTTTACGCTGGCGACCCTGGTGCTGGGCGGCGTCGATACTGGCTGGACCTTCACGACTCCCCTGAGCACGCACTACGTAAATACACATGTAATCACGGCGGGCGTCGGCATCTTTATTGCCGGCTTCAGCTCAATCTTCACCGGGCTGAACTTTATCGTCACGATTCATCGCATGCGCTGCCCGGGTATGACCTGGTTCCGGATGCCGCTGTTTCTCTGGGCGAACTATGCAGCCTCCATCCTGATGGTTCTCGGTACACCGGTACTTGCCATCACGATCGTGCTCGTGGCGCTTGAGCGCACTATCGGCATCGGGGTATTCGATCCAAGCAAGGGTGGCGATCCGCTTCTTTTCCAACATCTCTTCTGGTTCTATTCGCACCCGGCCGTTTACATCATGATTCTGCCCGGTATGGGCGTGATCTCAGAGACGATCAGCACGTTCTCCCGCAAACGGATTTTCGGATACACCGCCGTCGCTTTCTCGTCGGTCGCGATCGCTGTCTTCGGATTTTTCGTCTGGGAACACCATATGTTCATCATGGGTGTTTCAACTTACTCGGCCCTCGTTTTCTCCCTGCTGACGATGCTGGTTGCCGTGCCTTCTGCGATCAAGATCTTCAACTGGGCTGCGACACTCTACAAGGGATCGATTACCTTCGAGACGCCGATGCTGTATTCCTTTGGCTTCATTGGTCTATTCACCATAGGCGGTTTGACCGGCGTTTTCCTTGGGTCGCTTGGGATGGACGTTCACCTGACGGAGACCTATTTCATCGTCGCCCACTTCCATTTCGTCATGGTCGGCGGCATGTTGATGGCATATCTCGCCGGCATTCACTTCTGGTGGCCGAAGATCACCGGCCGCATGTATCCGGAACAGGTATCGAAGCTGGCTGCAGTCACCACTTTCATCGGATTCATTCTGACATTCTTCCCGCAATTTCTGCTGGGCTACCTGGGAATGCCGCGGCGCTATCATGCTTATCCGCCTGAGTTCCAGGTGCTGAACGTGCTCTCAACCGCGGGCGCGACGGTGCTTGGCTTCGGCTACCTGTTGCCGATGATCTACCTGACATGGTCTTTGAAGTACGGGGCAATCGCGGGTGATAATCCGTGGCAGGCAACCGGTCTCGAGTGGCAGATTCAATCTCCGCCGCTCAAAGAAAACTTTACCGAGATTCCCGTGATGGATCATGAAGCATACGACTACGACTGGCTCGCGCATAAACATGCGCCCGAGGTGACGACCGTTGGATAGCCACAGCACAACTTTGTCGACATCCGGCGCCATCGAGGCGCAGATCGAGCACGCGCATCATGAGCACCCAGCGTATTTGTTGCACCATTTCGAAACAGTGGAGCAACAGAAAGCCGCATCGAGTTTCGGCATGTGGCTGTTCCTCATGCAGGAGCTCATGTTTTTCGGCGGCATGTTCATGGCGTACCTGGTCTATCGCGCCTGGTACTACCCGGCTTTCGCCGCTGCCAGCAACACGCTCGACTGGAAGATCGGTACGCTCAACACGATCATCCTGCTGGCCTCCAGCTTCACGATGACGCTTGCGGTCCATTATGCGGAAGCGCGCAAGATCAAGGCGCTAGCTAACTCCATCCTGGTCACGATTATTCTTGGCATTGTCTTTTTGGGACTGAAGAGCACGGAATACTACGCCAAGTTTGTCGAGCATCACGTGCCTGGCGCGAACTTCAGCATTGAAGACTTCGTAACGGGTCATGGCACCGGTATGCCGCCCATCTCTGCGGACATGGCGCAGCACACGCAGCTGTTTTTCTCGCTCTATTTCGCAATGACCGGCATGCATGCACTGCACATGATTATTGGTATCGGCATCCTCGCTGTCATGTATGTGAAGGCACGCGGTGGTGCTTACACCGAAGGGCATACAGCTCCGATTGATTACGCCAGTCTGTACTGGCACTTCGTCGATGTGGTGTGGATTTTCCTGTTCCCGCTGCTTTACCTCATCAACCGTCACCCGGTCCATTGATATGACAACTCCTGAAGGCAACAATCCGACGCTCCATAACGAGCACACCGCTATCAAGCCGATCACCTATGTGTTCGTGCTCGCAGCTTTGGTCGCGCTTACACTGCTGAATGTAGGACTGGCTTTTGTATTGCCGGTCGGCCTGATCCACGGCATCTTCGCGGTCGGCATTGCTGTGCTCGAAGCGATGATCGTGATCCTGTTTTTCATGCATATCTACTGGAGTTCGCGGCTGATGATGCTGACCGTCGGCGCCGGCTTCTTCACGTTCCTTGTGCTCGTTGTGATGACCATGACTGACTATACGAGCCGCGCCTGGGGGCTCTGGTAAGTCGTACGCTGAAGCTGGGAGAAGGCATCAGGATTCGGCGAGCAGTATCACATTCAATGTGTGGTCGACTGGCCGGGTTGGTCTATGACACCATATTCGTCTAGGCTTATGTATGCCACTTCCCTTGAATTCCAGACGTTAGCCCTCTACAGCTACGCTCGAAACGATCCAAGATCGCAGTGTTACTCGCTGGCGCGATAGACGCCTTATTCATTACTTTCCCCGCTGCGATGACGGCGGGCTTCCCGGCCGATCCCATAAGTGACGTGAGAAGCTTCGCGACAGTGTGCTTCCTGTGGGTTGCGCTCTCTTCGATTCCGATATTTGTTGCAATGTTCAGATGGAGTGGTATCGGTTCAAAAGCAATGTGGTGTTCGGCCGGCTGCTGCTTTCTGCTCGGATTATTTGGAGGCATCCTGCCGCATCTGCCCGGGGTGCTTTTGCTCCTGCTCATCGAGGGGGCTCATATGCCAAGCCATCGATTCAATAAACCGGAGCAAGGGCCGGAGACTTAGAACGTAGGTACGACGGGGGCATCCACATTGTGACGCTCTCCCCCGTTTGTGCAAACCTAGTGCGGTTTTCGTGGTCTCGTCGTACCGGCAAAGAACGAGATACAGAATCAAAACCGGATTACTTCGGGGCCAGGTACTACGCCAGCAACACGGGCCGTTGGATGTCGCCCGACTGGGCTGACAAACCGGAGGCCGGGCTGTACAGCGACTTGGACAATCCGCAGTCACTGAATCTCTACGGGTATGTAAACAACAATCCGCTGAGCAAAGCCGATCCAGATGGTCATTGCTGTGTCGAAGAACAAGAGGCAGTTGATGAAACGTCTATGGCTGTCGCTCAGGAATTCGGTCCCGCAGCTGGAGGTGCGGCAAAGCTAATTGGTGAGATCGGTATTGGTGGGGGGCTTCTCTATAACGCGCTTCACGACAAGATAAGCGACATCATTTCTCCATCGACGACGGTTGGCCAATCAGATGCTGCTGAAATTGCTCAGAGGAACGCAAATCTAGGCGGGACGCAGGAACATAAAGAAGCCTCGCCCGAGCCTCAGACCTCTACGAGCGGTGCGGGGGCAATGAAGGGTGGCGGACGAAATGGACAGAAGGTCAATGCCGACCGCGTTCAGAGCGCTAGAGAAAACAATTTAGGCTTGAAGGGGCAGAGGGATGCACTGGCCTCGAAAGCAAATAAGACACCGGCTGACAAGAAAGAACTAAAGAAGCTCGATAACCAAATCAAACAGCAGCAGAGTCGTATGAAGCCCTCCGAGAACCACTCTCAGAAGGGTAAGGGGCAACAGCAATGACAGATAGCCACCTGTACAGCATCTTCCTCGAATACCGAGGTGGAACCTATATCTCTCAAATCGAGAGTGCGAATCCGTTCGATGCCCTGCAAGAGTGGGCCACGTCTTTACCCGAGGAAGAACTCACGGAATGGGGTCTGAGACGTGAGGCACTTCTGACTACGATCCGGGATGGCTCCTTGGTTCACTTGGGACAGCGCGTGAACGTATGGTGTCTTTCCGGCGTGGATGATGAAGACCAGCAATTGTTGCTCAACGTCATCTTTACGGCGAAACCCTAGATGGTACCTTTACGATGCAGATGGAGTTCATCTACGACTGCTCTCAACACTTTGTGCACTCGCGCGTTTCAGGGCCGTCCCTTTTCACCGGCAAAGAACGTGACACAGAAAGCGGCTTGGATTACTTCGGGGCCAGGTACTACGCCAGCAACATGGGGCGGTGGACTTCGCCCGATCCGCTGAACTTGACGGACGAGCGTTTGCTCAATCCACAGACCCTCAACAAGTACGGCTATGCCGCGAACAATCCGCTGAAGTACATCGATCCAGATGGTAAAGACATCACGTACTTCTACGATCCGGGCGGCACGGCAGGTCATGCAGTCCTTTTCGCTTATAACCAAGCGACTGGTGACTCGGCACTTGAGAGCTTTGGGCCGAACATCCATGCTCCCCTAGGACTTGGGGAATCCAATTTCGACATGAATCTGTTTTCTTCAGCACAGGGGTTGCGTGACAACTACGTGTCGCTGACGATCCAGACGAATCCAGAGTTGACCCAAGAGGTCATCAGCTACATAAGGTCAAATCCCGACCCTTCTGTGTGGTCGATGACTGGTCCGAACTGCAGCACGCAGTGCGGGAAGATTTTGCAGAAGTTCAAGCTCGATTACCAGAAGTCTCTCGTAAACAGAAATCTGACGCCCAAGTTCCTGTTCAAAAATCTGATGTCGCGGTATAACCCTGGGCAGTCAACTAGCAACCCTAAGCAAGGTCACGACTATGGTGCGCCACGAGCAGATATGTATCAACTGCTGTGGAACCACATCAACCCCGACAACTTCTCAGTCACCACGAGCCAGCAAGACTCAAAGAACGGTGTTCCGACAGCGCCTTGCGGTGGAGATAATCCATGCAACAAATGAAGAGGCTCGCTCTTGTCGGTGGTGTTCTAGTGCTCGTGGCGGGTGGCTTCTTTGGCTGGTATAGCATCGCGGCCAACTACGACTACGGGGCCTTAGCTGGAACCTATACCCTCAGCCGAAATGGTGAGACATGCACTCTCCGTCTGCGACCGGATCAGACGTTTACGGAGGAGTTGAATCGGGGAGGAGTAGCGCAGGAGGTGCAGGGGCGGTGGCGTCGCTACGGCGAAGCCCATGTGTCGTTCTCAAGCGAGTTCCTGAAGGTGTCGGGGCAGGAGTTGAACGCTTCTGGCGAATCTCACGGGCAGTTCGATAAAGCGTGGGGGCTTTTTCCGTCCCTGACGTTGGCCCCCCTTCCAGACGGCCCGACGTTCCGAAAGAAGCTGTTCCGCTAAGCTGGCAGGCCGTC
>CAZZZL010000059.1:0-26746 GCA_964658655.1 uncultured Acetobacteraceae bacterium | reverse complement strand
TTCGAGCGGCAATGGCTCTTCGAGCGGTTCAGGCAGCGGTTCTTCGACTGGGACTGGCTCGACAAACGGCTCCGGAACGGATGACACGGAACGGCCGACACTTCATCCTCGAGACAGCAATTAGCGACTCCGGCTGGAACCAGACCTTTCGCGCAAGCTGAGCAGATACAGCACGATCGCGACTCCCAGTACCGGCGTCGAATATCCGAAGCTATCGTGCGGATGATGAAAGTCATGGACCGCCAGCAGGGCTCCGATGACCCCCGCGGCGTAAGACCATCGCGCAAGTGGCGGCTCCATCCGCCAGAACCGGCCAGGACCGCCGCCCCCTTCGCCCCGTGCGGAACTGCTTAAGTTGTTGCCGGCTCTCATCTTGTTCAGATCCTGAGACACGATTCTAGTGTCGCTTTGTTAGATGCCGCCCTGCTACTTTCGTTCGACCTGATGGAGTCATACGACCATACACCTTACTGATTTCGTATTGCATAGCAGGATGCGTGGCAGAACGGGTTCGGGAGCCGGGGCACCGGAATGAATTCTTGTTTCCGGGTAGAAAACAGGATACAAACAAGGCGCGGGCGGTATTCTTCGCCTACCCATCTGTGCGCAATTGGACGACAACGCCTTTTAAGGAAGCCGCCATGAAAACGCGAACTGCCAGCAGCGAACTCCGGGAAGTGATGGATATCCGTCAGGCCTCCGAGTATCTCGGCATCAGTCCCGACACGCTTTACAAGTACGCCTCGGAAGGAACCATCCCGGCATTCAAGCTGGGGAACCGCTGGCGCTTCAAGCGTTCCCGGATGGACGAGTGGATGGATGATCAGTCCTCCGCGACCATGGCCTCCAGCCGCATCGCACTCATGCCCACGCCGATCGTGGAAAAAGAAACGCGGGTTCCCGAGCATGCGCGGTCAAAGCCGCCTGCCAGTGTGCGGCCGCGCCAGAAGCGCCCCAGCCGGCTGGTGAATTAAGGGCTTCGCAGGGAAGCGCGATGGCTATTGTCATCCGCAGCGCCACAACTCTGCTCCACGTGTATGACGTGCCGACCTCGCTTGCGTTCTACCGGGATATCCTCGGCTTCGAGGTCGCTCTCTCCTCGCCGCCGTTTACACGGGCAAAGGACGATTTTGGCTGGGCACTCCTGCGACTGAACGGCATTGAATTGATGCTGAACAATGCGTACGAAAACAATATCCGGCCGCCTGTCCCTGACCCTGATCGAACCAAAGCGCATGCAGATACGACGATCTATCTTGGCTGCCCTGATCTCGATTTCGCCCGCGCTCACCTGCGAGCTCATGGCATCGACGCTCCTGAACCCAAGGTCGCCTACTACGGCATGCGACAGATCTCCATATCCGATCCGGACGGCTATGGTGTCTGCCTTCAATGGCCAGTCGACCCGGCGTCGGACTGATGCCTGCCGTAACTTGAAGACGGAGACCCAAGTACCCTCGGCGCTATCCCCGGGGCAACGCTGCTCTGGTATATCTGGAGCAATGGATTACTCCCGACGACTGCGCCGTCTACGCCGCAAAATGGAAGAAGATGGCGTCGTCGCACTGCTCGTGACGCACCTCCCCGACGTCGTGTATCTGTGCGGCTTTACCGGCTCCAACGCAGCCCTGGCCATTACCGCCAAGCGCGCCGTTATGTATACAGACGGCCGCTACATCGCACAGGCTAAGGAACAGGTCAAAGGCGCGCGCGGCGTCATTGCGAAAAAGTCTGCTTTGCTCGAGGCGCTGGCGTTGCTGACGGATAGCGGCGCTTCGACCGTGAGCTTTGATGGCGATGCCACCACTGTCACCTCCCTCAAAGCCATGCAGCAATCCCTGCCGCCCGGCAAACGTTCGAAAACGCTCAAGCCTCTGAAGCACCCGTTGCTGTCCGAACTGCGGCTTGTCAAGGATGCCGATGAACTGCAGTTGATGCATGCCGCGGCTTCTCTGGGCGACCGACTGTTCGATGCGATCCTCCCGCACATTCAACCGGGCGTCACTGAAGTTGAAATCGCCGGGCGCCTGGAGCACCAGGCACGCACTGCGGGTGCGGAAGCTATGTCCTTTCCGACAATCGTCGCCAGCGGTCTGCGTTCAGCACTGCCGCATGGAACGGCGAGCACGGCGAAGGTGCCGCGGCAGGGCTTCGTTACCCTCGACTTTGGTGTTATCTTGGGTGGTTACTGCTCGGATATGACGCGAACAGTGCATGTAGGCAAGGCCACTTCCGAAGAGCGCATTGCGTACGAAGCAGTGCTGGAAGCGCAGGAAAATGGAGTGAAGGCAGTCGCCGCCGGCGTGACCTGCGGGGATGTGGATCAGGCCTGCCGTTCGGTGCTGGAACGGCATAAACTGGCGAAGTACTTCACGCACTCGACCGGGCACGGCGTGGGGCTTGAAATCCACGAGCAGCCCCGGGTCGCGAAGGACCAGAAAGCAGTTTTGCTGCCCGGCATGGTCATTACGATCGAACCGGGCATCTATGTGCCGGGTAAGTTTGGCATACGCATTGAGGATACGGTGTCTGTGACAGATCACGGTGCCGACAGATTGACCGGGTCCACCAAGGCCTGGATAGAGTTGTGAAGACGGAGCAGAGATAAGGACGCATGAAGCCTGAAGATATGGATGAACTCAAATCGCTGATTGAGTTTCTGAAAGAAAACAATATCGGCGAATTTGATCTTGAGCGCGAAGACCTGAAGGTCCGCCTGAAATTTGCGAGCGCCCTGCCGCCGGCCGCTCCTTCGCTGGACATGACGCAACTGGCACAGATCCTCGCCGCGCAACAGGGTCGGCCATCATCGCCGGCGCCAGTGGCAGCCGCCCCTGTCGCTGCCGCTGCGCCGACAGCAACACCAGCAGATCCAAACGCGGCCCCGGCTGAGGACGCCAACCTGCACACGGTGAAATCGCCGATCGTCGGCACGTTTTACGAGTCGTCATCGCCCGGCTCGCCTGCCTTCGTGAAAGTCGGCGACCAGGTGGAGAGCGGCCAGGTGCTGTGCATCGTTGAAGCCATGAAGCTCATGAATGAGATCGAGTCGGACCTGTCCGGCGAGATCGTCAAGCGCCTCGTCACCAATGGCCAGCCGGTTGAGTACGGCCAGCCGCTGTTTACGCTTCGCCCACGCTGATGCGCGTGCTGATTCTGGAGAAATATGCTTCGTAAAGTCCTTATCGCCAACCGCGGCGAAATCGCATTGCGCGTCATCTGCGCGTGCAAGGAACTCGGTATCCGTACCGTCGCTATTTACAGCGAAGCGGATCGTAATTCGCTGCACGTCAAGTATGCCGATGAAGCCATCTGCATCGGGCCGCCGCGTTCTGCTGAAAGCTATCTGAACGTCCCAGCTGTTATTAGTGCCGCCGAGATTGCCGACGTCGATGCGATCCATCCGGGCTACGGTCTGCTGAGTGAGAACGCGAATTTTGCCGAAGTCTGCCGCGCGTCCAATATCAAGTTCATCGGACCGCCGCCGGATGTCATCCGCATGATGGGTGAGAAAGAACGCGCGCGGCAGGTGATGAAGCAGGCCAAGGTGCCGATCCTTCCCGGTTCTGACGGGGTGGTTGCGACGGCAGACGAAGCGATCGAATGGGCGAAAACCATCGGCTACCCGGTCATCGTCAAAGCCAAGGCCGGTGGCGGTGGGCGCGGCATGCGCATCATCCGCAGCGACGCGGAACTGCCCCAGCTCTTCGACTCAGCGCAGACGGAGGCAGCCAACTCCTTCGGCAACGGCGAGCTCTACATGGAGAAATTCATCGAGCAGCCGCGCCACATCGAGTTCCAGGTACTGGCCGATGAACATGGTCACGTGATGTCGCTCGGCGAACGCGAGTGCTCCATCCAGCGCCGCCATCAGAAGCTGATTGAAGAAGCGCCGTCGCTGCAGGTGACGCCAAAAATGCGTGCGGACATTGGCAACACCATCCGCAAATGTCTCGAACACATCGGCTATCAGAATGCCGGCACCATCGAGTTCCTGATGGACGAAGATGGCAAGCTGTACTTCATCGAGATGAACACTCGTATCCAGGTCGAGCATCCGGTCACCGAAATGGTCACCGGCATCGATCTTGTGAAAGCCCAGTTGCGCATCGCGAGCGGCGAAACGCTGGCCGAGATTATTCCTGACCCGGTTGTCATCCGCGGTCATGCCATCGAGTGCCGCGTCAACGCCGAGCACCCGGAAAAATTCACACCTTCAGCAGGGAAGATCACCGCCTTCAACGTCCCCGGCGGCAATGGCGTGCGCGTCGACACTGTGCAATATGCTGAAGGGTTTGTGCCGCCCTACTATGACTCGATGATCGCCAAACTCATTGTGCACGGCAAGGATCGCGAAGAGGCCATGGCGCGTATGCGGCGATCGCTCGAGATGTTCGTCGTTGAAGGAATTCATACGACCATTCCGCTGCACCGCAAGATCTTCAATGATCCAGAATTTCAGGCGGGTCGTTTCGATACGAAGTTCATGGAGCGCTTCTTCGAACGCGAGAAGGAACGCATGGCGCATCTCCGTGAATCGGGCGAAGCTGTCGTCGCCTAGGTAATTGCGCGTTGCGGCGAAAAGCACCCTCGCGACCGTAGCGAATTGGAGTTCATGGGCGGCTGCTTCGCGCAGCCGCAGCGCATTCCTCTTTTTACCTTGGTGACGATCATCCGCGTAGGAAGCTTTCACCATGACACCAATGAATTTGATTTGTCATCCCGACCGGAGCGTAGCGTAGTGGAGGGATCTGCATCATCCGTAGCCCACCTGCCAAAAGCATTCGCGCTGCCGCGTCTCTACCCCATCGTTGACGCGGGCCTGTTGGAGAATGCCAACATTCAACTCGAAGCATTCGCCCGGGCGCTCTACGCAGCCGGCATCCGCTTTCTGCAGTTTCGCGACAAAGACAGCACAGACGAAGTCGTCATCGAGCGAGCCGGTATCCTGCGCAGTCTCTTCACCAAACCTGACTGCACACTGCTCCTCAATGATCGCGTCCATCTCGTCGAAGCGACCAATTTCGACGGCGTGCACGTTGGGCAGGATGACCTGTCGGCTCAGCAGGCAAGGGAAGTGATCGGCGGCGATAGTATTCTCGGTGTCTCCACACACAACGCCCGCCAGGTCGCCGCTGCAAATCGCGAGCCAGTGGATTACATCGCCATCGGCCCCATCTTCGGCACAAGTTCAAAAATCAACCCGGACCCTGTCGTTGGCCGCGAAGGCCTTACCCAGGCGCGCGCAACAACGCAGAAAGCGCTCGTGGCCATTGGCGGCATCACGGCTGCGAACAGCCAGATGCTGCTTCGTGCCGGAGCCGACTCCCTGGCGATCATTTCTGCCCTCATCCCTCTGCCAGGCGAACCCCTCCATAAGCGGACAGAAGACTTTCTCCTCCGTATCAGGTAGAACATGGAACAAGCATTCATGGAACGTTCATGCGAAGCGATCCGGTGGCCATGTCGCAGCCGGTTCCTCCACGGGACTTCAGACACACGATAGATTTGCAGCAGCATCGGAGGCGGGCTTTTGGCAAGATTGTTTGCGACGAAACCACTGGGACTCTTGACCAAGGAAGCGAACGAAGAGGGCGAGCACACACTTAAACGCTCGCTTGGACCGCTGAACCTGATCACCCTCGGCATTGGTGCTGTCATTGGCGCCGGCATCTTCGTGCTGACCGGTCAGGCCGCAGCGAACCACGCCGGGCCGGCCATTGCCCTCAGCTTTGTCGTTGCCGGGATCACCTGCGCCTTCGCGGGTCTGTGCTACGCAGAATTCGCTTCGCTCATCCCGATCGCCGGCTCCGCGTATACCTACGGCTATGCGACCCTGGGTGAATTCGTCGCGTGGATTATCGGCTGGGATCTTGTCCTCGAATACGCTTTCGGCGCGGCTACGGTGGCGTCCGGCTGGTCCGGCTATTTCGTCTCCCTGCTGCAGCAATTGCACATTTATCTGCCGCCGCAGTTGACCACCACGTATGGCAACGTCCTGGTGCAGCTCCCAGGCGGTAAGTGGATGCCCCTCGCATCATTGCCGCCAAACATCAACGCGGCGCTTCTCCCGCATGTCACCGGCGTCTTCAACCTCGTGGCCTTCTGCGCCATCCTTGTCGTCACGACCGTACTGGTCATCGGCATCAAGGAATCCGCCAACCTGAATTCCGCCATTGTCGTGGTCAAACTGGCGATTGTCGGCATCTTCCTGTTCCTGGGCATCGGCTTCCTGCTGCACCATCCGGATTTCACCCGGGTCAACTGGCACCCCTTCATTCCGCCTGTAAACGCTCATGGAGACTTCGGCTTCCATGGCATCGTCGCCGGCGCAGCGTCGGTCTTCTTCGCCTACATCGGCTTCGACGCGGTGTCGACTGCTGCGCAGGAGGCCAAGAACCCGCAGCGTGACATGCCGATCGGCATTCTCGGCTCGCTGGTGGTCTGCACGATCCTGTATATCGCGGTCTCGCTAACCCTGACTGGCCTCGTATCTTACAAAGCGCTCAACGTCGCCGATCCGGTCGCGCTGGGCATCGATGTCACTGGCGTCAGTTGGGGCAGCCTGTTAGTGAAGATCGGTGCAGTATTTGGTCTCGGCACGGTCATGCTGGTCATGCTTCTCGGCCAGTCGCGCGTCTTCTTCTCGATGTCGCGCGATGGCCTCATCTGGCCCTGGGCCTCGGCGATTCATCCGAAATTCCGCACCCCGTGGATTTCCACTATCGTCGTCGGGATTATCGTGGCCTTTCTACCGGCGGTTCTGCCCATCGACCGGCTTTCGCAACTGGTCAACATGGGAACGCTCCTGGCGTTTGCCATTGTCTGTGCCGGTGTCTGGATTCTCCGTCGCCGTCAGCCGGACCTGCACCGCCCCTTCAAGACGCCGTTTGTGCCGCTGGTTCCCATCCTCGGCATACTGAGCGCTTTCTACCTGATGATCAGCCTGCCCCTCCTCACCTGGATTGTGCTGTTTATCTGGCTGGCGATCGGACTAGCTATCTACTTCGGCTACTCGGTCAAGCACAGCAAGGTCCAGAAGCTGCCTGCGTCTGAAACGACCGGTCGCCTCAACTAGTAGTCGGCGCGCCGGCTCTCGGATTTGGGGGTGGGACGGGACGGCCCGGCGTCCGCGTCAGCCCGTCGTCATATCCGATAGTAACCGAGTGGTTACCTTTCTTAAATAAAAGAGCACCCTGGTTGTGATACTTTTCAACAGCAAGGGTGCTACTGTTGTTCCGGCTGCATCTCTGTTTCAGAGCGGCGAGACCGCTTCGCAGGCGTCATAGTGAAAAGTATCACCCTCAGATGTTCGAGTCCGTCCCCTGGCTCGGTGCAGCATTTTCGATTCAGCGACTCCGGTCGCGTTTGAATTGGCAACTGTTCAGCAAGGCTTTCTCTTTTACGACTGATTGGCCGGGTACGCCCGAGCCAAGAGACAGCAAAGATAACCCGGACCTTCAACTTTCAGGATGGCTATGTCACGCACAAACTTCTTCGCACTCCACCGGATGCACCGCGTCTCGGCAACGACCGGTATCATTCTTGGCCTCGCAGTTTCCGCAGGCGCACAAGCTGTTCCCCGCGTCACGACTGAGGTCAAGGATTCCGCGCTCGTTACGCTCAAGGGCAATACACTTCCCGTCGCGACCTCGCTGAACGACCGCGGACGGTTGCCGGATGATACGCCCACTGGCCGTGTTCTGATGGTGCTGAAGCATAGCGACGAGCAGCAGGCTGCGCTCGACAAGCTGGTCTCCGCCCAGGCAACTGCGGGCTCGCCGCAATTCCACAAGTGGATCACGCCTGCGCAGTACGCCGCCCAGTTCGGGGTCGCGGATGCCGACATTCAAACAGTAACGACCTACCTGTCGAACCACGGCTTTAACATCGCCCAGGTCTATCCCAACAAGATGGCCATCGAGTTTTCCGGTACCGCCGGCCAGATGCGCTCGACCTTCAAGACCGAGTTGCACACCTTCGCTGTTAATGGCAAGACATTCACGGCCAATGACCGTGATCCGCAGATCCCGGCCGCGCTCTCCAGTGTCATTACGGGTTTTGCGTCCCTGAATAACTATCACCCGACGTCGAAGCTCTCGGCCCCGGCCACGCGCGAGACTGCGCAACTCAAGCACACAACTGCACACCCCGACTTCAGCAATTTCACCACCAGCACACTGGACGTATCGCCGGGCGATATTGCGAAGATTTACAACATTCCCACCAGCGCGACCGGTGCAGGGGTTTCGATCGGCGTCGTCAACTCGACGAACGTGAACATCACATACCTGAACAACTACCAGAAGACCTTCGATCTCACGGTCAAGAACCCAACTGTCGTGGTGGACGGCGACGATCCAGGCGAGACGAACGAGTCTGATGCTCTGGCGCAGCTCGAACTGCTAAGCGCGGTCGCGCCTTCAGCGAATCTCTACCTCTACAGTTCGTCGGATCTTTTCGCTGCGTACGGTTTGAATTTCGCCTTCATCCGCGCCGTGAATGACAACCAGGTGCAGGTGCTCGTAATTGATAGCGAAAACTGCGAAGCAAACCTAGGCACCGACGGAAACGCATTCATTAATTTTGAGACAGAGCAGGCATCGGCACAGGGTATTACTGTCATCGCCGGAGCCGGCAATGGCGGCTCAGATTCGTGTCAGGCGCTGTTCGGCTACGGCAACAACGGCGCGGTTGCGGCCGTTTCGACAGGGCTCTCAGTCAATGGTTACGCCTCAACCCCATTTGTCACAGCTGTCGGCGCCACTGACTTCTACTATCCAGTAGCCTACCCCGATCCTTCGGAGGCACTTGTTTACTGGAACTCAACCAATTCCGGCGCTGCCGGCTACACCTCGGCCAAGGGATATATTCCCGAGCAGCCGCTGAACCTGAGCGATGGTACGACGAACTACTACGGCAGCTCGGGTGTCGCGCTGGCAAGCGGTGGTGGCATCAGCACCCTTGGCCTCGGTACCAGCGGTTATGTCCAGCCCAGCTGGCAGATTCCTGTGGTGGCGGGCTCGTACGACCCGGCAATTGCAGCAGCGATTGGACGCGTCGTTCCTGACGTTTCCATCTTCGGCGGAGACGGATCAAACGCCAGCACCTACATGCTCTGCCTGCAGGCAGATGAATGCGTCAACTCGAGTCCGACGGCCATCACTTACGAGAGCTTCGCCGGCACCAACACCTCCTCCGCAACTTTTGCCGGTGTGGCCGCGCTTGTCGTACAGGCACACGGAGCGCAGGGCAACATCAACCCCGTGCTCTATTCGCTCTACCAGTCGACCAATGGCAATTCCATTTTTCACGCACCGGCGGCCGGCACCAACACCGTCGCCTGCGTTGCTGGCTCTCCGGATTGCGGCGCAGCCGGGTACCTGGTCGAATCGCCGTCAGGACCTCTTGCCTACCGCGCAACGACGATCGGCTATAGCGCTGCAGAGGGACTGGGCAGTGTGAACGTTGCCAACCTGATCTCAGATTGGGCGACGCCTGCCAAGACCACGACCACGACGACCCTCAGCCTGACTGCTGCCGGCACTCCCACTCCTGTCACCAGCTTTGTGCATGGGACGACTCTCCAGACCAACGTGACCGTTGCCGGCGGCACCGGAACACCCACAGGCGATGTGGCGATCATCACCAATTCGCCGCTTGCCTCGAATGCAGGCGTCACCTTCTTCCCGCTCACCAACGGAATCGTGAACGATACGACACGCTCCTCTGCACTCCCGGGCGGCACCTACCAGGTGTATGCACGGTACGCGGGGGACGGTGCTACTTACCTGCCCAGCATCTCCTCACCGCTGACCGTCACGGTCACTCCGGAAACTTCCAGGGTTGAGCTTCAGAATGCAAGCTTCACTTCCGGATCCAGCGTTCCATACGGCACCAGCATCTCTGTCCAGGCCTTCGTTGGCAGCGCGACCAACGGCGCGTCCCTCGGCGAGCCCACTGGGTCTGTCACCATTACCGACCAAAACAGCACGGGCGCTACGACCTCGACGATTGCACCGGTCAACGCTGCGAACGTCGCCACCTTTACCAGCCTCCTTGCGACTGGAACCCACACGCTGTCATTCGCTTATTCGGGTGATGCCAGCTACCAGCCATCGACCGCTCCGTCCACACTGACCGTCACAGTCACGGCGCAAGCCACGTCCACGTTCCTGACCAGCACGTCTACCAGCGATCCGAAGACCGGCAGTACGCAACTGGTCGCGATTGTCAGCCCGTCATCAGGCGCAACCAAGGGCGTCGGTCCTGCCGGAACGGTCACTTTCACCACCTCCGGTAAGACGGTCAAAACGCTGGGCACGGCTACCCTTGTGACTGGCCAGAACAGCGGCGGCTACCTGGCGGGCTTCGCGTACCTCCAACTGGCCGGTTCCAAGATCACCGCGGCAAATTCCACCATCATCGCTACCTTCAATCCGGCGGCGACCAGTTCCTACGCCGGCTCGGTCTCCTCCCCGATTACCCTCTCGACGGCGGCCAGCGGGGGCACTACGGCTTCCACGACCGCCATCGTCACCGCGGACGGACATACCTCCTACTTCGACTACTCCGGATCGGTAGCGTTTAATGTCACCGTCAGCGGGACCGGGTCAACACCAACCGGTACGGTTTCGCTCTTCTCGAACGGGATCGCGCTTGGCTCTGCCACTCTTTCCGGCGGTACTGGAACGGTCACGATCACAAACGATCCGAGCACCGGCTATCTGCCAGCACCGTTGTCCATCGGCAAGAACATCATCACGGCGCAATATTCGGGCGATGCGACCTTCGCCGCTTCCGCCAAGGAAACGACGATCAGCATCCTCGATGAGGGTGATCTGCCGGACTTCGCGCTGCAATCCAACATCAACTACGGCATCCTAAGCCCGACTTCGACCTCGGCAGCCTTTACGCTGCAGCTGACGTCCATCAATAACTTCGCCGCTCAGGGTTATACGCTGACCTTCAAGTCTGCGTTGCCCACAGGCATCACCTGCAGCTTCGCCAATACGACGGCGAAGTTCTCGACAACTGCCAACACGCTAACGAACACTGTGACCTGCGCAGGCGCGGCTGGTTACACCGTTGCATCGGTAGAGCCGGTACAGCAGCCTCTGAATCGTTTCTGGATCGCCTCAGGCAGCGCGGCGTTTGCCTGCGTCTTCCTGCTCGGGATTCCCGCCCGCCGCAAAGGCTGGCAGGCCATGCTGGGCGCCATCATGCTGGCGGTTCTGGTACTGGGTGGTTCTGCTGCCTTTACGGCCTGCGGAGGCAACGCGATGTCTTCGAAGGCTGCGACAGCGGCAGTCGAAAGCACCAGCGATGCCAAGGCTGCCGCAACTAAGACGCTGGCCAAGGGCAACTACCAGGTACTGGTCACCGTATCAAGTCCATTCGCTACAGGACTGAATACGACGACCACGGCCACAACACAGCTCCACACCATCCCGTTGACCATCTCCGTTCAGTAGGCAAGCACGACGAGTAAAATCAGCGATACGGCAGGGCGGCTGACACAAATCAGCCGCCCTGCTGCATTCCAGGCCTGTGATTTTGCTGCAGATTCGGGCTATGTTACGCTGGTTGCAGACACTTAGTGAGTGGACTTGATTTGAATTAGAGGAGTACGGACTGCCGTGCTGGCACCTGCAAAGAAGATCGACGTAATAACCCGTTTTCGCACTCATGATAATGACACGGGCAGCCCCGAAGTGCAGATCGCTATTTTGAGCGAGCGCATCGGTGAGCTGACCGAGCATTTTAAGTCGCACAAGAAGGACCATGCCTCCCGGCGTGGACTGCTTATGCTCGTGAGCAAGCGCCGCCGCCTGCTGGATTACTTGAAGACGAACTATTCCGATCGTTATCGGGACGTCATCGGTAAGCTTGGCATTCGCAAGTAGGCATTGAGATCCCCATACATACGCGGAAAGATTTGAAATGGTCTGGCCGGAGGGTCGTGGATTCTGCGTGCATCCAGTTTGGGCACGCGGTATCTGCCTCGTGAGTTTGGTTGTTGCTACGAGAATTCGGGAATGGAATTGAGAGCACCCGTCATCATGATGGGTCCGCACTCCGGGCACAACCGCCCGTCTACCTTTTTGGCTGTCCAGTATTTCTTTCCTCGTCGCCAGGGCTGTCCTGCCCGCCTGTCTCCGCATGACAGGCCTTTACAAAAAATGAGGAATTTATGAAACAGGAAGTCACAGTCGAGCTTGCCGGTGGCAAGTCTCTGACCTTTGAAACCGGCCGCTTGGCGAAACAGGCCTCCGGCTCAGTCCTCGTCTCTTTTGGCGATCTGCGCGTACTGGCCACTGCCGTCGCCGCTCCCGATCCTAAAGAAGGCATAGACTTTTTCCCGCTCACCGTTGATTACCGCGAATATACCTACGCAGGCGGACGCATCCCCGGTGGCTTCATCAAGCGCGAAGGCCGTCCGAGCGAAAAAGAAATTCTCACCAGCCGCCAGATTGATCGTCCTATCCGTCCGCTGTTCCCGGAAGCTTTCCGCAACGAAACGCAGGTCATCGCGTTCGTGCTGTCTGCCGACAAGGAGAACGATCCCGACGTACTCGGTATCAACGGCGCCAGCGTAGCTTTGTCGCTGTCGGACATTCCATTCAACGGCCCGGTCGGCGCAGTCCGCGTCGGTCGTATCGATGGTCAGTTCATCATCAATCCCACCTACACTGAGCGCAAGGACAGCGATATCAACATCATGATCGTCGGCACGAAGGACGGCATTGTGATGGTTGAGAGTGGCGCGAAGGAAGTCTCTGAAGACTCCGTCGCCGACGCTATCGATTTCGCCCACATCGAGATCAAGAAGATCGTCGCAGTCATTGAAGACCTGGTCAGCAAGTCAGGCAAGAAAAAGCGGGAACTCAAGCCGGTCGAGCATGACACCGCCTACTTCGAGAGTCTCAAGGCCAAGGTCGGCGAACGGCTGAGCGATGCACTCGACACCAAGAAGCATGAGAAGACGGAGAGTTATTCGCTCGTCAAGCAGATCAAGGATGAACTCTCCAAGGAGCTTCCCGCAGACGAACCAGACGCGAAGAAGAAGCTTTCGAAGTACTACGAATTGCTCCGCGAAGAGATCTTCCGTACCCAGGTCACGAAAGACCGCATCCGTCCTGATCGCCGCGCATTCGACGAGATTCGCGAGATCACGATCGAGACCAGCGTCCTGCCCCGCACCCACGGTTCGGCGCTATTCACACGTGGTGAGACACAGGCACTCGTCACGGTTACACTTGGCACCACCGACGATCAGCAGCGTCTCGAAAGCTATGAAGGCGAGCAGAAAAAGCGCCTCATGCTGCACTACAATTTCCCGCCATTCTCCGTCGGCGAAACCGGCCGTATGACCGGTACAGGCCGTCGCGAGATCGGCCATGGCGCCCTGGCAGAACGCGCCATCGCCGCCGTACTTCCCGCACCGGAAGACTCGCCCTACACTTTCCGCATCGTCTCCGACATTCTCGAGTCGAACGGTTCGTCATCCATGGCCAGTGTCTGCGGCGCTTCACTCGCGCTGATGGATGCCGGCATCAAGCTGAAGGGCAGCGTCGCAGGCGTTGCGATGGGTCTGGTCAAGGAAGGCGACCAATACGCCATCCTGACTGACATCGCCGGCGCAGAAGATCACTACGGCGATATGGACTTCAAGGTAGCCGGCACCCGTAAGGGCATTACCGCGCTGCAGATGGACATCAAGATCGGCGGCATCACCGGCAACATTATGCGCGAGGCCATGGAACAGGCTCGCCAGGGCCGGTTGTTCCTGCTTGACAAGATGGACGCAGCCAAGGGCTCCGCGAGTGAAGAGCAGTCGAAATTCGCTCCGCAGATCCACACGCTGCAAATTCCTACCGACAAGATTCGTGACCTCATCGGACCGGGCGGCAAGACCATTCGCGGCATCATCGAAGTCACTGGCGTCAAGATCGATGTCGACGATACCGGTCGCGTTAATGTCGCATCCAGCGATGGCGAAGGCTTGAAGAAGGCCATCCAGATGATCAGCGATCTGACCGCAACTCCCGAGCTGGGCAAGACCTATCTCGGCAAGGTTGTCCGTCTGGCTGAGTTCGGTGCATTCGTCGAACTCTTCCCGGGTACCGACGGTCTGCTGCATATCAGCGAGATTGCCGAGCATCGCGTGAAGGAAGTCAAGGATGAACTCAATGAGGGCGACCAGATCCTCGTGAAGGTCCTGGCGATTGAAGGCAATCGCATCAAGCTGTCGCGCAAGTCTCTCCTGCGCGAACAGCGCGAGAAGCTGGGCATCGCGGCGCCTGCGCAGGGTGGCGATGATTTCGCTCCTCCAGCAAGGGCACCCCGTCCGGAACGAACGGAACGGCCAGAGCGTCCCGCTCGGGAAGACCGTCAGCCGGCGTCGAACGTCTCCGGTCATGGTGACAGCACCATCCTGATCGAGGGCGGAGACGACTTCGAAGACGGCGACAGCGATGATGGAGCAGACGGTGATGATGAGCCAAACTTCAACAGCGTTGACGGTACACCCGTGGCTGCAGGCGCTCCCGGTGCCAGTGGAGCAGCAGGTGCCGCAGCGAACAAGAACCGTCGCCGCCGTCGCGGTCGTGGTCGTGGCCCGGGCGGTCCCGGCGGCGCACCCGCAGGTGGCGGCAATCGCGGTCCCCGTTAAACTCAATCACTCCTGAGGAAGAGGCTGCGTGCAAGCGCAGCCTTTCTTTTTTGCAATGAAGATTCCCGTCAAACTCGAGGTCGTGATCGTCAGCCTCTTTTGGGGCTCTGAATGGCTCTTCAAGCTTTCGGGCGACACCAGCCTGACTGGTTTACCGCCATTTCGCGTGCTGGCATTGCGCTACTTTATTGCGGCTGTTGTGCTGATACCGTGGACCATCCCGCGACGCAGAACCAAGAACAATCGGTCGGCCTCTTTTGTCCCGCTGCTTCCAAATGTTCTGCTCGGCTTTGTCCTCATCGCGCTGCCGACAATCTATCTTGCCAATCGTTCCGATATGTCTCCCGGCCTCGTCGTGCTGCTGTTCGCAACCATTCCTCTAATCGCGGCAATGCTCGAAAGCAGCAGCGGCCTTACCGGCGCTCCGGCTCTCCTCGGCGGCCTTGCAGGTACAGCTTTCCTGGTCCGCGGCAGCCTTTCGTCCTCTACTTCTCAGGCTCTCTCGCTGTTCGGATTGACATTGATTGTCGTTGCCATCGCAGCCGTACTGGCGAGGGCGAAGATATGGCTGGCCGCGGCAGGTCTGCCAATCTCTGTCATGGTCCAGATGCTCACCGCCGGCATCGTCTTCGCTCTGTACAGCCTGCTCTTCGAACATATGCCGGCCACCCCATGGACAGGCGCACAGATTGCCGAGGTCATCAGCCTGGGCGTCCTGGGCAGCGCAGTCGCCTACTGCCTCTTCTACTCCGCGCTGCGGGACGTGAAAGCCAGCCAGGTAGCCGTTGTGCAGTGGCTAATCCCGGCCGTCGGTATTGCCGAAACAGCGCTCCTGTTTCGACACCTGCCCGAGTGGGGAAGCCTCGCGGGCGGCCTGCTGGCGATCGGCAGCGCGATCACGCTTCTCTATGCCTCGAAACAAGGTGATAAGCCGTTAACCCTTCAGATAACCGGTAGCGACATGGACGAAAACGCCCGGCTATGACCGCATGCACTTTAGCGTAAACTTCTGGCAATGAGTGCTTCGATGTACATCGTGGTCGAGGGCGAGGATCCCGGCTTCGACATCTTTGTGAACGGCCGGGCCCTGGCACGTAACGAAGATGCGCTCGAGCAGCTTGCCCGTAAACTTGGTATCAAGCCGATGCTTGAATTCTTCTCGGCCGACGAAAACTCGATGGCACTGCTCCTGGAAGAAGGCGCCGGCAATCCCGACTGGGCAAAGACGCTCCCGCCGCCACAATGGTTTGCTCCCGAAGACGGCCTGATCAGCATCTGCACGCTGCTCGACTTTCTGCATGAACATCCCATGGCCATCGGCACTGAAACTGCCGCTGTCGTCAAAGAGATTGAAGAGTTCGAGCGTGTCCTACGCAAAACCGCTAACCGCCGCCTTCGCTGGCAGCTAGCCGTCTCCTGGCGCTAAGTACTGGCCGTACGGGCGTACGCGTCTTCAGCGCTCAGACGCTCGCTGGCGCCCTTGTTTGCCTTCCGCCCTGGCATCCTGTGATTCGCGAATCTCTGACACTCGCCCGCACCGCATCCACTCTTCATATCGACCGAAGCGTAGCGGAGAAATCTGCGTCTTCTCTGCCAGCTCGATACGTCATTAGCAGCCAGCTACTTCTTCCAGTTCCCGAGCAATCGACGAAGCACAATCAACTCACCCGTGTGATAACTCGTGTGATCGGCTGCCAGTAAAGCTTCATGAAACAGTGTCTGCTTCTTATCTGCCCACGGAATGACGTCATGCAGATTGCTGTTGGCGTCGCTCACGAGTTTTTCGAACGCCTGCAGATCTGCTTTCAACGCGTTGACAGACGTCTCCCACGCGTCTGCTGACGGCGGTTGAGGGTCTTTCACCCAGTAATCGTCAGGCCACGCCGGCGCTTCGTAGTGAGAGTCAGTTGAAAATTTGAGCAGGTCCGCCAGAGTAAACCGCATGTGCTCGAGCAGTTGCCACGCCGAGTAGGGAAGACCATGCGGGCGCTTACCCGCATCCTCAAACGGAAATCCTGCAAGCGCTGTCGACACGTCCACGTGCGCGCCCTTGCCCTCGAGCAGTTTCTTCAGTTCAGCCCGCACCGCGCTCTCATTATTTGCCATCCTGCTTCACCTCTTGCTGCATAGATGCGACCATCTAGAGGACAATCCTAATCTTCCGGAAACACATTCCCCAGCCGACGAATCTGCGCACCCACCCCGCGCAGCTTTTCTTCAAGCCGTTCATAACCGCGATCCATATGGTAAACGCGGTCCAGGATCGACTCGCCGTCGGCCACCATTGCCGCCAGTACCAGTGCCGCCGATGCCCGCAGGTCGGAACACATCACCGCTGCCGAGGAGAGAGCCGTCTTGCCCCGCACCGTCGCACTGCGTCCGTCCACGCGAATATTCGCACCCATCCGCACGAGTTCCTGTACATGCATGAAGCGGTTTTCAAAGATGTTTTCCGTTACCACGCTCGTGCCGTCCGACTGCGTGGCCAGCGCCATATATTGCGCCTGCATATCAGTAGGGAAGCCCGGATACTCCTCCGTCGTGATGTCGACGGCCTTCAGATTGCCTTCACTGCGCACGCGCACGCAATCGCCCTTCACATCGATGCGCGCCCCCGCTGCTTCAAGTTTGCCGATCAGCGATCCAAGATGGGCAGAGTTGCAATTGACCACGTTCAAGTCGCCGGATGTGATGGCGCCCGCAATCAGGAACGTCCCCGCTTCGATGCGATCCGGATTGATGCGATGCCGCGCACCATGCAGTTTCTTCACGCCCTTAACCTTGATCGTTCCTGTCCCGGCGCCCTCTATCTTCGCGCCCATGGCGATGAGCAATGCCGCAAGATCAGAAACCTCGGGCTCCCGCGCACAATTTTCGAACAGCGTCTCGCCCTCGGCCAGAACTGCAGCCATCAAAAGGTCTTCTGTACCTGTCACTGTGATCTTGTCGAAGACGATATGAGCGCCTTTCAATCGCTCTGTCCGCGCTTCGAGGTAGCCATGCTCCTGCGTGATGACTGCGCCCATCGCCTCAAGCCCTCGGATATGCAGATCGATCGGCCGGCCACCAATCGCGCAACCGCCGGGCATCGCCACCCGTGCCATGCCGGTGCGAGCAATCAGCGGTCCGAGCACGAGCGAAGACGCACGCATGGTCTTAACGATTTCGTACTTAGCCACGGGATCAGAGAGCAGGCGGCAGCTGATGGTCGTGCGGTGCTGTGCGCGGCCGTAGCCGAGCTCCACCTCCGCGCCCATCGAGACCAGCAGCTTGCGCTCGGTTTCAATGTCTTTGACCTGCGGAACATTTTCGAGGATGACTTCGTCTTCTGTAAGGATCGCCGCCGCCATGCACGGCAGAGCCGAATTCTTCGCCCCGCTCACGCGGATGGTCCCAAGCAACGGCTTACCGCCGCGAATTACAAATTTATCCATAGCTACTCCAGTGTACGAAGAGTGACAGAAACAGGCAGGCTATGGGCTCAGAAGAAATCGGCAGGGAATCGAGAGCAGCACGTCAGCAGGGCAGAATCGTACAAATCAAAAAGCCCTGCGGGTGCAGGGCCTTCGATCATTGGGAAGAATCAGAGTTCGAGCGTTGTATCTTCAATGGCAAGCCGGACATTGCCATCAGCTTTTGCCAGGCGGCGCACGGCTTCAGGCTTGTCGACATTGGCTTTCAACATCACCAGGGCAACAGGAATGCTGCGGCCGGATGACTTGATGGTATCAACCGCAGTTTCACGATCAATATTGCAGGCACGCATCAATGTCGAAATACCGCGTTCGACCAGCTTGGTGTTCTGCATGTGCACGTTGACCATCAGGTTTTCGTACACGTAACCAAGCCGCGTCATTGCGCCCGTGGTGATCATATTCAGGATCATTTTCTGCGCAGTCGCAGCCTTCATGCGTGTCGAGCCGGAGATGACCTCTGGACCGACTTCAGCCACGATCGTAATCTCGGCGACAGATTCGAGCGAGGTATTGTGATTGCCGACAACACAGGCTGTCATCGCACCGCGAGCACGTGCATATTCAAGGGCGCCGACGACATAAGGAGTACGTCCACTGGCTGAAACGCCAATGACGATGTCCTTGCGGGTAGGGCGGCGACGCGCAATGTCGCGCTGACCAAGCTCCGGCAGGTCTTCGTTGACTTCAACGGCCGACGCCACCGCCTTGGGGCCTCCCGCCACGATGTACTGGACCGATTGCGGTGCAGTGGAATAGGAAGCAGGGCACTCAGATGAATCGAGGGCGACAATGCGGCCGCTGGAACCGGCTGCCACGTAAATCAGGCGGCCACCATCTCGCAGACTGCGGGCGACAGCGTCAATGACCAGGGCTATCTCGGGCAGAGACTTCTTTACCGCGAGTGCGACCTTGGCGTCTTCCTGGTTGATGATGCGGGCGATTTCCAGCGCGGACTTGGTATCCAGTCCACGCGAAGCTTCGTTGGCACCTTCTGTGGTTAGTTCCAGAAGGTTGCTGTTGCGACTGGCCGAAAACTTTTCGGAGGGTTGCGCTACAGTGCGCGGTGCTGTCATTGTTGCCATGGTCGATATACCTGCTGAACCTGCGTCAGTTTACCTCGTATGAAGTGGATGTAAAGATCCCACTAAAGTCGGAAGTACCCAACCCGTAATTATCTCATGATGTGCTAGTACCGAGCAGGCATCCGCGTACCGCGTCATGAAATGCAGGCCGCAGCTGTTTGATCTTCTGATTCTCTCGGGTCGGCCACGTGCGGTTCGTCAGCAGCACCACTGCGCAAGGCTTGCTATGGGGCGCGCCACAGTCAATCCACACGGATGTACCGGCGTAGCCGAGATGGCCGACGCTTCGTGTGCTGAACATCGTTCCGCTCGACGACGGCTGCGAAGGCGTATCCCAGCCCAGCGCCCGTGAACTTCCCGGGGGAAGATTGGTCCGGGTGCTGAACACTTCAACAGTCTTATCCAGGTAGAGCCGGTCAGGACCGGGCCTGAGTATCGCCTCGGCGAAACACAGAATGTCACCTACATTACTGAAAAGACCCGCGTGACCGCTGACGCCGCCAAGCACGAAGCAATTCTCATCCTGCACCTCGCCCTGGAGGATGCGGTGACGGAAGACCCGGTCATTCTCGGTCGGCGGGATGGACCTTTTTAAGTCCGAAGGCGGCCGGAAACAGGTGTTCTCCATGCCCAGCGGATCGAATATCTCCCGCCGGCAGAAACTATCGATCAACTCACCCGCAATGATTTCGAGAATACGACCGAGAAGGATGAACCCGATATCTGAGTACTCAGCCCTCGTGCCAGGCGCGGCTTCGAGAGGCATGGCGGCGCAGGCCTGAACGATCGCGTCGGGCGTCGAGTACGTCTCGTACAACTTTGCGTAGCCGGCCAGCCCCGAACTATGCGCCAGCAGGTGGCGGATCGTCACGGCAGCACGTTGTGGCTCATGCTGAAAGAATGCAGGCATCCATCGAACGATCGGCGCGTCAAGATCGAGCAGCTTTCGCTGGTAAAGCAACATCGCCATGGCAGTCGTCGCAACGACCTTCGTGACGCTCGCCAGGTCGTACACAGTGTCGGGAGTGATCAGCGGAGAATCAGCCGCGTAGGTCTGTCGTCCAACCGCTCCGCGGACAACATCGCCATGCTCATCCCTCACGCCAAAAGCGCAGCCGGGAAAGACGCCGTCGATAATCGCCTGTTCCAATAGGTCATAGACCGGAGCAAACCGCGGCTGTGCCCTATCTACCCAGGGTTGGCGTACTTCGTCGCGTGCCATGCAGACCTCGATAGTACCGCGACACGGCGGCAAATTTGAGCGATTCAGCTATCCGACCTGCGCCGTCTGCGTCTATAACCATAGGGTGGAGGCAGTATGGGACCTGGTTTCGATGGACGGAGCATACGCGAGCACCTGGGGCGGATAATTCTGACGATCCCGGTGGCCCTGGCGGCCTGCTGTGCGCCCGCCGGAGCACAGAACGCGCCACCAGCCTCCGCCACTCCGAACGAGCCGGCTACGCTGACCCAGGGTCCGCCCGTAGGCCTTGCGAGCGCGCAGTCAACCCTCTCTGCCTCGGCAGCCACGTCATCTGATACAGAACTGACCGTTCCGGCCGGCACAAAGGTTCTGCTCGCAGTCCAGAGTCCGGTGAACACGAAGACGGCCAAGCCGGGCGATGGTGTCTATCTCGTGTCGACCTTTCCTGTCATCGTTGGCTCGCATGTGCTGATCCCAGCAGGTGTCTACGTGCAGGGTGTTATTGACCAGGTGGAGCGTCCTGGGCGCGTCAAGGGCCGGGCCAAACTGCTCATGCATTTCACCACCATGATTTTCCCCAACGGCCAGGTCGTCAGTGTGCCCGGCGGAGTGAATAACCTGCCTGGTTCCGACAGTGCAAAGGTCAAGAACGCCGAAGGAGAAATTGAGCAGGGCGGCAGCAAGGGCAAAGACGCCGCGACCATCGCCAAGGGTGCCGCCGAAGGAGCGGGCATCGGCGGTATCGGAGGCGCGGTGGGCGGTAGTCCCCTGGCCGGCATCGGTTATGGTGGCGCAGGCGGCGCCGCTGCGGGACTGATCTACACCTTGTTTACGCGCGGGAACGACATCATGATCACGCAGGGTCAGAGTGTCGAAATGATCATGCAGCGGCCTCTCGTCCTGCAGCCGTCTCAGTTAGCCGGCATTAACGACGCCAGCGGCCGTCCGCAGTACACGCCTTCTCTGCAACAGCAGCAGCCTTTGCCCAAACCACAACACATATTGTGTCCGCCGGGTTCGCTCGGGTGTAGCTGACCAAAAGGGGATTTGTGCGCAAGGGTTCGATGAACATCGCCGCAGCGCGCATCTCAAAGACATAACCGGTGTCTGAACAGAACATGAGCGACCTTCACGGGCACGAACTGGATAAGATCGACGGCGCGCGCGCAGGTCTGAGCCTCGAGCCAGCGCCCCAGCCTGAATTGCCGATTCCATCGAAAGCGAAGCCTGCGGCTCGGCCCCTGCGCCTCTGGATGCGGGACCTGATCTTCTCTGTTGCTGCATCGGTCTTCATCATCACGTTCCTCTACCAGCCGGTGAAGGTGGAAGGCACGAGCATGCTTCCGCGGCTTGAGGACCAGGACCGTCTTTTCATCAACAAGTTTGTCTACCGGTTCGAGGACATCAGCCGGGGAGACGTCATCGTCTTCAACTACCCGCGCGATCCGGAGAAGAGTTACATCAAGCGTGTCATCGCGCTTCCTGGCGATCGATTGTCGATCGACGATGGCCGCGTCTTCGTGAATGGTGTGCTGCTCAAGGAACCGTACGTGCCGAAGCGTTATAGCGATGTGCGTTCATTGGCCGCGATGACGCTGCCGCCGCACCAGTATTTCGTCATGGGCGACCACCGCTCGATCTCCAGCGACAGCCGCGACTTCGGTCCAGTGGACCGCTATTTCATCTACGGCAAAGCTGAGCTTGTTTACTGGCCGACCGACCAGCTGGGACTCGTTCGCTAGGCGTCCCGCAACCCCGGCGCATCCCTCCTCCGCGTTTGAGCGGTGAACTGAAAACGGTGGCTGGTTTTTCACACTCATCCCATAGGAGAGGCCGCCAATACCTGTTAATATCGATTGAATCCACTCATTGGAGAAGCGATGCAAGCGATCCTTGCGCTCGAAGACGGGCGCATCTTCCGCGGTGAGGGCTACGGCGCCAAAGGCGAGTGCTCTGGTGAAGTAGTTTTCAATACATCGCTGACAGGCTACCAGGAAATTTTCACCGACCCCTCCTATGCAGGACAGATCGTTGTCCTCACCAATCCTCAAATAGGAAACTACGGCACCAACGCTGCCGATAACGAAGCCGCGCGTCCGTTCATCGAAGGTCTCGTCGCACGCGAATTTTCGCCGATCAGTTCCAGCTGGCGTTCCGAGCAGGTTGCCGACGAATATCTCGAACGCTTTTCTGTGCCTGTCCTCGCAGATGTAGACACACGCGCTCTAGTCCGCCACCTGCGCAATAACGGTGTGATGCGCGGCGTCATCTCAAATATCGAGGCGGACGCTGACAAGCTTGTCGCAAAGGCGCGCGCCATCCGCAAGATGGACGGGACCGATCTTGCGAGTGTCGTGAGCACCAAGTCAATCTACGAATACGACAGCAGGGATCCGGGCAACTACTACGATGATCCGCTGATCCCGAAAACTTCAAGCGCCTACATCAGTGCGCCGGTGCCGGATTTGCACGTTGTCGCCTACGACTACGGCATCAAGTCGAACATCCTGCGCATGCTTGCGCAGCAATCCTGCCGCGTCACCGTGGTCCCGGCAAAGACATCCGCGGAGGATGTGCTGGCCATGAACCCCGATGGCATCTTTTTATCGAACGGCCCGGGTGATCCGGAGCCCGTAACCTACGCCCATGAGAACATTCGGAAGCTTGCCGGCCGCAAGCCGATTTTCGGCATTTGTCTCGGGCATCAGCTCATCGGCCTCGCTCTCGGTGGGAAGACGTACAAGCTCAAGTTCGGACACCACGGCGGCAATCATCCGGTGCAGCATACTCACACCGGCAAGGTAGAAATCACGGCGCACAATCACAACTATGCGGTCGATCCGGATTCGATGAAGCAGTCCGAGGTCGATCTGACGCACATCGACCTGAATGACAACACACTCGAAGGTCTGCGCCATCGGTCCATGCCGCTGTTCAGCGTGCAATATCACCCCGAAGCCGGTCCGGGGCCGCACGACGCAAGCTACCTGTTTCAGGACTTTCGCAAGATGATGGAGGAGTGGAAGAAGTGACGCATTGCCGGCGCAAACGCAGCTTGCGCACTTCGTCAATGATCATTTTATTTTTAGTCTTTTCATTCACTTCTTCTTTACTCGCCCAGCGTCCTTCCGAACGTTATAAAGCAACAGTGCAAGCGGGCCGTCTCGAACCACGCGTCCGAACTTTCGTGAATGCCTGCCTGCACCAAACGACGCTGCCGAAGCCTCTTCAGCTGTATTCGCAAGGGGCGTGGTTTGTGACACCAGCCCTGCCCGATCACATGCAGCAGCAGGGCAATAATGACGACGGCACCGCGCAGGTGTGGCAGCTTGACGGTCATCCCCGCGCAGTTTCACTGTGGGTGCATGATGACGAGTTCGACCGCAGCACACTTGCCTGTCTCGATGACAGGGGAGTGGTGACGAAGCAGATCAACGAGTACATGCCAGGCATGTCCGAGCCTGATCTTCATTACATTTACGTGCACAGTTTTACGCTCGGGCCAAATGGAAAATATCGTGCGGCCGGCTACTACGCAGACTGGAATCGTGTCGCGATTCACGCACCGAAACTGACGAGCGAAGATCGCGATTTTATCGCCGGCGAACGACAATATGAGAAGTGGAACGATTTCGATTTCGCCGATGCATTGAAGCGGCAATAGATAAAAGACTTACTGAGTGAGCAAGCAGAATGCCTAGAAGAAACGACATTACGAAGATCCTGGTAGTTGGCTCCGGCCCGATTGTTATCGGCCAGTCCGCCGAGTTCGACTACTCCGGCACGCAGGCTTGTAAAGCGCTGCGCGACGAAGGCTACGAAGTTATCCTGGTCAACTCCAACCCCGCGACCATCATGACCGATCCTGAGCTGGCCGACCGCACTTATATCGAACCGCTGACACGCGACTACGTCGAAGAGATCATCCGTATCGAATGCGAGATGATGGCCGGCGTCGATGGCAAGCGCAAAGGCAAGTTCGCGCTGTTACCGACCGTTGGCGGCCAGACCGCGCTGAACATCGCGGTTGATCTCGCCGACGCCGGCATTCTCGACAAGTACGATGTCGAACTCATCGGCGCAAAGCTCGAAGCCATCAAGAAGGCTGAAGATCGTCTCCTGTTCAAGGACGCGATGACCAAGATCGGCCTGGATATGCCGCGCTCCTCGCTGGTCAACAACCTGCGCGACGGCATGGACTTCAGCGCGAAGATCGGCTTTCCTGTTGTCATCCGTCCGTCGTTTACACTTGGCGGCTCCGGCGGCGGCATCGCTTACAACCGCGAAGAGTTGATGGAGATTCTTTCGCGCGGCATCGATCTTTCGCCAGTTCACGAGTGCCTGATTGAAGAATCGGTGCTCGGCTGGAAGGAGTATGAACTCGAAGTGATGCGCGACCTCGCCGACAACGTCATCATCATCTGCTCCATAGAAAATATGGATCCGATGGGCGTGCATACCGGCGACTCCATCACCGTCGCACCGGCGCAGACACTTACTGATCGCGAATATCAGGCGATGCGCGACGCGGCGATTCGCGTCATGCGTGAGATCGGTGTTGAGACCGGCGGCTCGAATGTCCAGTTTGCGGTGAATCCGCAAAATGGCCGAATGACCGTCATCGAAATGAATCCGCGTGTCTCACGTTCGTCGGCGCTCGCGTCGAAGGCGACGGGGTTTCCGATTGCGAAGATCGCTGCCAAACTTGCGGTCGGCTACACGCTGGATGAAATCCCCAACGACATCACGAAGATGACGCCGGCATGTTTCGAGCCGACCATCGACTACGTCGTCACCAAGGTTCCAAAATGGCAGTTCGAAAAATTCGCCGGCGCGGATGAAAATCTCGGACCGCAGATGAAGTCTGTCGGCGAAGTGATGGCCATCGGCCGCACCTTCAAGGAATCGCTGATGAAGGCAATGCGCTCGCTCGAAACGGGCAAGAAAATCAGCGCTGAAGTGATTGAACCGCGCCGCCTGACACAGATGCTCGTTACCGCCAAGCCGGGACGGTTTGAATATATCCGCTACGCCTTCCGCAAGGGCATGTCGATTCGCGAAGTCGCGCGGCTCACCACGATGGATCCGTGGTTTCTCCATCACATTAAAGAAGTAACTGACGCAATTACGAACATAGGCGAGCAGACAGAGAAGACGGTTTCACTCGAGGAGTTGCGCAAGGCGAAACGCATGGGCATCTCCGACGCTCGCATTGCAGACAGCTGGCATCTGGATGGCAATGAAGGCACCATGCAGGTGAAAGCACTTAGGGAACGTCTCGGCATTCGTCCTGTCTTTAAGAAGGTTGATACATGCGCAGCCGAGTTCGAAAGCGAAACCCCTTACCTGTATTCCACCTATGATGAAGAAGACGAAGCGGCACCGACTACCAGGCGCAAGGTGATTATCCTCGGCAGCGGTCCCAACCGTATCGGGCAGGGAATCGAGTTCGATTACTGCTGCTGTCACGCCGCGTTTGCGCTCAAGGAAGATGACTATGAAACGATCATGGTCAATTGCAATCCTGAAACCGTGTCGACAGACTACGACACCAGCGATCGTCTCTACTTTGAACCGCTGACCCTCGAAGACGTGCTCGCCGTACATGAACACGAGTCGAGTTCAGGCGCCGAAGTCGGCATGATCGTGCAGTTTGGTGGCCAGACGCCGCTCAACCTCGCGCTGCCGCTCAAAGATGCCGGCGTCAAAATCATAGGAACCTCGCCCGAATCCATCGACCTTGCCGAAGATCGCAAGCGCTTCGGAAAATTGCTGGAATCGCTCGACATTCCGCAGCCTCCTGGCGCCATGGCGACCAGTGTCGACGAAGCATTGGAAGGCGCAGAGCGGGTTGGTTATCCGGTGCTCGTGCGGCCCTCGTATGTACTCGGCGGACGCGCCATGGTCATCGCGTACGACGCTGCATACGTGCGCGAATACATGAAGACCGCGGTCGAGTATTCGCAGGATCGGCCAGTGCTCATCGATCACTTTCTTGAAGACGCAATCGAAGTCGATGTTGACGCACTCTGCGATGGCCACGACGTCGTCATCGCCGGCATCATGCAGCATATTGAAGAAGCCGGCATCCATTCCGGCGACTCCTCCTGCGTGCTGCCGTCGGTCGATATCTCGCAGGCTGCGCTCGCCACGATTCGCGAATACACGCGCAAGCTTGCGCTTGCCCTCGACGTCCGCGGACTCTGCAACCTGCAGTTCGCCATTCAGCGCGGAACGCCTTCCCGAGAAGAGAAAGTCTTCGTCATCGAAGTGAATCCGCGTGCCTCGCGTACCGTGCCGTATGTTTCGA
>CAZZZL010000058.1:0-27092 GCA_964658655.1 uncultured Acetobacteraceae bacterium | reverse complement strand
CGCAGGTCGATCCCTTCATCGGCACGCAAACCAGTTCGCAACTCGACAACGGCAACACTATTCCGGGTGCCACGCGCCCATTCGGCATGCTGTACTGGAGTCCTGATCCAGCGGATGGAGAATTCTATCGCTATGAGCACCCGGCGACCCGCGGCTTCAGCCTCATGCATCTCAGCGGTCCGGGTTGCGGCGTTTTCGGCGACGTGCCCATCTTTCCCATGCTTGGACTGCCGGCTCAACCTCCTCCATTACTGCCTTTGTCCTACAAGGCAGGGTACAGCCACACAGATGAAGTCGCAGAGCCTGGTTATTACTCGTTGAAACTCGACTCCGGGATACAGGTGCAGATTGCTGCGGACGTTCATTCCGGTATCAGCGAACTTCACTACCCGGCAAACGGTGGGGCGCCTGCCATCCTGTTTGATCTAAGCCGCAATCTGGACCGCATGGCGGACGCTCGCATCCAGATCGAAGGCGCGCACATCACCGGCTCTGTGGCCGGTGGTGCATTCTGCGGCCTGCAAAATCACTACACAGTCTACTTCTCGATACACACAGAAGAGAATCCGCAGAGCGTTGGTACCTTCGACGAACTGCATATAAACAAACAAGCGCACTCCGCATCTGGCCCGCATGCCGGCGGCTACCTCAGCTTTGCTCCCAACATATCGACTGTACATCTCAAAGTCGGTCTTTCCTTTGTGAGCATTGCCAATGCGGAGGAAAATCTGAACCGCGAAATTCCTGGTTGGAGTCTCGCCAAGGTTCGCACCGAAGCCCGCGCAGCATGGAGTGAAGCTCTTTCACATGCTGTCGTCACTGGTGGAAGCGACACCCAGCGCAAAGTTTTTTATACCGCTATGTATCATGCGCTTCTACATCCCAGCATCTTCAGCGATGTGAATGGGCAGTACATGGGCTTTGATGACAAAGTCCATACTGTCAAAGATCGCATCCAGTACGCCAACTATTCGGGCTGGGATATTTACCGAAGCCAGGTGCAACTCATCACGATGTTCATGCCAAAGGTCGGCAGCGATATCGCACAGTCCCTTGTTGCCGATGCCGAGCAGGGAGGCGGCCTGCCCATCTGGCCTGTGGCCAACGATGAAAGTAGCTGCATGGTCGGTGATCCTTCTGACCCGATCCTTGCCAATATCTACGCTTTCGGCGGGCATGACTTCGACACCAGGTCGGCCCTTCGCGCAATGCTCAAGGGCGCGGAAGATCCATCTGTTCACGTGCGCCTCTACCCTGAACGCCCGGGCCTCGCTGAGTTTCTATCGAGGGGCTATATATCCGAATCAGCCGAAAACAAGGGTTCAGCTTCAATCACACTCGAGGATGAGAATGCCGACTTCGCCATCGCACGGTTCGCGAAAGCGCTCGGCGACGATGCCACCGCGACTAAGTATCTCGCTCGTTCTGCGGAGTGGCACAAGCTGTTCGATACCGAGACGCATTACATCCGCCCGCGCAATGCATCAGGGAAGTTTCTGCCTGACTTCAAGCCGGAAAATTATGACGGCTTTGTCGAAGGTAATTCCGCCCAATATACCTGGATGATTCCATACGACCTGAAAGGGGTGATTGAGGCAGTTGGAGGCCCGAAGGTTGTGGATGCCCGTCTCGATAGCTACTTCAGCAAATATGGAAGTGGCATGCTCGACCGGGGGCCATACTTTTATATCGCGAATGAACCGAGCTTCGGCAATCCCTGGATTTATAACTGGTCCGGCCAGCCATGGCGCACACAGCAGGTTGTGCGAAAAACACTTACTGACCTTTTTACCGCCACGCCCGATGGGGAACCAGGCAATGACGATCTCGGCGCCACCTCAGCGTGGGTCGTCTTTGCGCAACTCGGTCTCTACCCGGAGATTCCCGGGGTCGGCGGCTTCACGATCAACAGCCCTGTCTTTCCTCATGTCACTTTGAAGCTGGGGGATCGCGAAGTCGCGTTGAACTCTCCTGGAGCACCGGAAAAGCTCTATATCCGAGAGCTTTCGGTTGACGGAAAAAATATCGAGAACTGGTGGATTCCATGGGACACGCTGAAGGGCGCAAAACAGGTTGACTTCAAGCTTTCCGAAGGCCCAAACAAGTCCTCAGGCAAGACGCCGCCGTCATTTGCACCCTGAACAAAAGGTAACAAGAACGGTATCATAATGTCAAAATGGAATTCGATCCTTCCATATCCCCTCAAGTAAAGTCATGGGTTTCTGATAGGGAAGGATGAGTCGGCCGGGTTCGCCCGCGGAATTATATTGGCTGATAGAAGGCGCTTTTCTCGCAAAGAGTGCCCTCCGAATCGCCGGTCTATACGCTACACTTACGAATTACTTCCCCGGTGTCGTTAAAAAATCAAGAGTCGTTCCTTGCAAAGGAAATCTTCGTATGAAATCAGTCATACTCTGCCTCGCCGCCTCGTTCGCCAGCACCTCGTTCCTCCTCCAGGCGCAGACGGCTTCTCCTCAATATCCCGACATGCCGTCCGAGACGCCCGCCACCGTCAGCACAACGCAGTACGGCGCCAATTACGCTCGCCGGGAAGTGATGGTACCTATGCGTGACGGTGTCAAACTCCACACCGTCATCCTCGTTCCCAACGGAGCGCGCAATGCCGGCATCGTCTTCACACGGACGCCCTACAGCGCTTCTGCCCTCACCACGAAAACCTACAGCAACCACCTCGGCGCAAGCCTTTACGGCTATGACAACGCCACTGACGTCATCGTTGAAGGCGGCTACATCCGCGTGATTCAGGACGTTCGCGGAAAATATGGGTCTGAGGGTGACTACGTGATGAACCGCCCCTTCCGGGGCCCACTCAACCCCACACCCGTCGACAACTCGACAGACACCTACGACACCATCGAGTGGCTCATCAAGAACGTCCCCGAGACAAATGGAAAGGTAGGCATCATCGGCATTTCCTACGACGGTTATACATCGCTGGCGGCGCTCGTCAATCCGCATCCAGCGCTGAAAGTCGCTGTTCCAATGAATCCCATGGTTGACGGCTGGCACGGCGACGACTGGTTTCACTACGGCGCCTTCCGCGAGAATAACGAGCCCTACATTTATGAGCAGGACGGCAGCCGCGATAACTCCGCGCACTGGTGGACGTCCAACTTTGACGACTACGACACCTATATGAATGCAGGCTCGGCCGGTGAACTCGCCAAACGTCGCGGCCTCGAGCAAATGGGATTCTGGCGCAAGCTTGTCGCGCACCCCGCCTACGACTCCTTCTGGCAGGACCAGGCTGTCGACAAAATCCTCGCCGCGCAGTATGCCAAGCACCCGCCAACTGTGCCGATCCTGCTTGTCCACTCGCTCTGGGACGCGGAGGACATCTACGGCGCAACAGCCGTCTACAAGGCCATCAAGCACTATGACAAAGAGGGTCTTATTCATCTCACTCTCGGCCCCTGGCACCACGGCGGCGCCATCGAAGACGGCACCAATCTCGGCGCCGACCAGCTTACCTTTCCGGCCGATCCGTCTTCGTACTGGCGGCAGCATGTCCTCGCGCCTTTTCTCGCCCGCTACCTGAAAGACGACACCTCAGCTCCGGCCATTCCTACTGTTACCGCCTATCAGTCCGGGACCGACCTGTGGCAGCAACTTCCCGCCTGGCCCGTAACGCAGTCCAATACCCGCCTCTATCTGCATGCCAACGCTGCGCTCAGCTTTAACGCGCCCACAAGCGCAGAGTCTGCGTTCACTGAATACCCTTCTGACCCCGCCCACCCTGTGCCTTATCTGCCGCGTCCCAATCAGCCTGACTGCTATACCGCTGGCTGCCCCTGGGCGAACTGGCTCGCCTCGGACCAGCGCAGCGCTTCTGGAAGGCCGGACGTTGCAACCTTTGTCTCTGAGACGCTCACCGCGCCCGTGACTATCGCTGGAGAGCCTGTGGCCAACCTCGTCGCCTCCACCTCCGGCACGGACTCCGACTGGGTGGTCAAGCTGATCGATCTCTATCCGGACGAAGTTGCCGCTGAACCCTGGATGGGCGGCTACCAGTTGATGATCTCCGGCGACATCTTCCGCGGCCGCTATCGCCAGAGCCTTGCAAAGCCCGAGGCCATCCCCGCTAACACGCCCGAGCCCTATCGATTCGAGTTGCCCAACGCGAACCACGTGTTCCTGCCCGGGCATCGCATCGTGGTCCAGGTGCAGTCCAGCTGGTTCCCGCTCTACGACCGCAACCCCCAGACCTTCGTCCCCAACATCTTCTTCGCCAAACCTGCCGACTATCAAAAGGCAGAGCAGAAGGTCTTCCACTCTCCTTCTGACGCCAGCTATATCGAGTTGCCTGTCGTAAAACCCTGACGACGAAGATGCAATCTCGCAATCACTTCACCGCGACGAATGATTTCCTCCTCGAGCTGCCGGTCTGCTGATCAGACCGGCAGCTCGTTGGGAAGTCCAACGGAACGTCAGTAAATTTCTTCAAGCGGTGCCCGGCAATTTGGACATAGCCTGCTCTTAACTGGTACGCCACTTGCTTGAGAGAGCCGCCAGCTTATCGCCCATTGAGGGAGTCGCAGGCGGACGAGCCGTCTTCTGTTTTAGAGATTGCGTCCTGCCAGGGGTGGCTGGAGTTGAAGCCACCAGTGCCTTGATCGAGAGGGCAATACGCTTCGTCTTGATATCGACTGACAGCACCTTCACCTTTACGATCTGGCCTGCCTTTAGAACCTCCGCAGGTTCCTTAATGAAGTGGTTGGCGATCTCTGAGATATGGACCGACCCATCCTGGTGCACACCTACGTCGAAAAATGCACCAAACTTGGTTACGTTTGTCACGACTCCTTCGAGCACCATATCCGGTTGCAGGTCTGTCAGCTCCCGCACTGTGTCACTGAAGTCTGCGGCCACAAATTTGTCGCGAGGATCCCGGCCCGGCTTCTTCAGCTCTTCGAGAATGTCGCCAAGCGTGAAGGCACCTGCTTCGAAGCAACTTTTGTCAACGCCGGTCAGCAGTTGTGGATTGCGGATTAACTCCTGAACAGGCTGTTCAAGTGATCTGGCGATCTGCTCTACGAGCGCATACGACTCGGGATGCACTGCCGTGCTGTCTAGCGGCTGCTCCCCATCACGCACTCGAAGGAAACCCGCAGCCTGCTCAAACGTCTTCGGTCCCACACCGGACACCTCATGAGGCTGGGCCCGCGAGCGAAAGCGCCCATTCTTATCGCGGAAGCTCACGATGTTCAACGCGATGCGTTCGCTGATGCCCGCTACATAACGCAGGAGCGTCCAGGAAGCAGTATTGAGATCGACCCCTACACGATTCACGCAGCTTTCAATTGTTGCTTCAAGGGATTGCTGTAATTGTCGCTGGTCCACATCATGCTGATACTGTCCGACGCCAGTCGACTTCGGGTCCACCTTCACTAGTTCGGAAAGCGGGTCCTGCAGCCGCCGTGCAATCGAGATGGCGCCACGCACGGTAAGGTCCAGGTCAGGAAACTCCTGGCGCGCAACCTCCGAAGCGGAGTAGACACTTGCTCCGGCTTCTGAGACGGTCACTCGGAAAATTTGGGTGAGCCCTTTCTCCTGCAGGAAGTCGCGCACAAAAGTATCCGTCTCTCGCGACGCTGTTCCATTGCCGATCGCAATTGCCAGGACATTATGCTTTGTCATGATGGCGTTGAGCTTATCGTTGGCTTCTCTTGTTTTCCCTGTGTGTGGATAGATCACGTCCTCACCCAGAAATTTGCCCGTCTCATCCACAACAGCAAGCTTGCAGCCTGTGCGCAGCCCTGGGTCGATACCCAGTACGCCGATCGGCCCCGCTGGTGCGGCCAGCAGAAGGTGCTGCAGATTTTCTCGAAACACATCGATCGCGGCTGTGTCCGAACGCTGCTTCAACTCGAGCCGGATCTCCCCCTGGATGGACGAATTCAAAAGACGTTTCCAGCAGTCATCGATCGCAGCATTCAGGTGTGGTGTCCAGTCACCTTCGTTGCGGATGACCTTCGCACGGATACGGCCGAGTACGCGAGACTCATCAAGCTCGATGAGCCAGTAGAGAACCTTCTCCGTTTCGCCACGCCGGATCGCCAGCATGCGATGAGAGGGAATTGACTTCACCGGCTCGCGATAGTCATAGTACATCTTGAACTTTTCCTGCTCATCCTTCGCGTCTACGGCTTTGCGGCTCACGATGGTGCCTTCGTCGAACAGCAATGCGCGGCATTCCTTCCGCACCAGAGCGTCTTCACTGATCCGCTCTGCCACAATATGCCGGGCGCCCTCGAGCGCTTCCTCGATCGTCGCCACTTGCTTTGCAGGATCGACCAGCGACTGAGCGAGAGCGATTAAATCAAGCGGCCCGGGCAGCTGTGCCCACATGTAATCGGCTAATGGTTCGAGACCTTTCTCGCGTGCTATCGTCGCCTTCGTTCGGCGCTTTGGTCGGTACGGCAAATACAGGTCTTCAAGCTCCCTGCGATCAAGCACTACCGAAATGCGCGCTTTAAGCTCTTCCGTGAGCCTCCCCTGTTCGGCAATGGATGCGAGAACAGTTGCCTTGCGATCCACGAGTTCGCGGAAGTATCCAATCTTCTCCTCGATATCTCGTATCTGTACCTCGTCCAGATTGCCCGTCGCCTCCTTCCGGTAGCGGGCAATGAACGGAACAGTCGAACCATCGTCAAGAAGGGTCATAACGGCGCGCACGCCCGGAACAGGCAGGTTTAGAAGTTGCGCAATATGCGAGAGGAGATCGGGTGCGAGTGAGGTTATGTCAGCCATCCATTCATCATCATAGCTAGCCCATCGGAGGAAATGAGGGCAGCTGCGAAAGTCGCCTGCTTATTTGAGGTGCAATGAGAATGCATCCGGCAACGGCGCCTCAAGATTGATTTCTTCTTCTGTAATGGGGTGCTTGAATTTTAAAAATTCAGCATGCAGAAAATATCCACCATCGCCGGGAAGGCCCGGGAGATTCTCAAGGGGCTGGCCGGTAGAACCATAAAGAGGATCGCCCGCCAGGGGATGGCCAATGGATGCCAGATGAATTCTGATTTGATGCGGCCGCCCCGAATACAGGCTGACCTGAAATGTTGTGTTCGTGGTCGTGCGCGAGATTACATTCGCCAATGATTTTGACGGTTTGCCGCTCGGCGCGGCCGCCCATACAGAACCAATGCGCGGGTGCGGTACAAGACCGATGGGTGTCAGAATTTCGTAGTCGTCTTGCTGTGCAATGCCTTTCGCCAGAGCCCGGTAGATCTTCTGGACTGCCGGTGTGTTCCAGTTTGCGCAAAGTCTGGAAGCCGCCTGAGTTGTTTTAGCGAAGAGGACAATGCCCGTAGTGGCTCGTCCCAACCGGTGGACAGGATTCGCTTCAGGAACCCGTTTTTGCACCAGCCGCAGCAGGGTATTTTCCATGAAACCGCCACCGGGGATGGTGGGCAGGCCGCCAGGCTTGTTCACTGCCAACAGTTGGTCGTCCTCGAACAGGACTTCAAAGTTATGCGGGGCCTCAGGCTCAATCCAGGGTGGCCGGTTCCAGACGAGAGTCTGGCCTGAAATGAGCGATGCGCTTCCGTTGGCGATGACGCCGTCAATCGTGACTTCGCCGTTGCCCAGTTTCTGTTGCCACGCCTGTGCGGTGGAGTGCGGGTAGGAGTCTGATAAGTGCGAGAGCAGTTTTCGTCCATGCTGCTTGGTGCTGATGATCGAAGTGTAGGCATAGCCCTGGTTGAGCATGTGATTCGAGTGTAAGCTATGGCTCCCGCGTAAGGCCCTCGGGATAATTGCTTGACATCATGCTCTACCCATCATAACTTTATGCCTATGAATGACAGGCCTAAGTTGGGAATGCCTGCGGGCGCGCTGCCGATGCTGATTCTGCGAGTCCTGCAATCGAACTCGCTGCACGGGTATGCGTTGGCGCAGCGGATCCACGTTCTGTCCAGTGAAGTGCTCGCCGTCGAAGAGGGCCTTCTGTATCCCACACTGCAGAAGATGCTGGTCAAGGGCTGGGTGACGGCGGAGTGGGGTATCTCTGAGAGCAACCGCAAGGTTAGGTTCTACCGCCTCACTCCAGCGGGACGCAAACATTTGAAGGCGGAACTCTCAGAATATGACCGCGTAACACAGGCAATACAGAATGTTTTGCGCACGGCATAACTGACACGACCGAACAGGAGGCCTGCCATGGGTGAACTCTTCCGACGTATTCGCTATCTCATCAATCGCCGCCGACTGGATGCTGACCTCGAAAATGACATGGAGTTCCACCGTGAGATGGCGGCACGAGCAGGGAATCGCAACTTCGGAAATACCCTTCGAATGAGAGAACAATCTCGAGAAGCCTGGGGTTGGACATGGCTCGACCGGCTCGTCCAGGATCTTAGCTATGCATTGCGCACGCTGACGCGCTCGCCGGCATTCACAGTGACCGCGATATCGATACTGGCAATCGGCATCGGGGTAAACGTGGCGAGCTTCAGCCTGTTTAATATGATGGCGCTCCAATCTCTTCCAGCGCGCGACCCTGGCTCTCTGGCACGGCTCAAGCGACGATCGCCGCATAACTGTACGAGCGAAATGCCGTATACCTCCGCGGTTTTTTATGGCGAGCATGCCAGGTCGCTTCGGTCGATGATCGCGGTGCTGGGCATTCCGCCAATGCAAATGAATCAAGATGTGCAAGGGACCAGCGCCTCGTTTGCGACTGCGAATTACTTCTTTGAACTGGGAACGCAGCCGGCAATAGGTCGCCTGTTTGATCCCGCCATCGAAAAGGAAGCAACGGCTTCGCCCGTTGTCGTGGTGAGTTACACGCTGTGGCAACACCGATTCAACGGCGACCCATTTATTGTGGGGCGGACGATTCGCCTGAATCGCAAAAGCGCAACAGTGATTGGTGTGTTGCCGTATGCCTTTGCCAGTCTGGGCGGCCAGACACCGGATATCTGGATCCCTATCGCCCAGCAGCCTTATTTTGTAACTGGAAGTACATTGCTTTCCGACCCGGGAGCGAGCAGCGTCCGCATGTGGGGGCGGCTGGCTCCGGGGACAACGATGCAGACCGCTGCAGGCGAGTTGAGAGCTCTGACCAACGATCTGCGCCGGCAACATCCAAAAGATATATGGGATGACGAGTTATCGACATTCATCCAGGTGGCCACCTCCAGGTGATGACGCCGGAAATGTATCAGGTTGCTGGCATGGTCGCACTGCTCACTCTTCTGATCCTCGCAGCAGCGTGCGCGAATCTGGGCGGCTTGCTTCTGGCGCGGGCGGTCTCGCGGGAACGTGAGATGGGGATCCGCATGGCCATTGGCGCGACGCGTGCACGAATCTTCCGACAACTGGCGACTGAAAGCCTGATGCTGGCACTGGTTGGCGCAGCGCTGGGCCTGGGTTTAAGTTCGTTAGGGCTGCGCGTGGCGCTGATAAAGTTTACGCGCCGGGCTGGCTGAGTGCCAAACCGGACTGGCGGGTATTGGTCTTTACCTTTGGTACAGCTATAGCCGCTGCGGTATTTTTCGGATTTGCCCCCGCCCTGCAGATCCCACGACAGCGACAGCGCAAAACAATTATGCGGCAGCTGCTGCTTGCTGCACAGGTTGCAGTAAGTTGTGTGCTGCTGATCGTGGCCGGTTGCTGACGCGTGCAACCCTGCACGTGCTTTATACGAATCCAGGTTTTGCCTTTGAACGTCTGCTGAGTGTGGACGCTCAACTCGGGCAGCATGGCTATACACCGGCCGCTGCGCAGGCCTATCTCGATGCAGTGCAAGAAAGAATCCGATCCCTGCCCGGTGTCAAGTCGGTTTCCCTCATCAAACTCCCGCCGATGGGACATACAGTTTCTCGGATGGATGAAGAGACCGACGGCCACCCTGTACCCGTCTACCCGAACTGGGTGACCCCGGGAACGTTTGCAACATTGGGCATTCCGATGCGACTGGGACGAACGTTTTATGCCGATGAGAAGCACGCGGTGGTCGTGAGCGAATCAATGGCACGCCGGGAATGGCCGGGGCAGACCCGCTCGGGCAGCAATTGCCGGACGGCGATGGGAAAGCTACAGTCGTGGGCGTCGCAGGGGTGGACATCTGAACGCCGAGAACGATGATGACGCTGTCGAGCAATACTGGCTGGCACAGAAGGCGGATATGCCAGACATGGTTGTCATGGTGCGGACCTTTGGGGAGCCGGACAGTTTACCGAAGATGATCAGGGCATCGCCGAGAATAAGGATCCGAAACTGTTTCCCGAAATTCGACAGATGAAGATGCTCTATCACGATAACGTCTTACAGGCAGTCGAGAACATCGCGAAGGCAGTAACTTTGACAGGGTTGGTGGCGGTGCTGGTCGCCGCCGTGGGAATCGTTGGGCTAGTTTCCTTTTCAATATCTCAGCGGTTGAAGGAGATTGCGATTCGAATGGCTCTGGGCGCCGGCAGAGTCCAACTGCTGAATGCGGTCCTCCAACCGTTCCTGCGCCCTGTAGCGATTGGCATGCTAGGTGGAATAGCGATCGCAGCCTCCCTCTCGAAATTGTTAAGAGTGGCCTTTTACGCGTCAGCAATCTCGACCCCGCAAGCTACGCAGCGGCAATCCTAGTGTTGACGGCTATCCTGCTGTTAGCAGCGATTTTGCCGGCAAGGCATGCCTGGCATTTAAATCTTGCAAAGACATTACATAACGAAGGAGTAGGTCAATATTGGTGTAAGTCGCGCCGCATGCAGAATGCGTCTGACCCAATCGTCCTTGCCGAATGCTTGCGGCACATATGCTGTCATACCCCGCCCTCACGACCGCTTGTGCGGAGCTACGTCGTGTTCCAAACCCGCACTCGCTGCCACGCATCCAACGCGTGAGGTCAAGAGTTGGATCCCATCCTACACACTCGGAATGACGGCATGGTTTGCGTGCGAGGTGCGCGCGAACATAATTTGCGAAACGTCGATGTAGACATTCCTCGGGATGCTTTCGTCGTCTTTACTGGCGTTTCCGGTTCCGGAAAATCTTCACTCGCCTTCGGAACGCTCTATGCAGAGGCGCAGCGCCGCTATCTCGAATCTGTTTCGCCCTATGCGCGCCGCCTCTTTCATCAGCTGGCAGTCCCGGCTGTGGATTCCATCGAGGGTTTGCCACCGGCGATTGCGCTTCAGCAACAGCGTGGCGCGCCGAGCACGCGGTCGTCAGTCGGGTCTGTCACCACACTCTCGAACTTGTTACGCATGCTGTATTCCCGAGCAGGGGACTACCCCCGCGGCCAGTCGCTGCTTTACGCCGAGTCGTTCTCCTCAAACACAGTCGAGGGAGCCTGCATCAAGTGTCACGGCCTGGGTCGCGTGTACGAGGTGACTGAAGAATCGATGGTGCCTGATCCGTCGCTCACCATCCGGGAGCGGGCCATAGCCGCGTGGCCGACGGCGTGGGGCGGCCAGAATCAGCGGGACATCCTGGTCTCGCTGGGCTACAACGTCGACATTCCCTGGCACGCTTTACCGAAGAAGGAACGCGACTGGATCTTGTTTACCGACGATCAACCGCAGGTACCCGTTTATGCAGGCTTCACACCCGCAGAGACGAAGCAGGCACTGAAGCGCAAGACGCAGCCCAGCTACATGGGCACATTCACCAGCGCCAGGCGCCACGTGCTCCACACCTTTGCTCACACGCAAAGCGCTTTGATGAAGAAGCGTGTCGCCCAATTCATGCTGTCTGCCCTGTGCGATGTGTGTAAGGGAAAGCGTCTGCGCCCGGAAGCACTTTCCGTAAAGTTCGCAGGCTATGACATCGCGGACATTGCCACGCTATCCCTCAAACGCCTTGCGGAAATCATGCAGCCATTTACGTCGTCCGGAGGTACCGCACACCTCGCGAATCCGGAAAAGATCGAGGTCACAAGACGCATCACCACTGACCTGGTGGGACGTCTGACTGTTTTGCTAAGACTTGGCCTGGGCTACCTTTCTCTTGAGCGAAGCACGCCTACGCTTTCGCCGGGAGAACTGCAGCGGCTGCGCCTGGCGACCCAGCTTCACTCCAACCTCTTCGGAGTAGTCTACGTTCTCGATGAACCATCTGCGGGCCTCCATCCGGCTGACACCGCGGCGCTTCTTGAGGCACTTGAAGTTCTGAAGAAATCCGGAAATTCTCTCTTCATTGTTGAGCACGACTTGGACGTGATACGCAAAGCTGACTGGATCGTTGATGTAGGGCCGGGCGCTGGTGTCAACGGAGGCCAAGTGCTTTATTCTGGCCCGCCCCACGGCCTGGAATCCATCGCTGCCTCCGAGACGCGAAGATACCTTTTTCCACCTTCGCAGGCCGTTGCTTCAACACCTCGTTCGCCTCAGGGATGGCTGCAACTCAACGGCGTCACGCGGAACAATCTCCATAATCTCGACGTGCGGATACCGGTTGGTGTATTCACAACTGTCACCGGTGTTTCAGGATCCGGCAAATCAACACTCATCAGCCAGGTACTCGTTGAATTGATCACAGATTCTCTCGGCCAGCCTATCCAATCCGAAGAGGACGCCGAAGTCGACGGCCTTGAACAAACACGTGTGCTGACTACGGGCGGCAGCATAGCCTCGGGCATCGAGCACATCCGTCGCCTCGTAGTTGTCGATCAGAAACCGATAGGCCGAACGCCGCGTTCCAACTTGGCCACCTACACCGGCCTGTTCGACCACATCCGCAGGCTTTTCGCTTCAACGAAGCTTGCCAGGGCTCGCAGGTATGATGCTGGGCGCTTCTCGTTCAACATTGCAAAAGGTCGCTGCGAAACATGCGCCGGTGAGGGCTTTGTCTCGGTCGAGCTTCTGTTTCTGCCGAGCGTGTACAGCCCTTGCCCGGCCTGTCACGGCGCACGCTTCAATCCTAAAACTCTCGACGTGACATATCACGACAAAACTATTGCAGACGTGCTCGATCTTACGGTCGACGTTGCTGCAGAATTCTTCGCAGAAGAGCCGCAGATTACCGACGCTTTAAAAGTTCTTCAGGAAGTCGGCCTTGGTTACCTGCGACTGGGCCAGCCGGCAACAGAGTTATCCGGCGGCGAAGCACAGCGCGTCAAGTTGGCGACTGAGCTGCAGCGCGTTCAGCGACGCCAGACCCTCTACGTACTTGACGAGCCGACGACTGGTCTACACCCTTCCGATGTCGATCGTCTCCAGCGTCAACTGCAAAACCTAATTACCGCGGGCAACACGGTTATCGTTGTCGAGCATGACATGCAAATGGTTGCCATGAGCGACTGGGTCATCGACATTGGTCCTGGCGCAGGAGATGAGGGTGGCCGCATTGTCATTGAGGGCCCACCTGCGACAGTCGCTCATGCAAAATCAAGTAAGACGGCGCCGTTTCTTCTTCCTCTTCTGCAGGGTTCTACAGGCGCCAGCGCGCGGGCGGCCGGCCTCGAGAGAGTCGAAAGCGCATGAGACGAACTTTGCAGGGAGCTTCGGCAGGTCCTTCTGGATCGACGGCCTTTGATCATGCTGCGAATTGAAAAGATAGTTCCATCGGTTTACCTTCAGAATCGGCGATTCCTTAGTCATTCATGCCAAATGGAGTATGGCGAAGATATTTGAGCGGCAGCATGACACCTTTGCGGTCGCTGAGCAGGCATGCATTGAACGCGTGGCAGCGTTATACGAGCAATGTTACAGGTCGAATTACGCAACGTGATAAGTGGCCTAAGAGTTTGCTTCGGCCTGGATCTCCCGCTGTAAAATACAAGGCTGCAACTCGGATGCGTTCGAAGCTAGGGACTCATGGCTTAGTTGGGTTCGGTAGGGCTGAGGTGTTCTGGCCCGACGTGAACTTCCAACTGCCATCTGTTTGCAGTGAAGCGATGTATTTAAAATGAGTGAGCAGTGTCCCCGACGAGGAGGCGACGATTCCAGGTGGGAGAAATGCGAAACCAGTGACTTCCTGATCCGTGTCGACCAGCGCCACCTTCGGTGCGAGCAGCGTGAAGAGGCGGACCGTGATCTTGATGGTGCTGCCCTTGAACGGTCCGGCAAAAATCATCGCATGGACTTGCGCGATTGCCGGCTGACCGGTAAATATCTGGCCTCGGATATTGATGAAGTCGGCGTTTTCAGTAAAGGCAGAGGCGTAGGTCGCACTGTCATTGGAGTTCCATGCATTTTGCTCGGAGCTGAGCAGTGCTTCGACAGCCGTTTGAGGGTCGGCTGAGGCGGCGTGCGCGGCTCCGCAACCTGAAAGGACGACAGGGAGAAGGATGGACATGGCGAGTACCTGCATAAAAAGAAGGATTTTTGTTTCTGTACGTTGAATGAATCTCATATCTTTCACCTGTAGAGCGGTCTGGAGGCTGAAGAGAAGTTTCGTTTGCTGCCACGACCTATACTGAAGCGGTTGATTCCCAAAGTCCTGAAGCTAGTCTGAAGGTTTTCTGTTTTCTTTCTGGCCGGGAATGCTGGTGCACAAACCGAGGCTGAGCCGATGACTCGAACGACCTGGCGCTTCCGCGATTTTGAACTCGATCGCGACAGTTTTTTGTTGAGACGCCTTGGGGTCGCGGTGAAATTGGATCCAAAGCCTCTGGAGTTGTTATTTCTGCTCGCCGAACGCAACGGGGCAGTCGTTTCGCATGAAGAGGCACTCACTCGGGTATGGGGTGAAGCTGTCTTCGTAGATGGCGAGTCCGCCATCTACACAGCAATCAAGAAAATTCGACGAGCGCTCGAAGATCCTGACCTCGTGCAGACTGTTTCAGGACGAGGGTATCGTCTCCGCATGGATGCTCCCGCGGCGCAACAGGGCTTAGAACGCGCCGAGAGGCTTGCGATCCTTCCGCTGGCAAATCTGTCGGGTGATCCCGCTCAGGACTATTTCAGCGACGGACTAACTGAAGAATTGATCGCAACGATGGCGAGGCTCTTCCGCGGGAGGCTCGAGATCATTTCGCGAACGTCTGTAATGCGTTTCAAGGGAGTGAGTCGGTCCATAGAGGAAATCGCACAGGAACTTAGAGTGCAGTACTTGATTGAAGGCAGCGTCCGCAGGCAATCCGCGAAGGTGCGGATTGCGGTACAGCTCATACGCGCACGGGATGGAAGCTGCCTGTGGACAGAGACGTTCGAGCGCGGCACGGATGACGTCTTTTCCATGCAAACAGAAATAGCGCTGGCGAGCGCAGGAGCGATCAAAGCAAAGTTGACGTCCGCTGATGACCGCCCGGCATCAGCGGACGTGGATATGGAAACCTATGATCTGTACCTGCGCGGGCGTCATCTATGGGTACAGAGAACGCGGCCAACGATCGAGGCAGCCATCCGATACTTCCGCGAGGTGCTCGACCGAAACAAAAAGTTCGCCCCTGCATATTCAGGACTCAGCTGCTGTTACGCTATTCTACCCATCACAACCAACCAGCGGCCGGCCGAGTGTTTTCCGCAAGCCCAAGTCCTCGCCACAACGGCGCTCGAACTGGATGCCACGCAGGTAGAGGCGCATATCGCACTTGGACTCGCGGAGTTCTGGTACCACCGCAACTGGGATGCAGCGCGGGACTATTTTCAACGCGCGGCTGCCCTTAATCCAAGTGAGAGCAGTGCGCCGATGTTTCTGGCACATATCCAGTCCGTACTATGCCGTCACACCGAGGCTTTGTTGACTCTCCGGAAGGCCCAACAGCTGGATCCGCTTTCTCCGATCGTTGGGACGCATGTTGGACATTTTCTGTACAATTACGGGCTATTTGAAGAGGCGCTCGAGCCATTGGAAAAAGTCCTGGAACTACAACCACAGTTTTGGGTAGCCCACTTGATGAGAGGCAAGGCGCTGGCTTCACTGGGGCGAACAGACGCGGCACTCGATGCACTGGAGAAGGCACATCGGCTCGGTGTAGGAAATACGGAAGCTCTCAGCTTTCGTATTTATACCCTCGCGGCAAGTCACCGGAAGCAGGAAGCGCAAGACTCGATGAAAGAGTTGGAGAGGATGCACGCGGTGCAGCCCGTCTCCCCCGTGCATCGTGCCCTGGCCCATCTCGGGTTGGGCGATCGCAATACGGCTTTGGAATTGATCGAGGAAAGCTTTGCTGAACACGATGTACGTCTTATTTTTTTGGCAGTCGAAAAGCGTTGGCAGGCACTGGGAGAGAACAACTATAAAGCTGCACTGAGCCGGGTGGGGTTCAAACGTAGCTGATCAGGATGTTTGCAAATTGCATCAAGCAGGCTTCGTTGCGCACACGCTGACTCTAGCCTCGGATCGCTTGCGAGTGTCCAAAGATGCTTTTTATCAGAGCAGTCATGAGGATAAGACTTCAGAATTCGCGATGCTCCGCATGCACTACCCACATTAACTCCCGTCTCTACAGTAGAAGTAAAATGTCGCGTTCGACGAGTGCATCGGTCTGTTGTCGGCAATCGACGAACTGTGTATCCAGACCGCTCTCGCCGATAATCCAGCAAGATCATCGGGCCGTGTAAGTGTAGAATTCGATCCGCTGTACCACTCCCACCGAGGAGGCTTTGTAATGATTCGTCGCCTGTTTCTTACCCGATTGGCGCAGTTAGCCGCTCTGCCCATAGTTCCTGCCGCCCATCCTCTGGAAGGTCAGGCGTCCCACAGATCGCTCAAAATTGTGATGAAAAGCGCGTGGGGCTCTGATGATCCTACTAAAGCGGCGTTCCCTTTTTTGCATGGTTTGGCACTAGCCGAAGCAGGCCACCAGGTACAAATTTTTCTGTTGGGAGAGGCTGTTTCTCTAATGCGGAAAACGCTTGCCGACGCAGTGGTGCCGGTCGGGTGGCCACCGGTAGGGGAGACGCTGGAGAAAGTCAAGGCGAAGCACATCCAGCTATACGCATGTGGCGCGTGCTCGCGCGCGCGAGGCGTCACAGAAGCCGATCTGAGCGGCTACGGCGCCAAATTCGGTAATCCAACTATCTTTGTGTCACTTATCGAGTGGGCCGATCATGTGATCACTGAATAGTTCGCAGAGCGCATGGCTAAGTAAAACAATGACTCGATAGATGCCTGCCTTCCATCACGACAAAAACGTTGTGAGTCGCCTCATCTTTATTTACCCAGGCGCTGCCCGGAAACGCGCGTGAATTGTTTCAGGAACAGTCGATTATGGCTCCGTTCCTGGGTAGATGGTAGATAGATTGGAGGGCGGCATCGCGGCCCCCAGGCAGAACAGCGCCGGACAGAACTGGTTATTCTACAAGCCCTCCCCTCTAGATCATTGTCGTCGACCTAAATGTAACCAATACGGTGTTGCAAGCGGCGAAGGTACTCACAGCGTCAGACGAACCCCGTATGCGCATTCGTATTCATCCCTCCTTCTCTTCCCTGGACCGTCATTTGCTTTCTTTTGTCACACTGCAACGCCTCTTTCCTTTAGGATGGCCTCGCCGCGTTCGGCAGGTGTGGAGGTGAATGGTGGGGGATGTAGCGCTCATAAATCGGCGGAGGTTTGTGCAGATCTCCGCCGGCGCGATGGTGGCGTCTACATCGGGTTGGTTGCAGGGTGCAGCACCGGCAACGAACATTACAAGCGCCAGCGGCCGGGTGAAGGCGGTAGGAATCAACTACGTCTGGGAGTACCTGCAGGCTGAGGACAGATTCCACTTGATGGACGCCAGGGGCCGACTGATTGTAAGCAGCACGATGCAACCGCTGGTCGTAGCCGCACCCATCGCAGAAGCCTCGACGAGGTGTTGCATCACGGGCAAGGCTTCTGAAGTAAAAGTGGACAGCAATCGGGTTCGCATTGCCTATGCTGGAGTCAACGGTGACGCTCGGATATCGCTAAGTTGGCGCTTTGACTCTCAAGGAGCCTGGCTGGAGCCGGTGGTGTATGAAGGAACCGCTGCAGAGGATGTTGTAAGCATTCACTACTTTGCCGATTTAAGCAGTGGCAGACCGGCGGCCTCACTGCATTCGTCATTCCTGGTGGTGCCCGGTATCAGTGAAGGACCGGGAGTCAGCCCGATTGTTCGCAGCGATGTCCAATTCAACGAGACAGTATGCCTGGGCCGTGGGAGCTCGGTTGCAGGGATGCCAGGGCAGCAATGGGGGCTGCCGGTGCATTATTTCTGCGGATTCAGTACCGACCAGAGTCATGGTGCTCGGGGGATGTATCGGGAAGGGCGGTCTGCGTCCTTCGCCTGCGGTCTGGCTGAGCTGCCACAGGGAGATCTGTTTCTCTCGCTGGAGGAGGGGAAAAGCAGTTTGTGGGTGGACTACAGGAGCGACCTTTGGAAGCACCTGCGGGGACCTGGAAAGTTGTCGCTGGGTGCGACCATGTTGTGGGCCGTTGCAGATGACTACCCCGACGCGATTGCGGCCTACTACGCTGGACTGGTGGCCGCGAAGATTATTCGGCTGCATGAGAATTCTCCGCGGAAGACTGCGATTGCGTTGACTCCGCAGTTTTGTACGTGGGGTGCCCAGGCTGACCGCGGGAAGACAGGCGAGAAGTTTGATGAAGCCACACTGCGGCAACTTTACAAGGAGCTGAAGGCTTCAGGGATGAAAGCCGGCCTGTTCTCGATCGACGACAAGTGGGAGGGAACGTACGGAAAGCTGGAGCACTCGGCAGAGCGATTTCCGAAGTTCGAGGAGTTTCTCGCTGAGTTGCGTGCGGATGGAATGAAGGTCGGGATCTGGGCCGCACTCATGCGGTGCGAACGTCCGGCGGACCTGGGACTGTCCGACGACCAGATGTTGCTGCAGCCCGACGGTACGCCCTATGTAGTGAAGTTCTCGGGATCGCAGTATTCGATCCTGGATTTCACACAGCCCGCAGTCCAGGCGGTTCTCGTGAAGTTGGCGAAGACGTTCACGCAGCGGTATAAGCCGGACCTGTTGAAATTCGATTTCGGATATGAATTACCGCCGGTGGGTAAGGCAGCTCCAAAGGATAAAAGCTGGTCGGGGGAAAGGCTGCTTTGGAAGGGCCTCGATATTGTTATCAAGGCGATGCGAGAGGAGAACCCTGACCTTGTGGTGATGTATTACAACCTGTCCCCGCTCTTTCTTGAGTACTTCGATTTGCATAGCCCGGATGATCTGTATGCCGCCGCTGGCGAGTATCAATTGGAAGCAAACAGGCGGTACTTCTTCAGTAGCCTGCTCGGGCCACTTGGAATACCAACATACGGGTCTTCGGGATACGACTGGGCGAGCGCGCCGGACATCTGGTTTGATTCGGCAGCGCTAGGGACGCTGGGCTCCTTAAATGACTTCGTCAGCGACGAGGAGGATGAGGGGAGCACCATTGCCTTCATCGCAAAATACAACGGGCTGACCAGGGTTTTGCGGTCGACGAATACCTTTACGATACAGCCGCTAAACGTGATTTCGCAGGGATATACAGCCGGTGCGCGGGCACGGTCCTGGGCGCGGATGGAGGGCGGCGACCTGGCCCTGCTGGCCTATCGGCCTCCGCTGGCAGGCGAGGCAGGTCCACTGGCTGTACCAGTGAAAGATGCCCAGGTAATGGGGGCCGTCCAATCCAATGCACAAGTCGTGGTCGCGGCGAAAGGTGGAGGCGGCATTGCCAGGTGCGGAGGGCTGGCGATTGTTCCTTATCAGGGCGGTGACATCGTTGTCCGTCGAGAGCGAGGTGTGCGGGCAACCGCAACGAGCCACTATTTTGGCGGCGCAACAGTCAAACAGGAACTGCAGATTGAAGGTGGCGCCTTGAAGATCACAGCGAGGCTGTCTGAGCAGCGAATGCCGCTCGAATGGATCGAAGTGACGATTACCTAGCGGATGTCAACGATGCGCCGAGGAATGCGCAATATAGCTAAGGAATGCCAGGATGCGCACGGCCATACTATACTTCTCTCGATCAAAAACTGGAGCGGACAGGAGTGGCCAACATTCTGCCGAACGGACTCGGTCTAAACCTGAACTCGCTGCGCCTTACTCCAGGATTCTCAACCATCGCGTTGGGATTGCTGTTGAGTGCGGGTTTCGGCTGTCATCGCACGCAGCCCACTGTGGCCTTGACTCGGAATGCGCAGCACCTCGACTTCAACCAGGATGTGCAGCCGATACTGGCCAGCAACTGCTTCAGTTGCCACGGGCCGGATCCTGAAAATCGCAAAGGCGGCTTACGTCTCGATCTGGAAGAATCGGCATTTCGCAAGCGTCCCGGCCATCCGGACGCGATCGTTCCCGGTCACCCGGACCAGAGTGAACTGATCAAGCGCATAACCTCGACCGATCCCCACCACCTGATGCCGCAATCGCCGCAGGGCGAAGCAAAACCGATGCGGCCTGAAGATATTGCCGTTCTTAGAGAGTGGGTAAAAGAGGGAGCAGTGTACCGGCCGCACTGGGCTTTTGATAAACCCGTCCGGCCTGCTCTGCCCCCCGCTGCGAAGACAGGCGGCTGGGCAAAGAATCCTATTGACGGCTTTGTTCTTGCTCGCATGCAAAAGGCAGGTCTGCAACCTTCTCCTGAAGCAGGTAAGGAGCGTCTGATTCGACGCGTCACTATCGACCTTACGGGGCTGCTGCCTACGCCGGCCGAGATCCGGGCATTCCAGGAAGACAAATCGCCTGACGCCTACGAGCGTCTTGTGGATCGCCTGCTCGCGAGGCCTTCATATGGCGAGGAGCGCGCGCGTCATTGGCTCGATTACGCGCGCTATGCCGACACCTACGGCATTCACCTGGATAACAGTCGCGACATCTGGCCCTATCGCGATTATGTGATCCGGTCCTTCAATAACAACAAGCCCTTCGATCAGTTTGCCGTTGAGCAGATTGCCGGTGACCTGCTCCCGGCTAAAAGCATCGATCCCCTGGTCGCCAGTGGCTATGTTCGACTCGGCGCGAGCAGCAATGAGGGCGGCGCCATTCCTGAAGAATTGCGCGTCAACATAGCCCGCGAACGCGCCGAAGCTTATGGGGCCACGTTCATGGGCCTGACCGTCGGCTGTGCGGTCTGTCACGATCACAAATACGATCCCACGTCGCAGAAGGATTTTTACGCCCTCACCGCCTTCTTCAACAATATTGAAGAGAAGCCTTTCAACGGCGATCGGCCTGTGTGGACGCCTGTTGCCCGCATTCCCAGGGCGGCGAACCAATCTGCCTACGACCAGGTCCTTGCCAAACGCTCCGAGGCTGCTGCGCAACTCGACTCGCTCCACGCGCACGACCGTGCTCTCATCTTGGGCTGGCTCGCCTCGCAGCAGCGACTGGCACAGCCGGTTTCTGCCGACAAACTTGATCTGCGCCTTCGCCTGGATGAAGGCGGCGGAGAGGTGCTGAACAATTCTGCACCTCACCCTTTGCAGGCCAGCTTTCCGATCGGGAAGTTTAAACCTCAGTGGGGCGAGACCACGTGGCTATGGCCGGATTTCCGGACAGACGCCAGTACCCACATAGCACTGGGCAATACCGGAGATCTTGAAGCAACCCAGGCTTTCTCTTCCGGCGGCTGGTTCATGGTGCGATCTGCGCCGAACTACACGCTGGATAACGCCACCGGGGCCCTCCTCTCGAAGATGGACACCCTGCAGCACAATCGCGGATGGGATTTATCCATTGAGAAGGGTATTGTCAGCGTAGAGATGGTCAACCAGGCGCCCGAAGGCCTGAAGACCCTCAAATCTGCATCAGCGGTGAAACCCGCTGTAAAGCCGGTCGCTGTGAAGGAGGCTTTTGCCTATCCGACGCCGGTCGATCTGAATGCCAAAGATCTCGCTCCGAACAAGCCCCCTGGCACCAAGCCGAAGGTCAAGAAGGAACCCGCAAAGAAGGAAGCGCCGAAGCCAGCGGCACCGAAGCCGCCAGTGGACACGACACCCTGGGACGGCATAAAAGTTTCCGCAACGGAAGCTCTACCAGTCGATGGCCAGTGGAAACATATCTTTTTTACGTACGATGGGTCCGGGGCTGCCTCCGGCATCAAGCTCTATGTGAATGGAGTGCCCGTTGCAACCAAGGTCGCGGTCGATACGCTGGATAAGAAGACCATCCGCACGGAAGCGCCGATGCAACTCGGCTGGCGCTCTCCTGATGCCGATCCGGCCCGCGAAACGCGCTATCAGGACATTCGTCTGTACAGCCGGGCGCTTACTCCGGAAGAGGCGAAGCGCCTGCCTCTTGAAGACTATGTCGCCGAGGTAATTTCCAGACCCAGCGACAAATGGACCAAGGATGAATGGCACGCCGTCAGTGACTTTTACTTCAACCATGTAGACCGGAACGCCATTGCTCTTCAGCAGCAGATCGACCAGTTCAATGGGCAGTTGAACAAGCTCTCCGAAGGTGGCGATCTCACGCTCGTCGCCTGGGAAAAGCCGTCCATCGCCTATGCGAATATCCTGACCCGCGGCGTCTACTCGGCCAGAGCCGATCGAGTCGAAGCGAACACTCCGCACTTTCTGCCGCCATTGCCGGCGAGGACGGCGCATAACCGTCTTGCACTCGCGCAATGGACCGTAAGCGCAGACAATCCACTGACTGCGCGCGTAACGGTGAACCGTATGTGGAACGAGATCTTCGGCACCGGCCTCGTCGAGACCACCGAGGACTTCGGCATTATGGGCCAGCGTCCATCACACCCTGAGCTGCTGGATTGGCTTGCCGTCGAGTTTCGCGAAAGCGGCTGGGACGTCAAGCACATGTACAAGCTCATGGTCATGTCGGCCACCTATCGGCAGAGTGCGAAGTCGACTCCGGAGCAGATCAGCAAGGACCCGAAGAATCTCCTTCTCGCGCGTGGGCCGCGCTTCCGCATGGATGCCGAAACTCTTCGCGATATTGCCCTTGAATCGAGCGGTTTGCTCGTTGATAAAATTGGCGGGCCCAGCGTCAAGCCCTATCAACCGCCTAACATCTGGGAGCAGGGCCACAACGCGAGCGATACGCGCACGTATGTCCAGGATCATGGCGAAGCGCTCTACCGCCGCAGCATGTACACCTACTGGAAACGCATGGCCATGATGCCCGACATGGATGCGTTTGACGCCACCATGCGTGACGTAGTCTGCACTCGCCGTCAGCGCACCGACACGCCGCTGCAGGCACTCGTCACCATGAATGATGTGCAATGGGTTGAGGCTTCGCGCGCGCTTGCGGAACGGGTGATTCATGAGGCAGGCGCCAGTCCTGAGCAGCGCATCCAGTTGATGAGCGAGCTGCTGCTTTCCCATGAACCGCCTGCGCCCATGGCCGCGGTGCTTAAGAGCTCGCTGGCGGAGATGCAAAAACACTACGCAGCAGATCCAAAGGCAGCAGGCCAACTCGTAACTGTGGGTGAGAAAAAGAGAAATCCAACCATCCCTGCCCCGGAACTCGCAGCATGGACGATGGTCGCCAACGAAATGTTGAACCTCGACGAGACATTAACCAAGTAGCGGAGAAGCTTTATGAAGCAGCATCCCTTTTGTACCGACACTGAGCGCGAACCTGATGTGACGAGCCTTGCGGTTCCAGCCGGGGTCAAGCGGGAGTGGGCTACGTTGCAGACACGCCGCCACTTCCTCGGACGCACGGGCAAAGTGATGGGATGGGCCGCCATGGCCAGTCTCCTGGGCGACCGCGCGCTCCATGGAGACACCGGTCTGAAAAACGCAGAGGCTCCATCCAATCCAGCGTCCGGGACGCCGCTCAAGCTGCCTCACTTCGCCCCCAAAGCCAAGCGTGCCATCTACCTCTTCATGTCCGGTGGGCCGCCGCAGATTGACATGCTGGATTACAAGCCAAATCTAGCCGCACTGTACGACAAAGATATTCCCGAGTCCGTGCGGGGAGGGCAGCAACTGACAGGCATGTCTGCGGGCCAGGCACGCTTTCCTATCGCACCTTCGCACTGGGCATTCAAGCGCTATGGCAAGACGGGCACATGGGTCAGCGATCTGCTGCCGAACACGGCGAAGATGGTCGACGACCTTACCATCATCAAGTCAACTAACACTGAAGCCATCAACCATGAGCCGGCCATCATGCTTATGAACACCGGCAACATGAACCCAGGGAAACCCTGCCTCGGCGCATGGCTCTCCTATGGTCTTGGCAGCATGAACGACAATCTGCCGACCTTCATGGTGCTTCAGAGCAAACTGAACATGAAGGAAGACAATCAGCCGGTCTCCTCGCGCCTGTGGGGCAGTGGCTTTCTCTCGTCTGAATACTCAGGGGTGGGGTTGAGGTCTCAGGGTGATCCTGTCCTGTATCTTAGCGATCCTGACGGAGTCAGCCACGACGTCCGGCGCAGGATGCTCGACGCTGTAAACGCCATCAATCAGCAGACTTCCGAAGAGATGGGAGATCCTGAGACACATGCCCGCATCGCTCAGTACGAGATGGCGTACCGCATGCAAACCTCTGTCCCCGAACTGGCCGATTTGAGCAAGGAGCCGACCTCGACCTGGGAGTTGTACGGCCCGGAAGCGAAAGAGCCCGGCACCTTTGCCTATAACTGCCTGATGGCCCGGCGTATGGCAGAACGCGGCGTGCGTTTTACCCAGGTCTACAAGCGTGGATGGGATGTCCATGGCAATGTCACTGGCACGCTGCCGATGCTTTGCCAGGAGACAGACCGCGCCTGCTACGCCTTGGTGACAGATCTGAAACAGCGGGGTCTGCTCGAGGACACGTTGGTGATTTGGGGAGGGGAATTCGGTCGCACCGTTTACAGCCAGGGTGGTCTCACCCCGGAGAACTACGGCCGCGACCATCACCCCCGCTGCTTCACCACGTGGATGACTGGTGGCGGTGTTCGCACGGGCATCACCTACGGTGAGACCGATGACTATAGCTACAACGTTGTCAAAGATCCCGTCACGGTGCGCGACTTCAATGCGACTATCCTGCATTGCCTGGGTATCGATCACAATAAGCTGACCTATAAATTCCAGGGTCTGGATCAGAAGCTGACAGGGCCGACGCCAGCCAGCGTGGTCCAGGGCCTGCTTGCGTGAGCCATCGTTCCTCGCTGCAGGACCTGGGATTTGATGCGCCGGCTGATCTTTCCGCAGACCAAAGCAGGCCGGTGAGCGCAGGGGTCATCGCGGCGCTTGTCTTAAGCATCGCGCTCTTTCAATTGCCATGGCTCATCAAGCTGGATGGCAGGCCGCATGCCGACTGGCAACAGTTTCTGGGACGATTTCATCCTCTGGCCGTTCACTTGCCTGTCGGCCTGCTCGTCCTTGTGCCGCTGCTTGAGGTCGCCGGAGCCTGGCGTCCAGCGTTGCGCGAGGCCGCCGCATTTGTGCTTGGTCTTGCCTTACTCACAACACTCGGGTCACTTACACTCGGCTATCTGCTGGCCTATGGCGGTGGCGAAGCCGGTCCTGTAGTGACACATCACATGTGGGGCGGAATTACCCTGGCCATCGGTCTGATGACGTGCATACTTGCCCGCCCAGCCTGGGTCAGCCACTCGCTGCCCTATGGATACCCGATCCTGCTGTCGGCCACTCTCCTTACACTGGCCTGGACGGCGCATCAAGGCGGCTCGATTACCCACGGCAACAACTACCTCACGCAGTACATGCCCGCATCCCTCAAGCGTCTTAGCCCAGGAAGTTCATCCCACGCCCTTAACCCTGACTCCTTTTACGCGCAGCAGGTGTATCCGATTCTTGACGCGAAGTGTGTCTCCTGCCACGGAGAATCGAAAACCTCAGGCAGCCTGCGCCTCGACTCCTACGAGCAGCTTATGCGCGGCGGCAAGGAAGGCGCCGCGATCATCCCGGGCAACCCAGGCAGGAGTCTCCTGTTAACGCGCGTTACGCTCCCGGTCAGCGATAAACATTTCATGCCGGCCGAAGGAAAGCCGCCCCTCAAAGTTGAAGAGATCGCTTTGCTCCGCGCCTGGATACAGCAAGGGGCCTCTCCCAGCGCTGTATCAGTGGAAGGAGTCTCCATCCGGCAGGCTGAGATACCTATCGCCCCGGTTGGCGATTACAGCGCACTCGAACCAACCATTCGGCAGATGGCCAAGAGCCAGAGTGCCAAGCTGATTCCCGTCTCGGGCAAGCCGTCGGATGGCCTGGTCCTCTACACAGTCGACAACGCGAACAGTTTTGGCGATGCGCAACTGCAACAGTTGCAGAACTTCGCGCCATACATTGTTGAGGTTGAGTTGGGCCGCACAGCCGTCACCGACGCGTCGTTCGACACACTGGCAAAATTCACCCACCTTCGGTCCATCCATCTGGAGGGTACCCAGGTTACCGGTGTAGGCCTTGCCAAGCTTGCTTCGTTATCGCAGCTCACCTACCTCAACCTGAGCGGCACCCAGGTGACGCAGACCGCGGTCGCCTCGTTGGGAACCATGAAGAATCTGCGGCATCTTTACCTCTATAACACACCCGCGCAGCCTGCAACCGACGGCGCGCCCGTCCAGTCGGCAGTTGCGCCGGTAACGGAATGACGCCAATCGCGCAGTCCAGGACTGTCCCTTTAGGCGATGTACATGCCTTCATTGCCTACGAGTTCCAGCAGAGATGCCGAGCTACCTTTAAAAAGACACGCGCGAGATCCAGGAGTCCATACCGAAGGTCGTCGATCGGTACACTGTCCACCGTCGGCACGACGGGGGTACAGAGCTTCGTGGCATCTCACGTTTGTCCCCAACGGTTTCTATATTGACAAGCGGTTTTTGCCGGGAGGCACCCGATTGGCCGGATCGCTTGGAGGTTGCACTCTTCGGTAATCGCGGAACAGCCTGGACGCCTGCCCAGAGCGTAGCAATCGTTTGCTCGACCACGACGGTATGATCCGACATGCCGGGCACAACCTCCTGGATGACCATGAGTGTGGCGAGACAAAGATCGTAAATCGACAAGTGTGAGCGCGCCGCCACCCGCTTCGACGAGCGACGACTTTGATTGGGCGCGCGCATGGACGTTGGCTGGCGCGCCTGGGGGCAACCATGCCACAACTCGATGACAGCGCTGCCGGAGACAGCAGCCAGGGTGATGCGGGGGCTGGATGACACAGGTTTCGGACACATGTTGGGGCTGGGGATTGCTCTCTATGCGCCTTTGCAATTAAACTCAGGGGGTCGACGGTCCCGTCGAGTGCGGAGAGATGGCAGAGCCCGGTTGAATGCAGCTGACTCGAAATCAGCCATACCT
>CAZZZL010000057.1:0-27186 GCA_964658655.1 uncultured Acetobacteraceae bacterium | reverse complement strand
CCCGCATTGTCGCGAAACAGATGAAGGCCTACGACCTCCGCGTCCAGACTTTGCATTAGTACTGCGCGTCCGTCGGTACTGCGGAGATGGCTGGCTGTGCGGGCTTTCGGCCGGCTTTGGTGGTGAGGGGAGTTCGTTTCAGGATCGACGCCGCTTGACCGGTGTCCTGCGGGGTGGGGTACCCCCCTCCCCTCTGCCGGGCCCTTTTGCCAAAGTATTCATTCGAGGGCGTTTAGCACAGGGCCTGGCGCCAAAGATTTCATTCCACAGGGTTAGCCGCAAAGTATTCATATCGTTAGGGTTAGCTGCCCGGGTTTGGGGGCCTTGTTATGTGGTGCTTCTTAGTTAAATGATAGATGTTTTGGGGAATTACTCGGCAGTTGTTGATTCTGCGTAGTAGTGTGAGGCTGATCTCAATTGGTTGCAGAGTTTGGCGATCAACCGAAAAAGTGTCCGCAGCTACCGGCAAGAGCGGCGGAATCGTGTCTATTAAAGTATCCTTTACCCAGTTTCCTATTCACCGCCAATGCCCATCAATCTCGGCTCTCTTTCCTTTGACGATTCCAAGGTATTAAAACAACTCCGAAGCGATATGAAGGACGACTGGTTCGCTGATCCGCTTAGCTACGGAGACATGACGAATGGGCCTTTGCTCAATGAACTTATTCACCAGAATTTCACAGCAAACAACGGTCAGTATCTCTCTTCCGAAAGGCACATTCTCAACCTTCCGAAGCCCAACTTCACCCTTCGTTACGGTATGGAAACGAGCCTGACCGATAGATTTTTGTTTCATGCCTTAACGTCCGAGCTTGTACCTGTATTCGACAGGCTATTAGGTCCGAGTGTTTACAGCCATCGCTACAACTATGACAAGCCGAACCCGCGGTACCTTTACCGGAGGGGTATTCCGGCTTGGAACGATTTCATTGGAAGCGTCGGTAGTGCAGTGTCTGGCGCAAAGTACTTATTGTCCACTGATCTCTCGAACTACTATGAAGGAGTCGAGCTGCTAGCACTAAAACAGCAGCTGATCTCATTGCTTTCTGAGATTCAGGAAGCACCCGCGGAAAAGAACAGGATCAGACTGATCATCGAGGAGCTTTTCCGGTGCTTGGAAAACTGGTCGTTTAAGAGAGACAGGGGACTTCCCCAAAATCGGGATGCATCTTCGTTCTTGGCTAATATGTACATGCTTCCTGTGGATAAGAAAATGCGAGAGCTGGGCTACGGAGATGCCTATTTCCGCTACATGGATGACATAAAGATTGTTAGCGACAATGAATATCTCGCCCGAAAAGCACTGAAGGATCTGATTCTTGCGTTACGCGCTCACGGACTTTCGGTAAACGCAAAGAAGACGAAAATCGTATCGGGTTCTAATAAGGCTGAATTGGCCGAGTGCTTAGAGGAGGTTTCGCCTTCGATTGCTTACCTCGATTCGATTTGGAGCACTAATAAACCAAAGCTAATACTCAGTAAAATAGACGAGTTGATGGAAGCTACGAGGCGCGTGCTGAAAGCGGGCGATTTCTCGAGTAAAGAATTCAGATTCTGTATCAACCGTCTTTGCACGTTAAGAATGTGTACAGCCTTCTCGGTACCTGAGAAGCTTTTTCACGAACTAACTCCAGCCATCATCGATGGTCTGGTTAAGATGCCCGCTGCAACGGACGGCATAGCCAAATACCTTCGGGCTGCTCCGCTTTCCAATAGAGACTTAGATAATATCTCCAATTTTCTTTTAGATAGTCAGAAGGCTATTTACAACTGGCAGAACTATCATTTGTGGATAATTTTGACTGACAAGAGGCATCTTTCGACCGCACTGCTTCAGCACGCGGCAGTCGCTATCAAATCGGCCGAGGACACTCCTAACAGAGCGGGGGCGTCGCTTTATTGCGGAGCTGTGGGTACTATTGCGGATCGCGGATTGATAGCTGAAAACTTTCATACATTGCACAGTTTTTTTGGTCAGCGTATGGCGTTGATTGGAGTTCACGAGCTTCCCTTTGCGCCGCTGATCCGAGATCATGTGAAACCTACTGTTAGGGAGGATTTAAAAGGCGTCTATACGCATCTGCAAGCTAAGAAAGGACATTACTGCGATCCGTTGGAGCCCATAGTTCTCAGCGAGGAAAGATATGAGGAACCTGAATCGTGAACGATGTCTGCTATCTAGCTCATTTAATTGATCCGTTTGGAGTTGAGGATCCTGTTATGGCCGTCAGAGATCAGCGTGGTCGCTCGTCTATCATCCCGCTCGAAGAAGTAGGGTCGCTAACAGCGACCGTGATCACATACGAAGCGGCAAAGCTTTTAGGTGCTCTTCGGCGAAGGAATCTGGTTGCGCCTGACCAGCTAGTTGAAGTGCGGGATGCCATGAAGCTCGCGGCTGGCCTTTCGAAGGATCAAGGGGGAGAGAAGCGATGGGATGTCTTTAAGGGCTTAGCCGCAGCTCATCCAGGGCAGTACGCAAAAAATCTTTCCGAATTGACAAACGGAAAAGCTCTGCAGCCTCCAAAGGAAGATCTTAATCTACTGCTTCTTGAATCGAGCGCAGCGCTTGAAATCCTCTGGCTGAAACTTAGGCAAGCCTTAGAAGAACGGGGGGAGTGGCAGCGATTTGTAGATTTTGAGATTCCGGTACAGCAGGTCTTCTGGCATAGGCAGATTAAGGGCATCGGACTAAACAGGCAGCAATGGGCTGAGGCGAGGAAGTCAGTAAAAAAAGAGAAGTACAGCGCTTACCGTGTTCTGGCTAAGGAGCTAGGTATGAGCCCATCTTCACTTACCTTTAATAACGTTTTAGATCATCTGTCCGGTACTGACGCAGCGTTTCTAAGTAATTACGACGGGAGTGCCTACATAGAGGGCCATTTCGAGCTAGCCCAAGAGCGATCTGAATTCGCTAGAACTTTCGTTGCCTTTGCCCGAGCTAGGAGAGACGAAGCAGCACTGATTCGCGTTGGCTCGATAGAGTCGAGAATCTATCCCCTTTTTGAGTGTTTTGGAACGGTAACCGGCCGCATCATTGTGAGTGATCCAGCTCTTCAGGGATTGCGTCGGCTACACCGTGGAATAATCGCGGCTGATGACGGTCAAGTCTTGCTCTATTGCGACTACTCGCAATTTGAGCCAGGCATAGTCGCAAGCATCTCGGGCGATACTGCGCTTCTGGATGCTTATAATTCCGCTGACCTTTACAGCGAGCTCGGAGTCTACATCTTCGGCGATCGTCTAAGGCGCAGAGAGGCCAAGCGGGTTTTTCTTTCGTATCTCTACGGTATGTCTTCCTCAACCATTGCATCAGTTCTGGCAGGGCCACATAAGGACTCGATGGAGATATCAAAGTACAAAGATCAGATCGAATCATTCTTTGGACGTTTTCGCGGGTTAGCAACACTTAGAGAGGAAGTCCTTACCGAGCTTCAGACAAGGGGAAGAGTAGGTAGTCTTTTAGGCAACTTTCGTGTCCGAAGTGGCTCTGGGCGTCTCACGAAAAAGGAACAGCAATGGGCACTCAGCCAGCGCATACAGGGCACAGCTTCTTTGATATTCAAAGAGGCGATTCGCGAAGTCGCTGCGAAATTTGGCAATGATTCGATCTTGCTTCCGATGCATGACGCGTTGCTCATGCAGGCCGATGCGTCTTCCTTTGATTTAGTCAAGAATGCTACGGTCGCGATAATGGAGGCGGCTTTCCATAAGTGGTGTCCAAAAGTAAAGGCCCGTGTCGTAGTCGAATCCTTCGCGACAAGTTCGTTGTCACTGGCCGACTAATGCGCCCCGGCGTTGTCTTTCATTTCTTTGGGGTTGGGTCTCTTCATGATGAAGGGGAGTGGGATCAAGACTGCTACCAGGCAGCCCATGATCCAGAAGGCGTTCTCGAAGCTCAGGACGTTGGCCTGCAGCGAGACCTGTTGCGAGAACTGGGCTAACGCTTTTTGCGAGGCGGAGACCTTGTCGAATCCCTGACTGATGAAGTTCGCCGTCAATGCGTTGAGATGCCGCATGAAGAAGGGATTGCTCTTCTGGGCGTGCGAGACGAGCGCCGTGGTGTGCTCCTGACCTGAGTTCGACAGGAAGTTGTTGAGCATGGAGACACCGAGGGCTCCTCCTATATTGCGGAGGAAGTTGCTGATGCCGGCGACCTGGTTGCGCTTGTTCTGCGGTACTCCCACATAGTTGAGCGTACTGATGGGGATGAAGACGAGGGGGAGACCGAAGACCTGGATGACGCGGAACCAGACCATGTGATCGAAATCGATGCCTGCGTAGATACCGGTGACGTGGAAAAGCCCAAACGACGTAAGAGTGAAGCCGATGGCGATGATCATGCGCGGATCGAAGCGGCTGACCAAGATACCGGCGACGGGCATCATGACGGCGAGCGCGATGCCGCCGGGAGACATGGCGAAGCCGGCGCGCTCGGCGGTGTAGCCAAGGTCCGTCTGGAGAAACTGCGGCAACAGAACAGTCGAGCCGTTGAGGACTACTCCCAGGATGAAGCTGAAGGTGACGGCGATGCCGAAGTTGCGGAGGCCGAGGAGACGGAGGTCGATGATGGGATCTTCATGCGTCAGTTCGCGGATGACGAGGCCGACGAGCGCGACCACGGCGATGATGAAGGAGACGGTGATGAGGCGGCTGCCGAACCAGTCCAGCTCCTGCCCCTTGTCGAGGAAGTACTGGAGGAAGCCGACGCCGATGACGACGAGGGCGATCCCGATGTAATCCACGCGGAGGCCGGCGTTGCGAAGTTTTTTGAGGTACTCGGGATCGAAGACGAGGCGCTGCGTGAGGAAGAGCGAGAGCAGGCCGATGGGCAGGTTGATGAAGAAGATCCAGTGCCAGGAATAGTTATCGGTAATCCAGCCGCCTAGGGTGGGACCGATGGCGGGGGCGACGACGATGGCCATGCCCCAGATGGCGAAGGCCATGCCGCGCTGCTTTTCTGAAAAGGTATCAGCGAGGATGGCTTGTTCTGATGGCTGCAGACCGCCGCCGCCCGCGCCCTGCAGGACACGGAAGACGATGAGCATGGGGAGCGAGGTGGCCAATCCGCAAAGCACGGAGGAGGCGGTGAAGATGGCGACGCAGGTCATGTAGAAACGCTTGCGTCCGATGACGGTCGAGAGCCAGCCGGAGAGCGGGAGAACGATGGCGGAGGAGACGAGATAGCTAGTGATGACCCAGGTGGATTCTTCAGACGACGCGCCGAGCGAACCGGCGATGTGCGGGAGGGCGACGTTGGCGATGGAGGAGTCGAGGACCTCCATGAACGTGGCGAGGGTGACGGTGATGGCGATGATCCACGGGTTCACGGCCGGGCGGGCGGCGGGGATGGAGTCGTGGGTCAGGGTTGCGGTCGCCATTGATTAATTTCCTGGTTGGTGGATGGTGGAAGAAACGCAGGTCCTTCGACTACGCTGCGCTCAGGTCGGGATGACAAGGTTCTTTGGGCTTAAGAGCTGCGTTTAGTTGAGTTGGACTTTTGGTTCGACGGACATGCCGGGGCGGAGTTTTTCCAGGTCGTGCTGGCCTTTGTTGAAGCGGATGCGGACGGGCAGGCGCTGGACGACTTTGACGTAGTTGCCGGTGGCGTTTTCGGGCGGCAGGACGCTGGTAGCGGAGCCGGTGGCGGCGGGCATGGAGTCGACAGTGCCATCGAAGTCGTCCTTGAGGGCGTCGACGTGGATGCGGACTTTCTGGCCGGGGTGCATGCGGGCGAGCTGCGTTTCCTTGAAGTTGGCGGTGACCCAGAGGTCGTCGATCTGGACGATCATCATGAGCTGCTGGCCGGTGGAGACGCGGGCCCCGATCTCTGCGCTGCGCTGGGTGACGACGCCGGAAATGGGCGCGGTGATGTGCGTGTAGGTGAGGTTGAGGTGGGCCTGATCGAGCGCGGCCTGCGAGGCTTCGGCGTTGGCCTGCGAGGTTTTGATGTCGGCTTCGCGTATCTGTAACTGCAGTGGTCCGTTCTGCTGTGTCTGGCGGAGCTTGGCCTGTTGCGAGAGCAGTTGAGCGCGGCGCTGATCGATAATCTTGCGGGCGGAGGAGACTTCGGCTTCGCTGGCAGCGACGGCGGCCTGCTGGGCTTCGGCGGTCGCGCGGTATTGATCGTAGTCGGCTTTGGAGACTTCGTGCTTGTCGTAGAGGATCTGGTAGCGGGCGAAGTCGGCCTGGTTGCGCGCGCTGGTGGCCTGGGCCTGCTGAAGCTTGGCGAGGTCGGAGTCGAGGTCATGCTGAGCGGCGGCCAGGGCGGCATCGGCGTTGGCGACTTCGGCCTGCTGCGAGGTGACGTCGGTGGCGTTGCTGGTGCGGGTGATGGGTACGTTGGGATGCGATGCGCTGACCTGCGCCTGCGCCTGATCGTATTGCGCCTGGGCCTGGGCGAGGGAAACTTTAACGTCGGCGGGGTCTAGGTCGACGAGCGGATCGCCGGCCTTGACGGTGTAGTTGTCGTCGACGTGCACGGCGGTGATGGTGCCGTCGACGCGCGAGGCGATGGGGTTCAGATGACCGTCAACCTGGGCGTCGTCCGTGTCTTGATAGGTCTGCGTGTAGAGGTAGTAAAGGACGCCGGCGACGACGAGCACCGCGATGACGCCGATGAGGACGATGGGGTTGAAGCGACGCTTTTTTACTTCTGCTGGCACGTCGGTTTTGGATGCTCCGTCGGAAGCGGGCGCGGCCAGTACCGGGGCTGTGGCGACTGTGCCGCCATCGTTTTCGTTGCTCATTACAGGCTTCCTTTCAGGAGGTCGGGCAGGTCTTTTTCAGCTTCGCCGATGGCGCGGGCGAGGGTGATGCGGGCGACGCTCTGCGAAAATCGGCTGCTGACGTAGTCGTGGTCGGCGGAGGCGAGGGATTGTTCGGAGCTGACGACTTCGACGGAGTCGGCAACGCCTACGGCGAAGCGATCCTGCGATTGCTGCAAAGTCTGCAGTGCCAGCTTGCGATTGCTCTCAGCGGTGGCGACTTGTTCAGTGGCGACCTGCAGATCGATGTAGGCATTGCGGACGTCGAGCTCGACGGCTCCGCGCTGGTCAGATAATTCGGCGCGGCGCTGGGCTACGACGGCGTCGGCCTGGGCGGTGTCGGCGTGGATGCGTCCGCCCTGAAATATTGGCACAGTAAGAGTTGCTGATGCCTGAAAGACGCTGGCGCCGCTGTCCGGATTGGTGCCTTGCAGACCGTAGTTGCCGCCGACGCTCGCGGACGGGAGATGCTCGGCGCCAGCGGCTTTGCGGGCTTCTTCCGCGGCGCGGAGCTGGGCTTCGGCAGAGCGCAAGTCCTGGCGCTGCGCGAAGGCCGTGCGAATGGCTGCATCAAGTTCAGGTGCAGCGGGTGTGGCCGTCGGCAGTTTCTCGGCCAGGGTAATTTCCGCGCCGAGGGGGAGGCCGATGAGACGGGCGAGCGAGTTTTTCTGCTTCAGGAAATCGCCGCGCTCGGAGGAAAGGCGCTGCTTCTCGATCTGAAATTCGACCAGGCTGCGCGTGGCGTCGATCGGCGCCTTATTTCCAGCGTCGGCCTGCGCCTGCGCTTGTTTGTACGAGGCCTCGGCGTATTGCACTTCCACCTGCTGTTGTTCGATCAACGCAGAGGTTGCGAGCAGTTGCAGATAGCTGCCGGCTACGGCAAGGACAACCTGTTCGCGTGCGTCTTTCGCGTTGAGGAGCGCAGCGTCTTCCGCCTGGTGGGAGGAGCGCAAATTGTGAATAGCGGTGAAGTCAAGAAAGTCTTCCTGCAGGCTGCCGTGCAGATCGTAGTAATGGAACGGTCCAACGGTTGTCGGGAAAGCGAAGCCGAATGATGTTCCGAAAGCGCTGGCGCTGAAGCCTTCTGCTGCCAGGTCGACCTTCGCGGCGTTCTCGGACAGGCTTGCATTCATCTGCGGCAGAAGAGTGCTGCGCGTGAGCGCACTCTGCGCCCTGGCAGCGCGCGACGCGGTGTCGGCTGCGACGCGGCCCAGGTTGAACGAGAGGCCGCGACGGATGGCGTCTTCGAGTGTAAGCGTGACGGGTGCAGTCGTTGCATTTGGATCGAGCACGCTGCCGGCCGTGCTGCCGGAGACCGAGATGCGCGTGTTGAGAGTGTTGGCCGCGCTGCCATCATTGGCCGTCTGCTGCACCTGGACGCTGCCGCCTGCCTGTCGTCCGGAAAGCGGAAGCTGTGTGGCACGTGCGGCGCCGGCACCTGAGCTTGAACCCTGTATCTGCGCAGAGCCCGCTGCCGGCAGCATGGCGATCGCAGCCGCGCACGCAGTCAGTAGCAGGCTTTGCCGGCAGTTGTGACGGCGATGGAACGAGTCGCTCTTGGAAATTACAAACATACGTGTATGTATTTGTATACCACAGCCTGGTTTCTCCCTTATGATTGAAAATGAAATGCCAGTAAAAGAACTTAAAGTGCGCAGTAAACACCAGGAGCGGACGGAAGCCACGCAGGCGAAGCTGCTGCGGGCGGCGGAGAGCATTTTTGCGCGCGATGGATTTGCAGCAGCGAAGCTGGAGCAGATCGCAGAAAAAGCCGGCTATACCCGCGGGGCTATTTACGCACACTACAAAAGCAAGGAAGACCTGTTCCTCGATCTGCTGGAACAGAGGATGCACGCGAAAATGGCTATCGTGCGTTCACTGCTGGAGGGCGTGCTGACGCCGGAAGAACGATTGCAGAAGTTCCGAGCGCAGATGCTGACATTCACGTGTGACCGCTCATGGGCGCTGCTGATTCTTGAATTCAAACTGTATGCCCTGCGCCAGCCGAAATTGAAGACGCGCATGCGCAGGCTGATGAGCATGATGCATTCGACTACAGGCGATGATCTGTTCCAACTGATGTTCGGCAAGGTGAAGCCGAATGAAAAACACGCCATCGAACGCCGGTTTTCGCTGATTGGTTCGATCATGAGTGCGGCTGTCCTCGAAAGCCATTTCAAGCCGGCACTGTTTACCGATAAGGACCTCGAAGCAGTCCTCTCCGAACTCCTCGAATTCATCATTCGCCGCTAGGTACTGCCCTTACGGGTACTGCGCGTACAGCGAAAGACGCTTCGCGTGCCTGCGGAGATTTCTGGAGGCTTAGGCTTTCCCCTGCTATCTGGTTTCGGTAGGAGTGCTCAGATGCATTTGTGACTGCGGGCGGACGGGCAAAATGCGGGTCGCTCCACTTCACTTGGTCGGGATGATAATTGCCGGCGAAAAATTGCTTGGGGTTCAGAGGAACCGCCAGTGCCCTGGCCAGTGGCGGTGTACCCGTTCGGTGCGGCACTGCGAAGACAATGTACCGTTCTCGAATGTTAGACTGCTCGCAAATCTTTAGGTCGTTTCCTCTCCCCCAGAAAGTGCGAAATGCGGTGTTATGAGTCTTGAACAGAAGTTACCGCGCCTCGTGTTTCGTGGGGCGCAGGGTTCGCGGACGGCGATGATCCAGCCGCTTCCTTTCACCATCGGCCGCAGTGAAGACCGTCATCTGTCCTTGCCGAATGCGCAGGTATCGCGGAACCACGCAGTCATCAATGTCGACGCGGACGGGTTGTATATCGAAGACCTGCAGAGCCGGCATGGCATGCTCATCAACGGCGTGAAAACTATGCGGGCCCATCTCCACTCCGGCGATGAGATTCAGTTGGGAACGCCGAATGTATCGCTGCTGTTTCTGGATGGGAGCGACGACAGTACGACGCGCACGCTGATGAGCCGGATCGCGGGCGGCTCCTCCGGCTCCGACCTGGAGAAGTTGTCACTCTTCCTGCAGGCGGCGCAAAGCTTCAACAATACCCGCGTGTTGAAGGATGTTCTGAACACGATGGTCGAGTATGCGCTTCGTCTTACGGGCGCCGAGCGGGGCTTTGTTTTTCTGGGCAACAGTGTGCCGACGTTTACGCTGGGTTGTGGCCGCACGAGGGACGGGCTGGCCATCGAAGACCATTCCAAAATTTCACGATCCATTGTGCGGGATGCCGCGCAATCCGGCCTGGAGTTTATTATTGGCGACGCGACGGGCCAGGGCAAAGACCTGGGGCGGGACAGCATTATTGCGCACGAGCTGCGCAGTGTGATTGCTATCCCGCTGCGGCGGAGGAACTCGGAGACGCTGCTGGGTCTGCTGTATCTCGACAGCAGGCTGCAGGCTTGCAACCTGAGCAGCGTGAGCCGCGAGATACTGCATGCAATTGCAACAGAAGCTGCGACGCTTGTTGAAAATGCCAGTATGCTGCAGGCGGAGCAGGCAGCGGCGCTGATGCGCAAGGAGATGGAAATTGCCGCGTCCATTCAGACACGACTGATCGCGCAGGAACTGCCGCAGTTTGCCTATGTTCGACTGGACGCGAAGACGGTGCAGTGTACCGAGGTAGGCGGCGATTTCTATGACGTGATTCCTGTGAAGGATGGCTTTGTGGCGATCGTCGCGGATGTGTCGGGCAAGGGGATGCCGTCGGCGCTGCTGGCTTCGATTATCCAGGGAATGATGTTTGCGCAGATCACGAGCGGCGCATCGCTGGTCGACACGGTGCAGTCGGTGAATGCCTTCCTGTGCGCACGCGTGTCCGGTGAAAAATATGTGACGCTGATCGTGATGCGGTATTGCGATGGCGGTGCGGTGGAGCTGGTGAATGCCGGCCATGTGCTGCCGATTGTGTGTGGACGCGACCAGGCATTGCGACTGATTCATGATGGCGATGTCCCGGCGGGGTTGATTCCGGATGCGACTTTCCATTCGATCAAATTTCAACTGGAGCCGCAAGAACGGATTGTTCTGATCAGCGATGGTATCAGCGAGGCGGAGAATGCGGCAGAGGAGGAATTCGGCGCGAGCGAGTTGGGCCGGCATGTCGCGGGAGATGAGCCGATCCTGAATATCTTTGCGGCGGTCAATCGATTCTGTGAGGGTGCGCTGCCCCATGATGACCGGACGATGTTGACGGTGGACCGGTTGCGATAGTGGGGAGGATGAGAAAGACGATGCCGAATACTTCCAGCAAGCCCGTCGATGCTGCGTGAGGCTCTTGACCCACGGTATCTTGCGCAGCAGGCTCGTCGAGCACGTTAGACACGCGGCGCCCGGCGTGGGACCGACCCGGGCTGATACAGAGCGCAAGGGGAAGACCGTCTAATGAGAAAATTGCGAATCTGACTCTTGCATTGCTGGTCGTCTTGCTGACCGTCGGCTCTCTTTATAAACGGATCCTTCTACTCCGATCTAGAAGTTGAACGAGACCTGCAGATTGATGGTGCGGTTTCCGGCGCTGGAAGCACCGAAGAAGCCGCCGGCCAGTGACTGCGACCTGTTAAAGAGCGAGCTCAGAGTAGGCGTGCCGCTTTGACGGTTGAGCAGGACGCCGCTCGGGGTTCCGAGATTTTCGTGGTTGAGGATGTTGCTCGCGAACGCGGAAATATTGATGTTGTATTTGCGCGGCACGGTCTGATCGATCCTGCCGGGGCCGCCGGAGTTGCCGCTGAGGCCGCGACCGTTCAGGCCGCCGGGGCCGCCGCGTGGTCCACCGCCGCCTGGACCCTGGTCACCTCTGGCGAGCTTGGGACCGATACCGATGACCTTGGCCAGGCGCAGGTTGAGTGAGACATTGCCTGGACCGTTGCCGGCGTCGAAGGGGACGAGTTTGTGACCGGCGATGGTGCCGAGATCGAGGCAGCCGTAGGGAGTGGCGGCGACGCCGGCGGCGCTGGTTGCGGCGCAATCGGGGGAGTAGGTCGGGCGGAAATTGAACTGGTTGTTGCCGCTGGTATTTTCACCGGTCGTGATGTTGAATGGTGCGCCTGAGTTGAACGCGAGGAACGGCGACACGGAGATGGCGTAGGGAGCGGTGTAGTTGCCGAAGAGGAAGCCGCGGTTGTGATTGTCGTAGGGTGTGCGGCCGTAATCGAGGCCGATGTTGTAGGGGTCTGAGGGAGCGCTGGTCACGCCATCCGTGTCGCCTTTGGCGGTATTGAAGGAGTAGTTGCCGAAGATGCTGAAGCGCTTATAGCGCGAGTTGGCCGAGATGATGATCTGGCTCTGACGGTAGATGCCGGCGGATTGATACTGCTCGTTGTTCCGTGGGGAGGGAACCGCGGGATTGGTGCTGGTAGTAAACGTGGCGAGATCGAGAATCGGCGCGGTGACATTGTTCGTCAGGTATTGGTGAATACCCTGCGCGTAGAGGTAGGTGACGTTCGAGGTGGTGCTTTTGCCGAACTGATGGTCGATGCCGATGGCACCCTGCATGTCGATCGCAGCATGGAAGTGAGGATCGATGCTGGAATAGCTGGGGGCTACTCCTGAAGCGCTGAGAGAGCTGGTTGGCTGCTTGAGGGCGGGGCTGTTGGGGTCGGTCGGATTGGCGAGCAGGAACGTAGGCGCGTTGGCGATGAAGCTTTCCTGGTTTGGCGTGCCGGTGAACGGATCGTTGTTGTGGATGGCGTTGATGACGTAGGGCGTTCCGGCATTGGACTGGAAGGATCCGGGGATCGTAAAGCGCTGAAAGAACCAGCCATAGCCGGCGCGAATAACGGTGGTCGGCTTCTTCTTGCCGCGCGCTACGGCGTAGGCGAGTGAGACGCGGGGACCGAAGTCGGCTTTGTCATGGATGAAGTTCTGGGCTTCATAGCGCAGGCCCAGGCCGAGGTTGAACTTGTCGGAAACCTTCCAGTCGTCCTGGAGATAGAGGGCCGCGTCGAAGAGCGTGGCGCTGGCAGTCGCCTTGTTTACGTTCGTGACGGAGTACTGGTTGGCGCCGCCGCCATCGGCAATGATCTGGGCCTGCGTCTTGCCCTCGGCCTCATCGCGCAGGGTGATGCTGTAAGCGCCGAGCGAGGTAAAGGTGTAGCTGCCGTTGGTGCCGGACAGGGATAGATTGGTGTCATTGTAGGCGCGGAGGCGGGTACCGAAGTGGATGGCCTGGCTGCCATGGCTGAGGGTGGCGTAGTCCTGAAACTCGTATTGATTCTGATGGTCCTGCGAGGTCTGCGAAGAGTTGCCGCCGGTGGTAAGTCCGCCCTGAATGGACACGGAAGGCGTGCCGTTGGCTGCTTCCTGCTGCGAGCGGATGCGGCGGTAACGGAAGCGGGTGTCGTTCACGAGGTCCTTGCCGAGGACCTGCGTATCACTGAGGGTGAAGGTGTTCTCTTCATTGCGGCTGTTGTAGGCCTGCGAGAGGAGAGAGTTTTCGCCTACACCGGCATTGCTCTGGGCTGAGCGGTAGTACTCGTAATTCACAGTAAGCGTGTTGTTCTGGCTCAGAGCGAAGTCGAAGCGCGGCGACAGATCATAGCGGCTGGACGGATTAGTGTAGGCGGCGTTCGAGAAGATGCCGTTGGTGTTGAGATAGTTATTGGTCGGGTCAGGTACCAGTGTGTCAACGATACTCACGCCCTGGTTCTGGCGCACGAAGAATCCGAGATTGTAGGACGCCTTTGTGGAAAGGGCACCGCCAATGCCGCCCTGGTAGCGCGTGCTGTAATACGAGGGCTCCTGAATCTTCGGCACGCCGGCCGGGGTGTTCTGGTTCAGGATGGGGTTCTGTGCGTTGAAGGATGAATCGTTGCCGCTGACTTCCACCTGGCCGTGGGTCTTGTCGGTTCCGGGCTTGGTGAGAATCTCAATGCGGCCGTAGCCGAGGCGATCAAATTCGGCCGAGAAAGGATTCTGGTTGACGCGGATTTCGCGGATGGACGACTTGGGCGGGAGCTGGCCACCGGTGAAGCCGTCAATGTAGATCTGGCCGCCGGCGGGACCTGCTGCCGGACCGGCGAGAGCCTGCAGTTCATCCTGCAGCTCGTCGGGGTCGTCAGAGAGGGCATCAAGGTCTTTACCCTTGATGACGACCTGGTCGGCGTTGTTGGAAGGGTCAGTGCTGACCTGGTTGCCTTCGGCCGTGACGGTAATCTGCTGGTCCTGGGTGGCAATGGAGAGCGTCACGTTGAGCAGCTTGGCCTGGCCGGGCGGGATGGTGATGCCCGATTCTGAAAACGGGGTGAAGCCGGGGACGGTGGTGCTGAGCGTATAGCTGCCGGGCGTTACGCCGTTAAAGGCATAATTGCCGCCTGAGTCGGACTTTGCGGTGAAGCTGTTCCCGGAACTTTTCAGCGTGATGGAGGCTCCCGGGACGATGGCGCCGGATGGATCCGTGATCTGGCCATGGAGATTGCTGGTGGTTTGCGCGGAGGCGCTGCCGAGAGCGCCGAGGAACAACGACAATAACCAGACGATTGAAAGAAGGGATCGCTTCATCCTGATGTAGACGTCTTTCGCATTCCGAAGAGGCAGTGTTCTCCCACGGAATGTTGATTTGGATTTTGAATCTAGGGCGGCGTCAGGTTAGGAGACGCGCGTTTCCGCGAAAAAGCCTCAGCTAAAAGGATAAACGATTAAAACTCTTCGATGGGCCGGGGGATATCGATATCTAACGGCAAATCGTCATCCGGACCGATGGTCTTCGATCACGCTAAAGTAAAGGGATGCTTCAAAAATGGTATGCGCGGCGCATGTATGCCTGGGAAACGGCGCTGACGACGCGCGATGAAAATCGGATAGTGCGACCCCTGGAGTGGGGTTTTGACTGGTTGCACAGCGGTCCCGGTGCGGAACTGCTGCGGCAGGCAGGTGCACATGCCGGTGGACTGGAAGATGCTGCAGCCGAACAACTTCTGGCCGACTGGAACCAGACGGTCATCGAAAGAAGCGATGAGTTTTATGCGTATGACACACCCACGGATTTCCGGCTGGAAGAGCGACACCCTGAGCTATTCCCGACCAATGTGCGGCCGGAGACGCTTGCCCAGGCTGCGAAGCTGCGGGAGGACGCGGCTGCCGGGCGGCTGAAAACCGCCCAGTATCTACGGTTTACGTCACCGGAACGGACACCTTATCCGGAAAATGACCAGGTGAATGCGCGGTGGTATCCGGCGCCTCCGCAATCGCATGACGATATGGTCCGGGGCAAGCCGAAGCAGGCCATTATCGTGATGCCGCAATGGAATGCGGACGCCTTCAGCCACAATGCGCTCTGCAGCCTGTTCAACCGCTTCGGCATTGCAGCGCTCCGGCTGTCGAAGCCGTACCACGACATCCGAAGGCCGGCCGAACTGGAACGCGCCGATTATGCGGTGAGCGCGAACCTGGGACGGACGATCGCGGCCTGCCGCCAGGCGGTGGTCGATATCCGGTCATGCCTGGACTGGCTGGAGACACAGGGTTACACGCAATTTGGCGTACTGGGGACCAGTCTGGGATCCGCCTACGCGTTCAACGCGACGGCGCATGACGCCCGGTTGCAGGTGTGCGCATTCAACCATGCGTCGATGCGTTTCGGGGACGTGGTGTGGACGGGGCAGAGTACACGGCATATTCGCGCGGCGTTTGACCCGATCCTGACGCAGGACAGGCTGAACCGGCTGTGGGCGGCGGTGAGCCCCATCTCCTATATGGATAAGTTCGCGGCGAACCCGAAGAAAGTGCTGCTGGTGCACGCGACCTACGATCTGAGCTTCCTGCCGGTGTATTCCGAGGAAGTGGTCAGGTATTTCAACGACTTCGGGCTGGATTTCGTATCGAAGGTGCTGCCCTGCGGACATTACACGACGGGCGAGACGCCTTACAAGTACATGGATGGTTGGTACCTAGGTTCGTTTGTGTACCAAGCGTTCAAGGCGCTGGCGGAGGGAGAGTTTCCGCCGCCGCGTCTGCTTTCAGATGGAAAGCTGGTAGCGCAGTAGTTATTCGAGCACGGATAGTTTGAGCCGTCGTCGAGTATGGATTCCGCAGGGGAGCGGCTGAACTCTGCCAGTGTGTGGACGTCCTGCCAGATGTTCGGCATGGGTTCTCCGTGGAAAAGACCGACTGTCTCACGGTATGCCTGCGCCCGGCTTTCCGGCTGACTTACAGACGTGGATTTGCGGCTTTTTGACAGATGAGTTGGGCGGTAGACTGATAGCTATGTCCGACATGATGAATCGCCCGCTTGCCCAGGCTGACCCGGAGATTGCTTCCGCGATTGACAACGAAACGCTCCGCCAGCATGAAGGGCTCGAGATGATTGCTTCCGAGAACTTTGTGAGCCGCGCTGTGCTTGAAGCCGCAGGTTCGGTGTTCACGAACAAGTATGCCGAGGGCTATCCGGGTAAACGGTACTATGGCGGTTGCGAATACACGGACATCGTCGAAAACCTGGCGCGCGAACGCGCGAAGGAGCTGTTTGGCGCAGAGCATGCGAATGTGCAGCCGCACTCCGGTTCGCAGGCGAATGCCGCAGCGTTCATGGCCGTGATTTCGCCGGGCGACACGATCCTTGGTCTTGACCTTGCACACGGCGGTCACCTGACGCATGGCCACAAGCTGAATTTCTCGGGCAAGCTGTACCGGGTGGTGAGCTATGGCGTCGAGAAAGAGACCGAGGTTATCGACTACGACAAGCTGGAGGCGATTGCCGAGCGCGAGAAGCCGAAGCTGATTATCGGCGGAGGCAGCGCGTATCCGAGGCAGTTCAATTTTCCGCGTATGCGGGAGATTGCCGATAAGGTCGGCGCACTGCTGTTGATTGACATGGCGCATTTTGCCGGGCTGGTCGCGGGCGGCGCGCATCCTTCGCCGGTACCGCATGCGCATATCGTGACGACGACGACGCATAAGACACTGCGCGGACCGCGGTCGGGGATGATTTTATGCAAAGCAGACCTGGCACCGTCGATCGATCGCTGCGTATTCCCAGGGCAGCAGGGTGGGCCGCTGGCACACATCATGGCGGCGAAGGCCGTGGCCTTCCGTGAAGCGCTGCAACCGGAGTTCAAGCAATACGCCGCTGCAGTTGTAGCGAATGCCAAAGTGCTGGCGGCGACGCTCGCGGATGAGGGGTATCGCGTGATCTCCGGGGGAACGGATACACACGTGATGCTGCTCGATGTGTTCGCTAAAGGCATGCTCGGAAGTGAAGCCGAGAATGCGCTGCACGAGGCCGGCATCACGGTGAACAAGAATGCGATTCCGTATGACACGAATCCGCCGATGAAGCCGAGCGGTATCCGGATCGGTACGCCGGCGTTGACGACGCGCGGCATGGGTGAGCGCGAGATGCGGGTGATCGGCAAGTGGATTGTGGAAGCTCTCGATCATCGCAATGATGGCGCGACACTGCGCCGGATCCGCGGGCAGGTGCTTGACCTTGCGGGACGCTTTCCGCTGTATGACTGGCTGCGCGAACCTGAAACTGTGCATGCCTGATCAGGCGTGGAGGAGCTGACTTTTTCTGACGTGCGGACAGCAGACGAAAACCGTCCCACATATGCTGCAGCGTTCCACTGTATTGGAGCGAGTTGCGAGGACGACTGCTGCCACGGCTGGACGATTCCGATCGACCGGCAGACGTACGAGAAGTATCAACTGTTTCCTGTTGAGAGACTCGGCTCCGTCGTGCAGCGATTTGTATCGGTGATCCCGGACAAACCTGAAAATCTGCATGCGCGGATCGACCTGGCGCCCTCCGGCTTTTGTCCGTTCTTTAGGCCGGACCGGCTATGCGGCATCCAGCGAGAATATGGCGGGGCTTTGCTTTCGTCGACCTGCTCCATTTATCCGCGGACGCTGAACAGTGTGGATGGCGTGCTCGAAGGATCACTGACGCTGTCGTGCCCGGAGGCGGCACGAAATGTCTTGCTCAATCCGAAAGCAATGCAGGTTACGGGCAACTTACTTTCGGGGGAATTCCGCGCGGATACTGTCGCCAGACGCGCTGAGGCTGCGGGTTCTTCCATCCACAAGCCTTATGGACATTTTCATGCAGTGCGTGCACTGCTGATCGACGTGGTAAGGGACCGCACGCGGCCTTTATGGCAGAGACTGCTACTTATTGGATCGCTGTGTGAAAGGCTCGACCGCATCGCGACTGAAGAGGAGGATGCAACGGTGCCGGCGATGCTGGCGGAGTATCGCCAGGTGATCGAAAACAGGTGGCTGCATGTTGAGTTGGAAAGTGTTCAGACCAACCCTGCATTGAAGCTGAAAGTGATTTTTCAGCTCACAGACAGCCATGTCAAGGACCCGGTGTGCGGCGCTCGTTTTCGAGAGACGTTCTGGACGTTTGTGGAAGGGATAGCAACGCCGCAGGAACCAGCTGGCGGCGATGATGTGCAGCGTTTTCTCGGAGCGGAGATGCTGTATCACCGACCTTTCTTTGAGAAGTTTCCGCATATCCTGGAAAATTATCTGATCAACTATATGTATCAGACTCTGTTTCCGTTCAGTCTTGAGGGTAACGAGCATTTCAGGCAGCAGGGGATTTTCGACGATTACATCCTGATGACGACGCAGTTTGCCTGGGTGAATGGGCTGCTGGTGGGCATTGCTGCGCATTACAAAGAGAATTTTGCGGAAGAACACGTGGTGCGGGTGGTACAGGCTTTTACGCGGGCGACGAGTCACTATCCTCACGTGCTGGCATGGATCAATGAGCAGATGAAGAAGATCAAGTTTGATTCGCTTGCCGGCATGGCGATCTTGTTGAAGAACTAGGGAACTGTACCAGGGCAAAAGCAAAGTCAGTGCCATGTGAGACAAGATCCAATAGCAAGGCTTCTTCCTAAAAAAAGCCTGTCTGGCGAAGTGGCTTACATGACAGCATCTGCATTTTTGCTCAAAGGCTACCTGGCGAGATAAATTTCCGCAGGGGCTATGGACGAAGGAACGATTTTTTCCAGTTCGACGGAGGCTTCCGGCGAAAGGACCGTCTGCTGCTTATCCGAGTACGCCGCGCCGAGTTGAGCAGGCGAACCGTCGTAGAGGAAGCCCGCATGCAACTCGCCCGGCGACACGATGGCGGCGAAGCGATGCTGGGCGATGGCATCGGCGAGGTCCTGCCGGAGGGCTGCTGCGACGGGACCGTGGTCAGCGCGCAGGACGTCAAAAACGGCTACGGAGTTGGCGAATGTCTGCTTGCCGGCGGGCGCAAGATCGACGGAGTTGCCGACAACAAAGAGATCGCCTGGAGTGGCCGCAATCTTTTCGAAAGCAAGCTGGGCCTGCTGCGTAGCCAGGCGGCTGGGTAGTATTTTGTCCAGCGGATAGACGAGCGCACAGAGTTGCATGAGACACATGATGAGTACGACCGTCTGCAGCTGTGGCGTTAGGGCTGCAACTGCTTCGCTGCAAAGAAGGGTGGCGAGGGCGATGCCGAGGAGGACGCAGATCCACGCGTACAGCGGAAGCATGACGTTGACGGAGCCTCCGCTGTGGATGCGGCCGGACAGTGCGGAGAGAAACGTGCCGGTGGTGGTGGCAATCAGGAAAAAGGCCGGCCTGGAATTTTCCGGTGAACGCCAGCGGGAGAAGATGACGCCGAGAGAGATGACTGCAAACGCAAGTCCCAGATGGGCGAAAAGGCCGCGCGTAAAGAAAGAGATAAGTTCGACCGGCACCAGCGCGTGGTGGGATGGCAGGTTCAGTGTGTAGTAGTCATACCAGCCGTGGCTGGCGTGGTTCAGCAGAAAGATGGAGCCGACGGTGCCGATGAAGAATGTTGCGAGGCCAAGGACGGTGCGGCGTGGTTTCTGCAGTTCATGCAGCAGGACGAAGACGGCGATGATGCCGGCTGCCTGCTTGGTCTGATAGGCGAGGACGAAGGTCAGAGCAGCGAAGACGGCTTGGCCTCTATAGGACAAGAGGATGGCGAGCAGGGTGAGGAACAGGAAGAGCATGTCAATGCGTGCGAGGTCGTACCACGCATCGACCGAGCCGTAGAGGGCGGCGAAGAGTCCGGCGCTGAGCAGACCTGCAAGTGTATTGCGGGTGATCATGCGCGTCTGCAGGAAGAGCAGCGCCAGGCATCCTGCAGTGCAGAGGATGCCGAGGAGACGCAGCGTTGCTAAAGATGTGCCGAGCAGCTTAAGCATTGGGACGGCCACGTAGAAGAAGAGCGGCGTGTAGATGTTCGGGACGAAGTGGTACGAGGGCTGCACGTAGATGGCCTGGTGATGCAGGACGCGGACAGCGGTGTCGAGCACGCCGCCTTCGAGCCATTCGAGCTGCAGGGGGAAGTGCATGCGGCTGAATGCGATGTAGAAGAAGAGTGCGATGAAGGCGACGGAAAGGAATGCGATCGCGGCCAGGAGCGCGCGGTGGATGCGAATGGGATTCCATGCTTTTGGCAGTGGTACGGGCTTCATCGTCTCTCCATCGTACCGGGTACTGTGCGTTCGGCGACTTGTGCGTTGCGCCGGTAGGACTGCTCCGGCATAGGTGGTGGAGATGAGGAGACGCGGTTCTCGTCATGATGGCAATCGTTGTGGCGCTGCCTTCGCTGGTAGCATAGAGATGCAGGTGGGCTGGACGGCCGCTGCCGCGCGGGTGCCTGTACTTGTATGGGTCATGTTGCGCGGGGGAGGAAAGTCCGAACTCCGCAGGGCAGTGTGCCGGATAACGTCCGGGGTCCAGGTTTCAAGGCCTGGATACGGCCAGTGCCACAGAGAAAATACCGCCGCGTTGTTCGCAGGGACGGCGCGGTAAGGGTGAAAAGGTGCGGTAAGAGCGCACCGCTCGCGCTGTAAAGCGCGGGGCATGGTAAACCCCACACGGAGCAAGACCAAATAGGGAGGGAACTTCCGGGCTGACCCAGTTGCCTGGAGGTGCGTGCCGGCCCGGCGCGCCAACGAGGGTCCTGCGCGTGTCTAACGACGCGTTCAGCGGAAACTTCCGGGTAGGTTGCTGACGAGTGTCCGCAGTAATGCGGCGCCTAGAGGAATGGCCGTTCACGACAGAATTCGGCTTACAGGCCCACCTGCATAGATTCGGCGGTCTGGCGTATCTTTAAGAAGCATGCCTGTTTTGCCTGATGCCCCAAGGGTTGATCATCAATGGTTCCGGCCCAAGCCGCTGATCAGCTGGCTGGCGATCGGCGGGCTGTGCCTGTACCTGTCGCTGTGCTGGATCTGGTACACGTTTTCTGTGGAGCCGCTCTACGAATTCCCGAAGGTCTACAGCATTGTTGCGGATTCGGGCGCCTACTTTCGGGCAGCTGGGATTGATTCTTCTGGTGCTGCGCTGGCCGAGGGGGCGTCTGATGACCAGATCAGCCTGGGTGGAAGTGTCATTGGTCCCGCCATTATTGCGTTTATTTTCAGGAATGAATTTGGCGTGGCGATCTTTAACTGCTTTTTGTTCGCCTTCTGTGTGTGGGCGGCGTCGTTCGTACCCGGTTTAAGCAAGCGCGTTTTCGTGTTTCTGATGATTGCCGATGCGTTGACAGTGCCGGCTCTTTTAACTCTGAATAAAGAAATACTAGCGATGGCCGGGTGCACGCTCTTCGCCAAATATCTGTATGCGAAAAAGAATCGCAAGCTGGTGCTGTTTTTTTGCCTGTTGGTTTCCACTATGGCAAGGTGGCAGCAGACCGCCTTCATTCTCCTGTTCATGTTCCTGAAGTCGCGCCGGTCCTTTCGAGACAAGCCAAAGACAGTCATCTTTCTACTGCTGATGATACTTTCGGCGACCTGGGCTGCGATTGCGTGGCGATTCAGCGGGCTGCTTGCTTCCTATACGGCTCTTGAGGGACAGATTACAACGGGAACGATTGCGCGCCTGAACGCTATCCAGAACAAGGGAGGATTCTTCCTGGCTGTGTGGCCAAAGATGCTAATGAATGTAAGCGGCCGACTGCTGCAGGTGAATTATTTCCTGAATGAATGGATCCATTCCGATTTCCATGAACTGCAGAACACTGTCATCGGCAACCTGCACAGCATTGCCATGCTGGCGCTCCTGGGCTGGATGCTTCTGAATGGGCGTTTCCGTCTGGGCAGGCCGCTTGTACACTTTGCGCTCTTTTACATGATCTTTTCTTCGGTGAGTCCCTTCATTCAAAACCGCTATGAGTATCCGGCGTACGTGCTGCTGGCGATGGAAATGTCGCGAAAGAAAGAGAGCCTGGAACCATTGAAGCCGATGAAGCTGCTCGGGATGACTCCGTCCTATCAGGCGATGCAGGCGCAGGCCGCCGTATACGCAGGAGAGAGCCGTATTGGGCGCCCTACCACCAGCGGCTGACTCGTTGAACAGCGCCACTCAGACGGCCAGTGCCCGATCTGTTCCATCGCTCGATGGATTGCGGGCTTTGGCAATTATGCTCGTGCTGCTCGCTCACTGCGCCGAGGCAATGGTGAGCAATCTTCATATAGGTCGATATCTATTCGAACTTGGCCAGGTCGGTGTGTCTCTGTTCTACGTGATTAGCGGATTTCTGATTACATTTCTACTAGAGAAGGAGAAGAGATCCACTGATTCCATCAACCTGAAAGGGTTTTATATACGACGCGCCTTTCGGATCTTTCCGCCGTTTTATATTTACATCGGAGTTGTATTGCTGCTGGGTTTTGCAGGTATCCATCAGCGCTGGCAAAACGTAGCGGCAGCTGCGACGTATACATGGAATTACGTTCCTTCGGCGCACGGCGGATTGCTTGCGCACACTTCGACTTTGAGTATGGAAGAACAGTTTTACCTGTTCTGGCCGTTCTGCATGAAGTTCTTGAGTATGTCCCGTGTGCGCAGACTGGCAATCTGGTTGATCGTTCTGGCGCCATTTTCACGGGTCGCCACCTATTTTCTCTTTCCGGTGATGGTCGCCAATGGAAAGGTGTCGGGTATGCTGCATACGCGCGTCGATACGCTGATGTTTGGCTGCCTGCTGGCCCTCATCTGGCGGACGCCTGCATTCGCCGAGAGAGCACATCGATGGCTGCATGTCATTACGTTTCACATCGCCTGGATAGCTGCATTTATCGCGCTGCCGCTGCTGGCGGTTTTTGCGGCGGAGAGCTTCCGGTTTACGTATCTGACACTGTCGGGAATAGCCATGAGCTGGCTCCTTGTCTACGTGGTGAGAAAGCCGCTGTCGGTGCCGGGAAGGATACTGAATACGAAGCCCGCCAGGTATATCGGTGTAGTTTCCTATAGCTTGTACCTGTATCAGCAATTATTCACCGGGGCGATGATGCGCTACTTTCCATTCAACTTTCTCGGCATGCTTGCAGCGACGGCCTGCTCGTACTATCTGATTGAACGACCGTCGCTGCGGCTGCGCGACAGGATGCTCCATCGTGCGCCGTCTGGCAATGCGATAAGGGCCGTCCTTTGAGTTCAGGCAGATACTCCGTGATGAGAAATGGCCGGACACGCCTTGATGCGATCGAGGAAAAGCTGAGCGCACGCGAAGGCTTGACTGCATCTTCACAATGCTGGGTGTTCCTGCTGGTGCTTGCAGCGCTTCTCACACGGCGGCCCGGGCTTTTTCTGCATGCGCAGTTTTATGCGGAGGACGGGCGGGTGTGGTTTGCCCAGGCCTATAATGCCGGTTGGCTTCACTCACTGACGCTGCCCGAGGGCGGGTATCTGAACACGTTGCAACGTCTGGTGGCTGGAATTGCCCTGCTGGTTCCGTTTCGATGGGCGCCGCTGGTGATGGCCATCGCGGGGCTGCTGCTGCAGGTGTTGCCGGTGACGGTGTTGCTCTCGGCGAGATGCCGCAGCTGGGGTCGGCTGTCCTTGCGGTGCGTGTTCGCCGTCATTTATGTGGGGCTGCCGAATTCTCTTGAAGTGCACGTTGTACTAACGAATGCGCAGTGGCACCTGGCACTCCTCATGGTGCTCATTGCTTTTGCCGAACCGCCTGTCGCCTGGGGTAGCCGTCTGTCAGACTTGCAGTTGTTTGCGATTGGCAGCGTGAGCGGCCCGTTCTGTATTGTTCTGTTACCGCTGATGCTGGTTTACGCCTGGATGCGGAAGCAGAGCTGGAGCATTGTGCTGGCCGGTGTGGCGGCGCCGGGAGCGTTGCTGCAGCTGGGATTGATCGTCACGCGCGCGCGCAGCACGACGGTACTGGGCGCGACACCGGTGCTGTTTCTTCGATTGCTGGGCGGCCACGTATTTGTTGGATCGATCCTCGGCAGCAGCGGGCTCGCTTCATGGCACGGGACCGCACCATTGGCCGTGACTCTGCTCGCGGACGTATTCGGCATCGCGCTGATGGGCTACGCCATGCGATGGATGAGCGTGGCGATGCGCTTTTTTGTCGTCTTCTGCGGACTGATTTTCGTGGCGTCGCTGCATACGCCGTTGTTTCCGGGAAGCATGCCGTTGTGGCAGCAACTGGCAGTGGATGGCGGCGGCCGCTACTGGTTCCTGCCCATGCTTGCGTTCCTATGGAGTGCTGCATGGTGTGCACTGTATGCGCCGTCGCGCGCGTGGAGCCGGGCAGCAGTATGCGTCTTTCTCCTGATGCCGATCGGCGTTGCGCGCAACTGGTTCCATCGCGGCTTTGAGGATGAGCATTTCCCCGTTTATGCTGCGCGTCTGCAGGCGGCACAGCACGGCGAGAAGCTGGTGATTCCAATCGTGCCCAGTGGACTTTCGATGGAACTGGTCAAAAAGTAAGCTTGGCGAGAGCCATGCTTTAACGCTGCCCTGCCGAATGCCCTGCCTGCTACACTCACTTCACCTGAAACACTGGATTAGCAAGCAACCATGCAATTACAGGAAGCCATCCGCATCGCCCTGGCGTCACTCTGGGCAAACAAGCTCCGATCTGTGCTGACGCTCATTGGCGTGGTGATCGGAGTGGCGTCTGTGATTGCCGTGGTGACGTTGGTGAACGGCGCCAACCACTTTGTCGCTACCAAGATTTACGGCTATGGAGCGGATGTCTTCACCGCGCGAAAGACGCCGTCTGTCATCTTCGACGCAGAGGAATTTCTCCGCTACAACAAGCGCAAGAATCTGAAGATGGCGGATTACCAGGCCGTCGTCGACGACTGCAAACTCTGCCGGACAACTGCTGCGTCTCTCAGCAAGACAGGCACGATTGTGTATGGCAAGAAGTCGAGCAAGAACACCGAGATCCGCGGCTGGACATGGACCATGCCGCCAGTCGCAAGCACCAACATTGACCGCGGACGGGTATGGACCGCGGCAGAAGAAGAACATGCAACGCATGTGGCGATCATCGGCTACGACATTGTCGATAACCTGATGCCGGGCGAAGATCCGCTGGGTAAGGAGATCCGTGTTGACGGCGGCATCTACACGGTGATTGGCATTGCGGAACGGCAGGGAACGACGCTGGGGCAGAGCCAGGACAGCTGGGTTGCGGTGCCGATCACGGCGTATACGCATACGTATGGCACGAATGATTCGGTGGAGATTCATGTGAGCGCCGGGTCGACGGGGGAGCGGCTGGACCGCGCGGTCGATGAGGTAAGGACGATTCTGCGGTCGCGCCGGCATGATGCGCCTGGCTCCGATGACGACTTTACAGTCGATACGAATGCGTCGTTCGTTGGGTTGTGGGAGAGCATCAGTTCGAGTTTCGCGATGGTACTGGTCTTCATCTCGGCTATCTCGCTGGTGGTTGGCGGCATCGTCATCATGAACATCATGCTGGTGAGCGTGACGGAACGGACCCGCGAGATTGGCGTGCGTAAAGCGCTGGGCGCGAAGCGGCGCGATGTGATGGTGCAGTTCCTGATTGAGTCTGCAGCTTTGTCGTCGATTGGCGGATTGATTGGCGTGGCGCTCGGCGTGGGAATTGCGAAGGGCATCACTCTTGCGGCTGGATGGGAATCGGATGTCGCGATCTGGGCGGTGTTTGCGGGACTGGCAGTGGCGTTTGGTGTGGGCGTTTTCTTTGGGGTGTATCCGGCGCAGAAGGCAGCGAAGCTGGATCCGATTACTGCGCTGCGCTCTGAACTGTAGGACTGCGCGTACGGCCAGACGCGGCTTTGCCGCCCGTAGGTTGGGGAGAAGTGGGCCTTCCGCTGGTCGACGGGGTGATTGTGACTGGTGGGCGAATGCAGGTCGCTCCGCTTTTGTCGGGATGGGCCTGGCGCGGCGATGAATGATTTGAGGGAATGCTGATGCGATGGCTGGACGCGAGAGAATCGGTGCGGATGGCGATGGACACGCTGCGCACGAACAAGATGCGCAGCGGGTTGACGGTGCTCGGTATCGTGATCGGTGTGACGACCGTGATCGTTATTTCGTCGGTCATCAATGGCCTGAACAACAATGTCGAGAAGTTCGCGAATTCCTTCGGCAGCAATGTGTTGTGGTGCTATCACATCCCGTTTATCGCGGTGAATCCGACGACGGAGATGCTGACGCGCAAGAAGCTTTCGTATGACGATGCAATTGCGATGCGGGACCTGCCGCATATTGTCGCGGTTGATCCAGAGCTGCGCTATTCGAACCCGCAATTGAATGTCGGCAATGTCGCGGTGAAGTACGGGAAGAACAAGATGCAGAACACGATTCTGCAGGGTGCGACTTCGGCCATTAAAGATGTCAATGAGATTGACCTGAGCGCCGGGCGGATGTGGACGGACGACGAGGAGAGGCGGCGAGCAAACGTCGTCGTGCTGGGCCACGATACGGTGGACAAGCTGTTCGGGCAGATCTCTCCGATCGGCAAGGATGTCGAGATCGAAGGCGAGGTTTTCACCGTGATCGGCGCGTTCGATCCGCGGAAACAGCCGTTTGGCAGTGGAAAGAATCCTGAAGATAATTCTGCCTATTTTCCACTGGAGACCTTCCGCAAGATCCATCCCGAGGTGAAAGACTATTTCATCGTAGCGCGCTATGACGATGCGAAAAACAAGGCATTGGCTATCGATGAAGTAACTGAACTGCTGCGGCGACGTCGCAAAGTTCACGTGGAAGCGCCGGATAACTTCGATATCAGCGGTCCCGATGCGCTGACCCGCCTGTGGTCGCAGATCACCGGCGGACTGTTCGCCTTCATGGTCGCGGTCGCAAGCGTTGGCCTGATGGTTGGCGGCGTGGGCGTGATGAACATCATGCTGGTGAGCGTGACCGAGCGAACACGCGAAATCGGCGTACGCAAAGCATTGGGCGCGACCAAGAAAAATATCCTGCTGCAGTTCACACTGGAAGCCATCACACTGTGCGCACTCGGCGGCGTGATTGGCGTGATTGCCGGAGCATTGATCACGTTCGTTATCAAGGCACTCGTTGCCGTGCTGCCGGCGTCGGTATCGGGCCAGTGGGCGATTACCGGATTCGTCGTTTCATGTGTGATCGGCCTGGTGTTTGGCATTTATCCCGCGTGGCGCGCGTCCACGCTAGACCCCATCGAAGCCCTCCGCTACGAGTGACTCGCCGTCACGGGCAGTACCGAACGCTCAGTAC